>NZ_JBIBZN010000007.1:0-351735 GCF_043084305.1 Streptomyces sp. NPDC014656
CGGGCGGGCCTGGAGAAGCTCGGCGGACGCGCGGTCATCAACTCGGTCAACTACGAGGACGGCGACGGCCCCGAGTCCCGCTTCGCCAAGGTCACCCGCCTCGCCCAGGAGCACGGCGCCGCGCTCATCGCCCTCACCATCGACGAGGAGGGACAGGCCCGCACCGTCGAGCACAAGGTCGCCATCGCCGAGCGGATCATCGACGACCTCACCGGCAACTGGGGCATCCACGAGTCGGACATCCTCATCGACACCCTGACCTTCACCATCTGCACCGGTCAGGAGGAGTCCCGCAAGGACGGCATCGCCACGATCGAGGCGATCCGCGAGCTCAAGCGCCGCCACCCGGACGTCCAGACGACCCTGGGCCTGTCGAACATCTCCTTCGGCCTCAACCCGGCCGCCCGCATCCTGCTCAACTCGGTCTTCCTGGACGAGTGCGTGAAGGCCGGCCTGGACTCGGCCATCGTCCACGCCTCGAAGATCCTCCCGATCGCCCGCTTCGACGAGGAGCAGGTCACCACCGCGCTCGACCTGATCTACGACCGGCGGCGCCCCCAGCAGGGAGACGAACCGGCCTACGACCCGCTCCAGAAGCTGATGGCCCTCTTCGAGGGCGCCACCGCCAAGTCCCTCAAGGCCGGCAAGGCCGAGGAGCTGGCCGCGCTGCCGCTGGAGGAGCGCCTCAAGCGCCGGATCATCGACGGCGAGAAGAACGGCCTGGAGGCCGACCTCGACGAGGCCCTGACCACCACCCCGGCCCTCGACATCGTCAACGACACCCTCCTCGACGGCATGAAGACCGTCGGCGAGCTCTTCGGCTCCGGCCAGATGCAGCTGCCGTTCGTGCTCCAGTCCGCCGAGGTCATGAAGACCGCGGTCGCCCACCTCGAACCGCACATGGAGAAGTCCGACGCCGACGGCAAGGGCACGATCGTGCTCGCCACCGTCCGCGGCGACGTCCACGACATCGGCAAGAACCTCGTCGACATCATCCTCTCCAACAACGGCTACAACGTCGTCAACATCGGCATCAAGCAGCCCGTCTCCGCGATCCTGGAGGCCGCCGAGGAACACCGGGCCGACGTCATCGGCATGTCCGGCCTCCTGGTGAAGTCCACGGTGATCATGAAGGAGAACCTGGAGGAGCTGAACCAGCGCGACCTCGCCGCCAAGTACCCGGTGATCCTCGGCGGCGCCGCCCTGACCAGGGCCTACGTCGAGCAGGACCTCCACGAGATCTACCAGGGCGAGGTCCGCTACGCCCGGGACGCCTTCGAGGGCCTGCGCCTCATGGACGCGCTCGTCGCCGTCAAGCGCGGCGTCCCCGGAGCCGTGCTCCCCGAACTGAAGCAGCGCCGGGTCCCCAAGGGCACCGCCGCCCTCCAGGTCGACGAGCCCGAGCCCGGCGGCCGCTCCGACGTGGCCACCGACAACCCCGTCCCCACCCCGCCGTTCTGGGGCACCCGCGTCGTCAAGGGCATCCCGCTCAAGGACTACGCCTCCTGGCTCGACGAGGGCGCCCTCTTCAAGGGCCAGTGGGGCCTCAAGCAGAACCGGACCGGCGACGGACCGACGTACGAGGAGCTGGTGGAGACCGAGGGCCGGCCGCGGCTGCGCGGCTGGCTGGAGCGGCTGCACACCGAGAACCTGCTGGAGGCGGCCGTCGTCCACGGCTACTTCCCGTGCGTCTCCAAGGGCGACGACCTGATCATCCTCGACGAGGCGGGCCACGAGCGGACCCGCTTCACCTTCCCCCGCCAGCGCCGCGGCCGCCGCCTCTGCCTCGCCGACTTCTTCCGTCCCGAGGAGTCCGGGGAGACCGACGTCGTCGGACTCCAGGTCGTCACCGTCGGATCCCGCATCGGCGAGGCCACCGCCGAGCTCTTCGCCTCCGACTCCTACCGCGACTACCTGGAGCTGCACGGCCTCTCCGTGCAGCTGGCCGAGGCCCTCGCCGAGTACTGGCACGCGCGCGTGCGGGCCGAACTCGGCTTCGGCGGCGAGGACCCGGACAAGGTCGAGGACATGTTCGACCTCAAGTACCGCGGCGCCCGCTTCTCCCTCGGCTACGGCGCCTGCCCCGACCTGGAGGACCGCGCCAAGATCGCCGAACTGCTCCGACCGGAGCGGATCGGGGTGCACCTCTCCGAGGAGTTCCAGCTCCACCCCGAGCAGTCCACCGACGCGATCGTCCTCCACCACCCCGAGGCGAAGTACTTCAACGCCAGGTGAGCGCCCGATGAGCGCCTGACGACCGTCCGCCGACGCCGGCCCGCAAATATCCGCGCCGGCGGTGATCGGGACGTACACTGGTCGGTCCAGTGCAGGCCGGCCCTCCTCCCCGTACCGGGAGCGGGGGCCGGCCTTTCCGTCCCTCCATGGAGGTGTGCCGGATGACCAGTACGGTCCCCGCGTCCCTGTTCCGCGCCAACGGAAGCTCCGCCCTGCAGGCGGTCTTCCTCGACATGGACGGGACCCTCGTCGACACCGAGGGCTTCTGGTGGGACGCCGAGGTCGAGGTCTTCGCCGACCTCGGGCACCGGCTCGACGAGACGTGGCGGGACATCGTGGTCGGCGGCCCCATGACCCGCAGCGCGGGCTACCTGATCGAGTCCACCGGCGCCGACATCACCCTCGACGAGATCACCGTGCTGCTCAACGAGAAGTTCGAGCAGCGCATCGACCGCGGCGTCCCGCTGATGCCCGGCGCCGAGCGGCTCCTCGCCGAACTGGCCCGGCACGCCATCCCCACCGCCCTGGTCTCCGCCTCCCACCGGCGGATCATCGACCGCGTCCTGGAGTCCGTCGGCCGCGACCGCTTCCACCTCACCGTCGCCGGGGACGAGGTCAGCCGCACCAAGCCGCACCCGGAGCCGTACCTGACCGCCGCGCGCGGCGTCGGCGCCGACCCCGCCCTGTGCGCGGTCATCGAGGACACCGCCACCGGCGTCGCCGCCGCCGAGGCGGCCGGCTGCCGGGTCGTCGCCGTGCCCTCCGTCGCCCCGATCCCCGCGCTGCCCGGCCGGGTCGTGGTCCGCTCGCTCGAAGAGGTCGACGTCCCGTTCCTGAGGACCCTCGTCTCCGGAATCTGAGCTTTTTCTGAGCTTTCTCCGGGCTTTCTCCGGGGATTCGCCGAAGATCCCTTCCGGCGCCTTCCCCCGCACGGCTCCCGTGCAATTGGATCAGGCCATCCCTCGAATTGCGGCCGCGTGACCTTGGTCACCCAGCGTGCTTGCCGAGGGGTGGCCTGACGTCGTCCCCTGCCCGGAATGCGGACGTCCGCCGCCCCCTTGTGTCCCGATTCGCTCGGGACCGTCCGCCTCGCGCACCGCATGACTATCGAAGCGACCGCATTCATGATCACCCTGCGATTACCCTCCACCGGCCACCCCGTCCGGCAATAGCGGCGCCGCCCACTAATCTTTCGCGAGTACTTCGCCGCTATCACCGCGTGCACCGGCGCATACCCAAGTCGCCGAGAACACAGGACCGATCGCAACTTCCCGGCCCGATCGCTCCCGCCCCGACCGGGCGGCCGGCGGCGGAGTGTCGTCATGACCGCTGTACCCCAGGCCGGCTGAGGAGAACGTCCCGTGATGAACCGCAAGACCTTGGTGCTGCCGGCCGTGGCCGGACTGCTCGCCCCGCTGCTCGCCGCCTGCGGCACGGGAGGGGACGACAGAGCCATCGTCGTCGGCACCACCGACCGGTTCGTCGCCACCGAGGACGCGCCCGCCCCCCTCGACCCCGCCTACGCCTACGACACCGGCGCGTGGAACATCCTCCGCCAGACCGTGCAGACCCTGGTCCACGTCCCCCGCGGCGGCGGCGACCCCGTGCCCGAGGCCGCCGAGAGCTGCGCCTTCACCGACACCGCCAGCGAGAGCTACCGCTGCGTCCTGCGCTCCGGCCTCACCTTCGCCGACGGCACCCCCGTCACCGCCGAGGACGTCAAGTACTCCATCGACCGGGTCCGGAAGATCAAGTCCGACAATGGCGCCGCCGCCCTCCTGTCGACCGTCGACACCGTCGAGACCAAGGGCGACCGCGAGGTCGTCTTCCACCTCAACGCCCCCGACGCCACCTTCCCGTACAAGCTCTCCACCCCCGTCGCCGGCATCCTCAGCAAGGACAAGTACGCCGCCGACAAGCTCCGCGAGGGCTTCCAGGTCGACGGCTCCGGCCCCTACACCCTCAAGGCCGAGCGCGACGGCGAGGAGGCCACCCGCTTCGTCTTCTCCCGCAACCCCCGCTACAAGGGCGACATCACGCCCCGCAACGAGCAGGTCGAACTCCGCGCCTACGCCGACGCCGGCGCCATGGGCAAGGCCCTGGAGAGCAAGGACATCGACATGATGGCCCGCTCCCTCTCCCAGGAGCAGATCCGCGACCTCACCGAGACGCCCACCGACGGCATCCGCGTCTCCGAGGTCCCCGGCCTGGAGATCCGCTACCTCGGCTTCAACACCAAGGCCCCCGCCGTCGAGGAGAAGGCCGTCCGCCAGGCCATGGCCGCCGTCATCGACCGCGGCGCCCTCGTCAACCGCGTGTACGGCCCCACCGCCGAGCCGCTCTACTCGCTCATCCCCTCCAGCATCAGCGGCCACGCCACCCCCTTCTACGAGGAGTACGGCGAGGGCGACCCCGACCGCGCCGCCGCCATCCTCCGCAAGGCCGGCGTGAAGACCCCCGTCAAGGTCACCCTCAACTACACCACCGACCACTACGGCGCCGAGACCGCCCAGGAGTTCGCGACGCTGAAGAACCAGCTCGTCGCGAGCGAACTCTTCGACGTCACCGTCAAGGGCACCGCCTGGTCCGAGTTCCGCCCCGCCCAGCGCCGCGGCGACTACGCCGTCTACGGCCTCGGCTGGTTCCCCGACTACCCGGACCCGGACAACTACGTCGCGCCCTTCCTCGACAGCGACAACTTCCTCGGCACCCCCTACGTCAACAAGACCGTCCGCGAACAGCTCATCCCGCGGTCCCGCCGCCAGGCCGACCGCACCGCCGCGACCCCCGTCTACCACCAGATCCAGAAGATCGTCGCCCAGGACGTGCCCGTCCTGCCGCTCTGGCAGGGCAAGCAGTACGTCGCCGCCCGCGACGACATCAACGGTGTCGAGTACGCCCTCAACACCTCTTCGGACCTGCTGCTCTGGGAGCTGAGCCGCGGCACCACCGCCTGACCCCTTCGTTGTACCGGCCGCGCGGCCACGCGCGGCCGGCCTGGCAAGAGATCACGAGGCAAGTTCTGTGAAGACGCACCACAAGTGGCTGACCGCCCCGCTCGCCGCGGGCCTCTCCGCCGCCCTCCTCGGCGGCTGCGGCACCGAGCAGGGCCAGGGCTCCGACACGGCCGGCGCCGTCCGCGTCGGCATGTCCGACGAGATCCTGGCGACCGACCCCGCGGCCGGCTACGACCCCGG
Source organism: Streptomyces sp. NPDC014656 (assembly GCF_043084305.1). Lineage (NCBI taxonomy): Bacteria > Bacillati > Actinomycetota > Actinomycetes > Kitasatosporales > Streptomycetaceae > Streptomyces > Streptomyces sp. NPDC014656. The sequence goes on from NZ_JBIBZN010000007.1 coordinate 5,433, forward strand.
CTCCTGGCTGCTGTTCAACAACGTCTTCCAGTCCCTCCTCGCCTTCCCCAGGGGCGGCTCCCTGCCCGAGCCCGAGGCCGCCGACAAGTGCGGCTTCGACGACGGCAGCACCGTCTACACCTGCACGCTGCGCCCCGGCCTGAAGTTCTCCAACGGCAACCCGCTCACCTCCGAGGACGTCAAGTTCTCCTTCGAGCGCGCCCTGAGGATCGCCGACCCCTCCGGCCCCGCACCGCTGCTCTCCACCATCGACACCATCGAGACCCCCGACGAGCGGACCGTCGTCTTCCGCCTCAAGGTCCCGGACGCCACCTTCCCCAGCAAGATCGCCTCCGGCGCCGGCTCCATCGTCGACCACCGCGAGTACCCCGCCGACGCGCTCCGCACCGACGGCAAGGCCGTCGGCTCCGGCCCCTACAAGCTGGACTCCTTCGGCGACAGCGAGGCCGTCTTCTCCGCCAACACCGGCTACCGGGGCACCGCGGAGCGCCGCAACGACAAGATCGCCCTCAAGCTCTTCAAGGGCGACCGCTCCGCCCTCGCCAAGGCCTTCACCGACGGCGACGTCGACATCGCCTACCGAGGCCTCTCCGCCGCCGACATCACCGCCCTGGAGACGTCCAGCGACCACCGCGACGTCCAGGTCGTCCAGGGCGGCAGCGCCGAGGTCCAGCACCTCGTCTTCAACACGAAGGACCCCGTCGTCGGCAAGCTCGCCGTCCGCAAGGCGATAGCCCACCTCGTCGACCGCGACGCCCTCGTCGAGGACGTCTACCAGTCGACCGCCACCCCGCTCTACTCGATCGTCCCGGCCGGCATCAACGGCCACAACACCGCCTTCTTCGACACCTACGGCGCCCCCGACAAGGCCAAGGCGAAGCGGGCGCTGCGGGCCGGCGGCATCAAGGACAAGGTCACCCTCACCCTCTGGTCCACCCCCAGCCGCTACGGCCCCTCCACCGACGCCGAGCTCAAGGCCATCGCCGCCCAGCTCAACGCCAGCGGCCTCTTCGCCGCCGACGTGAAGTCCGTCCCCTTCGAGCAGTACGAGAAGGACATCGCCGCCGGCAAGTACGGCGTCTACGTCAAGGGCTGGGTCCCCGACTACCCCGACGCCGACAACTTCACCGCCCCCTTCTTCGGCGAGGGCAACGTCCTCTCCAACCACTACGAGAACAAGGCGATCACCGGCACCCTCCTGCCGAAGACCGCCGCCACCACCGACCGCTCCGCCACCGACGAGGAGTTCGGCGCCATCCAGGACGCCGTCGCCGAGGAGCTCCCCCTCCTCCCGCTCTGGCAGGGCAAGCAGTACGCCGTCACCCGCGACGGCGTCACCGGCCTCGAATGGACCCTCGACGCCTCGACGGTCTTCCGCTTCTGGGAGATCCGCAAGAGCTGACCCCCGTCCCCCGGGTACGCGGAGGGGCCCGGCGCGCATCCCGCGCGCCGGGCCCCTCCGCGTACCGCTCCGCCCTACTGGCCGTTGGCCCCCGGACGCACCAGACCGCTCTCGTACGCGTACACCGCCGCCTGCACCCGGTCGCGCAGGCCCAGCTTCGTCAGCACGTGGCCCACGTGCGTCTTCACCGTCGTCTCGCTCACGAACAGGTCCGCCGCGATCTCCGCGTTCGACAGCCCCTTGGCGACCAGCTTCAAGACCTCCACCTCGCGGTCGGTCAGCGTGCCCAGCGTGTCCGGCACCTGCTCCTCGCCCGTCGGCAGGTGCGCCGAGTACTTGTCGAGCAGCCGCCGCGTGATCGACGGGGCCAGCATCGCCTCGCCCGCCGCCACCACCCGGATCGCCTGCACCAGCTCCGTCGCCGGGGCGTCCTTCAGCAGGAAGCCGCTGGCGCCCGCGCGCAGCGCCTCCACCACGTACTCGTCCAGATCGAAGGTGGTCAGCACCAGCACCTTCGCCGGACCGTCCCGGCCGGGCCCGGTGATCTGCCGGGTCGCCTCCACCCCGTCCATCCGCGGCATCCGGATGTCCATCAGCACCACGTCGGGCTGGAGCGCCCGCACCTGGTCCAGCGCCTGCAGACCGTCACCGGCCTCGCCCACCACCGCCAGGTCCTGCTCCGCCTCCAGGATCATCCGGAAACCGGTGCGCAGCAGCGGCTGGTCGTCGACCAGGAGGACGCGAATCGTCACAGGGGCTCCTTCACGAGGCGGGCCGGTCGCCGCCCATTCTGCCCTGCCCCGATTCGCCCGACTCCGCCGGGCGCGCGGAAACGATCTCCAGCGGATACGCCGGGGGAGTCCCCCCGAACTCCGGACACACCGCCCGGTGATCGCACCAGCCGCACAGCTTCGTCGGCCGCGGCCGCCAGTCGCCCGTCTCCGTCGCCGTCCGGATCGCGTCCCACAGCGCGTGCAGCTTCCGCTCCACCCGCCGCAGGTCCGCCTCCACCGGGTCGTACGTCAGCACGTCCCCGCTGCCCAGGTACACCAGCTGCAGCCGGCGCGGGATCACGCCCCGCAGCCGCCACACCACCAGCGCGTAGAAGGTCATCTGGAACAGCGCGCCCTCGCTGTACTCAGGCCGCGGCGCCTTGCCCGTCTTGTAGTCGACGATCCGCACCTCGCCCGTCGGCGCGACGTCCACCCGGTCGATCACCCCGCGCAGCCGCAGCCCCGACTCCAGCTCCGTCTCCACGAACAGCTCGCGCTCGGCCGGCTCCAGCCGCGCCGGGTCCTCCAGCGTGAACCACCGCTCCACCAGCGCCTCGGCCTCCGCCAGCCACTGCCCGAGCCGCTCGCCCCCCGGATCGTCCGCGAACAGCTCGCCCAGCTCCGGCCGCGCCTCCAGCAACCGGTCCCACTGCCCGGGGACCATCGCCTTCGCCCGCGGCACCGTCCGCTCCGCCGCCGGGTCGTCGAAGAGCCGCTCCAGCACCGCGTGCACCAGCGTCCCCCGCGTCGCCGCCGCGCTCGGCTTCTCCGGCAGCCGGTCGATCACCCGGAACCGGTACAACAGGGGACACTGCATGAAGTCGCCCGCCCGCGACGGCGACAACGACATGGGCGCCCGGGGCCCCTCCGGGAGCCGCTCGCTCGTACTCATGACACAGACCCTACGACCCGCCACCGACAGCGAGCCGCATACCATCGACGCATGACCCGTCGCGCTGCATGATCGACCAGTGACGCACCGGCGCGGTCACCCCCGGCGACGAGAGGAACCCGTGAACCAGGACGAGCCCAAGCCGCAGCGGACCGAGGAGCCCGGCGGCGGGATCCTCATGGGACGGCCCTTCGGCGTGCCCGTCTACGTCGCCCCCAGCTGGTTCCTGGTCGCCGCCCTCATCACCTGGGTCTTCGGCGACCAGATCGAGCGGGTCCTGCCCGAGCTCGGGGCCGCCCGCTACCTGGTCTCCCTCTTCTTCGCCGTCGCCTTCTACGCCTCCGTCCTCGTCCACGAGCTCGCCCACACCGTCGCAGCCCTCCGCTTCAAGCTCCCCGTGCGGCGCATCCAGCTCCAGTTCTTCGGCGGCGTCTCCGAGATCGAGAAGGAGTCCGAGACCCCCGGCCGCGAATTCGTCCTCGCCTTCGTCGGCCCCCTCCTCTCCCTCGTCCTCGCCGGCCTCTTCTACCTCGCCATGTACGCCGTCGAGCCCGGCACCGTGCCCGGCGTCCTCCTCGCCGGCCTGATGATCTCCAACCTCATCGTCGCGATCTTCAACCTCCTCCCGGGCCTCCCCCTCGACGGCGGCCGGATGCTCCGCGCGATCGTCTGGAAGATCACCGGCAAGCCCATGAGCGGCACCGTCGCCGCCGCCTGGGTCGGCCGCGCGCTCGCCGTCACCGTCCTCATCGGCCTCCCCCTCCTCACCCGCACCGGCTGGCTCGGCAACTCCACCGCCGACATCGACGGCTTCACCACCGTCACCGACGCCCTCCTCGCCGCCATCCTGGCCGCCATCATCTGGACCGGCGCCGGCAACAGCCTCCGCATGGCCCGCCTCCGCGAACACCTCCCCGACCTCCGCGCCCGCGCCCTCACCCGCCGCGCCATCCCCGTCGAACCCGCCACCCCCCTCTCCGAGGCGCTCCGCCGCGCCAACGAGGCCGGCGCCCGCGCCCTCGTCGTCGTCGACGCCACCGGCGACCCCACCGGCATCGTCCGCGAGGCCGCCATCGCCGCCGTCCCCCAGCACCGCCGCCCCTGGGTCGCCGTCACCACCCTCGCCCAGGACCTCACCCCGGGCATGCGCGTCCCCGCCGAACTCACCGGCCAGCCGCTCCTCGACCACCTCCGCGCCACCCCCGCCACCGAGTACCTGGTCGTCGAGGAGACCGGCGCGATCTACGGCGTCCTCGCCACCACCGACGTCGAGCGCGCCTTCGTGAAGGCCATGGCACGACCGTCCCAGTAACACCGGTACTCTGTTCCCATGTCCGAACCGACCGGTGCCGCCCGCCGACGCGGGCCCTTCAAGGTCGGGGACCAGGTTCAGCTGACCGACCCCAAGGGCCGCCACTACACGTTCACGCTCGAAGAGGGAAAGAACTTCCACACCCACAAGGGTTCCTTCCCGCACGACGAGCTGATCGGCGCACCCGAGGGCAGCGTTGTCCGCACCACCGGAAACGTCGCCTACCTCGCGCTGCGCCCCCTGCTCCCCGACTACGTCCTGTCCATGCCCCGCGGCGCCGCCGTGGTCTACCCGAAGGACGCGGGACAGATCCTCGCCTTCGCCGACATCTTCCCCGGCGCGCGCGTCGTGGAGGCCGGCGTGGGTTCCGGCTCGCTCAGCAGCTTCCTGCTCCGCGCCATCGGCGACAGCGGCATGCTGCACTCCTACGAGCGCCGCGAGGACTTCGCCGAGATCGCCAAGGGCAACGTCGAGCGCTACTTCGGCGGTCCCCACCCGGCCTGGCAGCTCACCGTCGGCGACCTCCAGGACAACCTGACCGACACCGACGTCGACCGGGTCATCCTCGACATGCTCGCCCCCTGGGAGTGCCTGGAGGCCGTCTCCAAGAGCCTCGTCCCGGGCGGCATCCTCTGCTGCTACGTGGCCACCACCACCCAGCTCGCCCGCACCGTGGAGTCCATCCGCGAGATCGGCTGCTACGCCGAGCCGCAGCCCTGGGAATCCATGATCCGCAACTGGCACGTCGAGGGCCTGGCCGTCCGCCCGGACCACCGCATGATCGGCCACACCGGCTTCCTCGTCACCGCCCGCCGCCTCGCGGACGGCGTCGAGCCCCCCATGCGCCGCCGCCGCCCCGCCAAGGGCGCCTACGGCGAGGACTACGACGGCCCCAACAAGGGCTGACGCCCCGACAGAACCCCGACGACGCCGCCGCCCGCTCCTCCCGCACCACGGGGAACCGGACGGCGGCGTCGCCGCGTTCGCGCCGCCCGTACGGCCCCCTGTTCGGTACCCCCCGGCTGTTCCGCAGTCCTGTGACGTGTGGCACGATGCCCGCAACCCCTCGGCACGACCCTCACAGGAGACGTCTCGCGTGCAGCCCTCCGCCGCCCCGGACCCCGTGGACCTCGCGCACACCCACGCCCGGCCGCTGCACTGGCTGGCCACCGCCACCGCGACCGCCGCGGTCGTCGCCCTCGCCGGCGCCCTGACCCCCCGCGCCGCCGAAGCGGGTCCCGCCACGGCTTCCGCTTCCGCCCCCGCGGCCCCCGGCCCGGCCGCCGCGCCGGACGCCGGCACGGCCGACTACCCCCTCGGGTGCGGGGGAGTGCCGCACCGGGTCGCCCGGGCCGTCACCGGCGACCTGGACGGCGACGAGAACCCCGAGACCGTTGCGGTCGTACACTGCGAAGCCGGATCCGGAACCCCGCCCTCCGGCCTGTACGTGCTCACCCGCGGCCGCGGCGACGACGCCCCCGCGCGCGTGGTGGCCACGCTCGTCGACCCGAGCGAGCAGCGCAGCGTCACCGGCCTCGCGATCCGCGACGGAGCCGTCCGCGCCACCCTGCTCGGCTACTCGTCCCCCGACGTCCCCAGCTGCTGCCCCGACGTGAAGGAGCAGGTCGGCTGGGACTGGACCGGCGGCGCCTTCGTCCGCTCCGCGGGCGCGGAGGCGCGCGGCGTCTGACCGTCAGTCCGCGTCGGGGCCGTACACCTCGACGCGGTCCCGGACCCGCCGCACGTGGATGCAGTCGCCCGGGCACTCCTTCGCGGAGTCCACCACGTCCTGCAGCAGCGGCAGCGGCACCGGGGTCGTCGCCCCCGCGTCCTGCAGCAGCTCGTCGTCGGCGCTCTTCACATACGCGAGCCCGTCGATGTCCAGTTCGAAGACCTCGGGAGCGTACTGCGCGCAGATCCCGTCCCCGGTGCACAGGTCCTGGTCGATCCAGACCTCCAGGGCCTCCTCGGCCCCGTCGGCCGGCGACTCGTGCTGCACGCTCATCTCTTCTGCCGTTTCTGCTCCGCGCGGACAATTGAGGCCGCGACCCGCGGGTGTTGAACCCTCACGACGATACAACTGCCCGCTTTCAGAGCGTGAAGGGTGGGTATTCCCCTGGCGAGAAGGGGAAGCGCAAGGGTGAAGATCGGACACGCCCCGGAGTCTTTTTGATCTAGGGGTTTCAATCATCACCCACGCAGGTAGGGTCAGGATGCGTCCAGCTCCCCTTGGAGGAGGTGAGGACCGTGGCAGCCCACGACGACGACATCAACCGCGGCATCCGGCCGGGGCGGGGGTCTGAAGACCCTGCCGGCCAGGTTGCCTATCTCGAGCAGGAAATCGCCGTCCTGCGCCGCAAGCTCGCCGACTCTCCGCGACACACGAGGATTCTCGAAGAGCGGATCGTCGAGCTGCAGACGAACCTGGCCGGCGTGTCCGCGCAGAACGAAAGGCTGGCGAACACGCTCCGTGAGGCACGCGACCAGATCGTGGCCCTCAAGGAGGAGGTCGACCGGCTCGCGCAGCCGCCGGCCGGCTTCGGTGTCTTCCTGCAGGCCAACGAGGACGGCACGTGCGACATCTTCACCGGGGGCCGCAAGCTCCGGGTGAACGTGAGCCCCAGCGTCGAGCTCGAAGAGCTCCGGCGCGGCCAGGAAGTCATGCTCAACGAGGCGCTCAACGTGGTGGAGGCCATGGAGTTCGAGCGCGCCGGGGAGATCGTCACCCTCAAGGAGATCCTTGAGGACGGCGAGCGCGCCCTGGTGGTGGGGCACACCGACGAGGAGCGGGTGGTGAGGCTCGCCGAGCCTCTGCTGGACGTCACCATCCGCGCCGGCGACGCCCTGCTGTTCGACTCCAGGTCCGGCTACGTCTACGAGGTCGTGCCCAAGAGCGAGGTCGAGGAACTCGTCCTCGAAGAGGTCCCGGACGTCGACTACGAGAAGATCGGCGGCCTGGGCAACCAGATCGAGCTGATCCGCGACGCGGTCGAGCTCCCGTACCTCTACCCCGACCTGTTCAAGGAGCACGAACTGCGGCCGCCCAAGGGCATCCTGCTCTACGGGCCGCCGGGCTGCGGCAAGACGCTCATCGCCAAGGCCGTCGCCAACTCCCTGGCCAAGAAGGTCGCCGAGGTCACCGGCCAGCCCGCGGGGAAGTCCTACTTCCTCAACATCAAGGGCCCCGAGCTCCTCAACAAGTACGTCGGCGAGACCGAGCGGCACATCCGCCTGGTCTTCCAGCGGGCCCGTGAGAAGGCCAGCGAAGGCACCCCCGTCATCGTCTTCTTCGACGAGATGGAGTCGCTCTTCCGCACCCGCGGATCCGGCGTCAGCTCGGACGTGGAGAACACCATCGTCCCCCAGCTGCTCGCCGAGATCGACGGCGTCGAGGGCCTGGAGAACGTCATCGTGATCGGCGCCTCCAACCGCGAGGACATGATCGACCCCGCGATCCTGAGGCCCGGCCGGCTCGACGTGAAGATCAAGATCGAGCGTCCGGACGCCGAGGCGGCGAAGGACATCTTCGCGAAGTACCTCACCGCCAACCTCCCGCTCCACACGGACGACGTCTCCGAGCACAGCGGCTCCAAGGCCGCCGCCGCCCACGGGATGATCCAGTCCGTCGTCGAGCAGATGTACGCGGAATCCGAGGAGAACCGCTTCCTCGAAGTCACGTACGCCAACGGTGACAAGGAAGTCCTGTACTTCAAGGACTTCAACTCCGGCGCGATGATCCAGAACATCGTCGACCGGGCCAAGAAGATGGCCATCAAGGCATTCCTCGACCACAACCAGAAGGGCATCCGCATCTCCCACCTCCTCCAGGCCTGCGTGGACGAGTTCAAGGAGAACGAGGACCTGCCCAACACCACCAACCCCGACGACTGGGCCCGCATCTCCGGAAAGAAGGGCGAGCGGATCGTCTTCATCCGCACCCTCGTCACCGGAAAGCAGGGCGCGGACACCGGGCGCTCCATCGACACGGTGGCCAACACCGGTCAGTACCTGTAGAAGCGCACACCGGCTGCGGATGTCCGGAAAACGGGCATCCGCAGCCGTCGCATTCGTGTCGGAAGAAATTCCGGCCACGCCGGGAAAAACCTCAAACGATCTCCCCACCAGCGCGGAGCCGCTCTAGGCTCTTCGGTACCGCCGAGTCGCGCACTGAGCGCCGCCGGGCAAGGAGGGCCGCATGACCGTACGGCGAGTAATGGGCATCGAGACGGAGTACGGGATCTCCGTCCCGGGACACCCGAACGCCAATGCCATGCTCACCTCGTCCCAGATCGTCAACGCCTACGCCGCGGCGATGCACCGGGCGCGCCGCGCCCGCTGGGACTTCGAGGAGGAGAACCCGCTGCGGGACGCCCGCGGCTTCGACCTCGCCCGCGAGGTCGCCGACTCCAGCCAGCTCACCGACGAGGACATCGGCCTCGCCAACGTGATCCTCACCAACGGCGCCCGGCTCTACGTGGACCACGCCCACCCCGAGTACAGCGCCCCCGAGGTCACCAACCCGCGCGACGCCGTCCTCTGGGACAAGGCCGGCGAGCGGATCATGGCCGAGGCGGCCGAGCGCGCCGCCCAGCTCCCCGGCGCCCAGCCGATCCACCTCTACAAGAACAACACCGACAACAAGGGCGCCTCCTACGGCACGCACGAGAACTACCTGATGAAGCGGGAGACCCCCTTCTCGGACATCGTGCGCCACCTGACGCCCTTCTTCGTCTCCCGGCAGGTCGTCACCGGCGCCGGCCGCGTCGGCATCGGCCAGGACGGGCGCGAGAACGGCTTCCAGATCAGCCAGCGCGCCGACTACTTCGAGGTCGAGGTCGGGCTGGAGACCACCCTCAAGCGCCCCATCATCAACACCCGCGACGAGCCGCACGCCGACGCCGAGAAGTACCGCCGGCTGCACGTGATCATCGGGGACGCCAACCTCTCCGAGATCTCCACCTATCTGAAGCTCGGCACCACGGCGCTGGTCCTCTCCATGATCGAGGACGGCTTCATCACCGTCGACCTCGCCGTCGACCAGCCCGTCCGCACCCTCCACCACGTCTCCCACGACCCGTCCCTCCAGTACCTCGTCACGCTGCGCAGCGGCCGGACGCTCACCGCCGTCCAGCTCCAGATGGAGTACTTCGAGCTGGCCAGGAAGTACGTGGACGAGCGGTACGGCTCCGACGCCGACGACCAGACCAAGGACGTCCTCGCCCGGTGGGAGGACACCCTCAACCGCCTCGAGAACGACCCGATGAGCCTCGCCGGCGAGCTGGACTGGGTCGCCAAGCGGGAGCTCATGGAGGGCTACCGGCGCCGGGACGCGCTGGAGTGGGACGCGCCCCGGCTGCACCTGGTGGACCTCCAGTACGCGGACGTGCGGCCCGACAAGGGCCTGTACAACCGTCTGGTGGCCCGCGGCCGCATGAAGCGGCTCCTGGACGAGGCCGAGGTGGAGCGGGCCGAGACGGCGCCCCCGGAGGACACCAGGGCCTACTTCCGGGGCCGCTGCCTGGAGCAGTACGCCGACGACGTCGCCGCCGCGTCCTGGGACTCGGTGATCTTCGACCTGCCGGGTCGCGACTCGCTCCAGCGCGTACCGACCCTGGAGCCGCTGCGCGGCACCAAGGCCCATGTGGGGGCCCTGCTGGACCGCTGCCGCACGGCGGAGGAACTCGTCAGGGTCCTCTCCGGCAGCTGATTCGAGACCGGAAAAGGGGCCTGAAATGCCCGGGCCCTGGGAATCATGAAAGCAGTGCACGGGCGTTGCGGAAATGCGGGGGCCGATGTCGGTCCCGGCTTGTAGGGTCTGATCTTGCAGGACCCCAGCAGCACATGTCCGAGCGATCCGATTCGAGCGGGGTGAGGAAATGGCGGCCAAGGACACCGGCGGCGGGCAGCAGAAGGCCACGCGTTCCACGGAGGAGGTCGAGGAGACCACCACGGAGGCGAACTCCGACCTCAAGGAACGCCAGGAGAAGCTGAGCGAGGACGTTGACTCGGTCCTCGACGAGATCGACGACGTGCTCGAGGAGAATGCCGAGGAGTTCGTCCGAAGTTTCGTACAGAAAGGTGGCCAGTAGCCTTCGAATCGAAGGTGAAGTCGCAGGGGTGGGGATATGTCGGAGGCCGTCAAACATTGCCGCGGTTGCGGGAGGGACATCCCGCTGACTGGATTCGCGCGGGACTGCAATCGCGGTGACGGACTGCAGGCGAGGTGCCGGGAATGCGTTTCGGCCTACGGGGCCGAGCGCTACCGGATCAGGCAGGCAGCCAAGGGCAAGGCCGTCCGAAGCACGGCGGACGTACCGGTGGGGCACAAGCTCTGTCGGCAATGCGGTGAGATCAAGCCGCACGACGACTGGCATCGCAACGCCACCGCCTCGGACGGCCTCGCCACCCGCTGCAAGGTGTGCAAGAAGGCCCAGGGGAGGGCCGGGCATCTCAAGCGCATGTACGGCATCACCGAAGCCGAGCGCGACCGGATGGTCGTCGACCAGGGTGGTGTCCGCGTGATCTGCCAGGAGGGTCCGGCGGAGCATGTGGATCACGATCATCGGACGGGTAAGGTCCGAGGCGTACTGTGCTTCAGCTGCGACGCGGCTCTGGGGCAACTCAAGGATCGGCCAGACGTCATCAGGCGTGCAGCCGCATACGTGGAAGGAAACCTGTGGAACCCAACACTCGTAGCACAGGGCGTCTACCGGCAGCCTTCCTGACGCCGGGGTCCTCGTCCTTCATCGACTTCCTCGCCGACCACTCGCCGGAGATGCTCCCGGGGAACCGGAAGCTGCCGGACGGGATCGTCGAGGCGCCGCACGGCACCACCATCGTGGCCGCGACGTTCCCGGGGGGCGTCGTGCTCGCGGGTGACCGGCGCGCCACCATGGGCAACATGATCGCGCAGCGGGACATCGAGAAGGTGTTCCCGGCGGACGAGTACTCCGCGGTCGGCATCGCCGGCACCGCCGGCCTCGCCGTCGAGATGGTCAAGCTCTTCCAGCTGGAGCTGGAGCACTTCGAGAAGGTGGAGGGCGCCACGCTCTCCCTGGAGGGCAAGGCGAACCGCCTCTCCACCATGATCCGCGGCAACCTCGGCATGGCCATGCAGGGCCTCGCCGTCGTACCGCTCTTCGCGGGCTGGGACGAGGGCAGGGAGAAGGGCCGGATCTTCTCCTACGACGTGACCGGCGGCCGTTCCGAGGAGCACGGGTACGCCGCCACCGGCTCGGGCTCGATCTTCGCCCGCGGCTCCATGAAGAAGCTGTACCGCGAGGACCTCACCGAGCAGCAGGCGACCACCCTGGTCGTGCAGGCGCTGTACGACGCGGCGGACGACGACTCCGCGACCGGTGGCCCGGACCTGGCCCGCCGGATCTTCCCGATCGTCACCGTCATCACCGACGAGGGCTTCCGCAGGCTCACCGAGGCGGAGTCCTCCGAGCTGGCCCGCTCCGTCACCGAGCGGCGTCTGGAGCAGCCGGACGGACCGCGCGCCGCCCTGCTCTGACCCGTACGTCGCCCCCTCACAGCCCAGAAGAAAGGGACGAGCGCCGGTGTCGACACCGTTCTACGTCTCCCCCCAGCAGGCCATGGCCGACCGCGCGGAGTACGCCCGCAAGGGCATCGCGCGCGGCCGCAGCCTCGTGGTCCTCCAGTACGCCGACGGCATCGTCTTCGTCGGCGAGAACCCGTCCCGCGCCCTGCACAAGTTCAGCGAGATCTACGACCGGATCGGCTTCGCCGCGGCCGGCAAGTACAACGAGTACGAGAACCTGCGCATCGGCGGCGTCCGCTACGCCGACCTGCGCGGCTACACCTACGACCGGGACGACGTGACCGCGCGCGGCCTGGCCAACGTCTACGCGCAGACACTGGGCACCATCTTCTCCAGCGCCGGCGAGAAGCCGTACGAGGTGGAGCTGGTCGTCGCCGAGGTCGGCACCGAGCCGGCCGGGGACCAGATCTACCGGCTGCCGCACGACGGCTCCATCGTGGACGAGCACGGCTCGGTCGCGGTGGGCGGCAACGCCGAGCAGATCAGCTCCTTCCTCGACCAGCGGCACCGGGACGGGATGTCCCTCGCGGAGGCCCTGAAGCTGGCCGTGCAGGCGCTCTCCCGGGACACCAACGGCACCGAGCGGGAGATCCCCGGGGAGCGCCTGGAAGTGGCGGTCCTGGACCGGACGCGTCCGCAGCAGCGGAAGTTCAAGCGGATCGTCGGCCGTCAGCTGGTCCGTCTCCTGGAGGCGGACAACGCGGCCCTGGCGAAGACCGACGAGCCCTCGGACGAGGCCGCCGAGGAGTAGTCGTCCCGTCGCGCGGAGGGGCCCCGGTCCATCAGGACCGGGGCCCCTCCGCGTCTTCGGGGCTCAGACGCCCGGTGCCGGGCCGCTGGAGCCCCGCGGGACGAGGGCGACGGGCAGGGTGACCGGCGGGGCCGGTTCGCCCGCGAGGACGGCGAGGAGCGCCTCCATGCCCCGCCGGCCGAATTCCTCGGCGGGGAGCCGGACCGTCGTGAGCTCCGGTTCGGCCGCGACGGCCAGGGCCATGTCGTCGAAGCCGGTGATCGACAGGTCCTCCGGGACGCGCAGCCCCAGCCGGCGGGCGGCCTTCAGCACTCCGACCGCGAGGATGTCGTCGTCGCAGACCACCGCCGTGGGCCGGGGCCCCGGCCCGCCGAGGACGCGGGCGGCCGCCTCCCGGGCGGCGGCGACGTCCAGCGCCGACCGGACGGTGCGCAGCCCGGTGCCGCGCAGGGCGTCGGCGAGCGCGGCGGCCCGCACGTCGAAGGTCCAGGAGGGCACGGCGGACGCCAGGTGCAGGAAGCTGCGGTGGCCCAGGGCCAGCAGGTGGTCGGTGACCCGGCGCATCCCGTCGGCGACGTCGAGGTTGAGATGGGCGGCGGCGCCGGGCTCGGACGGATCGCTGTCGAGCATGACGAGGGGCAGGTCGCTGCCCCGGAAGGCATCCAGGGCGTCGGCGGCCATGGAGGAGGCCAGCACGCCGTCCAGGGCCGCCTGGGCGGAGGCGAAGGGGTCGCGGGCGGGGCCGACGCCGTCGGGGGAGGGGTAGAGGACCACGCCGAAGCCGTGCTGTGCCGCCGCCCGCGCCGCGCCGGTGTGGACGTGGGCGAAGAACTCGTTGGTGAGGGCGGGGACGACGAGCATCGCGGTACGGGTGCGGCCGAGGCGCAGGTTGCGGGCGGCGAGGTTGGGCCGGTAGCCGAGCTCGTGGGCGGCGGCCCGGACGGTGCCGGCCGTGCGCTCCGACACGCGGCCCCGCCACTTGTCGCCGAGGACGAGGGAGACGGTGGCCTGGGAGACGCCCGCGGCGCGGGCCACGTCCCTGCTGGTCGGACGGGTGCCGCCGAGGGGTTCGGGGGACTGCACGGGGCCTCCGCGTCGGACGCTGTTCGGTGGGGCGCTGTTCGGTGGGACCGGGGTGCGGGGTGGACCCGCGTCACGTCGCCATGGTACGTATGACGGCGTAACGTTATACGTAAAACCTCGGCGAGAGCCGACGGAGGGGAGACCCGCATGGCCACCGAGGCCACGGCACACGGCGGCTACCGGGACATCCTGCGGGCGCCGCACGCGCTCCGCCTGCTCACCGGCACCCTGGTCGGCCGGCTGCCCAACGGCACCGGCCCCGTCGCCATGACCCTCTTCGTCCGCGACCAGGGCGGGAGCTACACCCTCGCGGGCGGCCTCGTCGCCGCGTACGGCCTCGCCAACGCCGTCGGACAGCCGCTCCTCGGCCGGGCCGTCGACCTCAAGGGCCAGCCGCGCGTCCAGCTGCCCGCGGCCGTCCTCTCCGCCCTCGGCATGGCCCTCTTCGCCCTCGCCGGCATCGGCGGCCTCCCCCTCGCCTACGCCGCCGTCGTGGTCGCCGGGCTCTTCACCCCGCCCCTGGAGGGCGGGCTGCGGGCCCTGTGGCCGAGCGTCCTGGGCCGCGAGGACCGGATCCACCGGGCGTACGCCCTCGACGCGGTCGCCCAGGAGGTCATGTTCACCGTCGGCCCGCTCCTGGTGACCCTCCTCGTCGCCCTGTGGTCGCCCGCCGCCGCCCTCCTGGTCATCAACCTCATCGGTGTCCTCGGCGCCCTCTCCGTGGTCCTCTCCGAACCCTCCAGGGCCTGGCGCTCCGCGCCCCGCGAGGCCCACTGGCTCGGCGCGCTGCGCTCGCCCGGCCTGCTCGCCCTGCTCGGTTCGTTCTTCTTCGTCGGCCTCGCCCTCGGCTCGATCACGGTGGCCGCCGTCGCCTACGCCGACGACCGCGGCGCCCCGTCCGTCTACGGCTGGCTGATGGCCGCCCTCGGGCTCGGAGCCCTCCTCGGCGGCGTCCTCTACGGCGCCCGGCAGTGGTCCGGCACGCCCGAACGGCGGCTGCGGGTCCTGGTGGCCCTCCTCGCGCTCTGCTACCTGCCGCTGACGCTCACCCCCGGGCCGGTCGCCATGGCCGGCCTCGCGGCCCTCGCCGGCGTCTTCCTCGCCCCCGTACTGGCCTGCGCGTTCATCGTCGTGGACCGGCACGCCCCGGCGGGCACCGTCACCGAGGCCTTCTCCTGGCTGGTCACCACCTTCGGCGTCGGCGCCGCCCTGGGCTCGGCCGCCGCCGGACCCGCCGTCGAACTCGCCGGAACGGTCGCCGGATTCGCCGTGGCCGGCGTCGGCGGCGTGGTCGCCCTCCTGGTGCTGCTCGCCACGGGGCGGGTCCTGAGCGACCCCGACGCGCCCGGCCGGCGGTCGCGACACGCCGTGAGCGGAGGCGGCGCCACCGCCTCCCACACCGAAAAGAACGCCCTCTGATCGGAAAATGATCGAAACGGGAACGTCCAACCCGGTTTCAGCACAGGCCGTCAGGCGTAATGTTCAGACATGGACCGCCGCATTTTCGGGCTGGAGAACGAGTACGGCGTCACGTGCACGTTCAGGGGACAGCGCCGACTGTCTCCTGACGAAGTGGCGCGGTACCTCTTCCGCCGAGTCGTGTCATGGGGCCGCAGCAGCAATGTCTTCCTGCGGAACGGCGCCCGCCTGTACCTCGACGTGGGTTCGCATCCGGAATACGCCACACCGGAATGCGACGACCTGATCGAACTCGTCACCCACGACAAGGCAGGCGAGCGCATTCTCGAAGGTCTTCTCGTGGACGCCGAACGCCGCCTGCACGAGGAGGGAATCGCGGGCGACGTCTATCTCTTCAAGAACAACACCGACTCCGCCGGAAACTCCTACGGCTGCCACGAGAACTATCTCGTCGCCCGCCACGGCGAGTTCTCCCGCCTCGCGGACATCCTCATCCCGTTCCTGGTGACGCGTCAGCTGATCTGCGGCGCGGGCAAGGTCCTCCAGACCCCGCGCGGCGCCGTCTACTGCGTCTCCCAGCGCGCCGAGCACATCTGGGAGGGCGTCAGCTCCGCCACCACCCGCTCCCGGCCCATCATCAACACCCGGGACGAGCCGCACGCCGACGCCGAGCGCTACCGCCGGCTCCACGTCATCGTCGGCGACTCCAACATGTCGGAGACGACCATGCTGCTCAAGGTCGGCGCCACCGACCTCGTGCTGCGCATGATCGAGGCCGGCACGGTGATGCGCGACCTGACCCTGGAGAACCCGATCCGGGCCATCCGCGAGGTCAGCCACGACATCACCGGCCAGCGCAAGGTGCGGCTGGCCAGCGGCCGCGAGGCCTCCGCCCTGGAGGTGCAGCGCGAGTACTTCGAGAAGGCGTCCGACTTCGTCGACCGGCGCGGCATCCGCTCCGGCACGGTCGCCCAGGTGCTCGAACTGTGGGGCCGCACGCTCGACGCGATCGAGCAGGAGGAGCTGGACCGCATCCAGACGGAGATCGACTGGGTGATGAAGTACAAGCTCATCGAGCGGTACCGCGCCAAGCACAACATGACCATGTCGAACCCGCGGGTCGCGCAGATAGACCTCGCCTACCACGACATCCACCGCCGCCGCGGGCTGTACTACCTGCTCCAGAAGAACGGCCAGGCGGCGCGGATCTGCAACGACGTGAAGATCTTCGAGGGCAAGTCCGTGCCCCCGCAGACCACCCGGGCCCGGCTCCGCGGCGACTTCATCCGCCGCGCCCAGGAGCAGCGCCGGGACTTCACCGTCGACTGGGTGCACCTGAAGCTCAACGACCAGGCGCAGCGCACGGTCCTGTGCAAGGACCCGTTCCGCTCGGTCGACGACCGGGTGGAGAAGCTGATCGCCGGCATGTAGGACGATCGCAAGATCGGATCGGGGCCCCGCGCGTGCCACGCGCGGGGCCCTGGACGTCACGGGCAGGTCCCCTAGAGTGTCCGGACAACTACTGTGCCGTCTGAGATCTGAGGAACACGTGCGCCGACTTGCCGGCCTTCTCGTCGTCCCGCTGCTGCTGCTCACAGCGGCGTGCGGCAGCGACACCAAGGGCTCCGATAACGCCTCGACGACCAACGGGCTTCCCGCCATCACCGCGGGCGCGAAGTTCGGCGAGAAGCCGACCCTCGCGAAGGGCGAGGGCGACCCGCCGAAGGAGCTCAAGGTCAACGTCATCAGCGAGGGCGACGGCCCGGCGACCAAGGACGGCGACGCCCTCCAGGTCAACTACCTCGGTCAGACCTGGGACTCCACGACCCCCTTCGACAACAGCTTCGACCGCGGCGAGCCGTTCACCCTCACCCTCGGTGCCGGCCAGGTCATCAAGGGCTGGGACCAGGGCCTGAAGGGCCAGAAGGTCGGCAGCCGCGTCGAGATCGGCATCCCGCCGGAGCTCGGCTACGGCGAGCAGGGCTCCCCGCCCAGCATCAAGGGCGGCGCCACCCTGGTCTTCGTCGTCGACATCCTGAAGGCGACCACCGTCCCGAAGTCCGCCGAGGGCACCGTCGTCGCCCAGGAGAACAAGGACCTGCCCAAGGTCGGCACCGCCACCGACGGCAAGGCCCCCTCGCTGACCGTCCCGAAGACCGACGCGCCGAAGGCGCTGGTCTCCAACTACGTCATCGAGGGCAAGGGCGAGGCCGTCAAGGGCACCGACACCCTGACCGTCCAGTACCAGGGCGTGCTCTGGAAGGACGGCAAGAAGTTCGACAGCTCCTACGACCGGGGCGCCCCGGCCACCTTCCAGCTCTCCGGTGTCATCCCGGGCTGGAGCAAGGGCCTGGAGGGCAAGAAGGTCGGCAGCCGCGTGCTGCTCGTCGTCCCGCCGGCCGACGGCTACGGCGACAAGGCCCAGGGCCCCATCCCGGCCAACTCGACCCTCGTCTTCACCGTGGACATCCTGGCCAAGCAGTAGCCGGTCCCCGCGCGCCCCGGCCCGCCGCGCGATAGGTTGGCCGGGTCGCGCGGGCCATCGTCCGCGCGGTTTCATCCGTATGAGGAGCACACTGCAGTGAGCATCGAGAAGCCCGAGGTCGACTTCCCGGGCGGCGAGCCGCCGGCCGACCTGGAGATCAAGGACATCTGGGAGGGCGACGGCGAGGTCGCCGCCGCCGGGGACACGGTCAACGTCCACTACGTCGGTGTCTCCTTCGACTCCGGCGAGGAGTTCGACGCCTCCTGGAACCGCGGTACCCCGCTGGAGTTCCCGCTCGGCGCCGGCATGGTCATCAAGGGCTGGGACCAGGGCGTCCAGGGCATGAAGGTCGGCGGCCGCCGCCAGCTGGTCATCCCCGCGCACCTCGCCTACGGCGACCGCGGTGCCGGCGGCAAGATCGGCCCCGGCGAGACGCTGATCTTCGTCTGCGACCTCGTGTCGGTGAAGAAGGGCTGACCGCCCCCCCCGCAGCACACCGAGGGCCCCCGCCTCCGCGGCGGGGGCCCTCGGCTTTTGTCCGGACACCCCGGGGCGGTACGGTCGGACGTCCGAGAACGGAACCGGGGAAGAGGGTGCAAGGCGTCCATGGCGATTGCCAAGGCCGAGCGGCTCATGAATCTCGCGCTGTGCCTGCTCGGGACGCGCCGCGCCCTCAGCAAGCGGGAGCTGCGCGGCTCCATCGAGGCGTACATGGAGGCCAGCGGTGACGAGGCCTTCAACCGCATGTTCGAGAGGGACAAGGACGACCTCCGCGAGCTCGGCCTGGTCATCGAGACCGTCGAGAACCTCGACGGCGAGACCGGCTACCTCGCCCGCCGCGACTCCAACCGCCTCCCGCCCATCACCCTGGACGCCGAGGAGGCCGCCGCGCTCGGCCTCGCCGCCCGGGTCTGGCAGCAGGCCCGCCTCGCCGGAGCCGCCAGCGGCGCCCTCCAGAAGCTCCGCGCCGCCGGCATGCCCGAGGCCGAGGACACGTACGAGATCCAGCCCAGCGCCCTCGAACCCCGCATCCCGGTCCACGAGACCGCCTTCGAGCCGCTGATGCTCGCCTGCCGCGACCGGCGGCCCGTCTCCTTCGAGTACCGCAAGGCCAACGCCGCCCGCCCCGAGCCCCGCCAGGTCGAGCCCTGGACGCTGGAGTGCTGGCGCGGCCACTGGTACCTGGCGGGCTGGGACCGGGACCGCGCCGCCGAGCGCGTCTTCCGCCTCTCCCGCATCACCGGCAAGGTCCGCTCCCGGGCCGGCGCCTTCACCGCGCCCGTGCCCGACGCCGTCACCGTCCGCGAGACCGTGGAGAGCTGGGCCGGCGAGACCGCCACCCGCTCCGCCCGGATCCGGCTGCGCGCCGGCTGCGGCTACCCGCTGCGGGCCCGCGCCACCGAGACGAGCGAGGGCGCCGACGGCTGGGACGAGCTGGAGATCCCGTACGGGCACGGCCTCGACGCCTGGCTCGTCGAGTTCGGCCCCGACGTCGTCGTACTGGAACCGGCCGACCTGAGGGCCGACGTGGTGGAGCGGCTGCGCGCCGTCGCCAAGGGCTGAGGGGGAGACGAACCGCATGGCTGCCAACGCGATCGACCAGACGAGGCGGATGCTCTCCCTCGTCACCTACCTCCGCGAGCGCCCCGGCGCCCACGTCGCCGACGTGGCCCGCGCCTTCGGCATCACCGAGGACGAGCTGATCTCCGACCTGGACGTGCTGCCCATGTGCGGCACCAGCTTCCGGGGCGGCGACCTCCTCGACATCGACACCGACGGCGACCGGATCTGGTGGCACAACCCGGACGACGTCGCCGAGCCGCTCCGGCTCGCCGCCGACGAGGCCACCGCCCTGCTCGTCGCCGCCCGTGCCGTCGCCACCCTGCCGGGGCTGCGCGAGGGCGACCGGGACGCGCTGGTCCGCGCCACCGCCAAGCTGGAGACCGCCGCCGGCGAGGCCGCCGGCGCCAGCGCGCGCCTCTCGGTCACCTTCGAGTCCGAGGGCGGCGTCTTCGCCGAGGTCGACCGGGCCATCTCCGAGCGCAAGCGGCTCTGGCTGCGCTACTACTCGCCGGCCCGGGACGAGCTCACCGAGCGCGAGGTCGACCCCATCCGCCTCTTCGCCGTCGGCCACACCTACATGGAGGCGTGGTGCCGCCTCTCGGAGGACCGCCGCACCTTCCGGCTGGACCGGGTGGCGGAGATCCGGATCCTGGAGGAGGCCGCCGCGCCGCCGGAGCTGGAGCTGCGGGACCTGTCGGAGGGACTGGTCCAGCCGTCGGCCGACGACCCGGAGGTGGTGGTCGAGGTCGGCCCCGGAGGCCGCTGGGTCGCCGAGTACTACCCCCACGACCGGGCCGACGAGCTGCCCGACGGCGGACTGCGGATCACCCTGCGCACCCCGGACCCGGCCTCGCTGAAGCGGCTCGGGCTCCGGCTCGGCAGCGACGGCCGGATCGTCTCCCCGGACGGTCTCGCCGACAGCGCCCGGGCGGCGGCGACCGCCGCGCTCGCCGCGTACGAGGGCGTGTGAGCGGTTCTCGTACGCGGCCGGAGCCACGTTCCGCGGTGGTGTCCGGCCGTCGGGGCGGAGAGGGCGATCGGGGCGGAGTGAGTCGTCGAGGCAGAGAGAGTTGAGGAAAATGTCCGTCATGTCCGGACTGTCGGCCTCGGTGGCCCCGGTCCTCTTCAAGGCCGCCTGCCCCGACTGCCGCTGCCGCTTCGAACTCGCCGCCGGAGCCCTGCGCCTGGCCATCGGGGCCAGCCGCCGCACCACCTTCTACTCCTTCACCTGCCCCGAGTGCGGCAGCGCCGTCCGCAAGCCCGCCGGCGAGCGCATCGTCGAACTCCTCACCGGCGGCGGCGTCCGCACCCTCCGCCTCCACACCACCGCCTGACCGGCCCGCCACCCCCCAAGGACTAGGCTCGGCACATGTTCTGGCCCATGCTCGCGATCGCCCTCGGCTTCCTCGGCCTCGCCGTCCTCGGCGTCCTCGGCGTCAGGGTCTTCCTGGAGGTCCGACGCCTCGGCCGTCAAGTGGAAGTCACCACACAGCGGATCCAGCGCGCCGCCGAGGAGCTGGAGACCGCCGCGACAGGACTGGCCCGAACCGGCCGTTCCCTGCCCTGAATCGCGGGGCGTACGCTGCGCCGAAGCGGCCT
The DNA here is from genome assembly GCF_043084305.1 of Streptomyces sp. NPDC014656. Taxonomy (NCBI): domain Bacteria; kingdom Bacillati; phylum Actinomycetota; class Actinomycetes; order Kitasatosporales; family Streptomycetaceae; genus Streptomyces; species Streptomyces sp. NPDC014656. The sequence continues at coordinate 26,276 of NZ_JBIBZN010000007.1, forward strand.
GATCAGGGGCCCCCGGACGCAATCGCGAGTACGCACGGGCATTGCCCGACGTTTACTCCTGCGGGTTACGATCGCAGACAGCGCGGTGGCCGGACGCATGTCCGACCGGCCGGGCACGCACCCATGCCGCCTCGGTGAGAAGAGAGACCACAGCCATGTTCCGTCAGATCGGTCCCCTTGAGATCAGCCTCATCCTGCTGGTCGTCGTGCTCCTCTTCGGCGCCAAGAAGCTCCCGGAGATGGCCCGCTCCCTCGGCAAGTCGGCCCGCATCCTGAAGAGCGAGGCCAAGGCCATGAAGTCGGAGGGCCAGGAGACGGCCGCCGCTCCCGCCGAGGCGCCGGCCGACCAGGCCGCCCCCGCCGCCCAGCGCACCATCAAGGCCGCCCCCGGCGACGTCACCGGCGGCCGCCCCGTGACCGAGGCGTCGGACTCCACCCAGCGCTGACCCGGGCCGCGCCGGCCGCTGATCCGTTCGCCCCGCAAGTTCGCCGCCCAGCGGCCTGCCCGCACGAGATGAGGACGTGGGTTGCCCAAGTCTGCCCGCATGAAGAAGGAGAAGGATCCCGAGGGGCGGATGCCTCTCGCAGATCACCTCCGGGAGCTGCGCAATCGCCTCGCGAAGGCGATGCTGGCGGTCGTCGTCGCCTCCGTGGTGGCCGCGTTCTTCAGCCAGCAGCTGATGGACCTCCTGTCGTCCCCCGTACCGAAGTGCCCCCCGGACTCCTCCGTGGCCGCCAACACGGGCGGCCGCTGCGTCGTCATCGCCTACCAGACCATGCTCTCCCCGTTCACCTCCACGGTGAAGGTGATCATGCTGGCCGGCCTCATCGCCTCCAGCCCGGTCTGGCTCTACCAGCTCTGGGCCTTCGTCGCGCCCGGCCTGCACAAGACCGAGAAGAAGTACACCTACTGGTTCGCCGCCGTCGCCGTCCCCCTCTTCGTGGCCGGCGCCTACACGGCGTACCTGATCATGCCGGTCAGCGTCCGGGTCCTCATCAGCATCACCCCCGAAGTCGCCTCCAACTTCCTCTCCCTCGACGACCTCCTGGACTTCACCACCAGGATGGTGCTCGTCTTCGGCCTCGCCTTCGAGCTCCCGCTGCTGCTGATCATGCTCAACCTCACCGGCGTGGTCACCGGCAAGCGCATGGCCGGCTGGTGGCGCGCCATGGTGATGGGCACCTTCGTCTTCGGCGCCGTCGCCACCCCCTCCACCGACCCGCTCGGCATGATCGCCCTCGCCGGACCGATCATCCTCCTGTACTTCCTCGCGGTCGGCTTCTCGCTCCTCAACGACAAGCGGCGGGCCCGCTCCGACCCCGACGCCCAGCTCTCCGACGACGAGGCATCGGTGCTCGACCACACCCCCGAGCCCGTCGGCGCCCTCGACCCCGTCCCCGCCGCCCGCGCCCTGCCCGAGCAGGCCACCGGCGAGACCGACGGAGCCCGCGCCCACCGCACGGGCGGCTACGACGACATCACCTGACCCCGCCGGCCGCCGCACCGGCGGTCACCGCGGCGGGCCGGTCTTGTAGGGTCCCCCCAGACTCCGTCCGGGGGGACCCCGCCATGTCCAGCGACATCACGCTCTTCGTCAATCCCACCGCCGGCCGCGGCCGCGGCGCCCACGCCGCCCAGCCCGCAGCGGACGCCCTGCGCGCCGCCGGCCACTCCGTCCGCACCGTCCTCGGCCTCGACGCCGCCGACGCCCTGCGCCGCGCCCGCGAGGCCGTCGAGGACGGCACCGGCGCCCTCGTCGCCGTCGGCGGCGACGGCATGGTCTCCCTCGCCCTCCAGGCCGTCGCCGGCACCACCACCCCGCTCGGCGTCGTCGCCGTCGGCACCGGCAACGACTTCGCCCGCTCCCTCAGCCTCCCGGTCCGCGCCCCGGCCGCCGCCGCCCGCCTCACCGCCGCCCTCCTGCGCGACGGCGCCGCCCGCACCGCCGACCTCGGACGCGTCGCCACCCCGGCCGGACCCCGCTGGTACGGCACCGTCCTCGCCTCCGGCTTCGACTCCCGCGTCAACGACCGCGGCAACCGGATGCGGCTCCCCGCCGGCCGCTTCAAGTACGACCTCGCGATCCTCGCCGAACTCGCCGCCTTCCGCGCCGTCCCCTACCGGCTCGTCCTCGACGGGCTGACCGTCGAGACCGAGGCCACCCTCGTCGCCGTCGGCAACGGCACCTCCTACGGCGGCGGCATGAGGATCTGCGCCGGCGCCCGCACCGACGACGGCCTCCTCGACGTCACCGTCGTCGGCGCCGTCGGCCGCGCCACCCTCCTCAAGGTCTTCCCCCGCGTCTACCGGGGCACCCACCTCGACCACCCCGCCGTCACCACGTACCGCGTCCGCTCGGTCACCCTCGACGCACCCGCCACCACCGGCTACGCGGACGGCGAACCGCTCGGACCGCTGCCGCTGACCGCCGAGTGCGTCCCCGGAGCCCTCACCGTCCTGGCTCCCGGCCCGGAACCATCCCCTTCGTAAAGATCGCGTCACTGTCGGAGGGGGCGGGTAGGCTCGAAGACAAGATGACAGAGGACCTCACCCCCGCCGAGGCGTACGCGGCCGCACGCGCGCGCAACGCCGATCAGGCCACCGCGCTGGCCCCCTTCCGAGAGATGTACGAGTTCGGTCTGGACCCCTTCCAGATCGAGGCGTGCCAGGCCCTCGAAGCGGGCAAGGGCGTGCTCGTCGCCGCCCCCACGGGCTCCGGCAAGACCATCGTCGGCGAGTTCGCCGTCCACCTCGCCCTCACCCAGGGCCGCAAGTGCTTCTACACGACGCCCATCAAGGCGCTGTCGAACCAGAAGTACGCCGACCTGGTCAAGCGGTACGGCCCCGACAAGGTCGGCCTGCTCACCGGTGACAACAGCGTCAACGGCGACGCGCCGATCGTCGTCATGACCACCGAGGTCCTCCGCAACATGCTCTACGCGGGATCGCAGGCCCTCTCCGGCCTCGGGTACGTGGTCATGGACGAGGTCCACTACCTCTCCGACCGCTTCCGCGGCGCCGTCTGGGAGGAAGTGATCATCCACCTCCCGGAGTCGGTCACCCTCGTCTCCCTCTCCGCCACCGTGTCCAACGCCGAGGAGTTCGGCGACTGGCTCGACACCGTCCGCGGCGACACCGAGGTCATCGTCTCCGAGAGCCGGCCCGTGCCCCTCTGGCAGCACGTCCTGGCCGGCCGCCGGATGTACGACCTCTTCGAGGAGGAGACCGACCACGGCGGCCGCGGCGCCTCCCGCCGCGAGGTCAACCCCGACCTCCTGCGCCTCGCCCGCACCGAGAACCAGCGGACGTACAACCCCCGCGACCGGCGCCGCGGCAAGATGGTCCGCGAGGCCGACCGCGAGCGCGAGCGCCGCCAGCGCTCCCGCATCTGGACCCCCGGCCGCCCCGAGGTCATCGAGCGGCTCGACAACGAGGGCCTCCTCCCCGCCATCACCTTCATCTTCAGCCGGGCCGGCTGCGAGGCCGCCGTCCAGCAGTGCCTCTACGCCGGCCTCCGGCTCAACGACGACGAGGGCCGCCGCCGCGTCCGCGAGATCGTCGAGGCCCGCACCGCCGCCATCCCCGACGAGGACCTCCACGTCCTCGGCTACTACGAGTGGCTGGAGGCGCTGGAGCGCGGCATCGCCGCCCACCACGCGGGCATGCTCCCCACCTTCAAGGAGGTCGTGGAGGAGCTCTTCGTCCGCGGCCTCGTCAAGGCCGTCTTCGCCACCGAGACGCTCGCCCTCGGCATCAACATGCCGGCCCGGTCGGTCGTCCTGGAGAAGCTCGTCAAGTGGAACGGCGAGCAGCACGCCGACATCACCCCCGGCGAGTACACCCAGCTCACCGGCCGCGCCGGCCGCCGCGGCATCGACGTCGAGGGCCACGCCGTCGTCCTCTGGCAGCGCGGCCTCGACCCGGACCACCTCGCCGGCCTCGCCGGCACCCGCACCTACCCGCTGCGCTCCAGCTTCCGCCCCTCGTACAACATGGCGGTCAACCTGGTCGAGCAGTTCGGCCGGCACCGCTCCCGCGAGCTCCTGGAGACCTCCTTCGCGCAGTTCCAGGCGGACCGCTCCGTCGTGGGCATCTCCCGCCAGGTCCAGCGGAACGAGGAGGGGCTGGAGGGCTACCGCGAGGGCATGACCTGCCACCTCGGAGACTTCGAGGAGTACGCGCTGCTCCGCCGCGACCTCAAGGACCGCGAGACGGAACTGGCCAAGCAGGGCGCCGCCCAGCGGCGCGCCCAGGCCGCGGCCTCCCTGGAGAAGCTGAAGCCCGGCGACGTCATCCACGTGCCCACCGGCAAGTTCGCCGGCCTCGCGCTCGTCCTCGACCCCGGCATCCCCGCCGGCCGCACCAACGGCCACCGGGGCTTCGAGCACCACGACGGGCCCCGGCCCCTCGTCCTCACCGCCGAGCGGCAGGTCAAGCGGCTCGCCTCCATCGACTTCCCCGTCCCGGTGGAGGCCCTGGAGCGCATGCGGATCCCCAAGACCTTCAACCCGCGCTCCCCGCAGTCCCGTCGCGACCTCGCCTCCGCGCTGCGCTCCAAGGCCGGGCACATCAATCCCGAGCGGCAGCGCAAGCAGCGCTCCGGCGCCGCCGACGACCGCGAGATCGCCCGTCTGCGCACGGCCATCCGCGCCCACCCCTGCCACGGCTGCGACGAGCGCGAGGACCACGCCCGCTGGGCCGAGCGCTACCACCGCCTCCAGCGCGACACCAAGCAGCTGGAGCGGCGCATCGAGGGCCGGACGAACACCATCGCCCGCACCTTCGACCGGATCGTCGCGCTCCTCACCGAACTCGACTACCTCCGCGGCGACGACGTCACCGACAACGGCAAGCGGCTCGCCCGGCTCTACGGCGAGCTCGACCTCCTCGCCAGCGAATGCCTCCGCGAAGGCGTCTGGGAGGGGCTCGCCCCCGCCGAACTCGCCGCCTGCGTCTCCGCCCTCGTCTACGAGGCGCGGCAGGCCGACGACGCCGTGGCGCCGAAGGTGCCCGGCGGCCAGGCCAAGGCGGCGCTCGCCGAGATGGTCCGCATCTGGGGCAGGCTCGACGCCCTGGAGGAGGATTTCAAGATCAACCAGGCGGAGGGCGTCGGCCAGCGCGAGCCCGACCTCGGCTTCGCCTGGGCCGCCTACCAGTGGGCCTCGGACAAGGGCCTCGACGAGGTGCTGCGCGAGGCCGAGATGCCCGCCGGCGACTTCGTCCGCTGGTGCAAGCAGGTCATCGACGTCCTCGGACAGATCGCCGCCGCCGCGCCGAGGGAGGACAGCACGGTCGCGAAGAACGCGCGCAAGGCCGTGGACGCGCTCCTGCGGGGCGTGGTGGCGTACAGCTCGGTGGGCTGACGCCCAGTCAAGTCTGTGTGATGAGGCCCGTGGTGGGGTACACCACGGGCCTTTTCGCTCGAAGGGGGCACCCGGTGCGCCGCATCCGGCCGGTTGTCCACAGGCCGTCGTCCACAGGGGTGGCGCGGTGCCGGAGCCTTCCGCTTGCATGGACTCGCACACAGGGAGAGCGAGTCGGGGGAGGGGACGTACGTGACCACGCACGCGGACGCCGGGCCGGGGAGTGCCATCACCATCACCGAGGGGCCGCGCGGAGTACCGCTCCTCGGCAACCTCCCGGCCTTCGGGAAGGACCCCCTCGCCTTCTTCGAGCGGCTGCGGGAGCGGGGTGACGTCGTCCGCTGGCGCTTCGGCCCCAGCCCCGCCCTCTTCATCGCGCACCCGGAGCACATCGGAGAGCTGCTCACCGAGGTCGAGAACACCTTCGACCAGCCCGACCTGGGCATCGCCATCCGCACCCTGCTGGGCAACGGAGTGGTCGTCGCCAAGGGCCGGGACTGGCGCCGCAAGCGCTCCCTGGTCCAGCCGTCGGTCCGTCCCAAGCAGGTCCGTTCCTACGCGGCCACCATGGCCGAGTGCGCCGTCGCCCTGGCCGACAGCTGGGCCGACGGCCGGCGGATCGACATCAAGAAGGAGATGGCGGCCCTCACCCAGCTCATCGCCGTCCGCACCATCTTCGGAGCGGACACCGCCGCCGACGCCGAGTCGATCGGCCGGGCGATGGACGTCGCCCAGCGGGAGATCGGCGCGGAGCTCAGCGGCATCGGAGCCCTCCTGCCCGACTGGGTCCCGACCCCCGGACGGGCGCGCGTGAGGCGGGCCACCGCGGTCATCGACGCCGAGGTCGCCCGCGTCGTCTCCCGCCACCGGGACGGCGGCGAGGACCGCCCCGACCTCCTCAGCCGGCTCCTCACCGCCCGGGACGAGACCGGCGCCCACCTCTCCGACCGCGAGATCCGGGACGAGACGGTCACCCTCTACATCGGCGGCCACGAGACCACCAGCTCCACCCTCGTCTGGGCCTGGTACCTCCTCTCCCGCAACGAGGAGGTCCGCCGGACGCTGGCCGAGGAGCTCGACCGGGTCCTCGCCGACCACGAGCCCGGCTACGACGACTACGCCTCGCTCGCCTACACCCAGGCCGTCGTCAAGGAGACCCTCCGCCTCTACCCGACGATCTGGCTCCTCACCGGCATCGCCAAGGAAGGCGCCACCCTGGGCGGCACCCCCGTCCCGCCCGGCACCCGTGTCTGGTCCAGCCAGTGGGCCACCCATCGCGACCCCCGCTGGTACGGGGACGCCGACGCCTTCCGCCCGGAGCGCTGGCTCGCCGACGACGGGGCCGCGCCGGCCGAGAAGATCCCCGAGTACGCCTGGTACCCCTTCGGCGGCGGCCCCCGCGTCTGCCTCGGCACCCGCTTCGCCCTCGTCGAGGCGGTCCTCGTCCTCGCCGTCCTCGCCCGCCGCTACGACCTGGACGTGGAACCCGAGGAGATACGCCCCGTCCCGAGCCTCACCCTCCAGCCGGACCGCGAGGTGACGGCGCGGGTGCGGGCGCGCTCGGGACGGGAGCGGTAGCGAGGGCCCGGTCAGGCGGCCGGTGTCCTGGCGGCCGAGAGGCGCCGGCCGCCGGACAGCGCCAGGCCGGCGGCGATCGTGGTGGCCGTGGTGATGGCGGCTGCCGCGGTCAGGGTGGTGGGGTCGGGGTGGAGGAGGGGCTGGCCTCGGAGGGCCTGCCAGATGAGGAGGGCGAAGGTGGCGGCGTAGGCGGCCGCGGCGGTGAGGGTGAGGCGGAGGCGGACCCGGGGGTCGGCGAGGCGGGGGAAGCGGGGGGCCAGGGCGGTCAGGGCGAGGAGGAGCAGGGGGAGCAGCTGGAGGGCGTGCATGCCGAAGAAGTGGGCGATGCGCAGGTCGCCGCCGGTGGAGGCCCAGCCGGTGACGGGGAGGGAGGGGCCGCCGTCCGGGACGCCGACGCTGTGGGCGCCGACGATCGGCGGGTCGGTGGCGGCGAGTTGGCCGGGTGCGGGCCGGACCATCAGGAAGCCGACGGCGGCGCCCGCGAGGGCGATGAGGGAGGAGAGGCGGACCGCCCAGGCGGTGGCGCGGTCGAGGAAGCGGGCGCGCAGCAGGAGGACGGCGATGGAGAGGGCGCCCAGCCAGAGGACGACCACCGTGAGGCCCATGGCCTGGAAGACGGCGGCGTCGAAGGGGGTCTCCTGGTTGAAGTGGCTCTGCCTGCCGCGGATGACCTGGAGGGTGATCAGCGCCATCTCCAGGGTGCTGGCGGCCGTGACGACGGTGCCGGCCCACCAGCCGAGCCGCCGGCCGCGCGGGAGGAGGCTCAGCATCCAGGCGAGTGACAGTCCGTAGGCGACGAACGAGACCGCGAACTTGAAGGGCTTGGACCAGATCGGGGCGCCGAGGAGGGTCCGGTCGTCGAAGAGGATCCCGCCCGCGCTGATCACCGCGAAGACGGCCATCGCCGCGGCGAACCAGAGGAGGGGCCGGTGGAGGCGGCCGCTCGGGGGCGGAGAGGTGGAGGTGGAGTCGGGCGTGGGTGTGCGCGTGGACATACGGATCCCCCCGTAGTCAGTATGGATAGTGGCGCTTACCGCTATCTGATAGTGCCACTATCTATGATGGAGGGGAGTCCGGCAAGGCCGGGAGTGCCAGGGAAAGGTGAACGCGCGGTGCGCATCGGTGAGTTGAGCCGCAGGACCGGGGTCTCCGTGCCCACGATCAAGTTCTACGTGCGGGAGGGTCTGCTCCCGGCCGGCCGGCTGACGAGCCCGAACCAGGCCGCGTACGAGGAGACGCACGTGCGGCGGCTGCGCCTGATCCGCGCCCTGATGGACGTCGGCGGGCTGTCCGTGGCGGCCGTGCGCGAGGTGATCGCCGCCGTCGAGGACCCCGGGAAGCCGATCCACGGCCTGTTGGGCGAGGCGGCCGTGCGCATGGTGCCCCGCTACGGCGGCGAACCCGCGGGGGGCGACGAGGAGGGCGGGGAGGACGGCGGGCTGGCCGGGGCGCGGGAGCGGGTCGACGCGCTGATCCGGGAGCGGGAGTGGCACTGCTTCCCGGGGAGTCCGGCGGCCGAGGCGCTGGCCGTCGCGCTCGCCGCGCTCGGGTCCGTCGGCCACGAGCGGTTCGCCGAGGTCCTCGGCGACTACGCGGACGCGGCGGAAAGGGTCGCCCGGGCCGATCTGGAGTACGTCGCCCGCCACGTGGCCCGCGAGGAACTCGTGGAGAGCGTCGCCGTCGGCACGGTCCTCGGCGACGCGCTCTTCGCCGCGCTCCGCCGCCTCGCCCAGATCGACGCCTCGGAGCGCCTCTTCGGTGGCAAGGAGAAGGAGAAGGAGTAGGAGTAGGGGAGGAACGGGGAGAGGGCGGGGTGGAGGGGGCGGTCGGCCCCTCCACCCCGCCCTCCGGGGCGACTTCGGTCAGGCGGCCCGCGGGGGCTCCTGCTCCCGCTCCACCTGCTCGTTCCACTCGCGCTTGATCGCGCGCCACGCCTCGTCCGTCTTGCCCAGGCGCCAGTAGCCCGAGATGGACAGGCGCTCGCGCTCCACCCCGCGCTCCACGCGCAGGTGGCGGCGGAGCTCCTTCACGAAGCCCGCCTCGCCGTGGACGAAGGCGTGCACGTCGCCCGCCGGGAAGTCCAGCGCGCGCACGGCCTCGACCAGCGCCTCGCCCGCCGGGCGGCCGGCGCGGTGCAGCCAGGTCACCTCGATGCCCGCCTCTGTCGCGAACTTCTGCTCGTCGGCCGCGTCCTCGACCTCGACGAAGGCGTGCACGAGCGCCCCCGCGGGCAGTCGCTCCAGGGCCACCCCGATCGCCGGCAGCGCGCTCTCGTCGCCGACGAGGAGGTGCCAGTCCGCCGCCGGGTCCGGGGCGTAGCCGCCGCCGGGGCCGAGGAACCGCACCGTCTCGCCGACCTGGGCGCGGGCCGCCCAGGGGCCGGCGAGGCCCTCGTCGCCGTGGACCACGAAGTCCAGGGTCAGCTCGTGGTGGACCGGGTCCCAGGCGCGCACCGTGTACGTGCGGGTGGTCGGCCACTGCTCGCGCGGGTGCTCGGCCCGGATCCGCTCCATGTCGAAGGGCTCCGCGTACGTCACGCCCTCGGGGGCGAAGAGCAGCTTCACGTAGTGGTCGGTGAACGCGCCGGCGTCGAAGCCCTCCAGCCCCGGGCCGCCGAGGACGACCCGCACCATGTGCGGGGTGATCCGCTCGGTGCGCACCACGAGCGCTTCGGTGGCCCTGGGGGCCTTGCGGGCCGGCTGCTCTGCCACGGCGGATCTCCTGACTGCCTGGGGGTGATGCGGTGGGGCGTCCCGAGGCCCCGGCGGGCCCGCAACCGGGCACGCCTGAGACTTAGGCATACCTAAGTTAGCATCCCCGGGGGGATCGCGTCAGGCGGCGCCGCCGGCCGGTCACGCCCCGGCGCGCCCTTCCGTGAGCACCGGCAGTAGACGGCCCACCGCCCCGCCGAGGCCCCAGCGGGCCGCCAGCGCGTCCAGCGCCGCCGGGTCGCGGGGGGCCGCCGGGAGCGCCGGGTCGAAGTCGGGGAGCGGCACGTCCCGCGCGACCCGGACCACCGTCGGCGCCACGTCCAGGTAGTCCGCCGCCTCCACGATCCCGCGCCGCTTGGCCGGGGTGAGCCGGGAGGCGGCGTCCCCGGCGGCTGCCCGGACGCCGGCCAGGTCGCCGTACTCGGTGATCAGCTGCGCGGCGGTCTTCTCGCCGATGCCCTTCACGCCGGGCAGGCCGTCGCTGGCGTCGCCGCGCAGGGCGGCGAAGTCGGCGTACTGGCCGGGGCGCACCCCGTACTTCGTGCGGATCAGCTCGTCGTCCACCAGGTCGCAGTCGCCGACGCCCTTGCGCGGGTACAGCACCCGGACCGCCCGCTCGTCGTCGACCAGCTGGAAGAGGTCCCGGTCGCCGGTGACGATGTCCACCGGGCCCTTCGCCCGCTCCGTCAGCGTGCCGATCACGTCGTCCGCCTCGTACCCGGCCGCCCCGATCCGGGCGATGCCGAGCGCCGCGAGGACCTCCTCGATCACCGGCACCTGCGGGGAGAGCGTGTCCGGGACCTCCTCCTCGTCCGGTCCGGTCTCCGTCTCGACGGCCACCCGGTGCGCCTTGTACGAGGGGATCAGGTCCACCCGCCACTGCGGTCGCCAGTCGGCGTCCCAGCAGGCCACGAGGTCGTCCGGCCGGTGGTCGTGGACCAGTCGGCCGATGAAGTCGAGCAGCCCGCGCACGGCGTTCACCGGCGTCCCGTCCGGGGCCCGGACCGAGTCCGGCACGCCGAAGTACGCGCGGAAGTAGAGGCTGGCGGTGTCCAGGAGCATCAGGCGTCGCGTCACCCCCCGATCATGCCGCACCCCACCGACAGCGCCCGCCCCGACGTCCCCGGAGCTCCGCCCACAGCCCCCGCCCCCGCGCCCCAGAGACCCGTCCGCGGCCCCACCCGCAGCGCCCGCCTCAACACCCCCGCAGTCCCATCCGCAGCGCCCGCCTCAACACCCCCGGAGCCCCGCCCGCAGCCCCCGGCCCGACGCGCCCGGCCCGGCGTCCCCGGAACCCCGCCCACAGCGCCCGCCCTGACGTCCCGGAACCCCGCCCGCGGCCCCGCCCCGACGTCCCCGGAGCCCCGCCCCCAGCGCCCGGCTCGACGCGCCCGCCCCGCCGCCGGACCCCCGCCCGCAGCCCCCGCCCCAGCCCCTCGCCCAGCGCCCCGGAAACCCGCTCGTGATGTTCCGTCCGTGACCCCCGTCACCTTCGCGTTTGCCCTCGGGGGGTCGGGGCAGGCGCGAGCCCGGAGCGGACCCGGTAAGGGGCCCCGAGCAGTGGGCCCCGTACGCGACGGGTGTCGCGGGCAGATCCCGCCCCGCTCCGACGGCCCGGCCGCGGGGGTGGCGGGCCGTTTTCCCTGCTACCCGTGAGGTGAAGTGTGTCCAGGCTCCAGGCCGACCACCTGTTCAAGGTGTTCGGCAGACGCCCCGCCGACGAGACCGCGGCCGTCCGCGCCCTCGTGAACGGCGCCGAACGCGACGACCTGCGCGAGGACGGCGTCACCGCCGCCGTCGTCGACGCCTCGTTCGTGGTCGAACCGGGCCAGATCTTCGTGGTCATGGGCCTCTCGGGATCCGGCAAGTCCACCCTGCTGCGCATGCTGAACGGCCTGCTCGAACCGACCGCTGGCCGCGTCCTCTACGACGGCGACGACCTCACCGCGCTCTCCCCCCGCGCGCTGCGGGAGGTCCGCTCCCGCCGGATCAGCATGGTCTTCCAGCACTTCGCGCTCTTCCCGCACCGCACCGTCCTGGAGAACGCCGGCTACGGCCTGGCGGTCCAGGGCGTCCCGCGCGCCGAGCGCGAGAAGCGCGCCGCCGAGGCGCTGGAGCTGTGCGGCCTGGCCGGCTGGGAGCAGTCCTGGCCGGACGAGCTCTCCGGCGGCATGCAGCAGCGCGTGGGGCTGGCCCGGGCGCTCGCCACCGACGCCGACCTGCTGCTCATGGACGAGTCCTTCAGCGCCCTCGACCCGCTGATCCGCCGTGACATGCAGGACCAGCTCCTGGTGCTCCAGAAGAAGCTGAAGAAGACCATCGTCTTCATCACCCACGACCTCAACGAGGCCATGCGCATCGGCGACCGCGTCGCCGTCATGCGCGGCGGCCGGATCGTGCAGCTCGGCTCCGCCGAGGACATCCTCGTCCGGCCCGCCGACGACTACGTGGCCTCCTTCATCCAGGACGTCGACCGCTCCCGCGTGCTCACCGCCTCCGCCGTGATGACCGCGTCCGACGGCCCCGCCGACCCGGACGCCCCGGTCGCGGGCCCCGACACGCTCCTCGCCGACCTGTGCGCCCTCGCCGCCGCGGGCCCGCACCCCGTGACCGTCCGCGACTCCGGCGGCTCGACGCTCGGAGTCGTACGAAAAGAAAGGCTGCTCGCCGTGATGGGCGGACTCGCGGCCGAGGAGGTGACCGCGCGTGCCTGAGCTTCCCCTCGGTTCCTGGGTCGACGGCTCCGTCGACTGGCTCCAGTCCCGCTTCTCCTGGCTGTTCGACGCCGTCAGCACCGGCATCACCGGCCTCTACGACGGCATCGACGCCGTCCTGTCGGCGCCGCAGCCGCTGCTCTTCGCCGGCATCCTCGCCGTGATCGCCTGGTGGCTGCGCGGGCTCGCCGCCGGCGCGCTCTCCTTCGCGGGCCTCGCGCTCGTCGACTCCGTCCAGTTGTGGGACGAGGCGATGGCGACGCTCTCGCTCGTCCTCGTCGCCACCCTCGTCACCCTGGTGATCGCCGTCCCGCTCGGCATCTGGGCGGCCCGGTCGAAGACGGTCAGCGCCGTGCTGCGGCCGGTCCTCGACTTCATGCAGACCATGCCGGCCATGGTCTACCTCATCCCCGGCATCATCTTCTTCGGCGTCGGCGTCGTCCCCGGCATCATCGCCACCATCGTCTTCGCGCTGCCGCCCGGCGTGCGCATGACGGAGCTGGGCATCCGTCAGGTTGACGCCGAACTGGTCGAGGCCGCCGAGGCCTTCGGCACCACCCCGCGCGACACCCTGCTGCGCGTGCAGCTGCCGCTCGCCGTGCCGACGATCATGGCCGGCGTCAACCAGGTCATCATGCTCGGCCTCTCCATGGTCGTCATCGCCGGCATGGTCGGCGGCGGCGGACTCGGCGGCGCCGTGTACAAGGCCATCGGCAACGTCGACATCGGCCTCGGCTTCGAGGCGGGCGTCTCCATCGTCGTCCTCGCCATGTACCTCGACCGGATGACCGGCGCGCTCGGCCGGCAGGTCTCCCCGCTCGGCCGCCGCGCCCTCGCGAAGGCCCGCGCCGCCACCGCCCGCCGCCGCACCGCGCAGCTGTGGGCGCACCGCCCCCAGCCCGTCACCGCGCTCGTCGGCATCGTCGTCCTCGCGCTCGTCGCGGGCGGCTCCGGTTTCCTCGGCGGCTCCGGCGCCACCTCGACGACCGCCGCCGGCGCGGGCGCCGGACACGGCAAGAAGCTCAGCATCGGCTACATCCCCTGGGACGAGGGCATCGCCTCCACCTACCTGTGGAAGGAGCTCCTGGAGCGCCGCGGCTACGAGGTGGAGACCAAGCAGCTGGAGGCCGGCGCGCTCTACACCGGCCTGGCCGGCGGGCAGCTCGACTTCCAGACCGACGCCTGGCTGCCCGTCACCCACGCCCAGTACCTGGAGAAGTACGGGAACAAGCTGGAGGACCTCGGTTCCTGGTACGGCCCGACCTCCCTGGAGCTTTCCGTCCCCTCGTACGTGAAGGACGTGAAGTCCCTCGCCGACCTCAAGGGCAAGGGCGACCGCTTCAAGGGCCGGATCGTGGGCATCGAGCCCAGCGCCGGGATGATGGGCATCCTCAAGGACAAGGTGCTCAAGGAGTACGGCCTGGAGGGCGAGTACGAGGTCGTCGACGGCTCCACGCCCGGCATGCTCGCCGAGCTGAAGCGCGCGTACGACCGCCGGGAGCCGGTCGTCGTCACCCTCTGGTCGCCGCACTGGGCCTACTCCGCCCACGACCTGACGAAGCTCGCCGACCCGAAGGGCGTGTGGGGCGAGGGCGACGGCGTCCACACCCTCGCCCGCAAGGGCTTCGGCGAGGACAACCCCGAGGTCAGCACCTGGCTGAAGGACTTCGAGCTCACCGAGAAGCAGCTCACGGGCCTGGAGGCGCAGATCCAGGAGACCGGCAAGGGCAAGGAGCAGCAGGCCGTCCGGACCTGGCTCGACGCCCAGCCCGGCCTCGCGGAGCGGCTCGCCCCGCAGTAGGGCCGGACCTCACCCGCCGGAGAGGGGCGGTCGCCGAACGTGCTCGGCGACCGCCCCTCTCGGCGTTCCGTTCCCGCCCCCTTTCCGCCACGGCGCGAAACCCCGGCCCAAAGCTGCGTAAGGTGCAGGTAACCGGCCGGTACGCGACGAGGCAGCCAGCAGAGGGAGGGAGCCGCCATGGACGAGAAGGAAGCACCCCGCGTGGGCGCGGCCGTCAAGAGGCGCCGCCGGGCCCTCCAGCTCACCCTCGCCGTCGTCGCCTCCCGCAGCGGCCTGTCGGTGCCCTTCCTCAGCCAGATCGAGAACGAGCGCGCCCGCCCCAGCCGCCGCTCCCTCGAACTGGTCGCCGAGGCCCTCCAGACCAGCGCCGCCGAACTCCTCGCCGCGGCCGAGGCCGCCCGCACCGTCGACGTGGTCCGCGCCGACGAGGGCACCGCCGCGCTGCCCGACGGGGCGCGGCGCCTGGTCCGCGCCCGGCACCAGCTGCACGCCCTGGAGTTCACCGGCGAGCAGGACGCGGGCCGCGAGTTCCAGCACCGCAACGACGAGCTGCTGTACGTGGCCGACGGCGCCGTCGAGGTCGAGGCCGAGGGCCGCGCCCACCGGCTCGGCCGGGGCGACACCCTGTACCTCTCCGGCGGCGTCCGGCACCGCTGGCGCGCCACCGAACCCGGCACCCGCCTCCTGGTCGTCGCGGTCGCCGACCACGTCGAGGTGGAGGAGGAGTGACGCAGGTCAGGGGCCGGGCCCCGCGCGTGGTCTCCCTGGTGCCCTCGCTCACCGAGGCCGTCGCCGTCACCGCCCCCGGGCTGCTCGTCGGCGCCACCGACTGGTGCGCCCACCCCGCCGGCCTCGGCGTCGCCCGGATCGGCGGCACCAAGAACCCCGACGTGCCCGCCGTCCTCGCGCTGCGCCCCGACCTCGTCCTCGCCAACGAGGAGGAGAACCGCGCCCCCGACCTGGCCGCCCTGCGCGCGGGCGGAGCCGAGGTCCTCGTCACCGAGATCCGCACCCTCGACCAGGGGCTCGGGGCCCTCGGTGACGTCCTCGCCGCCTGCGGCGCGCCCCGCCGCCCGCGCTGGCTGGCGGAGGCGGAGGAGGCGTGGGACGCGGTCGAACCCTTGGGGGACGGAGTCACCGCCGTCGTGCCGGTCTGGCGGCGGCCCTGGATGGTGCTCGGCCGGGACACCTTCGCCGGCGACCTGCTCGCCCGCCTCGGCGTCCGCAACCTGTACGCGGACCACGAGGAGCGCTATCCGAAGGTGCCGCTCGCCGAGCTGACCGCGGCCGGTCCGCGTCTGGTGGTCCTCCCGGACGAGCCGTACCGCTTCACGGCGGACGACGGCCCCGAGGCGTTCCCCGGGGCCGCGGCCGCGCTCGTCGACGGGCGGATGCTCACCTGGTACGGGCCGTCGCTGGCGCGGGCACCGCGGGTGCTGGGGCGGGCGCTGCGAGCAGCGCTCCGCTGACCAGACCGCGCACGGTGTGGGCCCCGGCCACCAGCCAGGCCGCGGCGAGGAGGACGTACAGGGCGACCGCCAGCCAGCGGAAGGCGTCGAGTCCGGTGTGCCGGGCGAGCCCCTCGGCGCCGGTGACGCAGGTGCCGACGGGGAAGGTGAAGGCCCACCAGGTCATCGCGAAGCCCATGCCCGCGCGCCGGGCCCGCACCACCATCGCCCCGGCCAGCGCCAGCCACAGCAGCGCGAAGCCCGTGACGGGCACGCCGTACAGGACGGCGAAGGCGGCGAAGCCGTGCGCGTACGGGTCGGGCAGCACGCCGGCGGCGGAGTCGGCGAAGACGTTGGCCGCGGTGGTCGACTGGCCGAGCGGACCCAGGACGAGGAAGAGCGTCGGGGTCAGCGCGAGCGGCAGCGGGCCGGTGACGACCAGCCGGCCGAAGACCAGCGGCAGCATCACCAGGGTGGCCAGCAGGCTGATCCCGAACATCGCGTAGCAGGCGAGGAGGAGGGTCTGCCGGGCCTGCCCCTCGGGCAGGTGGGGGAGGAGCAGGGGGCCGAGCGCGGCGGAGACCATGGGCGCGACGACGGGCAGCAGCCAGACCGGGGAGGCGTGCTCGATGCGGTGCCGGACCACCATCAGGTAGGGCACGGCGACGGCCGCCACGAGACCCACGGCGGTGCCCGCGGTGAACAGGACGGTGTCGAGGGCGACGGCCGCCGGAAGGCCGATCCAGTCCCGGCCGAGCGTCAGCGTGCCGCCGCCGACGGCGAGCAGCGCCATCGACAGGCAGCCGTAGAAGGGTGCCATCGCGGGGTCGAGGAGATGGGCGCGGGCCTGGTCGCGGTGGCGGCTCCAGTGCGCGGCCCGGGCCGCGAGCAGGGTCAGCAGCATCGCGAGCGACAGCGCCCAGACGGCGGTGCAGAGGGTACGGAGGCCGGGCACGGCGACGGGCAGCGCGGCGCCCGCGGTGCCGACGACGGAGGTGCCCATCACGGAGGCGTACCAGTTCGGTCCGAGGTGACGGACCGAACGGGAGACGCGGACGCCGGGCGCGGTGGCGCCGAGGAGGGGGCCGGAGGGTGCGAGGCTTGCCATGGCTCCACCGTCGTCCCTGGTCACGGCCCCCACCAGGGATCATGTGGCTATGACGTCATAAGCTGGCCTTATGAGCAGGGAGCGGGACGACAGCGCGGGACCGGCGGATCGGGGCACCGGGGCGGGTGGGACCGCAGGGGTCTCCGGGGTCTCCGGGCCAGCCGAGGCCGCCGGGGTCTCCGGGGTCTCCGGGGTCTCCGGGGCCTCCGGGGCCTCCGGGAGGCGGACGGCCGCGCGGGCGATCGCGGCGGCCGGGGGCGGTGGCGGGGGTGGGGCCGGTGGCGGCGCGGGTGCGGGCTCCGGTCGCGGTACGGCTTCCGCTTCCGGTACGGCCTCCGGTCCCGTGACCGCGCACCTCTCGCACCGCGTGCCCGACCTCGGGGCCCTCGAACTGCTCCTCGCCGTCGCCCGGCACGGCAGCCTCGGCGCCGCCGCCCGCGAGGTGGGCATCACCCAGCCCGCGGCCAGCAGCCGGATCCGCTCCATGGAGCGGCAGCTCGGGGTGGCGCTCGTCGACCGCTCCCCGCGCGGCTCCCGGCTCACCGACGCGGGCGCGCTGGTCACCGACTGGGCGCGGCGGATCGTGGAGTCGGCGGAGGCGTTCGACGCGGGGGTGCAGGCGCTGCGCGGGCGGCGGGACTCGCGGCTGCGGGTGGTCGCGTCCATGACGATCGCCGAGTACCTGCTGCCGGGCTGGCTGATCGCGCTGCGCGCGGAGCGGCCGGACACCGCCGTGTCGCTCCAGGCGGGGAACTCGGCGGTGGTCGCGGAACGGCTGCTCGCGGGGGAGGCGGACCTCGGCTTCGTCGAGGGGCTGGCCGTGCCGGACGGGCTCGACGGCACGGTCGTCGCCCACGACCGGCTGGCCGTGGTCGTGGCGCCCTCGCACCCGTGGGCCCGCCGCCGGAAGCCGATCGACCCGGCCGAGCTGGCCGGGACCCCGCTGGTGCTGCGGGAGCACGGCTCGGGCACCCGGCAGGTCCTCGACGCGGCCCTCGCCGGGCACGGCGGCCTCGCCCGGCCGCTGCTCGAACTGGCCTCCACCACCGCGGTGAAGGCGGCGGCGGTCAGCGGCGCGGGCCCGGCGGTCCTCAGCGAACTGGCGATCGCCGAGGAGCTGTCCTCCCGCCGCCTGGTCGCCGTCCCGGTCGCCGGCGCGCACCTCAGCCGCGACCTCCGCGCCGTCTGGCCCACCGGCCACCGCCCCACCGGCCCGGCCCGCGACCTCCTCTCCCTGACCCGGGCCCACCCGGGCGGCTGAGGGGCCGGCGGCCCGCCGCGCGGCGAAGGGGCCTACAGCCCGGCCGCCCGGTGGGTGATCCGTCCGTCCACCGCCGTCAGCAGCACCGGGACGTCCGGGAGTTCGGCGGCCGGGGTGGTGAGGGGGTCGGCGGCCAGGACCGTCAGGTCGGCGCGGTGGCCGAGGGCGAGGCGGCCGGAGCTCCGCTCCTCGCCCGCCGCGTGGGCCGCGGCCGTCGTGAGGCCGCGCAGCGCCTCCAGCGCGGTCAGCGCCTGCTCGGGGCCGTGCGGCGGCTGGCACAGGTCGCGGGACGGGCGGCGGTGCACGGCGCCGGCCAGCACGCCCAGCGGCGGGAAGGGGGCGATCGGCCAGTCCGAGCCGAGCACCACGGTGGCCCCGGAGTCCAGCAGGTCCCGGCAGCGCCAGGCGCGCCCGGCGCGCTCCTCGCCGAGCCGGCGGGACCAGTTGTCGGTGTGGTCGGCGCGGGTGAAGTCGCAGCAGTGGGTGGGCTGCATGGAGGCGACCACGCCCAGCTCGGCGAAGCGGCGCAGGGTGTCGTCCGGCACGGTCTCGATGTGCTCGACCCGGTGGCGCACCGCCCGGCCGCCGGTGGCCCGCGCCTTCTCGACCGCGTCGAGGACGTGCCGGACGGCCGCGTCGCCGATGGCGTGGGTCGCCGTCGGCACCCCGGCGCGGTGCAGCGCGCCGACGATCTCCGTGTACGCCTCCGGCTCCGGCCAGAAGGCGTGGGTGGACTCGCCGTGGCAGTCGGGCCGCTCCAGCCACGCCGTGCCGTTGTCGATCGTGCCGTCCATGAAGAGCTTCACTCCGGCGACCTGCCACAGGGCGCCGCCCCGCTCCTGGAGCGCGATCAGCTCGCGGACGCCGTCCGCGTCCGTGCCGGGCTGGCACCAGGGGGCCACGCGCAGCCGCAGCGGCAGCCGGCCGGCGGCGTCCAGTTCGGCGAAGAGGTCGAGGCTGTCGCCGTTGGCGTCCATGACGTGTCCGCCGGTCAGCCCGGCCGCCGCCATGGCGTCGAGCGCGGACGCCAGCCGCTCCAGGCGTTCCGCGCGGGTGGGCCGCGGGGCGACCCGCTCGACCAGCTCGCAGGCGGCGTCCTCCTGGAGCAGCCCGGTGGGACGCCCGTCGGCGTCGCAGACGATCTCGGCGGAGGCCTGGGCGAAGGCGCGCGGGCCGTCGATCCCGGCGAGTTCGAGGGCGCGGCGGGAGGCGAGCGCGGAGTGCGCGTCGAAGAGCAGCAGGAAGGCGGGCACCCCGTCGAGGACGGCGTCGAAGGGCGCGACGCCGACGGGTTCGTCGCCGAAGACGTTCGGGTCGAGCCCCCAGGCGAAGAGCCACTCGCCCCGCCCGAGCCCGCGCGCCTCGCGCGCCAGGGCCTCCCGTACGTCCCCGAGGTCCTCGCAGCGGGAGAGGTCGAGGCCGCCGGTCAGCTCGGCCCCGGTCACGGGGTGCACGTGCCCGTCGACGAGGCCGGGCGTGACGACGGCCCCCTTGAGGTCGACGACGGTCGTCGCGGCCCCGGCGAGCGCCCGCACCTCGCGGTCGTCGCCGAGCGCGGTGATCCGCCCCTCCCCGTCCACGGCGAGCGCGCTCGCCGCGAGGAAGGCCCCGGTGGCGGGGTCGAGCAGACGTGCGGAGTGGAGGACGAGTCGGCTGGACACGGTGGAACTCCTTGCGGTGGTGGGACGAGAAGGGGTGTGCGCGGTACGCGACGTGGCCGGTGGCCGGTGGCCGGTGGCCGGTGGCCGGTGGTCGGTGGCCTCGGCGGTCCGGCGCCGCGCCGTCCGGCCGGGTGGCCGGGAGGCCTGGTGGCCGGGAGACCGGGCGATCCGGTGCCTCGGTGTTCCGGCACTCCGGTGGCCCGACGGGCTGGTGCTCCGGTGGCCCGGCAGGCCGGTGGCCCGAGAGGCCGGTGGTTCGGTGGCCCGGTGTGCCGGCACTCCGGTGACCCGGTGCTTTGGTAGCCCGGCAAGCCGGTGGCCGGTGACCGGTGCTCTGGTGGCCCGGCAAGCCGGTGCCCGGCAGCCCACTGCTCCGGCGGCCCCGTGCACTGGTGACCCGGCGCCGCGCCGTTCGGCCAGGAGGGGGCCCGCCCGGCCGGCACCGGGCGGGCTCGGCCCGGGGCGGCCCGGTGAGCCGCCGGGCCGTCGCCGGATGGCCGCTGTCGGGCCCGCAGCGCTCCCGGGGACCCGGAGCGCTGCCGGCCGTCGGCGCCGCCGGTCGACCGGCGCCGGCGGCCATCGGCCCTCGGCCGCGGGCGGCGGCCGTCAGGCGTCGGCGACCGTCGTGGCGGCTGCCGACGCCGCCACGCTCGCGGCCTCCGCCTCCGCCTCCGCCTCCGCCGCCTCCGCCTGTGCCGCCTGCGCCGCCGCCTCAGCCGCCGCGCGCGGCACCGCCGCCTCCGCCGCCTCCGTGGGGGAGAAGTCGAGCGGCAGGGTGCCGGTGGCGCCGGGGGCGTCGAGGGTGCCGTGCGGGAGGTCGAGGGCGCGTTCCGCCGTGCTGAGGGCCAGCCGGGTCACCGCCGGGGGGCGGTCGGTGCGGTCCGAGTTGGCGTGGGCGCCGAGGCCGTCGAGGACCACGAGGATCTGGATGGCCGCCGACCGCGCGTCCTCCGTGCGGAACTCGCCCCGGGCGACGCCGTCGAGGATCAGGGTCTCCAGCCGCTCGTCGGAGGCCAGCTCCATCCGCGTGACCACGTCCCGCAGGACGGGCCGGTAGCGGCTCAGGTGGCGGGCGTTGATCCAGAGGCGGCTGATGTCGTCGTAGGCGTCGCCGGACGACAGCGCGAAGTACCGGGCCAGGTACTGCGCCGGGGTGCCGTCCGGGCGCTCCCGGGGCAGCAGCGCGTCCAGCTCGCCGAGGGCGGCGGCCGAGAAGGCCTCGGCCACCAGGTCCTCGGCCGAGGGGAAGTAGTGGCTGATCAGACCGGGCCTGACCGCCAGTTCCTCGGCGACCCGCCGCAGGGTGACGCACTCCAGTCCCTCGGTGAGGGCGGTCCGCGCGGCGGTCGCGACGATCTCCGCCCGCCGGGCCTCGGGTGATTTCCGGATGCGCTTGCGCTGAACGCTTGACGACATACCGGCGATGCTATTGAGTGTGCGACCAATAAGCAACCAGGTGGGCAATCACGCACCGGAGGGCCGCATGGCTTCCACGATCCCCGACCCGCGCCCCGGGACAGAGCGCGAGGGGACACCCCTGCCGGCCGGTGACCGGCCGGGCCGCGTCGAGGCCCACGGCATCGACCACATCCCGGACTCCGAGCGCCACGGCCACCCCCGTGAGCTCTTCTCCGTCTGGGCGGCGGCGAACGTCAACTACCTCAGCCTCGTCATCGGCGGCGCGCTGGTCCTCATGGGGCTCACCCTGGGGCAGGCGATCGGCGTGATCGTGGCCGGCAACCTCCTCTGGGTGCTCACCGGCGTGCTCGCCACCTCGGGCCCCGCCGCGGGCGCGCCCAGCGAGGTCGTCACCCGCGCCCTCTACGGCGTCCTCGGCAACCGCGTGAACAACGCGGTCGGCGGCTGGCTGGTCTCCGTCTGCTACTTCGCCCTCAACCTGGCCGCCGCCGCGACCGCCGCCTTCGCCCTCGTGGAGAGGGCCGGAATACCGGCGAACGCCGCGGTCAAGGCCGCGGTCGTGGTGGTCATCGCCGCCCTCACGCTGACGATCAGCGTCTACGGGCACGCGCTGATCATCAAGCTCTACCTGCCGATCACCCTGGCCCTCGGCGCCGCCTTCGCCGTCGTCGCCGTCGCCGTCCTGCGCCACGCCGACCTCGCGTACGCCCCCGCCGAGCCGCTCTCCGGCCCCTCCCTGTGGGCGGTGCTGATCGCGGGCACCACGATGATCGCCTCGGGCCCGCTCTCGTACACGACGAGCGCCGACTTCTCCCGCTACCTGCCCCGCGACAGCTCCCCGCGCGCGATCGTCCTGTGGACCGCGCTCGGCGCGTTCGCGCCGAGCGTCGTGGTCTGTTCGCTCGGCGCCCTCGCCGCCACCGCCGTCGACATGACGGACCCGCAGACGGCGCTCCAGGCGATCCTGCCGGGCTGGTTCGTGCCGGTGTTCCTGCTGGCCCTGGTCCTCGGCACCATCGCCATCAACGCCCTCACCGCGTACAGCGCGGGACTCGCCCTCCAGGCCGTGGGCCTGCGGATCCGGCGCACCGTCAGCGTCCTCTTCGACGGGGCCGTCGCCGTCGCCCTCACCCTCTACGCGCTGCTGGTCTCCAACTTCCTGGACACCGTCAGCAACGCCCTCCAGGTGGTCACGGTCCTCACCGGCCCGATGATGTGCGTCTACGCCACCGACATCGTGTTGCGCCGCAACCGCTACGACGCCGCGGCCCTCGCCGACGAGACCCCCGGCAGCCCGTTCTGGTACACCGGCGGCGTCAACCCGGCGGGCGCCGCGGCCCTGTTCGGCGGGCTCGCCGCCGGCGCCCTGTGCGTCGACAGCGTCTACACCGGGCCGGTCGCCGCCGCCCTCGGCATGGACCTCTCGCTGCCCGTCGGCATGGCCGTCGCCACCGTCCTCTACGTGGTCCTCGGCCGCCGCGCGGTCGCCGCCACCCTGCCCGCCGCCTGACCCCGGCCCCCGAACCGCGGGGCGGCCGGACCGCCCACCCCGGCCGCCCCGCGCCCCCGTCTCACCGCCGTGCGCCCGCCCCGGCCGCCCGGACGAGCCCCCGGACGACCCGGAGGTCCTCGCCCATCTCCGGGTGCCACTGGACCCCGAGGACCCAGGCGGGCGCCGCCAGTTCCACCGCCTCCACCGTGCCGTCCTCCGCGTGGGCCGAGGCCGCCAGTCCCGCGCCGAGGCGGTCCACGGCCTGGTGGTGGTAGGTCGGCACCCCGGTCTGCTCGGGGACCAGGGAGGCGTAGAGCGTCCCCGGCACCGGCTTCACCGGATGCCGGCCCATCACCCCCTCCGCCTCCACGTGCCCGTCCAGGTGCTGGACGAGCGTCCCGCCCAGGGCCACGTTGAGCAGTTGCATCCCCCGGCAGACGCCGAGCAGCGGGGTGCCGGAGGCGAGCGCCGCGTCGATCAGCGCCAGCTCCCAGGCGTCCCGCTCCCGCGCCGGCGGACCGGTCCGCGGGTCGGGCTCGGCGCCGTACCGCGCGGGCTCCACGTCCGCCCCGCCCGCCACGACCAGGCCGTCGAGCCGGGCCACCACGGCCGCCGCCTCGGCCGGCCCGTCCGGCGGCAACATCGCGACCAGACCGCCGCCCTCCCGTACGTACCGCGGGTAATGGGCGGGCAGCAGCGCCGCGGGCATGTCCCACACCCTCCAGCGGGCCCGGTCGAGATAGGTCGTCACGCCGATGAGCGGCTTGGTCACGGGCTGCCTCCTGGGGCTCGCGGGACGTGCGCCGACTCTAGGGCCCCGCACACGCCAATGGACCGGCGACATACCTTTCACGCCAGGAAGCCGCGCAGCAGTGCCGCCGTCCCCGCGCAGTGCTCCCGCGCCACCTCGCGGGCCGCGTCCGCGTCGCCGTCCAGGACCGCCTCCACCAGCGCGGTGTGCTGGTGCTGGGAGTGCTCCAGATTGCGCACGAGCAGCGGGATGCAGTCCAGCAGGTCGTTGACGGTCGCGCGGACCGCCGCGTACTGGGCGGCCAGGCTGGGCGAGCCGGAGAGCTCGGCCAGCGTGAGGTGGAGCAGCGTGTCCCGGCGCCGGTAGCCGGCCGGCGGCGCGTCACGGGTGGCCGCCAGCGCCGCCCGCAGCCGCTCCCCGCCCGCCGCGTCCAGGCCGTGCGCCGCGCACAGCCCGGCCGCCCCCACCTCCAGGACCTCCCGGAAGCGCAGCGCGTCCTCCATGTCGACGGCGGCGGTCCGGCGGCGCAGCTCCGCCCCGTCGGGGTCCTGGGGGCGGGGCAGCACGAAGGTCCCGCCGTACCGGCCGCGCCGGCTCTCCACCAGTCCCTGCTCCTGGAGCACCTTGAGGACCTCGCGGAGCGTCACCCGGCTGATCCCCATCCGCTCGGCCAGTTCCCGCTCGGAGGGCAGCCGCTCGCCGTCGGGGACCAGGCCCAGGCGGACCACCTGGAGGATCTGCTCCAGGGCCTCCTCGAAGCCGTTGCCGGCCCGGACCGGGCGCAGCACCGGCGTCAACCGGTCGGCGGGACCGGCCGGTTCACTCGTACGGATCACTTCTCGTCACCCCTGCCCCTGACGCTTCCCAAGCAATGGTCTCGCCCCATACCTTATGACTCCCGGCAGCCGAACGAGGAGAGTCGTCCCGTGGCAGACCGCACACCCCCGCTGACCGTCGAGGAGCTGCGCTCCCTCGTGGCGGACGGCGAGATCGACACCGTCGTCCTGGCCTTCCCGGACATGCAGGGCCGGCTCCAGGGGAAGCGCTTCGCCGCCCCCTTCTTCCTGGACGAGGTCCTCGCCCACGGCACCGAGGGCTGCAACTACCTCCTCGCCGTCGACACCGAGATGAACACCGTCGACGGCTACGCCATGTCCTCCTGGGACCGCGGCTACGGCGACTTCGCCATGCGCCCCGACCTCGCCACCCTGCGCCGCGTCCCCTGGAACGAGGCCACCGCCCTGGTCACCGCCGACCTGACCTGGGCCGACGGCTCGCCCGTCGTCGCCGCCCCGCGCCAGATCCTCCGCCGCCAGCTGGACCGCCTCGCCGACCGGGGCATCACCGCGCACGTCGGCACCGAGCTGGAGTTCATCGTCTTCAAGGACACCTACGAGCAGGCCTGGGACGCCGGCTACCGGGACCTCGCCCCGGCCAACCAGTACAACGTCGACTACTCGATCCTCGGCGGCGGCCGCGTCGAACCCCTGCTGCGCCGCATCCGCAACGAGATGGCCGCCGCCGGCCTCACCGTCGAGTCCGCCAAGGGCGAGTGCAACCCCGGCCAGCACGAGATCGCCTTCCGCTACGACGAGGCCCTCGTCACCTGCGACCAGCACGCCGTCTACAAGACGGGAGCCAAGGAGATCGCCGCCCAGGAGGGCGTCTCGCTCACCTTCATGGCCAAGTACAACGAGCGCGAGGGCAACTCCTGCCACATCCACCTCTCCCTCCAGGACGCGGCGGGCACCAACGTGATGGCCGGGGACGGCCCCCACGGGATGTCGGAGGTCATGAGGCGCTTCCTCGCCGGGCAGCTGGCCGCCCTGCGGGACTTCTCCCTCCTCTACGCCCCCAACATCAACTCCTACAAGCGCTTCCAGCCCGGCTCCTTCGCCCCCACCGCCGTCGCCTGGGGCCCCGACAACCGCACCTGCGCGCTGCGGACCGTCGGGCACGGGCGCTCCACCCGCTTCGAGAACCGGCTGCCCGGCGGCGACGTCAACCCCTACCTCGCCGTCGCCGCGATGATCGCCGCCGGCCTCCACGGCATCGAGCGGGGCCTCGAACTCCCCCCGCCCTGCACCGGGAACGCCTACGCCGCCGACCACGCCCACGTCCCCACCACCCTGCGCGAGGCCGCCGAGCTCTGGGAGACCAGCGAGATCGCCAAGGAGGCCTTCGGCGCCGAGGTCGTCGCCCACTACCGCAACATGGCCGGCGTCGAACTCGCCGCCTTCGACGCGGCGGTCACGGACTGGGAACTGCGCCGCTCCTTCGAACGCCACTGAGCGCCCGGAGCGCCTTGGAACGCCCGGCCGCCCCCGAGCGCCCGGACACCTCCGCACACCCCCGAGAGGACCGAGCCCTTGCCCACCGAACTCCGGGTACTGAACCCGGCGACCGAGGAACTCGTCGCCACCGTCCCCGCCGCCGGCCCCGCCGACGTCGACGCCGCCGTCGGCAGGGCCGCCACCGCGCAGACCGCGTGGGCCGCCGCCGCCCCCGCCGACCGCGCCCGGCTGCTCCGCCGCTTCGCCTCCGTCGTCGACGCCCACGCCGAGGAACTCGCCCTCCTGGAGGTCCGCGAGGCCGGGCACACGATCGGCAACGCCCGCTGGGAGGCCGGGAACGTCCGCGACCTCCTCGACTACGCGGCCGGGGGAGTGGAGCGCCTGAACGGACGCCAGATCCCCGTCCCCGGCGGCATCGACCTCACGATCCTCGAACCCCTCGGCGTCGTCGGCGTCATCGCGCCCTGGAACTTCCCCATGCCGATCGCCGCCTGGGCCACCGCCCCCGCCCTCGCCGCCGGCAACGCGGTGGTCCTCAAACCGGCCGAGGCCACCCCCCTCACCGCGCTCCGCCTCGCGGAACTCGCTCTGGAGGCCGGCCTCCCCCAGCACCTCTTCCAGGTCCTCCCCGGCGAGGGCCCCGTCGCCGGGGAAGCCCTCGTCACCCACCCCGGCGTCGCCAAGATCGTCTTCACCGGCTCCACCAGCACCGGCAAGCGGATCATGGCCAAGGCCGCCGACCGGGTGAAGCGGCTCACCCTCGAACTCGGCGGCAAGAGCCCCAACATCGTCTTCGCGGACGCGGACGTCGAGGCGGCGGCCGCCGCCGCCCCCATGGCCTTCCTCGACAACAGCGGCCAGGACTGCTGCGCCCGCACCCGCATCCTCGTCCAGCGCAGCGTCCACGACCGCTTCATGGAACTCCTCACCCCGGCGATCGAGGAGACCGTCGTCGGCGACCCGCTCGACCCGCGCACCCAGATGGGCCCGCTGATCTCCCGGGCCCAGCTCGACCGGGTCCGCTCCTACGTCCCCGAGTCCGCCGGGGCCGTCCGCGGCAAGGCGCCCGAGGGGCCCGGCTTCTGGTTCCCGCCGACCGTCCTCACCGGCGTCCCCGAGGACGCCCCCTGCGCCGTCGAGGAGATCTTCGGCCCCGTCGCCGTCGTCCTCCCCTTCGAGGACGAGGCCGACGCGATCCGGCTCGCCAACGCCACCCCGTACGGCCTCTCCGGCTCGATCTGGACCCGCGACGTCGGCCGCGCCCTGCGCGCCTCCCGCGCCGTCCGGGCCGGCAACCTCTCCGTCAACTCCCACTCCAGCGTCCGCTACTGGACCCCCTTCGGCGGCTTCCACCAGTCCGGCCTCGGCCGCGAACTCGGACCCGACGCCCTGACCGCCTTCACCGAGACCAAGAACGTCTTCATCAGCACGGAAGGCTGACCATGACCAACGAAGAGATCGTCTGCCGCCGGCTCGTCGGCCGCACCGCCGTCATCACCGGCGCCGGCAGCGGCATCGGCCTCGCCACCGCCCGCCGCCTCGCATCCGAAGGCGCGAACGTCGTCTGCGGCGACATCGACGAGCGGGCGGGCAAGGCCGCCGCCGAGGCCGTCGGCGGCACCTTCGTCAAGGTCGACGTCACCGACCCGGAGGAGGTCGAGGCGCTGTTCCGCACCGCCTTCGAGACCTACGGCTCCGTCGACGTCGCCTTCAACAACGCCGGCATCTCCCCGCCCGACGACGACTCCATCCTGGAGACCGGCCTGGAGGCGTGGAAGCGCGTCCAGGACGTCAACCTCACCTCCGTCTACCTCTGCTGCAAGGCCGCCCTGCCCTACATGCGCCGCCAGGGGAAGGGCTCCATCATCAACACCGCCTCGTTCGTCGCGATCATGGGCGCGGCGACCAGCCAGATCTCGTACACCGCCTCCAAGGGCGGCGTCCTCGCCATGTCCCGCGAGCTCGGCGTGCAGTTCGCCCGCGAGGGCATCCGGGTCAACGCGCTCTGCCCGGGGCCGGTCAACACCCCGCTCCTCCGGGAGCTGTTCGCCAAGGACCCGGAGCGGGCCGCCCGCCGGCTCGTGCACATCCCGGTCGGCCGGTTCGCCGAGGCGGAGGAGATCGCGGCGGCCGTCGCCTTCCTCGCCAGCGACGACTCCTCGTTCGTCAACGCCGCCGACTTCCTCGTCGACGGCGGCATCTCCGGCGCGTACGTGACGCCCCTGTAGCCCTACAGGAACGTCCGGCCCTCGCCCCGGTAGGTGGGCACCGTGTCCACGACACGGTCGCCCGCCACCAGGTGCAGCGCGTCGAACCGCTCGCACAGCTCGCCGGCCTTCGCGTGCCGGAACCACACCTTGTCGCCGATCCGCAGATCGTCGGCCGGCGAGCCCAGCAGCGGGGTCTGCACCTCGCCGGGACCCTCCTGCGGGTCGTACCGCAGCCCCTCCGGGAGGTACGGGACGGGCAGCCGGTCCCGCCCGGCCGCGCCGGACGCCGGATAGCCGCCGCCGAGCACGGTGACGGCCCCGACGCCGGGCCGCCGCACCACCGGCAGCGCGAAGAGCGCCGCCGGGCGCCCGCTGAAGGACGAGTAGCCGTCGAAGAGCCGCGGCACGTAGAGCCCCGACCCGGCGGCGATCTCGGTGACGGCCGCCTCGGCCGCGGTGTGCTGCACGCTGCCGGTGCCGCCGCCGTTCACGAACTCCAGGTCCGGCGCCACCGCCCGTACGGCCCCGACCACCGCCGCCCGCCGCTCGGCCAGCTCCCGGCGGGCCACCGCCTGCATCGCCCGGACCGCCCGGGACCGCAGCGGCCGGCCGGCCACCGCGTCCCCGACCCCCGCCACGTGCCCCTCGTACGCCATCAGCCCGGCCAGCCGGAACCCCGGCCGCCGGACCACCGACCGGGCCAGCTCGGCCAGCTGCGCGGGAGTCCGCAGCGGAGACCGCCGGGCCCCGATCCGCACCCGGCCGCCCAGCAGCCGCAGCGCGGTGTCCATCTCCAGGCAGACCCGCACCTCCTCGGTGCCGCCGGCCCGGGCCGCGTCGATCAGGTCGAGCTGCGCCACGTCGTCGACCATCACGGTGACGGCGGCGGCGAGCTTCGGGTCCCGCGCCAGCTCCGCGAAGCCCGCCCGGTCGGCGGACGGGTAGGCGAGCAGCACGTCCTCGTACCCGGCCCGCGCCAGCCACAGCGACTCGGCGAGCGTGAACGACATGATCCCGGCGAAGCCGTCCCGCGCCAGCACCCGGTCGAGCAGCGCCCGGCACCGCACCGACTTGCTCGCCACCCGGACCGGCTTCCCGCCCGCCCGCCGCACCAGATCGTCCGCGTTGGCGTCGAAGGCCTCCAGGTCGACGACCGCCAGCGGCGCGTCGAGAGCGGCGGTGGCCCGGTCGTACCGGGCCCGGTCGGCGGCACGGGGAGTCATGGCCCGAGCTTGCCAGACCGTCAGGGGGGCCGGTACCCCTGAGTTCCCGCGTGGCGGGGAACAGCCCGTAGAGTGGCGGGCATTGTCGGCAGGAGCAGGGGGCGGGATGACCAGCGAAGAGAACCCCCGCCCGTCCCGCGCCACAGAGACCCTCCGCCCTCGCGTGAAGCCCCCCGAGAGCGCCCTGGCCTCCCTCACCACCGACCTCACCCCGCCCCTCCGCACCCCCCACCCGGAACCCGGCACGACTCCGCCCCCGCGCCCCGCGACGACTCCGCCCCCGCGCCCGGAGCCCGGCCCGCCCGCCGACGGACCGCCCCGCCCCCAGCCCGGCACGGCCCGGGCCCCGCGCGGTACGGCCCCGGCTCCCCGCGGTACGGCTCCGGTCCCGCGCCCGCAGTCCGGTACGGCCCCGGCCCCGGCCCCACGCCCCGAATCCGGTACCGCCCCGCCCCCGCGCCCCGCGCCGGGAACGCCTCCGCGCCCCGCGCCGGGAACGCCTCCGCGCCCCGCGCCGGGAACGTCCCCGCGCCCCGCGCAGGGAACGCCTCCGCGCCCCGAATCCGGCACGCCCCCGCGCCCCGCGACCGCCCCGGGCCCGCTGCCCCCGGCCGTGGCCCCGCAGCGCCCGGCGGCGGCGCCGCCCGCCCCGCGCCCCGCGACGGGCCGGGTCGGCCCGCCCCCGGCCCGCCCCGGGCGGCCGCCGGCGGCCGCCCCGCCCGCGACCGCCCCGCCCGCGGCCGCTCCGCGCCGCCCGGCCGGTGCGACTCCGCCGCCTCCGGCCGCCCGCCCCGCCCAGCCGCGCCCGGCCGCCGCCGGTTCCGCGCCGCTGCCCCCGCCCCGCCCGGAGCGGCAGCCG
The DNA here is from genome assembly GCF_043084305.1 of Streptomyces sp. NPDC014656. NCBI lineage: Bacteria > Bacillati > Actinomycetota > Actinomycetes > Kitasatosporales > Streptomycetaceae > Streptomyces > Streptomyces sp. NPDC014656. The sequence continues at coordinate 56,170 of NZ_JBIBZN010000007.1, forward strand.
GCCGCGTCCGGCCCGCGCCCGGACGGGGCCCCGCACCGCGCGGGCACCGTGCCGCCCGCTGCCGCCCCGGTCGAGACGACCGCGCGGCTGCGGCCCGTGCGGGTGCCGGCGTACGCGCCGCCGGAGACGCCCGTCGAGACGACCACCCGGCTGCGGCCCATACGGGAGCGGCGGCGGGGGAGGTCCCTGGCCGTCGGCGCCTGCGTCGTCCTGGGGATCGGGCTGATCGGAGGGGCGCTCGCCGGGGTGTGGCTCGCCGCGTCCGGTGACGGGAAGCCCGCCGAACCGCCGGAGTACGCCGTCGCCAAGGAGCTCTGGCACAACGCGCCCGTGGACACCCTCTTCCCCCGTACCCTCACCGCCCCCCAGGCGGGCCCCGGCCCCTCCGCCCGCACCTGGACCCGCGTCGTCGTCGCCCCGGACGCCCCCTGCGCCACCGCCACCGTCGCCCCGAAGCTGCTCGCCGCCCTGCGCCCGCTCGGCTGCGAGCGCGTGCTGCGCGCCACGTACACCGACGCCACCGCCAGCAGTGTCCTCACCGTCGGCGTCGTCTTCACCCGCGCCGACGTCACCGCCCAGCGCGCCCTCGACGGCCGCCGGCTCGCCGCCCGCCTCGGCCAGGACGTCCCGCCCGCGCTGCCCGGCCCCGGCACCGTCGCCGCCGGGTTCGGCCCGGCGCAGCGGGCCGGCTGGTGGGTTGCCGCCCCCACCGACCTGCCCGTCGTCGTCACCGCCGTCTCCGGCTTCGCCGACGGCCGCGCCGTCGACCGCGCCGTCCCCGCCGACCAGGCGATGAAGAAGGACCGCACGGACGCCGTCGCCCAGTCCGGCCTCGGCCACGAGGCCCTCGGCATCGCCGACCGCGTGGAGAAGCAGCTCCGCACCACCGCCCTGAACGCGGCGAAGGAAGAGGAACAGCGGTGACCCGCCCCCGCCCCCGCAGCCGCGCACGCGCCGCGGTGCCCCCCGCCGCCGTCCTGCTCGCCGCCGCCCTCTCGGTGCTCCCGGCCGCCGCGCCCGCCCACGCCGACGCCATCCGCGACCGCCAGTGGGGCCTCGACACCCTCCGCACGGAGGAGGCGTGGCGCACCACCAAGGGCGAGGGCGTCACCGTCGCCGTCCTCGACACCGGGGTCGACGCCGACCACCCGGACCTCACCGGCTCCGTCCTGCCCGGCCACGACCTCATCGGCTTCGGCGCCGCCGAGGGCGACGAGCACTGGGCCCGCCACGGCACCGCGATGGCCGGGATCATCGCCGGGCACGGCCACGGCTGGGCCGACGACAGCGGGGTCCTGGGCATCGCCCCCGGCGCCCGCGTCCTGCCCGTGCGGGTCATCCTCGAAGGCAAGGACAAGGCCCGCGAGAAGGCCCGCGAGACCCGGGGCACGGCCCTCGCCGAGGGCATCCGCTGGGCCGCCGACCACGGCGCCGACGTCATCAACCTCTCCCTCGGCGACGACTCGAAGTCCGCCCACCCCGACCCCGGCGAGGACGCCGCCGTCCAGTACGCCCTCGGCAAGGGCGTCTCCGTCGTCGCCTCCGCCGGCAACGGCGGCGAGAAGGGCGACCACATCTCCTACCCGGCCGCCTACCCCGGCGTCATCGCCGTCACCGCCGTCGACCGCTACGGCACCCGCGCCCTCTTCTCCACCCGCCGCTGGTACGCCACGGTCAGCGCCCCCGGCGTCGACATCGTCATCGCCGACCCCGACCGCAAGTACTACGAGGGCTGGGGCACCAGCGCCGCCGCCGCCTTCGTCTCGGGCGCCGTCGCCCTCGTCCGCTCCGCCCACCCCGACCTGACCCCCGCCCAGGTCAAGAAGCTCCTCGTCGACACCGCCCGCGACCGGCCCGAGGGGGGCCGCAGCGACGCCAAGGGCTACGGCACGGTCGACCCGGCCGCCGCCATCGCGGCCGGGGCGGCGCTGAAGGCCGGCGACCCGAAGGACGCCACCGCCGGATACCGCGGCCAGTACTTCGGCCCCGGTCCCCTCCCGGCCGCCGAGGAGAGCACCGCCCCCGGGCTCCTCGCCCCCCTCGCCGGCGGCCTCGGCGCCCTCCTCCTGCTGACGGCCCTCGTCCTCCACCGGGCCGGCCGCACCCGCTGACGGCCCGGCGGCCGGAGCCCCGCGCACGGCCCGTTAGGCTCGGGGCGTGGAGCTCAAGAACATCCCCGACCCCGGTTTCTCCGACGACGACGGCACCGCCGACCCGGCGCTCGCCGCGGCCCTCGCGGCCTGGGCGGAGGACAGGACCGCGCACGGCCCCGTCCTGGAGGCCCTGCGCGGCGCCCGGCTCCTCGTCCCCGTCGTCGCCGTCCTCGGCGAGGTGGAGACCGACCCGGAGACGGGCCTCAAGCGGGAGAAGACCAGCGACATGGCGGTGCCGACGCTGACCGCCGGCGACCGGCGCGGCCTGCCCGCCTTCACCTCGACCGCCTCGCTCGCCCTGTGGGACCCGGCCGCCCGGCCCGTCGCCGTCCCCCTCCGGCAGGCGCTCGCCGCGCTCGTCCACGAGAAGGCCGACACCCTGGTCCTCGACATGGCGGGACCCGTGCCGTACCAGGTGAGCGGCTCCGCGCTGCTGGCCCTGGCCGAGGGCCGCACCGGCACCGACCCGCTGGACGACCCGGCGGTCCGGGACGCGGTCCGCGCCGCCGTCGCCGCCGAGCCCGCCGTGCTCCGCGCCCACCTGGGCCCCGGCACCGCCGACGGCACCCTCGCCCTGGTCCTCGCCGGGGACGCGGCCCCCGCCGAGACCGCCCGGCGCGTGGCCCGCGCCCTGGCCGCCGACGAAACACTGAGGGCCCGCCTGGTGCGGGGCCTCGACCTGGCACTGCTGCCGGCCGCGGCCACCCCTCCGGGCGAGCCCTTCTACGTACGGGACTGAGCGGGGGAGCGGCGTCCCCCGCCCGGCGGCCCTAGCCGAACACCCGGCCCGTGTACTTCTCGCCCGGGCCCTGGCCCGGCTCGTCCGGGACGAGGGACGTCTCGCGGAAGGCGAGCTGGAGGGACTTCAGGCCGTCGCGCAGGGGGGCGGCGTGGAAGGACGAGATCTCCGTGGTGCTGGCGTCGAGGAGACCGGCGAGCGCGTGGATGAGCTTGCGCGCCTCGTCGAGGTCCTTGTGCGCGTCGCCCTCCTCGGTGAGGCCGAGCTTGACCGCGGCGGCGCTCATCAGGTTGACGGCCACGGTCACGATCACCTCGACCGCCGGGACCTCGGCGATGTCGCGGGCCATGGCGTCGAAGTCGGGGTTGTCGCCGGAGGCGTCGGGGGCGGTCGTGGACTCGTTCTGGGGGGTCTCGCTCATGCCCCACACGATAAGCGGGCGCACGGTTCGCGCCGACCGCCGGGTCCTGCTAACCTTGTGTAACGACCGGCCGGACACCTGTGTGCCCGGCCCACAAGTGGAGGCTCCGATCTCCCACCTGACCGCCCTCGCGGGCGGCGGGTCACCGGTCAGGTGGCGCCCATCGTTCCGTACGGACGATGGAGCCGCCCGATGTGCGCCCCGCGGCTGACCGTGGTGGTGTTCCGGTTTTTTCTTGGAGCCCCGCCTGTGTCCCGTCCGGGGCATTTTTCATGTGCCGGCTCGGTTGGTCTCAGAAACAGATGTTGCGCGTCCGTCCGCCAGGCGGTCGTGTGGTGCTACCGAGGAGGATCCATCAGCGCCGAGCCCCGCATCAACGACAGGATTCGCGTTCCCGAGGTGCGACTTGTCGGACCCAGCGGCGAGCAGGTCGGGATTGTTCCGCTTGCCAAGGCCCTGGAGCTCGCACAGGAGTACGACCTCGACCTGGTCGAGGTGGCGGCGACCGCCCGCCCGCCCGTGTGCAAGCTCATGGACTACGGGAAGTTCAAGTACGAGTCGGCCATGAAGGCCCGTGAGGCGCGCAAGAACCAGGCGCACACGGTCATCAAGGAGATGAAGCTCCGGCCGAAGATCGACCCGCACGACTATGACACCAAGAAGGGTCACGTCGTCCGGTTCCTCAAGCAGGGCGACAAGGTCAAGATCACGATCATGTTCCGTGGTCGTGAGCAGTCCCGTCCCGAGCTTGGTTTCCGGCTGCTCCAGCGGCTGGCGTCGGACGTCGAGGAGCTCGGCTTCATCGAGTCCAACCCGAAGCAGGACGGCCGGAACATGATCATGGTTCTCGGTCCGCACAAGAAGAAGACCGAGGCCATGGCCGAGGCTCGCGAGGCCCAGGCCGCGCGCAAGGCCGAGCGTCAGGGCATCACCTCCGACGAGGCGCCCGCGGCTCCGGCCGAGGAAGCCCCGGTCGCCGAGGCCGAGGCCCCGACCGACACCACCGAGGCGTGATCCGGCGGGCTGCCACCCAGGCAGCCCCAGGCCCCGCCCGGAACCACCAACGAAGAACTGACGCTCCCTGACGTCCGGTGCCCGCACCGGGGGAGCGCCACTGACGAGGAGATACGGCGCGATGCCGAAGAACAAGACGCACTCCGGTGCCAAGAAGCGCTTCAAGGTCACCGGCTCCGGCAAGATCCTGCGCGAGCGCGCCGGTAAGCGCCACCTGCTCGAGCACAAGTCGTCCAAGCTGACGCGTCGCCTCACCGGCAACGCCGAGATGGCCCCGGGTGACGCCGCCAAGATCAAGAAGATGCTGGGCATCTGAGCTTGATCTCCCGCCCTCGGCGACGAGGGCATCCGGCCAAGACCGGGTTCCATCCGTTTTTCGGGTCGTGTGAGGACCACCACGACCCCGCTGCAAGGAGTTAAAAGTGGCACGCGTCAAGCGGGCGGTCAACGCCCACAAGAAGCGCCGGGCGATCCTCGAGCAGGCCTCCGGCTACCGCGGTCAGCGTTCGCGCCTGTACCGCAAGGCCAAGGAGCAGGTCACCCACTCGCTGGTCTACAACTACAACGACCGGAAGAAGCGCAAGGGCGACTTCCGTCAGCTGTGGATCCAGCGCATCAACGCCGCTGCCCGTCAGAACGGCATGACGTACAACCGCCTCATCCAGGGTCTGAAGGCCGCCAACATCGAGGTGGACCGCAAGATCCTCGCCGAGCTGGCCGTCAACGACATCAACGCGTTCGCCGCGCTGGTCGAGGTCGCGCAGAAGGCCCTCCCGGCCGACGTCAACGCCCCGAAGGCCGCCGCCTGATCTTCCAGGCCGCAGTGCTTCCGCCCGGACCCGCAGGCCCCGCGCCTGCGGGTCCGGTGCGTTGACCACCGCACCCCGCACCCCGACGAGACCGAGACAGAGAGCCCCAGGCACATGTCCACCCCCGAGCTGATCTCCCCGCGTTCCCCGCGCGTCGTCGCCGCCCGGCGGCTCGCCAAGCGCAACTTCCGGGGGAAGGACCGCCTCTTCCTCGCCGAGGGCCCCCAGGCCGTCCGCGAGGCCGTCGCGCACCGGGGCCCCGACGGCGCCCCCGCCCTCGTCGAGCTCTTCACCACCGTCGAGGCCGCCGAGCGGTACGCGCCCATCGTCGAGGCCGCCCGCGCCGCCGGCGCCCGCGTCCACCACGCCTCCGACGCCGTCCTCGCCGAGGTCTCCCAGACCGTCACCCCGCAGGGCCTCGTCGGCGTCTGCCGCTTCCTCGACTCGCCGTTCGAGGAGATCCTCGCCGCGAAGCCCAAGCTGGTCGCCGTCCTCGCGCACGTCCGCGACCCCGGGAACGCCGGCACCGTGCTGCGCTGCGCCGACGCCGCCGGAGCCGACGCGGTGATCCTCACCGACGCCTCCGTCGACCTCTACAACCCCAAGTCGGTCCGCGCCTCCGTCGGCTCCCTCTTCCACCTCCCCGTCGCCGTCGGCGTCCCCGTCGAGCAGGCCGTCGCCGGCCTCAAGGCCGCGGGCGTCCGCATCCTCGCCGCCGACGGCGCCGGCCAGGACGACCTCGACGACGAGCTCGACGCCGGCACCATGGGCGGCCCCACCGCCTGGATCTTCGGCAACGAGGCATGGGGGCTCCCGGAGGAGACCCGCGCCCTCGCCGACGCCGTCGTCCGCGTCCCCATCCACGGCAAGGCCGAGAGCCTCAATCTCGCCACCGCCGCCGCGGTCTGCCTGTACGCCTCCGCCCGCGCCCAGCGCCCCCGCCGCACCGCCTGACGCGCCCCGCCGCCGCGCCCCGCCGCCGCGCCCCGCCGTCGCGATCCGGCCACCCCGTGTGTCCTTCCGGCTCCCGCCGGTCACCCTCGCCCAGTAGAGTGACGCACTCGGGGGCCCACTGCGCTACACGGAGGGGTGGGAGACGGGGATGACGGCCGGCACGGACAGTCCCGCACGGACCGCGCGACGACACGGCGACGGGACGCGCGCGCCCGAGCCGTGGCCCGCGATCGACCCCGACGACCTGCCCGACGGACTCGTCGTCGCCGACGAGCGGGGCCGCGTCGTCTGCTTCAACGCCGCCGCCAGCCGCATCACCGCCGTCCCCGGGGACGAGGCCCTCGGCCGCCCGCTCGACCAGGCGCTGCCCCTGGAGGACCTCAAGGGGCACCGCTGGTGGTCCCTCACCGACCCGTACGGCGGCCTCGCCACCCGGCGCGGCCAGCCCGAGCGCAACCTGCTGCTGCCCGGCGGCCGCGAGGTCCTCGTCTCCGCCCGGTACGTCCGGGAGCACCCCACGGGCCCCGTCCGCAGGGTCGTCGTCTCCCTGCGCGGCACCGAGGCCCGCCGCCGCTCCGAGCGCAGCCACGCCGAGCTCATCGCCACCGTCGCCCACGAGCTCCGCTCCCCGCTCACCTCCGTCAAGGGCTTCACCGCCACCCTCCTCAGCAAGTGGGAGCGGTTCACCGACGAGCAGAAGCGGCTCATGCTGGAGACCGTCGACGCCGACGCCGGCCGCATCAAACGGCTCATCGCGGAACTCCTCGACATCTCCCGGATCGACTCCGGCCGCCTGGAGGTGCGCCGCCAGCCCGTCGACATCACCGCCGCCGTCGGCCGCCACATCCAGGTGCACACCACCGGCGGCCAGCCCCCCGACCGCTTCTTCGTCCGGACCCGGCCCGGACTGCCCGCGCTCTGGGCCGACCCCGACAAGATCGACCAGATCCTCGGCAACCTCCTGGAAAACGCGGTGCGCCACGGCGCCGGAACCGTCACCATCGAGGTGGCGCCCCGCACCGCGGGCGACGACGGCACCGGCGAGGAGGGGACGGAGGTCACCGTGAGCGACGAGGGCCCGGGCATCCCCGAGGAGTCCGTGAACCGCGTCTTCACCCGCTTCTGGCGGGGCAGCAAGCGCGGCGGCACCGGACTCGGCCTCTACATCGTCAAGGGCCTCGTCGAGGCCCACGGCGGCACCATCACCGTCGGACGCGGCCCGCGCGGCGGCGCCGAGTTCCGATTTACCCTGCCCGTCGGCGCCCCGGCCCATCTCGTCTGACGTCTCACGCACCGAGACCCGACGGGAACCAGAGCCACCGGGGCCCCCACGGGCTCATCAGCGTGTCCCCACCCCGTTAGACTCGACCTTTGGCACGTTCGCGCCCTTGTCGTCTGTCGTCGAACCGGGGTCGCCCCAGCCAAGCCCAACGGAAGCACGGGAAGAAATGTCGGCACCCAATAAGTCGTACGACCCGGTCGAGGTCGAAGCCTTGAAACCGGAAGAGATCGAGCGCATGCGGGACGAGGCGCTCGCCGCCTTCGCGGCCGCCGGCGACCTCGACGCGCTCGCGCACGCCAAGACGGCGCACACCGGCGGCACCTCGCCGCTCGCCCTCGCCAACCGCGAGATCGGCGCGCTGCCCCCGCAGGCCAAGGCCGCGGCCGGCAAGCTCGTCGGCCAGGCCCGAGGCGTCGTCTCCAAGGCGCTCGCCGCCCGCCAGGCCGAACTGGAGGACGAGCGCGACGCGCGCGTCCTCGTCGAGGAGGCCGTCGACGTCACCCTGCCGTACGACCGCGTCCCGGCCGGCGCCCGCCACCCGCTGACCACGCTGATGGAGCGCGTCGCCGACGTCTTCGTCTCCATGGGCTACGAGGTCGCCGAGGGCCCCGAGGTCGAGGCCGAGTGGTTCAACTTCGACGCCCTGAACTTCGTGCCGGACCACCCGGCGCGGCAGATGCAGGACACCTTCTTCGTCCGGGGCCCGGAAGGGACGACGGGCGACGAGTCCGGCGTCGTCCTGCGCACCCACACCTCGCCGGTCCAGGCCCGCACCCTCATCGACCGGGAGCCCCCGGTCTACGTGGTGTGCCCCGGCCGCGTCTACCGCACCGACGAGCTCGACGCCACGCACACCCCGGTCTTCCACCAGATCGAGCTGCTCGCCGTCGACGAGGGCCTCACCATGGCCGACCTCAAGGGCACCCTCGACCACATGGTCCAGGCGCTCTTCGGCGCGGACATGAAGACCCGGCTCCGCCCGAACTTCTTCCCGTTCACCGAGCCGTCCGCCGAGATGGACATGCTCTGCTACGTCTGCCGCGGCGAGTCCGTCGGCGACCCCGACCGCCCCTGCCGCACCTGCGGCAGCGAGGGCTGGATCGAGCTCGGCGGCTGCGGCATGGTCAACCCGAAGGTGCTCGTCGCCTGCGGCGTGGACCCGGAGAAGTACAGCGGCTTCGCCTTCGGCTTCGGCATCGAGCGGATGCTGATGTTCCGGCACAACGTGGAAGACATGCGAGACATGGTCGAGGGTGACGTCCGGTTCACCCGGCCGTTCGGGATGGAGATCTGATGCGGGTCCCGCTTTCTTGGCTGCGGGAGTACGTCGACCTGCCGGCGACGGAGACCGGCCGCGACGTCCAGGCCAAGCTCATCACCGCCGGCCTCGAGGTCGAGACCGTCGAGCGGCTCGGCGCCGGCCTCACCGGCCCGCTGGTGGTCGGCAAGGTCCTCACCATCGAGGAGCTGACGGAGTTCAAGAAGCCCATCCGCTTCTGCACCGTCGACGTCGGCTCCGCCAACGGCACCGGCGAGCCCCAGGAGATCATCTGCGGCGCCCGGAACTTCGCCGTCGGCGACAAGGTCGTCGTGGCCCTGCCCGGCGCCGTCCTCCCCGGTGACTTCCGGATCGCCGAGCGCAAGACCTACGGCAAGGTCTCGCGCGGCATGATCTGCTCCAGCGAGGAGCTGGGCATGGGCGAGGACCCGAACCACGGGATCATCATCCTGCCGCCGGAGCACGAGGTCGGCATCGACGCCACCGTCCTGCTGGAGCTGTACGACGAGGTCCTCGACATCGCCGTCACCCCGGACCGCGGCTACTGCCTCTCGATGCGCGGAGTGGCCCGCGAGGCCGCCATCGCGTACGGGCTGCCGCTGCGTGACCCGGCGCTCCTCGACGTGCCCGCGCCGAACTCGTACGGCTACCCGGTCCAGATCGCCGACCCGGTCGGCTGCGACCGCTTCACGGCCCGCACGGTCGTCGGCCTCGCCCCCGAGGCCCGGTCGCCGATCTGGCTCCAGCGCCGCCTCCAGAAGGCGGGCATGCGCCCGATCTCGCTCGCCGTCGACATCACCAACTACGTGATGCTGGAGCTGGGTCAGCCGCTGCACGCCTACGACCGCACCCGGATCGACGGCCCCATCGGGGTCCGCCGCGCCGAGGCCGGCGAGAAGATCACCACCCTCGACGGCACGGTCCGCGTCCTCGACGCCGCCGACCTGGTCATCACCGACAACCGCGGCCCCATCGGCATCGCGGGCGTCATGGGCGGCGCCGACACCGAGATCGCCGACCCGGTGACCGACGCCGAGACCGGCGCCGTCACCGGCTCCAGCGAGGTCGTCATCGAGGCCGCGCACTTCGACGCGATCTCGATCGCCCGCACGGCCCGCCGCCACAAGCTGTCCTCCGAGGCGTCCAAGCGCTTCGAGCGCGGCGTCGACCCGCAGGCCGCGGCCGCCGCCGCGCAGCGCTGCGTCGACCTGCTGGTGCTGCTCGCGGGCGGCACCGCCGAGGCCGGCGTCACCGAGATCGCCGCCCCGTCCGCGCCGCGCACGATCACCATGCCGGCGAACCACCCCGACCGGGTGGCGGGCATGGCGTACGGCCGCGAGACCGTCGTCCGCCGCCTCCAGGAGGTCGGCTGCGACGTCTACGGCCAGGACGAGCTCGTCGTCACCGTGCCGTCGTGGCGCCCCGACCTGAACGCGCCGAACGACCTCGCCGAGGAGGTCATCCGGCTGGAGGGCTACGAGAACCTGCCCTCGACGCTGCCGAAGCCCCCGGCCGGCCGCGGCCTCACCGAGCGCCAGCGCGTCCACCGCCGGGTCGGCCGCGCGCTGGCCGGCGCCGGCTACGTCGAGGCGCTGAACTACCCCTTCATGGGGCAGCAGGCCCTCGACCAGCTCGGCCTCGACGCGGACGACGCCCGCCGGAAGGTCGTCACCCTCGTCAACCCGCTCTCCGACGAGGAGCCCGCGCTCCGCACCACGCTGCTCCCCGGCCTGCTCGCCGCGCTGCGCCGGAACGACAGCCGGGGCAGCCACGACCTGGCCCTCTTCGAGACCGGCCTGGTCTTCCGCCCGGAGGGCGAGCCGAGGGTCGCGGTCCGTCTCCCGGTGGACCGCCGTCCCACCGACGAGGAGATCGCCGGCGTCAACGCCGCGCTGCCCGCGCAGCCGCGCCGCGCCGCCGTCGTCCTCGCCGGTGCCCGCGAGCAGTCCGGCTGGTGGGGCAAGGGCCGCCCGGCCGACTGGGCCGACGCGATCGAGGCCGCCCGCACCATCGCCACCGAGGCCGGTGCGGAGCTGCTGATCGACGCCGACCAGCACGCGCCGTTCCACCCGGGCCGCTGCGCCGCCTTCCACGTGGTGATCGACGGGGTCAAGACCCTCGCCGGCCACGGCGGCGAGCTCCACCCGCGCGTCGTCAAGGCGCTGGGCCTGCCGGCCCGCTCCTGCGCGATGGAGCTGGACCTGGACGTCCTGGAGCGGGCGAGCGGGGGACCGGTCAAGGCCCCGCGCATCTCCGCCTTCCCGGTCGCCACCCAGGACGTCGCCCTGGTCGTCGACCAGGACGTGCCGTCCGCCGCGGTCGAGTACTACCTGGCCGGCGGCGCGGGCGAACTCCTGGAGTCCATCCGCCTGTTCGACGTCTACACCGGCGACCAGGTCGGCGAGGGCAAGAAGTCCCTGGCGTACGCGCTGAAGTTCCGCGCCGCGGACCGCACCCTCACCGTGGAGGAGGCCACCGCCGCCCGCGACGCCGCGGTCGCCCTGGCCGCCGAGCACACGGGCGCCGTGCTGCGCGGCGCCTGACCCGCCGGCGGAAACGCCACGAAGGGCCGCCCCGGGACCAGCTCCCGGGGCGGCCCTTCGCCGTCCGCCCGGACCCGCCCGCCTCGCACACGGCCGCGACCGTCGGGACCGTGTGCCCGTGGCGCGGGCCTGGCGCGGGGCGGCGCGCCGGGGGCGCTCACTCCTTCGGGTGAGATCGCCGGGGGGTGTTCCCCCGTGGTCCGTACGGTCGGCAGAATCGACGCGGCCACAGGGGCGGACCTGTGTGCCGCAGGGCCTCCGGGCGCTGTCGGGGCTCGGGAAGGGCCGTACATGATCCGTACCAGCCGTAGCGACCGCAGCCGTACGAGGACCGCCCTCGGGTCCCGGATCCGGGGCTCCGCCCCGCTCGCCCTGCCGGTCGGCTGGGGCGCGGTGGCGGTGGCGTGGAAGTTCGGCTGTCCGCTGGCCCGGCAGCCGGGGCTGCCGATGCGGATCGCGACCAGCATCGTCTTCCTGACCGTCGGCACCGGACTCGTCCTCGGGGTGCGGCGGCAGCTGCGGCGCGAGCTCGCCCGGGTGCGGGCCGTGGCCGAGGCGGCCCAGCGGGTGCTGCTGCGCCCGCCGCCCGCCCGGCTCGACGGACTCGCCCTGGCGGCGGGGCAGTTGTCGGCCACCCGCGGCGCCTCGGTCGGCGGCGACCTGTACGAGGCGGTGGCGACGCCGTACGGCGTGCGGATCGTCATCGGGGACGTGCGGGGCCACGGTCTGGCCGCGCTGGGCGCCGTCGTCGCGGTGCTGGGGAGCTTCCGGGAGGCCGCGCACGACGAGGCCGAACTCGGCGGGGTGCTGCGGCGGCTGGAGCGGGCGCTGCAGCGGCACCTGCGGGAGCGGGCGCGCGACGAGCACCCGGCGCGCGGCGCGGGCGCCCCCGAGCACCCGGTGGCCGAGGAGTTCGTGACGCTGCTGCTCCTGGAGGTCCGCGCCGACGGGCGGCTCGCCGTCCTCGACTGCGGCCATCCCGCCCCGTACCGGCTGGGACCCCGGACGGAGCGGCTGCCCGTCGGTGAGCCGCTGCCGCCGCTCGGCGTGCTGCCGCTGCCGGCCGTGCTCGTCCCGTACACCGGCGCCCGGCTGCTGCCCGGCGAGACGCTGGTGCTGCACACCGACGGGGCGGAGGAGGCCCGCGACCACCGCGGCCGCTTCTTCGGCCTGGAGGCGGAGCTCGCCCGCGGCGCCGGCGGCTCGCCGGAGGGGGTCGTCCGGCAGGTGCACGAGGCGCTGCTGCGCCACACCGGCGGCCGGCTCGCCGACGACGTCGCGCTGCTCGTCGTCCGCAACGACCGCGTCCGCGTGCCGGCGCAGCCCGCCGAACCCGGGCTGCGCCGTCCCCGGCCCGCTCCCTCCACCCACTGCTGAGCGGAGGGTCCGGGGGTACGGGCGCCACCCGCCCCGCCACGGAGTGTCGGGCAGATCGGCGGGGCGGGCGGCGCGGACCGGGCGACCGCACTGTACGAGGGGGGAGCCGGCGGCCCGGTCGCTCCTCGCCGGCCGGCGAGGAGGAGCCCAGTCAAGCGGTACGGCTCCGCCGGCGGCAGCGCGCGCGGAGCGGAAGAACGGGTACTTCATTCACACCCCGTGCGAAAACGCACCGGGCGAATTCGGCCACCGCTACGCTGAGTTCACCGAGCGACCGGAGGGGCCATGCAGCCCAACACCCTGCTCGACGCCCTCCTGGACGAGGCGGGCGTCTCGCACGCCGGGCTCGCCGACCGTGTGAACCGGGCCGGCCGGGCCAGGGGACTTGCCCTGCGTTACGAACACACCGCCGTGGCGCGGTGGCTGAAGGGCCAGCGGCCGCGCGGCCAGGTGCCCGACCTCATCTGCGAGGTGCTCGCGGCCCGGCTGCGCAGGCCCGTCACCCTCGACGACATCGGGCTCGGGGTGCCCGGCGGCGGGCCGCCCGCGCCCGGCAGCCCGCTCTCCGGCTTCGTCGACCGCGCCACCGCGCTGTGGCGTTCGGACGAGCAGCAGCGCCCGCACCTGGTGAGCGCGCCCGCGGTGACCGGCACGCCCGCGGTGATCCCGGTGTGGGAGTGGGAGAACCCGCCGGAGGACACCGACGTCTCCCGGTCCGGCCTGACCCGGGTGGAGCCCGCCGACATCGCCCTGCTCAGCGCGGCCCGCGCGCACTACGAGCAGATGTACCGCAAGGCCGGCGGCATCGCGACGCGCGCCCGGATCGTCGGCTTCCTCACCACCGAGGCCGCGCCCCGGCTGCGCGGCTCCTACAGCGACGCCCTGGGCCGCTCCCTGCACCGGGCCACCGGGGGGCTGGTGGCGGTGGCCGGGATCTGCGCCTACGACGCCGACGCGCACGGGCTCGCGCAGCGCTACTTCCAGCAGGCGCTGCGGCTGGCGAAGGCCAGCGGGGACCGGGCGTTCGGCGCCTATGTGATCGCGCTGATGGTCAACCAGTGCCTGCTGCTGGGGGAGTTCCGGCAGGCGGTGGCCTTCGCGGAGGCGGCGCTGCGGGCGGCGGACGGGACCATCACCCCGGCGCTGGCGGCGGACCTGACGGCGATGCAGGCGAAGGCGTACGCCAGGCTGGGGGACGGGGCGGCGGCGCTCGACTGCATCCTGCGGGCCGAGCGCGCGGCGGAGCGGATCGCGCCGGCGGCGGAGCCGGCCGAGACCGGTTACGTCCAGCCCGGGCTCGTCAACGTGCAGGTCGCGGAGGCCCTCCTCAGTCTGGGTGATCTCGCGGGGGCGTACGAGCACGCGGCGCGGGCGGCCGGGACGCCCTCGCACGACCGGGGCCGGGTGCACCGGCTGGCGCTGCTCTGCCAGGTCGAACTGCGGCAGGGCGAGGCGGACTCGGCGGCGCGTACGGCGGTCGAGATGACCGAGCGGGCGCGCGGTATGGAGTCGCGGCGGCTGCGGGACCGGCTGCTCCAGGCCCGGGAGCACCTGCTGGCCAGTGACGCGGGGGACGCGCGGGAGGCGGCGGCGCTGATCGACGGGGCCCTGCGCGTTCCGCTCTGACCGTCCAGCTGCTGCGATATTGCCACCGAACACGCACCTACCAGTCGGAAGGTGGCAAGAACGTGCAGTGGACGAAAGTAAGTGAGCGATCGGTCTATGAGAACCGTTGGTTCCGGGTGAACCTCGCGGACGTCGAACTCCCGGACGGCCGCCACCTCGACCACTACCTGATCAGGCTCCGCCCCGTCGCCGTCGCGACGGTCGTCAACGACGCCGACGAGGTCCTGATGCTCTGGCGCCACCGCTTCATCACCGACAGCTGGGGCTGGGAGCTGGCCGCCGGCGTCGTCGAGGACGGCGAGACCCCCGAGGCCGCCGCCGCCCGCGAGATGGAGGAGGAGACCGGCTGGCGGCCGGGGCCGCTGCGCCACCTCCTCACCGTCGAGCCCTCCAACGGGCTCAGCGACGCCCGGCACCACCTCTACTGGGCCGACCGGGCCACCTGGACCGGCCCGCCGGTCGACGGCTTCGAGTCCTCGCGGCGCGCGTGGGTGCCGCTGAAGGAGGTCCCGGAGCTGATCGCCCGGGGCGAGATCCCGGCGGCCAACATGGCGGCCGGCCTGCTGATGCTCCACCACCTGCGGCTCGGCTGACGGCCGCCGGGAAAGACGGAACGGCCCGTACCTGTGCGGGGGTACGAGCCGTTCCTGCCGCGGAGAGCGACATTCGGGGGACGCCGGGGGCGTCGGGGGGACGCCGGGGCGTCAGGAGTAGACGTAGAAGCCGGAGCCCGTCTTGCGGCCCAGCCGGCCCGCGTCGACCATCCGCTGGAGCAGCGGGGGAGCGGCGTACAGGGGCTCCTTGAACTCGGAGTACATCGAGTCGGCGATCGAGACGATCGTGTCGAGGCCGATGAGGTCCGCGAGCTTGAGCGGGCCCATCGGGTGGGCGCAGCCGTACTCCATGCCGTTGTCGATGTCCTCGCGGCTCGCGATGCCGGACTCGAACATCCGGATCGCGGAGAGCAGGTACGGCACGAGCAGGGCGTTCACGACGAAGCCCGAGCGGTCCTGGGCGCGGATCGCGTGCTTGCCGAGCAGCTTCTCGGCGAAGGCCTGCGCCCGGCTGATCGTGCCCTCGGAGGTGGTGAGGGCCGGGATCAGCTCGACGAGCTTCTGCACCGGGGCCGGGTTGAAGAAGTGGATGCCGATGACGTGGTCGGGGCGGGAGGTCGCCACGGCCAGCTTCACCAGCGGGATGGAGGAGGTGTTCGAGGCCAGGATGGCGTCGGGCCGGGTCAGGACCTGGTCGAGCACCTGGAAGATCTCGGTCTTGACCTGCTCGTTCTCGACGACCGCCTCGATGACGAGGTCACGGTCGGCGAACTCGCCCAGGTCGGTCGTGAAGGAGAGGTTCGCGAGCGCCGCGTCCCGCTCCTCCTCGCTGATCTTGCCGCGTTCGGCGGCCTTGGTCAGCGAGTTCAGCAGTCGGGTGCGGCCGATCTCCAGCGCCTCGCCGGTGGTCTCGGCGACCTTCACCTCGAGGCCGCTCCGGGCACACACCTCTGCGATGCCCGCGCCCATCTGGCCGCAGCCCACCACTCCGACGCGCTCAATGTCGGCCATGGAGTCCGTCACCTCGTGCCTTTCGCTCTTCTCTGGCGGCGGGCCCCCGTGTGATTCCGGTGCGCACGCCTCGACCCCATGACGTTACTCCGATTCGCGCGATGATCGATCGGCCGGAGCGGGCATGCTGTCCCGGGGGGTTGTGACGTATCCGACAGCTGAGGGGTACAAGTGCGGCCTATCGGGAGAAGAGGGTTTGTGACGACCGCCACGGGAGCGGCATTCGCCGTCCTGGGGGCGGGCGCTCCGGGCGTCGCCGCGGAGCGCCGTCCGGGACGGGAGCGGGCCGCGCCGGAGGGCGGCTTCCGGGGCATGTGGGTGGCGACCGTCGCCAACCGCGACTGGCCGTCCCGCCCGGGGCTCACGGCCGCCGCGCAGCGGGCCGAGCTCCTGGCCCACCTGGACCGGGCGGTGGAGCGGCGGCTCAACACGGTCGTCCTCCAGGTGCGCCCCACCGCCGACGCCCTGTGGCCCTCGCCGCACGAGCCCTGGGCGCAGTGCCTCACCGGCACGCAGGGCCGCGACCCGGGCTGGGACCCGCTGGGCACGGCGGTGACCGAGGCCCACGCGCGGGACCTGGAGCTGCACGCCTGGTTCAACCCGTACCGAGTGGCATCTCACACGGACCCCGGGCGGCTCGCCGCGTCCCATCCGGCCCGGCTGCACCCCGACTGGACCGTGCCGTACGGCGGGAAGCTGTACTACGACCCCGGGCTGCCCGAGGTCCGGCGCTTCGTCCAGGACGCGATGCTGGACGCGGTGCGCCGCTACGAGCTCGACGCGGTGCACTGGGACGACTACTTCTACCCGTACCCGGTGGCGGGGGAGGACTTCGCGGACGACGCCTCGTACGCCGCGTACGGCGCGGACTTCCCCGACCGCGCGGACTGGCGGCGGCACAACACCGACCTGCTGGTCTCCGAGATGTCCGCGCGGATCGAGGAGGTCCGGCCGGGGACGGCCTTCGGCGTCAGCCCCTTCGGGGTGTGGCGGAACAAGGCCGACGACCCCGAGGGCTCGGACACCCGCGCCGGCGTGGCCACCTACGACGACCTGTACGCCGACACCCGCAAGTGGATCGGGGAGGGCTGGATCGACCACGTGGTGCCGCAGCTGTACTGGCACATCGGCCACTCCGCCACCGACTACGCCACCCTCCTCGACTGGTGGGACGCGGCGGTACGGGGGACGGGCGTCGGGCTCTACATCGGCGAGGCGCTGTACAAGGCGGGCGACCCGGCCCAGCCCGAGGCGTGGCAGGACCCGAAGGAGCTGTCGCGGCACCTCGCGCTGGCCGCCGGGCGGCCCGGCGTCGGCGGGCACTGCTACTTCGCGGCGAAGGAGGTCACGGAGGACCGCAACGGCGCGCTCGCCACCGCCGTGGCCGACCACTACCCGTCCCGGGCCCGCGCGCCGCGGACCCGGCGGGACGCTCCCTAGCCCTGCTGTCCGCGGTGGCGGACGACGGTGTCGGGGCCGGGCGACATCAGGGCCTCGTGACCGTCGTCGTCGAACTTCACCTTGTACGGGGGAGTGCCGTTCTCCCCCAGCACCTGAAGGACCTGGGCCGTACGGTCGTGCTGACCTACGGTCCGGCCGTGCACCAGCAGCTTGTCGCCCACACTCGCCTGCATCGGGACCTCCTCGCGCGCGTAGGGCCTCTGTCTGTCATTGTGACCCCGGTCACGGGCGCCCGTCGCGCCGACCGGCCCGCGCGGTCACCCGGCGCGCGTCAGCTCTTCGCGCGCTGGGTCACCGCGATGCAGACCAGCACGCCGACCGCCGCGACGGGCGCGGCCAGCGGCAGGGACTCGCCGATCAGGAAGACCGACCAGAAGAGCGTGAGGAGCGGCTGGGCGAGCTGGAGCTGGCTGGCGCGCGGGATGCCGATCGCGGCCATGCCGCGGTACCAGACGTACAGGCCGAAGAAGGTGGAGCCGGCGGCCACCCAGACCAGGCCGACGACTCCGTGGGCGGTGAGGTGCACCGGTTCGAGGGCGAGCGCCACCGCGGAGGCCGGGACCATGAGCGGCAGGCAGAACACCAGCGCCCAGCCGATCACCTGCCAGCCCGGCATCAGCCGGGCGAGCCGGCCGCCCTCGGTGTAGCCCGCGGCGCACACCAGGAGCGCGCCGAAGAGGTAGAGGTCGCCCTCGGAGAGGGCGCCGCCGCTCTGCTGGACGGTGAAGGCGATGACGACGGCCGCGCCGGCGACGGCCGCCAGCCAGAAGGTGCGGGACGGGCGGCGCCCGGTCCGCACGGCGGCGAAGGCGGCCGTGGTGAGCGGCAGCAGGCCCACGACGACGGCGGCGTGCGAGGTCGTGGAGGTCTGGAGGGCGAGCGTGGTCAGCAGCGGGAAGCCGACCACCACGCCGCCCGCGACCACCGCGAGCCCGGCCCAGTGGCGCCGCTCCGGCAGCGCGACCCGGCCGCCGAGCAGGAAGGCCCCGGCGATCAGCGCGGCGAGCGTGGAGCGGACGGCCACCAGCGACCAGGGGCCGAAGCTCTCCAGGCCCCACACCGTGGACGGGAAGGTCAGCGAGAAGGAGACCACGCCGAGCAGGGCGAGCAGGGTGCCCTGGGCGCCGGGGGAGGCGGTGGCGGCCGACGCGGGGCCCCGGGCGGGCTCCGGGGCGGGAGCGCTTCCGGCCGTCATGTCGACCGCTATCGTCATCGGGGCAGTAGCGCTATTCTGTGCTCTCATGCATGAGCGTAGCAGTGTGGCCGAACTGGCGAAATCCCTGAAGGCGGAGCTCGACCGCTACTCTCCGGGTGGAAAGCTGCCATCGAGCCGGACGCTCGTCGAGCGCTACCGCGTCTCCCCGGTGACCGTCACCCGCGCCCTCGCCCAGCTCGCCGCCGAGGGCCTCGTCGTCACCCGCCCCGGCGCCGGCGCCTTCCGGGCCGAGGCCCCCGCCCCCGCCGCCGCGGGCGACACCTCCTGGCAGGAACTCGCCCTCAGCGCCGACGCCACCACCGAGCTCGCCCCCCGCGCCGTCGACGCCTCCGGCGTGCTCGTCACCCTCGCCGCGCCCCCGCCGGGCGTCGTCGAGTTCAACGGCGGCTACCTCCACCCCTCCCTCCAGCCCGAGCGGGCCCTGTCCGCCGCCCTCGCCCGGGCCGGCCGCCGACCCGGCGCCTGGGGCCGGCCGCCGACCGACGGCCTCACCGAACTCCGCGAGTGGTTCGCCCGCGAGATCGGCGGCGGCGTCACCGGCGCCGAGGTCCTCATCACCGCCGGCGGACAGTCCGCCCTCACCACCGCCCTGCGCGCCCTGGGCACGCCCGGCACCCCGGTGCTCGTCGAGTCGCCCACCTACCCCGGCATGCTGGCCGTCGCCCGCGCCGCCGGACTGCGCCCGGTGCCCGTCCCCACCGACGCCGACGGCATCCGCCCCGACCTCCTCGAAGCCGCCTTCCGCGCCACCGGCGCCCGCGTCCTCGTCTGCCAGCCGCTCTTCCAGAACCCCACCGGCGCCCTCCTCCCGCCGGACCGGCGCCGCGAGGTCGTCCGCATCGCCCGGGCCGCCGGCGCCTTCGTCGTCGAGGACGACTTCGCCCGCTGGCTCGTCCACGAGGACGCCGGACCGCTGCCGGCGCCGCTCGCCGCCGACGACCCCGACGGCGTCGTCGTCCACGTCTGCTCGCTCACCAAGATCACCTCGGCGAGCCTCCGCGTCGGCGCCCTCGCCGCCCGCGGCCCCGTCCTCGAACGCCTCCGGGCCATCCAGGTCGTCGACAGCTTCTTCGTCCCCCGCCCCCTGCAGGAGGCCGCCCTCGAACTCGTCGGCGCCCCCGCCTGGTCCCGGCACCTGCGGACCGTCTCCCAGGAGCTGAAGGCCCGCCGCGACGCCCTCGCCGCCGCCGTCGCCCTCCGGCTCCCCGAACTCGCCCTGCCCCACGTCCCCTCCGGCGGCTACCACCTCTGGCTCCGCCTCCCCGACGCCCTGCCCGAGTCCGCCCTCCTCGCCGCCGCGCTCCGCGCCGGCGTCACCGCCGCGCCCGGCAGGCCGTACTTCTCCGCCGAACCGCCCGCCGGCCACATCCGGCTGAGTTTCGCGGGTGTGGCCGGACCCACGGAGATCGCCGAGGGCGTCCGCAGGCTCCGGACGGCCATGGACGAACTCCTTCCGTGACGCCGCACGGCCCGCCGGGGCGGTGGCCGCGCGCGGCCACCGCCCCGGCGGGCGCGGAAAATCCCTCGGACACATGCCGGGGCCCCTGGGATCCTGCGTCCATGTCCGACACCACCGCGCCTGCGTCCGCCCCCGCCTCCGCCGTCCCCCACGAGACGTACGAGATCTCGTCCGACCCGGCCCGCCTCGACGCCGCCCGCGTCCACCACTGGCTCTCCACCGACTCCTACTGGGCGGGCGGCCGACCTCGGGAGAAGCAGGACCGGGCCATCGAGGGCTCGCTCAACTTCGGCGCCTACCACCGCGAGACCGGCGAGATGGCCGGCTACGCGCGCGTGGTCACCGACTACGCCACCTTCGCCTGGCTCTGCGACGTCTACGTCGACCGGCCGGCCCGCGGCACCGGTCTCGGCACCGCCCTCGCCACCGCCGTCCGTGACCACCTGGAGCCGTACGGGCTCAGCCGGATCATGCTCGCCACCGCCGACGCCCACGGCGTCTACGAGAAGGTCGGATTCACGCCACTGCAGAATCCGGACAAGTGGATGGCTCTCGGGCAGCAGTGAACGGGGGCCTCCCGGTCCCCCCTCCGCGCCCCTTGACCCGGGACCCCACCGGCCTCACGATCGCGCCCATGGGTCTTCGGGTCACGCTGGTCGCGGCGGCACGCAGTTCCTCCCTGCTCGCCGAACGCTTCGACGACGACCGGCCGCTCGACCAGGCCGGATGGTACGAGGTGCAGCAGGCCGCGCCCGCGCTCCTCCCGCTCGGCGCGGCCGAACTCCGCTACTGCTCCCCGACGCCGCGCAGCCGCGCCACCGGCACCGCCCTCGGCTACGCCCCGCTCGCGCAGCCCGCCCTGCGCGACTGCGACATGGGCCGCTGGCGCGGCCTCACCCTCGCCGAGGTCGCCGCCCTCGAACCGGCCGCCGTCGACGCCTGGCTCGCCGACGCCCGCTCCGCCCCGCACGGCGGCGAACCCCTCCTCGCCTTCATCTCCCGCGTCGGCGGCTGGCTCGACACCCGCCCCGCCGACGACGTCAGCGTCGTCGCCGTCGCCGAGCCCTCCGTCGTCCGCGCCGCCCTCGTCTACGCCCTCCGGGCCGCCCCCGCCACCTACTGGAGCGTCGACGTCCGCCCCCTGTCGACCGTCACCCTCGTCGGCCGCCCCGGCGCCTGGCACCTCCACCTGGACGCCCCCGCGCTGCGCTGAACCTGCGGAGCGGGCGGCCGACCCCTGGGGCGCGCCACCGCCGGGCCGGCGCGGCGACCGGGCCCGGGACGGACCGGCTAGCCTGGGGGCACGATGAACCGTTTGACCACGCCATGGGGCGACGTCACGCTCACCCGCCACCCCGAGGACCCGCGCGATCCGCTGCGCGCCTGGGACGCGGCCGACGAGTACCTGCTGAACCACCTGGCCGAGACCGGCACCGACCTCTCCGGCACCGTCGCCGTCCTCGGCGACCGCTGGGGCGCCCTCGTCACCGCGCTGCGGGCCGCCGGGGCCGGGGAGCCCGTCCAGATCTCCGACTCGTACCTCGGCCGCGAGGCCACTCGGACCAACCTCGCCCGGGCCGGAGCCGCCCCCGGCGCCGTCCGGCTCCTCACCACCCAGGATCCGCCGCCCGCGCGGATCGACGTCCTCCTCGTCCGCGTCCCGAAGAGCCTCGCGCTCCTGGAGGACCAGCTGCACCGGCTCGCCCCCGCCGTCCACGAGGACACGGTGATCGTCGGCACCGGCATGGTCAAGGAGATCCACACCTCCACCCTGACCCTGTTCGAGCGCGTCCTGGGCCCGACCCGCACCTCGCTCGCGGTGAAGAAGGCCCGGCTGATCCACACCACCCCCGACCCGGCCGCCGCGCCCGGGCCGAACCCGTGGCCGCACCGCTACGCCCTCCCCGCCGACACCCCCGCCCCCGGGCTCGCCGGCCGTACGGTCGCCAACCAGGCGGGCGTCTTCTGCGCCGACCGCCTCGACATCGGCACCCGCTTCCTCCTCGGACACCTGCCGCGGGACCTCGGCCACGCGCGCGTCGCCGACCTCGGCTGCGGCAACGGCGTCGTCGGCCTCGCCGTCGCACTCGCCGAACCCGACGCCGAACTGCTCTTCACGGACGAGTCGTACCAGGCGGTCGCCTCCGCCGAGGAGAACTTCCGCACCCACGCGGGGGAGGGCCGGAAGGCGGAGTTCACCGTCGCCGACGGGCTCGCGGGCGTCCCCGACGGCACCCTCGACCTCGTCCTCAACAACCCGCCCTTCCACAGCCACCAGGCCACCACCGACCGCACCGCCCGCCGGATGTTCTCCGACGCGCGCCGGGCGCTGGCGCCCGGCGGCGAACTGTGGGTCGTGGGCAACCGCCACCTCGGCTACCACGTCACCCTCCGCCGCATCTTCGGCAACAGCGAACTGGTCGCGAGCGACCCGAAGTTCGTGGTGCTGCGCGCGGTCCGGCGCTGACGCCTCCCGCCTCACGCCTCACGTCTCGGGGAGGACCAGGTCCAGGGCCCGGACGCGCTCCTCGCCGGTCGTGACGTCGACGCGGGCGATCCGGTCCCGGCGGAACGCGAACGCCAGCGCCGCGACGGGCCGTCCGGCCTCGGACGCCACCACGCCCACCGCGCCGTCCACCAGCACGGGCCGGAACAGCGCGCCCGGCCGCGCCAGGGCCGCCGCCACGACGGCCACGGCGCCGGCCCCGCGCACCGGCCCCCGCTCGCCGTACGCGACCGCCTCCGGATCGAGGAGTACGGCGAGGGCGGCGGCGTCACGCGCGCGTGCGGCCGCCAGGAAGGCGTCCACCAGCGCCCGCCGCCGGTCCGGCGACTCCCCGCCGCCGTACGCGCCTCCGCCGCGCAGCCGCTCCCGCGCCCGCCGGGCCCGGCGGGCGGCCTCGGCCGCGGATCCGCCCATGACCCGGGCGGTCTCGCCGGGCGGCAGCCCGAAGACGTCGTGGAGGAGGTACGCGACCCGCTCGCGGGGCCCGAGCCGGACGAGCACGGCGAGGAACCCCAGCAGGACGGTGTCGTCCGGACCGCCCCGCGGCAACCCGGCCCCGGAACCGCTGTCGGCCCCGCTCCCGGTCTCCCCGCTCCCGCTCTCCCCGCGCGCGGGCCCGGCGCCGTCCCGGCACGCGCGGACGACCAGGGCCGTCAGCCAGAGCCCCGCGAGGCCCGGCGCGTCCGCGCCGAGGCCGTCCCTGACCCGGGCGAGGACGGTCTCCGCCTCCCGCTCCGCCCCGGCGCCCAGGAGCCGCAGGGCCAGCCCGCGCAGCCGCTCCTCGTCGGCGTCGAACCGCGCGCCCAGCGCGGTCACCACAGCGTCGTCCCGCATGGGGCCTCGTCTCTCGTCAGGTGCCGTCACCGGACTGACGGTCCGCCGGCCGCCGTTGTGACGCCGTCGCGGGCGACCTCACCGGTGCGGGCCCGCTCGGTCGCTCAACAGCTCAACAGCTCAACAGCTCAACGGCTCAACAGTTCAGCCGTTCAGCCGTTCAGCCGTTCAGCAGTCGCCGGGCGAGCGTCCGGCGGGCGTCGCCGAGCTCCGCGTCGACGCGCGCTGCCCGTTCGGCGTCCAGGACGATCCGGGGCTCGTGCGCGGTGCCGGCGGTCAGCAGCCGCTGCCGCAGGTGCGTGGGCGGGTGGGTGCTGTCCACGCTGTGCCCGCGCAGCTCGGCGACCCGGCGCAGCCGTTCGTACTCGGTCGCGGGGACGGCGGCGGCCTGGGCGGCGAGCCGCCGCCACAGCCCCTCGGCCGGGTCCCCGGAGCGGTCGGCGCCCCGCCGGGTGCGGGCCGCGACGGCCTCCCGGCGCAGCATGCCGCTCAGGGTGCCGGCGCAGAGCAGGCGGTCCATCAGCGCGGCCGCCGCCCCGGAACCGCCGGCCCGGGCGGCGGCCTCGTCGGCCAGGTACTCGGCACGCTGCGAGCCCCGCAGGGTGAGGTGGTCCAGCAGGCCCGCGACCCCGTCGACGACCGCCCGGGGCAGCGCCGTGGCGAGGTTCATCAGGTCGTCGAGGAGGGACTCGGACTCCTGCGGGGCCAGTGTGTAGGACCAGGTGTCGAGGGACTGGAAGGCGGTGGAGACGACGAGGCCGTGCCGGGTGTCGCCGTGGGCGTAGTGCCCGAACTCGTGGCCGAGGAGGGCGATCCGCTCCTGCGGGGCGAGCACCTCCCAGAGGCCGAGGCCCACGGTCAGGACGCGTCGCTGCCGCACCCCGTAGGTGCGGACGGAGGCGTTGACGTCGGTGTCGACGACGACGGCCTCGACGCCCGTGGTGCCGACCGTCGCGGCGACCTCGTCGAGGAGGCCGAAGAGCTCCGGCGCGTCCGGGCGCCGCAGGACGGGCTGGTCGGCGGCGGCCTTCCGGAGACTGCCGAAGCGGGGGCGGAGCACCACGGCGAGGAGGATCGGGATCGCGCCGAGCACGGGGACGAGACCCGTGCCGGCGACGATCATCGCGAGGCCGGCCGCGAGGAGGGCGACGGTGAGGCCGTGCACGGCCAGGGCGAGGCAGCCGGCGAGCCGCCCGGAGCGGCCGCGTCCTGAGCGGGCGGTGTCCCCGCCGGCGCCGTCGGCCGCGGTGAGATCGGCGAAGAGCTGCTCCCCGTACCGGCGGGCGAGCCGTCGCCGCACCCGTTCGATCCGGCCGCGCGGCTCCTCCTCCGCGTCGGCGCCGGGGTCGGTGTTCCAGCCGCAGCCGGCGCACCAGGCGACATGCGGGCCGCCACCGGTGAGGGCGGCTCCGCAGTCGGGGCAGGCGGGGCGGGCGGCGTCGGCCGCCCGCCCCGCGTCGATGGTCTCGGTCAAGGTGGTACCCCCCACCGGGGGTCACCGCCGACGGCGTGCGCCCCCTTGTTCCTCATGGTGTCGCCGCCCGGCGTGTTCCTGACGTGTGCTGGGCGTGTGCCTGGCGTGTTCCAGCCGTTCAGGGAGGCGGCGGACGCACTTTAGGCCATGAGGGGCGGCGGGTCCCCACCGGTTCCGGCGAGGCGGGGGCGTCAGCTCCCGGGGGCGGCCTCGGCCAGGGCGGCGAGCTCCCTGTCGGCGCGTTCCCTGACGAGGGCGAGGACGCGGCCGGCGGCGGCCAGGTCGTCGGCGGGGATGCCGTCCCAGACGCGTGCGGAGAGCGGGGTGATCTCGGCGGTGACGGTGGCGAGGAGCGCCCGGCCCGCGTCGGCGGGGAGCAGCCGGGGGCCGTCCGCGAGGAGCAGCTCCTTCGCGCGTAGCGCGTCGAGGGCGGCACGGACCTCGGCCGGGGAGGCCTTGAGGGAGGCGCGGACCCGGGCGACGAGTTCGTCCGCGGTCAGCGGTTCCCCGGCCGTCACCGCCGTGCGCAGGGCCAGCTGCTGCACGAAGGTGACGCCGTGCCGGGCCAGGACGTGCTCCAGGAGGCCGCGGGCCGCGTAGTGCGCGAGGCCGAGCGCGCGGGAGTCCGCGGGCGCCGCGGTGGTGGCGGCCGTGTCGGCGGTGGTGGCCGTGGTGTCGGTGCTGGTCATGGTGTTGCCCCCTGAGTGCTCGTGTCGGTGCTCGTGTCGGTGCTCGTGCCGGTGGTCTCGGGTGCGGAGGGAACGGCGGGGTCGGAAGGTGAGGCGGCCCCGGAAGGAACGGCGGACCCGGAAAGTGCGGCGGGCCCGGAAGGTGCGGCGGGCCCGGAAGGGTCGAGAGGAACGAGGGGTACGTCGAGCAGGGTCGTCAGCTCCTCGGCGAACGCGCGCGTGCGTGCCGAGTCCAGCCCGCCCAGCGGCTCCAGCAGCTGCTGGAGCAGGTCCTGCACCACCTCGACGGCCCGCCGGGTGACGGCCAGCCCCTCCTCCGTGAGGGCGAGCCGCACGGCGCGCGGGTCGCGCGGGTCGCGGGCGCGCTCGACCAGCCCGGCCGCCTCCAGCGAGCGGGCCAGCTTCGAGACGTACAGCGCCTCCATGCCGGTGTGGTCCGCGAGCTGCCGCTGGCTGGGCCGCTCGCCGGTGCGCCGCATGCCGTGCAGGGACGCGACCAGCGAGTACTGCGCGTGGGTGAGGCCCAGCGGGGCCACCGCCCGGTCGACCGCGACCCGCCACTTGTTGGCGAGCCGCCACACCAGAAAGCCGGGCGTGGGGCCCGGGGAACCCTTGCTCATGACGAATACCGTACATGGCTACTATGTCCATGGCTACTAAATTTCCCGGGCGGCGGTCGGCGGCGGTCGGCGGCGGTCGGCGGCTCCCCGGCGGCGCGGCAGCGGGCCCTGACGCGGCGGCAGCCGGTCCGGCTGCGTCCCGTCGTCCCGCCCGGCACCCCGAGGAGTGAAGCCCTCCGTGCCTCGTTGCATAAAACTACGGCTGCACGTATAGTCATGCCATCCATGAGGAGGGTTTCGATGACGGTACGAGCAGCAGTCGCGGGTGCGAGCGGATACGCGGGCGGGGAACTCCTGCGCCTGCTCCTCGCCCACCCCCAGGTCGAGATCGGCACCCTGACCGGCCACTCCAACGCAGGCCAGAAGCTCGGCGGCCTCCAGCCGCACCTGCTGCCGCTCGCCGACCGCGTCCTCGCGCCCACCACCGCCGAGGAGCTCGCCGGTCACGACGTCGTCTTCCTCGCCCTGCCGCACGGCCAGTCCGCCGCCGTGGCCGAGCAGCTCGGCGACGACGTCCTCGTCGTCGACATGGGCGCCGACTTCCGCCTGAAGGACCCGGCCGACTGGGAGACGTACTACGGCTCCCCGCACGCCGGCACCTGGCCCTACGGCCTCCCCGAACTGCCGGGCGCCCGCGCCGCCCTCGAGGGGGCCAAGCGCATCGCGGTGCCCGGTTGCTACCCCACCGCCGTCTCGCTCGCCCTCTTCCCGGCGTACGCGGACGGGCTCGCCGCGCCCGAGGCCGTGATCGTCGCCGCCTCCGGCACCTCCGGCGCCGGCAAGGCCCTCAAGCCGCACCTCCTCGGCAGCGAGGTGATGGGCAACATGACCCCGTACGGCGTCGGCGGCGGCCACCGGCACACGCCCGAGATGATCCAGAACCTCTCCGGCCCGGCCGGCGAGCGGGTCACCGTCTCCTTCACCCCGACCCTGGCGCCGATGCCCCGCGGCATCCTCGCCACCTGCACCGCCGCCGCGAAGCCGGGCGTGACCGCCGAGGCCGTCCGCGCCGCCTACGAGAAGGCGTACGCGGACGAGCCGTTCGTCCACCTCCTCCCCGAGGGGCAGTGGCCCGCCACGGCGTCCGTCCACGGTTCCAACGCCGTTCACATCCAGGTCGCGTACGACGCGAACGCGCACCGGATCATCGCGATCAGCGCCATCGACAACCTCACCAAGGGCACCGCCGGCGGCGCGGTGCAGAGCATGAACATCGCCCTCGGCCTTCCCGAGGACACCGGACTCTCCACGATTGGAGTCGCTCCATGAGCGTCACCGCAGCGCAGGGATTCACGGCGGCGGGCATCGCCGCCGGGATCAAGCAGAACGGCAACCCGGACCTGGCCCTCGTGGTCAACACCGGGCCGCGCCGCGCCGCCGCGGGAGTCTTCACCTCCAACCGCGTCAAGGCCGCCCCGGTCGTCTGGTCCCAGCAGGTCCTCGCCGACGGCGAGCTGACCGCGGTCGTCCTCAACTCCGGCGGCGCCAACGCCTGCACCGGCCCGAAGGGCTTCCAGGACACCCACGCCACCGCCGAGAAGGTCGCCGAGGTCCTCAGCGCGCAGGGCGCCGAGGTCGGCGCCGGCGAGGTCGCCGTCGCCTCCACCGGCCTCATCGGCGTCCTCCTCCCCATGGACAAGCTCCTCCCCGGCGTCGAGAAGGCCGCCGCCGAACTCTCCGCGCACGGCGGCGAGAAGGCCGCCATCGCCATCAAGACCACCGACACCGTCCACAAGACGGCCGTCGCCACGAAGGACGGCTGGACGGTCGGCGGCATGGCCAAGGGCGCGGGCATGCTCGCCCCCGGCCTCGCCACCATGCTCGTCGTCCTCACCACCGACGCCGACGTCGACGCCCGGGGCCTCGACGCCGCCCTGCGGACCGCCACCCGCCTCACCTTCGACCGGGTCGACTCCGACGGCTGCATGTCCACCAACGACACCGTCCTCCTGCTCGCCTCCGGCGCCTCCGGCACCACCCCCGCCCAGGACGACTTCGCCGAGGCCGTCCGGGAGGTCTGCGCCGACCTCGCCCGCCAGCTCATCGGCGACGCCGAGGGCGCCAGCAAGGACATCCGCATCGAGGTGATCAACGCGGCCACCGAGGACGACGCCGTCGAGGTCGGCCGCTCCATCGCCCGCAACAACCTCCTCAAGTGCGCCATCCACGGCGAGGACCCCAACTGGGGCCGGGTGCTCTCCGCCATCGGCACCACCTCCGCCGCCTTCGAGCCCGACGAGCTGAACGTCGCCATCAACGGCGTCTGGGTCTGCAAGAACGGCTCCGTCGGCGAGGACCGCGAGCTCGTCGACATGCGCTTCCGGGAGGTCGTCGTCACCGCCGACCTCGCCGCCGGCTCCGAGTCCGCCGTGATCTGGGCCAACGACCTGACCGCCGACTACGTCCACGAGAACAGCGCCTACTCCTCATGAGCAACGCCACGCGGAAGCACACCGCCCTCCCGAAGGCCCAGACGTTGATCGAGGCGCTGCCCTGGCTCACCCGCCACCACGGCAAGACCGTCGTCATCAAGTTCGGCGGCAACGCCATGATCGACGAGGAGCTGAAGGCCGCCTTCGCCCAGGACGTCGTCTTCCTGCGCCACGCCGGCCTCAAGCCGGTCGTCGTGCACGGCGGCGGCCCCCAGATCAGCGCCGCGCTCGACCGGCACGGCATCGTCAGCGAGTTCAAGGCCGGCCTGCGGGTCACCACCGAGGACGCCATGGACGTCGTGCGGATGGTGCTCGCCGGCCAGGTCCAGCGCGAGCTCGTCGGACTGCTCAACCAGCACGGCCCGCTCGCCGTCGGCCTCACCGGCGAGGACGCCCACACCATCACCGCCGTCAAGCACCGGCCGGAGATCGACGGCGAACGCGTCGACATCGGCCGCGTCGGCGAGATCACCGCCATCGACACCGGCGCCATCCAGGCGCTCCTGGAGGACGGCCGCATCCCGGTCGTCTCCTCCATCGCCCGCTCCCAGGACGACGGACATGTCTACAACGTCAATGCTGATACGGCGGCTGCGGCACTCGCTGCGGCGCTGGGCGCCGAGACCCTGATGGTCCTGACCGACGTCGAGGGCCTCTACGAGGACTGGCCGAACAGCGACGAGGTCATCAGCCGGCTCACCGCGAGCCAGCTGGAGAAGCTGCTGCCCGAGCTCTCCAGCGGCATGGTCCCCAAGATGGAGGGCTGCCTGCACGCCGTCCGCAACGGCGTCACCACCGCCCGCGTGATCGACGGGCGCGTCCAGCACTCCATCCTGCTGGAGATCTTCACCGACGAGGGCATCGGCACGATGGTCGTGCCGGACGGACAGGGGGAAGCGTGAGCAACGAACAGCTGACCGGGCGGTGGCAGGGCTCGCTCATGGACAACTACGGCACCCCGCGCCTGCCCCTCGTCCGCGGCGAGGGCGCCAAGGTCTGGGACGCCGACGGCACCGAGTACCTGGACTTCGTCGGCGGCATCGCGGTCAACGCCCTCGGCCACGCCCACCCGGCCGTCGTCGACGCCGTCACCCGGCAGGTCTCCACCCTCGGCCACGTCTCCAACCTCTTCGTCGCCGAACCGCCCGTCGCCCTCGCCGAGCGGCTCCTGGCGCTCTTCGACCGCCCCGGGAAGGTCTTCTTCTGCAACTCGGGCGCCGAGGCCAACGAGGCCGCGTTCAAGATCGGCCGGCTCACCGGCCGGACCCACATGGTCGCCACCGACGGCGGCTTCCACGGCCGCACCATGGGCTCCCTGGCCCTCACCGGCCAGCCCGGCAAGCAGGCCCCCTTCCTGCCGCTGCCCGGTGACGTCACCCACGTCCCGTACGGCGACGCGGAGGCGCTGCGCGCCGCCGTCACCGAGGAGACGGCCCTCGTGATCATCGAGCCGATCCAGGGCGAGAACGGCGTCGTCGTCCCGCCGGCCGGTTACCTCGAGGCGGCCCGCGAGATCACCCGCGCCACCGGCACCCTCCTCGTCCTCGACGAGGTCCAGACCGGCATCGGCCGCTGCGGCCACTGGTTCGAGCACCAGGCCCACGAGGGCGTCGACCCCGACGTCGTCACCCTCGCCAAGGGGCTCGGCGGCGGCCTGCCGCTCGGCGCCACCGTCGCCTTCGGCGCGGCGGCCGAGCTCTTCGCCCCCGGCCACCACGGCACCACCTTCGGCGGCAACCCGGTCGCCTGCGCCGCCGGCCTCGCCGTCCTGGACACCCTCGCCGCCGACGCCGCCCTCGACCACGTCAAGGCCGTCGGCGAGCGGCTGCGCTCCGGAATCGAGGGCCTCGGCCACCCGCTGGTCTCCCATGTCCGTGGCGCGGGCCTCCTGCTGGGTATCGTGCTCACCGAGCCCCTCGCGCCCCAGGTGCAGCAGGCGGCTCAGGACGCCGGCCTCCTGGTGAACGCGCCCGCCCCCGACGTCGTACGGATCATGCCTCCGCTGGTCCTCACCGACGCCGAGGCGGACGCCTTCCTCCGGGCCCTGCCGGCCGTCCTGGAGAAGGCGCACGAGGCGAACGGGCAAGGACGAACCGGAGAATGAGGCGACGATGACCGACGCGCAGGGGAACGAGCACGGAGGGCCGTCGGTCCCGCAGACCCGCACCGCACGCCACCGCAGGATCGTCGACATCCTCAACCGGCAGCCGGTGCGGTCGCAGAGCCAGCTCGCCAAGCTCCTCGCGGACGACGGGCTGAGCGTCACCCAGGCGACGCTCTCCCGCGACCTCGACGAGCTCGGCGCGGTGAAGATCCGCAACACCGGCGGCGAGCTGATCTACGCGGTCCCCAGCGAGGGCGGCTTCCGCACCCCGCAGGCCCCGCTCGGCGAGTCCGCCAAGGAGGAGCGCATGCGCCGCCTCTCCGGCGAACTCCTCATCTCCGCCGAGGCGTCCGCCAACCTGGTGGTGCTCCGCACTCCGCCCGGTGCCGCCCAGTTCCTCGCGTCCGCCATCGACCAGGCCGAACTCCACGCCATCCTCGGCACCATCGCGGGCGACGACACCCTGCTGCTCATCTCCCGCGACCCGACCGGCGGCCAGGCCCTCGCCGACCACCTGCTGCGCCTCGCGCAGAAGGGCAACTGAGCGCCCCTCAGTAGCGCAGGATCGCCGTCGGTCCCCGCCGGGTGCCGACGGCGATGTGCGGCCGCCGTTCCGGATCGGCCCACGCCAGGATCGCCCGCATCGCGTCCGCCGGCACGGAGACGCAACCCGCCGTCGCCCCGCGCCCGTTGACGTGCAGGAAGATCCCGGCGCCCCGCATCCGCACCGGGCGGGCGTAGTTGAAGCCGATGACGAGCGCGTGGGCGTACTGCGTCCCGTACGCGACGAGGTGCTCGGCCTCGCCGGCGCGGCAGTCCACCGGCAGCCCCTCGACCCAGCGGTTGTACGCGCGCGAGTCGTTGTCCTGGCACCACCACGAGTCCTCGGTGGCCCGTACGTACCGGTAGCGGGTCCCGGCCGGCGCGGCCCGGATCCCGAAGGCGTACGGCAGGTCGAAGAGCCCGGTCGGCGTGGTGTTCGTGCCCTGCCGCCGGGTGGCCCCCTCCGCCAGCCCCTCCGCGCCGAACCGGGCCGGCGCGGAGCCCGCCCGCGCCCACCGCCCGCCCCGCCGGTCCCACCAGGTGACGGTCCCGGTGGTGGCGGAGGCGTCGGCGGCCACGGCGGTGATCAGCTGGGAGCCGCCGCCGGTGTCCGCCATCCGCGCGGGCAGCGGTGCCACCGGGGCGGCCGGGGCGGCCGGCGCGGAGGCCAGCGAGAGCAGCACCGCGCCGAGCGCGAGAAGGGTACGCATGGCGGCGACGCTAGGCCGCCCGCACACCCCCTGCCACGCTACTGACCCGAGTGGGGGAGCGGCGGGAGCGGCAGCGGCAGGGCGGGCAGCCCGTCGAGGCTGGTGGCGATGTGCTCCTTGCCCTCGCAGTAGGTGTTGAACTCCTCGTCCGTCTTGCGGTTGAAGTAGTCCGCGTGCAGCGACCGCTCCTCCCGGTACTCCATCACCGGCACGGCGAACCCGCAGGAGTCGCTGACCCGCCGCGCGTGCACGAGGACGATCGCCCGCGCGCTGATCTGGTCCTTCACCGCCTCCTCGGGGAAGCGGGCGAAGAGCTCGGCCCAGCGCGGGTCGTCGCGCAGCACGGCCTCGCCGTCGCCGTGCACCCGCACCACGGTCGGCGGCCCGGAGAAGGAGGTCCACATGAGGGTGATCCGGCCGTTGCCCGGTTCGCGGAGGTGGGCGATGGTCTCGGCGCTGCTGCCCCCGAAGTCGATGTAGGCCAGGGTCAGTTCGTCGAGGATGACGAGGGTCCCCTTCCGTCCCTTGGGGGAGAGGTTGACGTGCCCGTCACCCGACAGCGGCGCGGTGGCGGTGAAGTAGACGGGCTGGGCCTCGATGAAGGCACGCAGCCGCCCGTCAATACGCTCATATGTTTTTCCCATGCCCCCATTCTCCGCCCCCGGGGGGAACCGGGATCACCCGAACAGGGCCCGCCCCGCCCCCCGTACGACAGCGGGCTCGGGATCGCCGGGCGGCACGGTCGTCCGCCCCGGCCCCCGCCCGTGGTTCATCTCCGGTCGCGAGCGCGCGCGAGGCTCTCCCGCATCCAGGCGGCACGCCGGGCGAACAACCCGGCGTGCCGGTCCAGCAGTTCCAGCAGTTCGGCGGCGGCCGCCGGGGTGGTGCCGCCGGCGACCCAGCCGCGGCGGGAGGCCGCGAGGGCCGCGCGGGAGCGGAGGGTGGGGTGGGGGTCGTCGAGCATCCTCATCAGCTCGACGAAGGCTTCGGTCCGGTAGCTCTCCGCGAGCACGCGCAGGGCATGCGACCGCTGGAGGTACGAGCGGCCGGGCGCGGTGCGGGCCGCCAGGGCTTCCACGGGGACCCGGTGCGCGTTCTCCACCAGGGTCTTCCCGGTCTCCCGCACCACAGCCGCCGAGGGGTCGTCGAGCAGCGGCAGTACGGTCCGCCAGCCTTCGGGGTCCAGGAGGCGCAGCCCGGCGACGGCCGAGGCCCTGACCCGGGCCGTCGGATGGGCCGTCAGCTCCCGCAGCAGCGCGGTGTCCCCGTCCGTCCGCTCGGCGCACTCCGCGAGCCCGAGGGGGGCGTACGGCCACCGTTCCGCCTCCGCGCACCGCGCCCGGCACCAGTCGGCGGGCCGCCCGCCGGAGGTGCGTACGGCCTCCCGGGCGGCGGTCCGCACCGCCCGGGACCGGTCGGCGAGGAAGCGTTCCGCCGCCGCGCCCCGGCCCGTCGCGCCGAGCGCGTCGACCGCCGCCGCCCGGGCGTCCGGCCACTTCGAGGCCAGCAGCGCGTCGAGGTCCGCCTCCCGCGCGTCCGGCGCGTCCGCCACCACCGCCAGGCACATCGCCCGCACCCGCCGGTCCGGGTCCCACGTCGCCGCCCACGCGGCCCGCCCGGCCGGCAGCAGCCCGGCGTCGAGCGCCGTCCGGTGGGCGAACCGGCGGGTGGCGGGATCGGCGGCGGAGAGCAGCGCCTCCCGCACGCGCGCGTGGGCGAGCCGCTCGGCGACCAGTTCCCGGCCCCAGCCGCCGTGCCGCCGCCCGGCCGCCGCCAGCGCGACACCGGCGACGGCGACGACCTCGGCGGGCGCCGCCCCGTCCAGCGCCTCCCGCAGCAGGGCCCGCGCCCGCTCCCGTACGGGCTCCACCCGGTCCGCGCACCGCAGGGCGACCAGGGGCAGCGGGCGGTCCGTGCCGTCGAGGGCCGCCAGCCGCTCCTCCCAGGAGGCGGCCCGGAGCCCGCCGGCCCCGCCCCCCTCCCGCGCGGCCCGGTCGTAGCGGGTCCACGCCCCCGGCGGATCGGACGGCGTCGGCGGGCGGGGCGGCCCCGAACGTTCCTTCGTCCCGTGTCGCACGGCGGCGTCCCCTCTCCTCGGCGGCATCGTGGAGGCGGACTGTATCTCCGGGCCCGCCGTCCCCGCCGGGGCTTTTCCGGCCCGGCGGGGACGGCCGACCCCGATTGACGAAACATGCAGAGTTCTGCATACTCATGCATCAAGGGTTTCGGTGACCGAGGCGAGGAGCAACCAGAAGTGAGCAGCAACAACGGTGACGTCCGGCTCTGGGGCGGACGCTTCGCCGACGGTCCGGCCGAGGCCCTCGCGAAGCTCTCCGCCTCGGTGCACTTCGACTGGCGCCTCGCGCCCTACGACATCGCCGGCTCCCGGGCGCACGCCCGCGTGCTCCACAAGGCCGGGCTGCTCACCGAGGACGAACTGACCCGCATGCTCGCCGGGCTCGACCGGCTGGAGGCGGACGTCGCCGACGGCTCCTTCACCGGCACCATCGCCGACGAGGACGTCCACACCGCCCTGGAGCGGGGCCTCCTGGAGCGGCTCGGCGCCGAGCTCGGCGGCAAGCTGCGGGCGGGCCGGTCCCGCAACGACCAGGTCGCCACCCTCTTCCGGATGTACCTGCGCGACCACGCCCGGATCATCGGCGGGCTCGTCGCCGACCTCCAGGACGCGCTCGTCGGCCTCGCCGAGGCGCACCCGGACGTCGCCATGCCCGGCCGGACCCACCTCCAGCACGCCCAGCCGGTGCTCTTCGCCCACCACGTGCTCGCCCACGCCCAGGCGCTCTCCCGGGACGCCGAGCGGCTGCGCCAGTGGGACACCCGCACGGCGGTCTCCCCGTACGGCTCCGGCGCCCTCGCCGGCTCCTCCCTCGGGCTCGACCCGGAGGCGGTCGCCAAGGACCTCGGCTTCGAGCGCGGCTCGGCGGGCAACTCGATCGACGGCACCGCCTCCCGCGACTTCGTCGCCGAGTTCGCCTTCATCACCGCGATGATCGGGGTGAACCTCTCCCGGATCGCGGAGGAGATCATCATCTGGAACACGAAGGAGTTCTCCTTCGTCACCCTCCACGACGCCTTCTCCACCGGCTCCTCGATCATGCCGCAGAAGAAGAACCCGGACATCGCCGAGCTGGCCCGGGGCAAGTCCGGCCGCCTCATCGGCAACCTGTCCGGCCTGATGGCCACCCTCAAGGCCCTGCCGCTCGCCTACAACCGCGACCTCCAGGAGGACAAGGAGCCGGTCTTCGACTCCTGCGACCAGCTGGAGGTCCTGCTCCCCGCCTTCACCGGCATGATGGCCACGCTCACCGTCAACCGGGAGCGCATGGAGGAGCTGGCCCCGGCCGGCTTCTCGCTGGCCACCGACATCGCCGAGTGGCTGGTCAAGCAGGGCGTGCCGTTCCGTGTCGCCCACGAGGTCGCCGGCGAGTGCGTGAAGGTCGCCGAGTCCGAGGGCAAGGAGCTGGACGGGCTGACGGACGAGCAGTTCGCCAAGATCTCCGAGCACCTCACCCCCGAGGTCCGCACGGTCCTCAACGTCCCCGGCGCCCTCGCCTCCCGCGACGGCCGAGGCGGCACCGCGCCCTCCGCCGTCGCCGTCCAGCTCGTCGAGGTCAAGGCCGACCTGGTCATCCAGCACGCCTGGGCGACCGCCAAGAACTGAACCCGCTCCCTACGGCGCCGCCGCCCAGTCCGCGAGCCTGTCGAAGTCCGGCCGGAGCAGTCCGAGCCGGGGGTCGACGTGCAGCAGCAGGGCGGCGGCGAGGTGTTTTCGCTCCACGTACGCGTGGTCGTGCGGTGTGATGTCGTCGTCCACCCACGCGAACGGCCGCCCCCGCGCGTACTCCAGGACGTACTGGGTCTTCCAGAACGTTCCGCGCGGGGCGGCCCCGTGCATTTTGGGCCAGTCGACGAACGGCAGTTCCGGGAGGCCCAGATGAGGGCCTATCCACGCGTTGGCCTCGTCCTTCCACGTGGTCGCCCAGACCAGCTCGTACGCCTCCGCCAGCGCCAGGAGCTCCGCCCCGTGCCCGTGGTTCAGCCACACCCGCAGGGGCTTCGTCCCGAACCAGCCTCCCGGCCGCATCCGGTGGGTCGTGTACCCCTCCGGGCGGCGCGAAGCCTGCGCCGCGTAGGGGTTGAGCGGCCCGTCCACGTCGATCAGCAGCAGTGGCTTCGTCATGTCCACAGCATTCCCTCTCCTTTCGGGTGAGGCATCGGAATTTCTTGTGAGACATTGATGTCTCATGTGGTGTATGGTCGTCTCATGTCAGTCGACCGCACCCAGGTGCTCCGTACCGCCGCCGCCCTGCTCTCCCGCAAGGCGACCGCCACCATGGACGAGGTCGCCCGGGCCGCCGGCATCGGGCGGGCCACCCTGCACCGGCACTTCGCCGGGCGGGACGCGCTCGTGCGGGCGCTGGAGCAGATGTGCATCGAGGAGGCGGAGGCCGCGCTCGACGCGGCCCGGATCGAGGAGGGGCCGGCCGACGAGGCCGTCCGGCGGCTCGTCGCCGCCTCCGAGCCCGCCGCCCCGCTGCTCGCCTTCCTCGTCACCGAGAACCAGCTGTTCGAGGGCGACGGGCAGAACGAGGGCTGGGCCCGCCTCGACGCCCGCCTCGTCGCCCTCTTCCGGCGCGGCCAGGAGGAGGGCGCCTTCCGCATCGACCTGAGCCCCGCCTGGCTGTGCGAGGCGTTCTACGGGCTGATCGGCTCGGGGGCCTGGGCCGTCGCCGACGGGCGGGTCGCCGCCAACGACTTTACTTACATGATCGCCGAGCTGCTGCTCGGCGGAGCGCGCAGGAGCGTGGAGAAGTGACCACCGAAACCGTCCGGTACGACAAGGGCAACGAGGAGAGCCATATCGGGGGCGGGCGCCGTCCCGGCCGGTGGCTCGCCCTCGCCGCGCTCGTCCTGGCCGTGCTGCTCGTGGCCGTGGACGCCACCGTGCTCGGCCTGGCGACGCCCTTCCTCTCCGAGGACCTGAAGCCGACCGGCACCCAGCTGCTCTGGATCGGCGACGTCTACTCCTTCGTCATCGCCGGCCTGCTGGTCTCCATGGGCAGCCTCGGCGACCGCATCGGCCGCAAGAGGCTGCTCCTCGTCGGCGCCGCCGCGTTCGGCGCCGTCTCGGTCCTGAACGCCTACGCGTCCAGCCCCGAGATGATGATCGCCGCCCGCGCCCTGCTCGGCGTCGCCGGCGCGACCCTGATGCCGTCCACCCTGGCCCTCATCCGGAACCTCTTCCACGACCCGCGCGAGCGCAGCCTCGCCATCGGCGTCTGGGGCGCCATGGCCTCGGCCGGCGCCGCCGTCGGCCCGGTCGTCGGAGGCTTCCTCCTGGAGCACTTCTGGTGGGGCTCGGTCTTCCTCATCAACCTGCCCGTCATGGCCGTCCTGGTCGTCATCGGCGTCAAGCTGATCCCCGAGTCGAAGAACCCGGCCCCGGGCCCCTGGGACCTCCCCAGCGTCGCCCTATCCCTCGTCGGCATGATCGGCGTCGTCTACGCCGTCAAGGAGCTGGCCTCGCACGGCCCCACCCTCGACGTGGCCGTCGCCGCGCTCGTCGGCGCGGGCGGCCTCGCCTGGTTCGTCCGCCGCCAGCTCACCCTGCCGGCCCCGCTCCTGGACATGCGCCTCTTCCGCAACCGCGGCTTCTCCGGCGCCGTCCTCGCCGACCTGCTGACCATCCTCGGCCTCGCCGGCCTGGTGTTCTTCCTGTCCCAGTTCTTCCAGCTGGTCCAGGGCCGCGCCCCGCTGGAGGCCGGTCTCGCCGAACTCCCCGCCGCCGTCGGCTCGGTGACGGCCGGTCTGCTCGCCGGCCGGATCGCCCGGCGGTTCTCGGTCCGCTCGGTCGTCGCCGGCGGCCTCGCCGCCATCGGTCTCGCCCTCGCGGTCCTGACCGCCATCGGCCGGTCCACCGGCTACCCGGCCCTCGGCGCCAGCCTCCTCGTCGTCGGCATCGGCGCGGGCCTCGCCTTCACCGTCACCGCCGACGTGATCCTCTCCAGCGTCCCCAAGGAGCAGGCCGGATCCGCGTCCGCCGTCTCCGAGACCGCGTACGAGCTCGGCGCCGCCCTCGGCATCGCCGTCCTCGGCTCCATCGTGACCGGCGTCTACCGGGGCTTCACCACCCCCGCCGGCGTCCCGTCGGACGTCGCCGCGGCCGCCCACGACTCGCTCGGCGGCGCCGTCGAGGCGTCCTCGGCCCTCGACCCGGCCCGGGCCGGCCAGCTGGTCTCGGCCGCCCAGGACGCCTTCGTCGACGGCCTGCGGATAGCCGCCGGCGCCGGCGCGGCCGTCCTCCTCGCCACCGCCGTGGCCGCCTGGTTCCTCCTCAAGGACCAGAAGCTCGCGGACGGCGTCGGGCACTGACCCGCCCGCGGCGCCCGCGGCACGCGAAAGGGCGCCCCCGGAAAGCCCCGGGGGCGCCCTTTCGCGTACCGGCCGCCGCTACGCGGCCTCCTTCGCCTTCGTGGCGTACATGTCCACGTACTCCTGGCCCGACAGCCGCATGACCTCCGCCATCACCGAGTCCGTCACCGCCCGCAGGACGTACCGGTCGCGGTCCATGCCCTCGTAGCGGGAGAACTCCAGCGGCTCGCCGAAGCGGACGGTCACCTGCACCGGGCGCGGGAAGCCCGCGCCGGTCGGCTGCGCCTTGTCCGTGCCGATCACCGCGAACGGCACCACCGGCGCGCCGGTCATCAGCGTCAGCCGGGCCACGCCCGTACGCCCCCGGTAGAGCCGGCCGTCGGGGGAGCGGGTGCCCTCCGGGTAGATCGAGAAGATCTTCCCCTCCTCCAGCACCCTGCGGCCCGTCATCAGCGCCGCCACACCGCCGCGGCCGCCGTCCCGGTCCACCGGGATCATGCCGACGCTGGTGAAGAACCAGGCCATCAGCCGGCCCTTGAAGCCCTTGCCCGTCACGTACTCGTCCTTGCCGATGAAGAAGACCTGGCGGTCCAGGCAGATCGGCATGATCATCGAGTCGATGAAGGTGAGGTGGTTGCCCGCGAGGATCACCGGCCCGGTCCCGGGGACGTTCTCGGCGCCCTCGACACGGGGGCGGAACATCAGACGCAGGATCGGACCGAGGGTGGCCTTGACGATCGCGTGACGGGACAACGGTTCCTCCGGTGTCGGGCGGGCGGCTCCCGGGAGCCGACGGTGCAGCACGCGACGATACTCGCGGGTCACCGCCGTGCGCACATCGGGTTCACCGAACGGATACACGGTGTTGACGCGTGTTTCCGCCATGTTCGGCCCAGGTCTGCCGCCCGTAGGGGTGCCCTGCCTACCGTCGGGTCCACCCGCCGCCAGGTGCGGGACATCACACAGGAGGACCTCCATGACCCAGGGCGCACCCCGGACCCCGGACCGCCGTACGGTACTCGGCGCGGCCGGCGCCGCCGCGTTCGGCGTCTCCGCCGCACTGGCCGCCGGCACGGGCACCGCGCAGGCCGCCGGGACCGGCCGCCCGCACGGGCGGGGCCACGGCCACGGGCGCGGCTACCGCTCGCTCCCCGTGCCGACCGTCATCGCCCACCGCGGCGCCAGCGGCTACCGCCCCGAGCACACCCTCGGCTCCTACCGGCACGCCCTGGACCTCGGCGCCCACGTCATCGAGCAGGACCTCGTCCCCACCAAGGACGGGCACCTCGTCTGCCGCCACGAGAACGACATCACCGGCACCACCGACGTCGCCGACCACCCCGAGTTCGCCTCCCGCAGGACCACCAAGTCGGTCGACGGCGTCCCGTACACCGGCTGGTTCACCGAGGACTTCACCCTCGCCGAGCTCAAGACGCTGCGCGCCAAGGAGCGGATCCCCGGCACCCGCCAGGAGAACACCCTCTACGACGGCCGCTGGACCGTCCCCACCTTCGAGGAGGTGCTGCGCTGGGCCGAGGAGGAGGGCCGGCGCCGGGGCCGCGAGATCTGGCTCCACGTCGAGACCAAGCACCCCTCGTACTTCCGCTCGATCGGCCTCGGTCTGGAGGAGCGCCTGGCGAAGCTGCTCCGCCGCTACGGCCGCCACCGCGCGGACTCCCCGGTCTTCCTCCAGTCCTTCGAGCCGAGCAGCGTCCAGCGCCTGTCGAAGCTGGTCGACTCCCCGCTCGTGGTCCTGCTCTCGGGCGCGGCCACCCGCCCCTGGGACTTCACCGAGGCCGGCGACCCGCGCACCGTCGCCGACCTCGTCACCCCCGCCGGACTGCGCTGGATCGCCTCGTACGCCCAGGGCATCGGCCCCACCCTCGACCTGGTGATCCCCAAGGACGCCGCCGGCCGGCTGGGCACCCCGACCACCCTGGTGCGGGACGCCCACGCCGAGGGCCTGATCCTCCACCCCTACACCCAGCGCAACGAGAACGCCTTCCTGCCGGCCGACTTCCGCGAGGGCACCGACCCGGCCGCCTACGGAGACGCCTTCGGCGCCCTGGAGCGGTACTTCGCGACGGGCATCGACGGCGTCTTCTCCGACAACCCGGACACCGCCCTGCTGGCCGCCGAGGACTTCCGCGCCCGCTGACCCGGGCCGCCGCCCGGTCGGCGCCGTACGCCGACCGGGTGGTTCCCCGCCCGCGCCGCAACCGCGCCCCCGCGCCGCCGCATCGTGGCGGTCATGACCTCCCCGGAAACCCTCCTCGCCGCCCTCACCCCGCTGCTCGCCGCCGAATCGCGGGCCGAGGCCGCGGCCGCCGGAGTCGAGCCCGGCGACCTCGAACAGGCCGTCTGGCTGCGGCTCCTGGAACGGCTCAGCGCCGACGACGCCCCCGAGCGCCCCGCCGACTGGCTCCGCCGCGCCGTCCGCGCCGAGGCCCGCCGGGCCCGCCGCACCAGCGGCCGGGAGCGGCCGTACCACGGGGAGGCCCCGCCGGACGCACGCCACGAACCCCCGGGGCCCGAGGGCTCCGCGCTCACCGCCGAACGCCGCCGCACCCTGCGCGCCGCGGTCACCCGGACGCCCGGCCGCTGTCCCCGCCTCCTCGACGCGATGCTCGACCCCGCCGACCCCACCTACCGGGAAATCGCAGGAACGTTGGGTATCTCACAAGGCAGTCTGGGGCCGATGCGTTCCCGTTGCCTGGGATGCCTGCGCAGAATGCTCGCGGCAGAGGTTCCCGCCCCCGGCCGACGGGGAAGGGTGCGGGGTACCGATCGGTGACCAGATGAGCGGGAGGCATGCACACATGGGCCTGAGTGTGACCATCTCGGCGGCGGCCGCGCACGACGCGGAGCAGATCCTGAAGCTGCAGTACCTCTGCTACCAGAGCGAGGCCGAGCTGTACGGCGACTGGTCCATCGAGCCGCTGACCCAGCCGCTCGACGCCGTCCGGGCCGAGCTGGCCGACGGCCACTGCCTGGTGGCCCGGCTCGGCGACGAGGTCGTCGCCTCCGTGCGCGCCCGCACCGACGAGGACGGCACGGTGCACATCGCCAAGCTCATCGTCCACCCCCGCATGCGCCGCCACGGCATCGGCGGCCGGCTCCTCGACGCCATCGAGCGCCACTTCGCCGCGGCGGACACCGCGCCCAAGCGCTTCCAGCTCTTCACCGGCCACCGCAGCGAGGGCAACCTCCGCCTCTACCGCGCCAAGGGCTACGCCCAGGTCGGCACCCGCGAGGCCGGTCCCCGGCTCACCCTCGTCACCCTGGAGAAGGCCGCCTGACCCGCGTGGCCGGGCTCAGGCGGTACGCGACCGCCGCAGCCACCAGATGCCGCTCAGCGGCAGCAGCACCGGGATGAAGACGTAGCCGTAGCCGAACTCCGACCACACCGTGGAGTCGGGGAAGGCGGACGGCTCGACCAGCGTCCACGTCCCCACGACCAGTACGCCCGCGAGCTCGGCGGCGCAGCACACCAGCGCCGCCCTGCGGGCCGTCTCGCCGCCCCGCACCAGGGTGTACGTGATGAACACGTAGACGACCGCGGCCACCGCGGAGAGCGCGTACGCCAGCGGAGCCTCGTCGAACTTGGCGCTGATCTCGTACACCGAGCGCGAGGCCGCGCCCACCGACATCACGCCGTACAGCCACACCAGCAGCATGCCCGGGCCCGTGACCAGCCGGGTCCGCCCCTTCGCCGGCTCCGCCGTCTCCCTCGTGTCCGTCATGCTCAGCCCACCGTCCAGATGTCGAAGAGACGCACTTCCAGGACGGCGAGCACGACCGCGCCCGCCGCCACCGTCGCCGAACCCCAGCGGGTGCGCTCGGCCAGCGACATGAAACCGGCGATCGGCACCGCGCACAGCGCGCCGAGCAGATAGGCGACGAAGATCGTCGTCCCCTCCTCGGCCTTCTCGCCGCGCAC
Organism: Streptomyces sp. NPDC014656; assembly: GCF_043084305.1. Classification (NCBI taxonomy): domain Bacteria; kingdom Bacillati; phylum Actinomycetota; class Actinomycetes; order Kitasatosporales; family Streptomycetaceae; genus Streptomyces; species Streptomyces sp. NPDC014656. Next base: position 98,313 of record NZ_JBIBZN010000007.1, read on the forward strand.
CAGCTGCACGATGCCGACGACCAGCTGGGCCAGGACCAGGAAGGTCACCACGGCCATGCCGATGAAGTGCCAGTCCTTGGTCGGCTGGTCCCGGAAGGCGGCGAAGCCGCACCAGGCGGCGAGGGCGAGCGCGGCCACCGAGACCGCGACCGTGAGGGCGTCAAGCATGCGCCCGAGGGTATTACGGCCGGAATGGCCCGATGCCCTCGGCCCCGCCACGACCGGCCCGAACCCGCGCCGCCCCCGCCCGGGCTCCGCCGTGATCGTGGTCTTGGCCACACCCCGCTCCGCCGGGCGGCCCCCGGGGACCGGCTCCGGCGCAGGCCGTGGGGGGCGAGGAGGCCCGCCGAGGCCGTCCGCTCCGCATCTCAGAAGCGTCCGGAATGCGGACACGGGACTTCCGTTCGCGACTGCGCATGCTTTACTTGCAGCCATGACCACGACGAGCAGCCGCATCCTTGCGACCGAGGCGATCCAGACGCCCGGTGCTCTTCGCATGTGTCGAATGTGCGCCATCTGAGGGCCCCCGCCTGAGCCTCGCGCCCCGAAGCGAGACCCCGACGGCCGAGCCGATCCGCCCGCCACCCGGCGCGGACCGTGCCCGCCCCGCGCACACCGCCTCCCCGGCCCCGCCGGACGGCTCCCGTGCGCCTGCCTGTCCGATCGACGAACGCCCCGTGCACGGCGGACCCACGCGTCGCGCACTCGACAGTGACGGAAACCCCTGTGATCACCACTTCGGGCCTGACCAAGGTCTACGAGTCACGCGGCCGCCAGGTCACCGCCCTGGACGGCGTCGACCTCCACGTCCGCGAGGGCGAGGTCTTCGGCGTGATCGGCCAGAGCGGCGCCGGCAAGTCCTCGCTGATCCGCTGCGTCAACCTCCTGGAGCGCCCCACCTCCGGCACCGTGACCGTCGACGGCACCGACCTCACCGCCCTCGCCGGCAAGGGCCGCCGCGCCGGCAAGGACCTCCGCCGGGCGCGCAGCAGCATCGGCATGGTCTTCCAGCACTTCAACCTGCTGTCCTCCCGCACCGTCAAGGACAACATCGAGCTCCCGCTGGAGATCCTCGGCGTGTCCGGCGCCGAGCGCTCCCGCCGCGCCCTCGAACTCCTCGACCTCGTCGGCCTCGCCGACAAGGCCAAGAACTACCCGGGCCAGCTCTCCGGCGGCCAGAAGCAGCGCGTCGGCATCGCCCGCGCCCTCGCCGGCGAGCCCAAGGTCCTCCTCTCCGACGAGGCCACCAGCGCCCTCGACCCGGAGACCACCCGCTCGATCCTCCAGCTGCTGCGCGACCTCAACCGGCAGCTCGGCCTCACCGTCCTGCTCATCACGCACGAGATGGACGTCGTCAAGACCGTCTGCGACTCCGCCGCCCTCATGCGGAAGGGCCGGATCGTCGAGTCCGGCACCGTCGCGGAACTCCTCGCCACCCCCGGCTCCCAGCTGGCCGCCGAGCTGTTCCCGGTCAGCGGCCACGCCACCGCCGCCGACCGCACCGTCGTCGACGTCACCTTCCACGGCGAGGCCGCCACCCAGCCGGTGATCTCGCAGCTCTCCCGCACGTACAACGTCGACATCTCCATCCTCGGAGCCGCGATGGACACCGTCGGCGGGAAGCAGATCGGCCGCATGCGGATCGAACTGCCCGGACGGTACGAGGAGAACGTCGTCCCCATCGGCTTCCTGCGCGAGCGGGGCCTCCAGGTCGAACCCGTCGAAGACCCGCGGGAGCCCGAGGACCCCGCCGCCCCCGCGGTTCCCGCCCAGCAGCCCGTGCTCGTGAAGGAGAGTGCCAAGTGACCTGGGAAGAGATGCGCCCCCTGCTCGAACAGGGCACGGTCGACACCCTCTACATGGTCCTGTGGGCCACCGTCGTCACCATCGCCGCCGGCCTCCCGCTCGGCATCCTCCTCGTCCTCACCGACAAGGGCGGACTGCTCCAGAACCGGCCCCTCAACAAGGTCGTCGGTGCGATCGTGAACATCGGCCGTTCGCTGCCGTTCATCATCTTGCTGATCGCCCTGATCCCCTTCACGACCTTCGTCGTCGGCACCTTCATCGGCCCGACCGCGATGATCGTGCCGCTCGCCATCGGCGCCATCCCCTTCTTCGCGCGCCTCGTCGAGACCGCGATCCGCGAGGTCGACCACGGCCTCGTCGAAGCCGTCCAGTCCATGGGCGGCGGCATCCCCACCATCGTCCGCAAGGTGCTGCTCCCGCAGGCCCTGCCCTCGCTGGTCGCCGCCGTCACCACCACCGTCATCGTGCTCATCGGCTACTCCGCGATGGCCGGGGCGGTCGGCGGCGAGGGCCTCGGCTCCAAGGCCGTCACCTACGGCTACCAGCGCTTCGACACCACCTTCATGCTCGTCACCGTCGTCGTCCTGGTCGCCATCGTCACGATCGTCCAGCTCCTCGGCGACGGGGCCGTACGGCTCCTCGCCCGCCGCGGCCGCACCGCCTGACGGCCCCCGAACCACCCCCCCTGAGCCCGGACTTGTTGTCCAGGCGTCCACCGCTCCACATGAAAGAGGCACTCTTCGTGCGCAAGAACACCAAGCTCGCCGCCGGCTTCGCTTCCGTCACCGCCCTCGCCCTCGGCCTCACCGCCTGCGGCACCTCCTCGGACCCGGCCTCCGACAAGGACGGGGCCGGCTCCGCCGACAAGGCGCTCGTCGTCGCAGCGTCCCCGACGCCCCACGCCGACATCCTCAAGTTCGTCCAGGACAACCTGGCCGCCAAGGAGGGCCTCAAGCTGGAGGTGAAGGAGTTCACGGACTACGTCCTGCCGAACACCGCCACCCAGAACGGCCAGGTCGACGCCAACTTCTTCCAGCACAAGCCCTACCTGGACGACTTCAACGCGAAGAACAAGACCACCATCGTCCCCGTGGTCGACGTCCACCTGGAGCCGCTCGGCCTCTACTCCAAGTCCGTGAAGTCCCTCAAGGACCTCAAGGCCGGCCAGACCGTCGCCGTCCCCAACGACACCACCAACGAGGGCCGCGCGCTCCACCTCCTCGCCGACAACGGCCTCATCACCCTCAAGGACGGCGTCGGCACCGACGCCAAGCTCTCCGACATCACCGACAAGAAGGGCCTGGAGTTCAAGGAGCTGGAGGCCGCCACCGTGCCCCGCGCCCTGAACGACGTCGACGCCGCCGTCATCAACGGCAACTACGCGATCGAGGCCGACCTGTCCCCGGCGAAGGACGCCCTGGTCCTGGAGAAGGGCGAGGGCAACCCCTACGCCAACATCCTCGCCGTCAAGAAGGGCGACGAGAAGGACGTCCGGGTCGAGAAGCTCGCCAAGCTCCTCAACTCGCCCGAGGTGAAGAAGTACATCGAGGACACCTACAAGGGCTCCGTCATCCCCGCCTTCGGCGCCGCCAAGTAACGCCCCGGCCACAGTCCTTGACCACGAGGCCCCGCCCGCCCCGCCCGGCGCGCGGGGCCTCGTGCCGCCCCGCGCATGCGCGTCGGCCGCACCATGCTGCATGCTGTGCCTTCACGGTCTTCACGTATGGAGCTGCGCATGACTACCACCTTCCCGGACGTCTCCATCAACACGGAGCGACTGGTGCTGCGCCCGTACGAAGAGGCCGACATCCCCGCCTTCGTCGAGATGATGAACGACGAACTCGTCACCGCCTGGACCTCGGTGCCGCACCCCTACACCCGCGCCCACGCCGAGGACTGGGTCCGCAGGATCGCTCCTGCGGAGCGCACCGAGGGCCGCGGCATCGTCTTCGCCGTCACCGAGTTCCTGACCCAGCGTCTGGTCGGCACCGTCCACCTCCACTCCACCGACTGGAGGGTCCGCGCCACCGAGGCCGCCTACGTCACCGCCCCCTGGGCCCGCGGCGAGGGCTACGCCACCGAGTCCGTCCTCGCCACCGCCCAGTGGCTCTTCCGCGACCGCGGCTTCGAACGGCTCCAGCTGCGCACCGCCGCCGACAACACCGCCTCCCAGCAGGTCGCCCAGAAGATCGGGTGCATCAGCGAGGGCGTCCTGCGCAACGCCTGGATAGCGCGCAGCCTCACCGAGGGCGGCGAGTGGACCGACATCCGCACCGACCTCATCCTCTGGGGCCTCCTCCCCGAGGACCTCGACGGCGTCGCCGACCACATGGCCGAGGCCGGATACTCCTCCTACACCGACTGGAGCTGAGCATTCCGGGGGCCGACCCGGGGTACGCTCGGCACGCCCCCGACCTGCGACGACAGCACAGGAGACAGACGCGATGGCCGACCGGGTCACGGTGATCGGCTGGGACGGCTCGCCCCTCACCGCGGCGGCCCGGTCCGCGCTCTCGGCCGCCACCCTGGTGGCCGGCGCCGCCCACCACCTGGCGCTCCCCGAAGTACCCCCCGGCGCCGAGCGCGTCCGCCTCGGCAGCGTCGGCCTCGCCGCCCGCCGGATCGCCGGCCACCGCGGCACCGCCGTGGTCCTCGCCGACGGCGACCCCGGCTTCTTCGGCGTCGTCCGCACCCTGCGCGCCCCCGAGCACGGCCTGGAGGTCGAGGTCGTCCCCGCCGTCTCCTCGGTCGCCGCCGCCTTCGCCCGGGCCGGCATGCCCTGGGACGACGCCCACGTCGTCGTCGCCCACGAGAAGACCCTGCGCCGCGCCGTCAACGTCTGCCGCGCCCACCCCAAGGTCGCCGTCCTCACCTCCCCGGGCGCGGGCCCCGCCGAACTCGCCCTCCTCCTCGACGGCGTCCACCGCACCTTCGTCGTCTGCGAGCAGCTCGGCACCTCCCGCGAACAGGTCTCCGTCCTCACCTCCGACAAGGCCGCCGACCACACTTGGCGCGACCCCAACGTCGTCCTCGTCATCGGGAGCGCCGGCGGCACCGGAGCCTCCGCCGCCCCCTGGCTGATGGGCCACCACCCGGCCGCCGGAGCCGTACGGGGCTGGGCCGGGCGGCCCGAGGAGCCGGAGCCCGGGGAGCTCCCCGGCATCGGCCACGACCCCACCCTGCGCGCCGTCCAGCTCGCCCGCCTCGGCCCCCGCGCCGGCGACCTCGTCTGGGACGTCGGCAGCGCCGGCGGGACCTTCGCCGTCGAGGCCGCCCGCTTCGGCGCCGCCGTCATCGCCGTCGACGCGGACCCCGCCGCCCGCGCCCGCACCGAGGCCGCCGCCCGCCGCCACGGCGTCCTCCTGCAGACCGTCACCGGCCGCGCCCCGCACGTCCTGGAGAGCCTCCCCGAGCCGGACGTCGTACGGGTCGGGGCCGGCGGCGTCCCCGTCGTCACCGCCTGCGCCGACCGCCGGCCCGAACGGATCGCCGCCCACGCCACCACCCGCGACGAGGCCGAGGCGATCGGCACCGCCCTCACCGCCGGCGGCTACGCCGTCGAGACCCTCCTCCTGCAGACCGTCGGCCTCGATCCCGCCGACTGGTCCGAGCGCGAACGCTCCGTCGTCTTCCTGCTCACGGGCCGCCGGACCACCGGCGCCCCCTGACCCCGGCCGCGCGCCGGGGCAGGTAGGCTGGCCGATTGTTGTACCGCGCGGGGATGTTCGGCAGGTTGTTCGTCAATGTCCCGAATCGATGACCGTCTTGACCCGTTCTCGGTGGTCACCGGCGCGCGGGACACCGGGGGGACCGCGCGACGTGGCGCAGTCCACAGCGCACCGTGGCGGATCCGCCTGCCACGATGGCCGCGGGCCGCGACAATGCATGGGTGTCGGCGCGCCTCCGTGCCGCGCGGCGCACGCGCTCGTTCTCGTTGACGGGCGCAGCTCTGAACGAACACAACGATGGGCGAGGGGTACGCATGACGGACACCGGCCAGGTCCCGGGCGAGGGGCTGCCGGAGAACGCAGGCATGGTCGAGCAGCCGGGCATCCCCGCTCCGGGCGCGTACACCTACCTGGACCCCTCCGGCCCCACCCCCGGGCAGCTCCCCGAGGACGACGACATGCTCCTGATGCCGGGCGCCCAGGGCGCCTGGAGCGAGCAGGCCCCGGGCATCGTGCCCGCCCCACCGGTCGCCGTCCCCGCCCCGCCCGCGGTCCCGGCGCAGGGCGGCCCCGAGGGCGCCGTGCCGCAGGCGGTCCCGATGGGCGACCCGCTCACCGACCCGCTGCCGGACCCGCTCACCGGGCCCCTGCCGGACCCCCTCACCGGCCCGCTCCCGGACGGCCTCGTCCTCGCCGACCGGCTCACCGCCCCGGCCACCCCGGCGCACGGCGTCCCGATCCCCGGCGCCACCCCGCCGCAGGGCGTGCCGCTCGCCCCGCAGCCGCCGCTCGGCACCCCGGCGCACGGCGTCCACGTCGCCCCGGCCGCCCCGCAGGAGCCCGTCGCCACCGCCCACGGCTACGAGCCCGGCATCCTCGACACCGGCGCCCACGAGGCCGCGGGCCGCGATTCCGGCTCCGTCGACCTCGGCGGGGTCCGCACGGCGCCGGCCGCGCCGCAGGCGGCCCCCTCGCGCCGCCCGCTCCACATGGGCCCGCCCGTGCCCGAGACGGGCGGGGTCGTGCGCTCGCTCGCCGACCGGGGCCCGGCCGCGCCGGTGTCCGCCGCCCCGCAGGTCCCGGCGCCCGCCCCCGAGCCCCTGGTGGCCACGGGCCCCGCGCCCGTGCCCGTGCGCAACCCCGGACCGCCCACCACCGGGCCCGAGTACTTCGACATCGCGCAGGACCAGCAGACGGCCCCGCAGGGCGCCGAGCCGTGGGCCGCGCAGCCGCAGGAGCCCCCGGCGCCCGCCGGGGCCCCCGCAGAAACGGTCGTCCCGCAGAGCGGGCAGTTCGTGCAGGTCGAGGGCTCCGTCCCGACCGCCGCGCAGCCCGCCCCGACGCCGCCGGCCGGCACCGAGATCCCCGCGCCCGAGGCCCTCGTCCCCGCGCCGCGCGAGGGCGAACCCGCCGCGGAGGCCGCCCCGGACGCCGGGCAGCCGTCCGCCGAGCCGGTGGCCCCCGAGGCGGAGGCCGCCGCGCCCGTCGAGGCACCCGTGGCCGAGCGGCCCGCCGAGGCCCCGGAGACCGGACTCCAGGCCGAGGAGGCCCCGGAGGCGGAGGCCCCGGTCGCGGAAGCCCCGGTCGCGGAGACCCCGGAGGCGGAGGCCGCCCCGGAGCAGCCCTCCGAAGCCCCGACCGTCCAGGAGCCCGTCGCCCAGGAGCCCGCCGCCCAGGAACCGGTCGTCGAGGAGCCCGTCGCCGAGGAGGCGGTCGCCCAGGAGCCCGTCGCCGAGGCCCTGGAGACCGCCGCGCCCGCCGACGTACCGGCGGAGCCCGAGGCCGAGGCCCCGGCCGAGGAGGCCCCTGCCGCCGAGCAGCCCGCCGAGCAGCCCGCCGAGCAGCCCGTGGAGCCGGTCGTCGAGCCCCAGCCGGTGGCCGTCGCGGCCGAGACGCCCGTCGCTGCGGAGGCCCCCGCCGAGCCCGTCGCCGCCGAAGCCGAGCCGGAAGCCGCCGCCGAAGCCGAGGCCGCGCCCGAGGCCCCCCCGGCCGAGGCCGAGCAGGCCGAGCCCGTCGCGGAGCAGACCGAGCAGACCGAGCCCATCGCCCCGGCCCCCGTCGAGGCGTTCGCCGACGCCGCCGCCGAGGTGCCCGCCGAGGCCCCCGTCGTGGCCGTGGCCGAGGAGATCCCGGTCGTCGCCGAGGACGCCGCCGAGGCCGAGGAGGAGGCCGAGCCCCGCCCGGCGGCCCCCGGCTACGACGACGCCGAGCGCGAGGCGGTGCTGCGCGTGATGCGCGAGCGCCGCGACATCCGCAACGGCTTCCGCTCCGACCCGATCCCGCACGAGGTGCTGCTCCGCGTCCTGGAGGCCGCCCACACGGCCCCCAGCGTCGGCCACTCGCAGCCCTGGGACTTCGTCGTCATCCGCTCCGCCGAGACCCGGCAGAGCATGCACGAGCTGGCCCAGCGGCAGCGCGAGGCGTACGCCAAGTCGCTGCCGAAGGCCCGCGCGAAGCAGTTCAAGGAACTGAAGATCGAGGCCATCCTCGACACCCCGGTCAACATCGTGGTGACCGCCGACCCCACCCGGGGCGGGCGGCACACCCTCGGCCGCTACACGCAGCCGCAGATGGCCCCCTACTCCTCGGCCCTCGCCGTCGAGAACCTGTGGCTCGCCGCCCGCGCCGAGGGCCTCGGCGTCGGCTGGGTCAGCTTCTTCGACGAGCGCGAGATGGTCCGCGCCCTCGGCCTGCCCGAGCACCTGGAGGTCGTCGCGTACCTCTGCGTCGGCTACGTCGACGAGTTCCCGGACGAGCCCGAGCTGATGCAGGCGGGCTGGTCCAAGCGCCGCCCGCTCGCCTGGGTCGTCCACGAGGAGACCTACGGCCGCCGCGCCCTGCCCGGCGAGGAGCCGCACGACCTGCTCCAGGAGACCGTCGCCTCCATCCGCCCGCTCGACGCCAAGGCGCTCGGCGAGGCGTGGGAGCGGCAGAAGCGGATGACCAAGCCGGCCGGCGCGCTCGGCATGCTGGAGATCATCTCCGCGCAGCTCTGCGGCCTCTCCCGGGCCTGCCCGCCGCCGATCCCGGAGCCCGCCGCCGTCGCCATCTTCGCCGGCGACCACGGCGTGCACGCCCAGGGCGTCACCCCCTGGCCGCAGGAGGTCACCGGCCAGATGGTGGCCAACTTCCTCGGCGGGGGAGCGGTCTGCAACGCCTTCGCCAACCAGGTCGGCGCCGAGGTCTGCGTCATCGACGTGGGCGTCGCCACCGAACTGCCCGCCACCCCCGGCCTGCTGCCCCGCAAGGTCCGCGCCGGCTCGGGCGACTTCACCACCGGCCTCGCGATGACCCGCGAGGAGACCGTCGCGGCGATCGAGGTCGGCATCGAGACCGCCCGCGACCTGGTCGCGGCCGGGAACAAGGCGCTCCTCACCGGTGAGATGGGCATCGCGAACACCACCGCGTCCGCCGCGCTCATCTCCGTCTTCACCGGCGTCGACCCGGCCGAGGTCACCGGCCGCGGCACCGGCATCAACGACGAGACCCACGCCCGCAAGGTCGACGTCGTCCGCCGCGCCATCGAGCTGCACAAGCCGGACCCGCAGGACCCGATCGGCGTCCTGTCGCAGATCGGCGGCCTGGAGCACGCGGCCCTCGTCGGCTTCATCCTGGGCGCCGCCTCGCTGCGCACCCCGGTGATCCTCGACGGCGTCTCCACCGGCGCGGCCGCCCTGGTCGCCCGCGCCATCGCCCCCGAGTCGCTGGCCGCCTGCATCGCGGGCCACCGCAGCGCCGAGCCCGGCCACGTGGCCGCGCTGAACAAGCTGGGCCTGCGCCCGCTGGTCGACCTGGACCTGGCCCTCGGCGAGGGCACCGGCGCCCTGCTGGCCCTCCCGCTGGTGCAGAGCGCGGCCCGCGCCATGCACGAGGTCGCGACCTTCGACTCCGCGGGCGTGACGGAGAAGTAGCCCGTACGGCCCCGGTGCCGCCGCTCCCGAGGGCGGCGGCACCGGGGCCGCGCCATGCCCGCGTGCCCTCCCGACCCCGCCCAGGGACGAGGGTCACAGGGTGCCCACGCCGGCTCACCGATATCGTGGTGTCCGGGCCGAACGCCCGCCCACCAGCCGCTTCACCGCCGCAGCGGCCGCCCAGGGCCTGCCCGACCATCCCCGTCGGGTCCGGCCCGCCCGGCACGCACGCTCGCCGCACGGCAGAATCGCCCGAGTAGTTCCGCTACGAGGGCGCCTCCGCCGCACGCCGATCGCACGCACCGAACGACCCGGCCTGATCCGACGCGCATGGTCGGCCAGGCCCCAGCCCCGTCCGAGGAGCCGCCCGCACATGGCCCAGCACGCCGAGCACCCCGCCTATCCCGTCGGCCTCCGCCTCGCCGGCCGGCGCGTCGTCGTCCTCGGCGGCGGCACGGTCGCCCAGCGCCGCCTGCCCGCCCTCATCGCCGCCGGCGCCGACATCACGCTGATCTCCCCCTCCGCCACCCCCTCCGTGGAGGCCATGGCCGAGACCGGGGAGCTCACCTGGGTCCGCCGCCGCTACGAGGACGGCGACCTGGCCGACGCCTGGTACGCGCTCGTCGCCACCACCGACCCCGCCGCCAACGCCGCCGCCTCCGCCGAGGCCGAGCGCGCCCGCGTCTGGTGCGTCCGCTCCGACGACGCCGAGGCCGCCACCGCCTGGACCCCGGCCACCGGCCGCGGCGACGGCGTCACCGTCGCCGTCCTCACCGGCCACGACCCGCGCCGCTCGGCCGCCGTCCGGGACGCGATCCTGGAGGGCCTGCGCGACGGCTCGCTCGCCGCGCCCGCGCAGCGCGCCCGCGTCCCCTTCGTCGCCCTCGTCGGCGGCGGTCCCGGCGACCCCGACCTCATCACGGTCCGCGGCCGCCGGCTGCTCGCCGAGGCCGACGTCGTCATCGCCGACCGGCTCGGCCCCCGCGACCTCCTGGACGAACTGCCGCCGCACGTCGAGGTGATCGACGCGGCGAAGATCCCGTACGGCCGCTACATGGCCCAGGAGGCCATCAACAACGCGCTGATCGAGCACGCCAAGGCCGGGAAGTCCGTCGTCCGCCTCAAGGGCGGCGACCCCTTCGTCTTCGGCCGGGGCATGGAGGAGGCGCAGGCGCTCGCCGCCGAGGGCATCGCCTGCACCGTCGTGCCCGGCATCTCCAGCTCCATCTCGGTCCCCGGCGCCGCAGGCATCCCGGTCACCCACCGGGGGATCGCCCACGAGTTCACCGTGGTCAGCGGCCACGTCGCCCCCGACGACCCGCGCTCGCTCGTCGACTGGGCCTCGCTCGCCAAGCTCACCGGCACCCTGGTGATCCTCATGGGCGTCGACAAGATAGGCAAGATCGCCGAGGCGCTGGTAGCCCACGGCAAGGCCCCCGACACCCCGCTCGCCCTCGTCCAGGAGGGCACCACCGCGACCCAGCGCCGGGTGGACGCCACCCTCGCCACCGTCGCCGAGGTCGTCAAGGCGGAGGAGGTCCGTCCGCCGGCCGTCATCGTCATCGGCCCGGTGGTCGCGGAGGGCCCCGACAAGCTCACCCGCTGACGCCCCGCACCCACCCGCAGGAGGACGGGCGGCGACCGCCGCCCGTCCCACGCATTGGCACCACTCCCCGGACAAGGCAGTATCACCCCGTGGCCGAACTCATCACGATCACCGACCCCGACGACCCCCGCCTCCACGACTACACCGGCCTGACCGACGTCGAGCTGCGCCGCCGGCGCGAACCCGCCGAAGGACTGTTCATCGCGGAGGGCGAGAAGGTCATCCGCCGCGCCAGGCAGGCCGGTTACGAGATGCGGTCGATGCTGCTCTCCGCCAAGTGGGTCGACGTCATGCGCGACGTCATCGACGAGGTCCCCGCCCCGGTGTACGCGATCCAGCCCGACCTCGCCGAACGCGTCACCGGCTACCACGTGCACCGCGGCGCCCTCGCCTCCATGCAGCGCAAGCCGCTCCCCGAGGCCGCCGAACTCCTCGCCGGCGCCCGCCGGGTGGCGGTCATGGAGTCGGTCAACGACCACACCAACATCGGCGCCATCTTCCGCAGCGCCGCCGCCCTCGGCATGGACGCCGTCCTGCTCTCCCCGGACTGCGCCGACCCGCTCTACCGCCGCTCGGTGAAGGTCTCCATGGGCGCCGTCTTCTCCGTGCCGTACGCCCGCCTGGACACCTGGCCGCGCGGTCTGGAGGCGGTGCGGGAGGCGGGCTTCAAGCTCCTCGCCCTCACCCCGGCCGAGAAGGCCACCTCCATGGACGAGGCCGCCCCGCACCGGCTGGACCGGGTCGCCCTGATGCTCGGCGCGGAGGGCGACGGCCTCTCCACCCAGGCGCTGCGCGCGGCCGACGAGTGGGTGCGCATCCCGATGGCCCACGGCGTCGACTCGCTCAACGTGGGCGCGGCCGCGGCCGTCGCCTTCTACGCCGTCACGGCGGGCCGCCCCGAGGCGTGACCGCCCCGGATCAGCCCTGGAGGGCCTGGGCGGCGGCGATGCCCAGCGCCACCACCAGGGTGACCACCACGAAGACGACGAGCCGCTGGCGCAGCAGCCGGGGATTGGCCGGGCGGCGTCCGGTGGACGTCGAGCGGGCCCCCGGACGGGTCCCGGCCCGGGACTGGGGGTTGCGGGAGCCACCGGTACGGGCCGGCGCCGAGGGGCGCGAGGACGGCCCGGCACCGCGCCCCCTGGCCGCCGCGCGCTCCGGCTCGCGGCCCGGCGCGTCCCGCTCCGTGTACCGCTCGGTCGGCCGCAGCGTGCCGCGCTCCTCCATCCGCTCGCGGGGGGCCGGCGGGCGGGCGGACGGCAGCCCCTGCGCCTCGCGGGCCGCGATCTCCTTGAGCCGCATCGACAGCTGGAGGGTGCTGGGCCGGTCCTCCGGGTCCTTCGCCAGACAGGCCCGGACCAGGGGAGCCAGCGCGTCCGGCACGCCCTGGAGCTGTGCCTCCTCGTGCACCACGCGGTAGAGCATGACCTCGGAACTGCCGTGCCCGAAGGGGGAGTCGCCCATCGAGGCGTACGCGAGGGTGGCGCCGAGCGAGAAGACGTCCGTCGCCGGGGTGACGGCGGCGCCCCGCACCTGCTCGGGCGCGAGGAAGCCGGGGGAGCCGACCGCGGTGCCGACGTGGGTGAGGGTGCTGGCGCCGGTGGCCCAGGCGATCCCGAAGTCGATGATGCGGGGGCCCTTGGGGGAGAGCAGGATGTTCGACGGCTTCAGGTCCCGGTGCACGACCCCGGCCTCGTGGACGGCGACTAGGCCCTCGGACAGCGCCGCACCGATCGACGCCACGTCGGCGGCGCGCAGCGGGCCCTCCTCGGCGACGCGGTCGTGCAGCGAGGGGCCGGGCACGTACTGGGTGGCGAACCAGGGCCGCTCGGCGTCCAGGTCGGCGGCGACCAGCCGGGCGGTGCAGCCGCCCCGGATCCGCCGGGCCGCCGACACCTCGCGGGCGAACCGCGACCGGAACTCCTGGTCCTCGGCCAGATCGGGCCGGATCACCTTCAGCGCCACCCGCTGGCCGCGGCGGTCGGAGCCGAGGTACACGACCCCCATCCCTCCGGCGCCCAGCCTGCGGTGGAGCCGGAACGCCCCGACGATCCGCGGGTCCTCGCGCCGGAGCCGCATCATCGCCATGTCCGTCCCCTCGTCCGTTCGACGTGGCACAGCTTACGTAGTGCCGCCCCCACGTGCTCATAGGCCGCGCCCTCCCCCCGGCATCGATTGTCAGTGCTGAGGGGGACGGCGATCCGTGCCGCACCGACTCTCCCCGCCAACACCCCTTGCCGTCCAGAGCACTTGACAAGGGTCCCGGACAACTCCCGCCGCCCCGCGCCCCTCACGGGACCCGCTCCGCGCGCCCCGGCCCGCCCCGCTCCCCGCCGCACGTGACCCATGTCACGCGGGGCGCGCCCCCTCCGGGAAGACCCCCAGGCGCGCGCCCCCGTCTCCACCCAGGGGAGTACGCCAGGGGGAGCGGCGTCATCCTCCCGTAGGCCCGAAAGCCGGTACGCGGGCATGACGCCCCCGGCCCTCCCGCTCCCTAGTGTTGAGGTCATGCGGTGGGCGCGGCTCTCGTCCCCCGAGGAACACGCGCCCACCGCACCGGAATCCGGAACAACGAGAAGCGACAGGAGAGGACCATGGCCCACACGGCACACCGGCCGACCCCCCGCCCCGCGGGACGCCGTCACCCCCTGGTGGCCACCGCCATGGTCCTCCCCCTCGCGGCCCTGCTCGTGGTCGTCTTCGGCGGCTGGGAAGCGGTGGTCACACAGGCGTCGTCCGTGGGCGTGATGCTGGGGCGCTGAGCGGCGCCCCGGACCCGGGAGAGCGGCCCGGGTCGGGGACATCGGCCGACAGCCCCGTGGGGACGGGGGTGCGGCGGACGACAGCGCAGGGGCCGGTCGGCCGGGGAGCCGACCGGCCCCTCCGCGTGCCCGCACCCGGTGCCGGCCCCCGCCCCGCGCCGCGTACGCTCGCCGGATGGACCTCGCGCAGACCACCGGTGACGTGTTGGGGGCGCTCGCCCTGATGGCCCGCGGGGCCGTGCACGGCGAGGGGGCCTGCGGGTGCGGGCCGGAGACGGTCCGGATCCTCGCGGACCGGGAGGACGGGGCCGTCGTGCGGCACGGCGGGCTCGTCGCCAAGGCGCACGCGCCCGGGACCGAGGACGCCCCGCACGCGGCCCGTCTCGCCCTCGCCGGCCGCCCGGAACTCGACGGGATCCTCCTCCCTCCGGTGCCGGGCCCGCGCCCCGGGCCCGTCGCGGGACGGCCCGTGACGCTCTGGCCGTACGGGCCGCCGGTCGACCCGGGCGACCCGGACACCGCCCCCTGGGAGGAGGCGGCCCGGCTGCTCGCCCGGCTCCACCGCACCCCGCCCCCGGCGGACCCCGCCCTGCCCGCGATGCGCGCCCCCGCGAAGGCGGCCCTCGCCGTCGAGCGGATGCTCCGTACCGCGCCCGGCCACCCGGCGGCGGCCACCGTCCTCGCGGCCTGGCGCACCGTCACCGACGCCGGCTCCGGCTCAGGCGGGGAGGGCGGCGGCACGCGCGCGTACCTGTGTCACGGCGACTTCCACCTCGGCCAGCTCGTCCGGGACTTCCGCGGCGCGTGGCGGCTCATCGACGTCGACGACGCCGGACTCGGCGACCCCGCCTGGGACCTGGCCCGCCCCGCCGCCTGGTTCGCCGCCGGGCTGCTCCCCGCGGAGGTGTGGGCCCGTTTCCTCGGCGCGTACGAGGAGGAGGGCGGCCCGGCCACCGGCGCCGATCCCTGGGCCCGTCTCGACCTGCCCGCCCGCGCCCTGACCGTGCAGACCGCGGCCCTCGCGCTCGCCAAGTCCACGGCGGAGGGACGCGCGGTGGACGAGGTCGAGGCAGTGATGATCGACACCTGCGCCCGGATCACGCTTTCCCGAACCGCCCCCGCCCCCGCCGCGTCCTCTTAAGCTGAACCCAGTATTCGAACGGCGAGCAGGGGAGTTGAGCCGAGCATGCAGTGTCCCAAGTGCCACGCGGCCATGCACACGTACAACCGCAACGGCGTCCAGATCGAGCAGTGCAGCGGCTGCCGCGGGATCTTCCTGGACTACGGCGAGCTGGAGGCCCTGACCCGCCTGGAGTCCCAGTGGCAGGCCCCGCAGGCCCCGCCCGCCCCGCCGGCCGCCTACCCGGCCCAGGCCGCCCCGGCCGCGCCCGCCTGGGGCGCCCCGCACGGCGGCCACCACGGCGGTCACTACCGGCAGCGCGGCTTCGGCCGGATGCTCTTCTCCTCTTGAGCCCTTCCGGCCGGGTCCGCCGCGTGCGGGCCCGGCCGGGGTGCGCGCCGGTCCGTCCGGCACGACGACGAAGCCCCCGGCCGCGGATGCGGCCAGGGGCTTCGTCGTCCTGTGCGCGATACTGGGATTGAACCAGTGACCTCTTCCGTGTCAGGGAAGCGCTCTCCCGCTGAGCTAATCGCGCGGGTCGCACCCGGAGGTGCGGGAGTTGTGGTGCGCGATACTGGGATTGAACCAGTGACCTCTTCCGTGTCAGGGAAGCGCTCTCCCGCTGAGCTAATCGCGCGGGTCGCACCCGGGGGCGCGGGGGATGTGGTGCGCGATACTGGGATTGAACCAGTGACCTCTTCCGTGTCAGGGAAGCGCTCTCCCGCTGAGCTAATCGCGCGGAGGATCCGGAGATCCGGGACCCGAAGGTCCAGTGGACGATACTGGGATTGAACCAGTGACCTCTTCCGTGTCAGGGAAGCGCTCTCCCGCTGAGCTAATCGTCCTTGGAGGTGGAGACGGGATTTGAACCCGTGTAGACGGCTTTGCAGGCCGTTGCCTCGCCTCTCGGCCACTCCACCAGGAGTGAATACGGGGGTTCGGGAAGATCCCCCACATCGAGCGGACGACGAGATTCGAACTCGCGACCCTCACCTTGGCAAGGTGATGCTCTACCAACTGAGCCACGTCCGCTTGTCGGTTCCGGCCCGCTTGCGCGTCCCGGCGACGTGTTGAACTCTAGCGGATTCCCGGGCCAGCACAAAAACGCGTTTCCGCAGCGTGCTGACCTGCGCGCCCTTCGTCACGCCCGGCGCGGGCTCCCGGAGGCTTCGAACGGCGTTCACCCGCCGTGTCCCCGAGGTCGCGCGGAGCCCCCGCCGCCCGCGCGCCCCGTGTTCCCCGGCGACCCGACCTAGACTCGTTGCGTGTACGACCTTGCTCCCCTGGCCCGCTTCGGCGGCCTCGTCGCGACCGACCTCCGGGACGTCACCCATGATCCCGGGGCCCTGGACTCCACCGGCTTCTGGGCCGTCTGCGCCGACTTCGAGGGCCGGCTCACCTGCGCCCGCTTCGGAGACGTCCGCAAGGCGCCGGTGCCCCCCGCCGTCCCCGGCGCGTGGGTCGGCCCCCGGCCCGGCGACTGGACGTCGTCGCTCGACCGCGCCGCGTACACCGCGGGCGTGCGCCGGATACGCGGGCACATCGCGCGCGGCGAGGTCTACCAGGCGAACCTCTGCCGGGTGATGAGCGCGCCGCTGCCCGACCCGGCCGCGGCCGACGTGGACGCCCTCACCGCGCTGCTCGCGGCCGGCAACCCCGCCCCGTACGCGGGCACGATCCGGCTGCCCGCGCACGGCGTGGAGATCGCCACCGCCTCGCCCGAGCTGTACCTCCGGCGCGAGGGCGACCGGGTCTCCTCCGGCCCCATCAAGGGGACCGGCCGGACCGCCGCGGACCTGCTGCCCAAGGACCACGCCGAGAACGTGATGATCGTGGACCTGGTCCGCAACGACCTCGGCCGCGTCTGCGAGACCGGCTCCGTCGCCGTCCCCGCCCTCTGCGAGCTGGAGGAGCACCCCGGCCTCGTCCACCTCGTCTCCACCGTCAGCGGGGTGCTGCGCGAGGACGAGGGCTGGCCCGGGCTGCTCGCCGCCACCTTCCCGCCCGGCTCCGTCACCGGCGCCCCCAAGTCCAGCGCCCTGCGCATCATCGAGGCCCTGGAGACCGCGCCCCGCGGCCCCTACTGCGGGGGCGTCGGCTGGGTGGACGCCGACAGCGGCCACGGCGAGCTGGCCGTCGGCATCCGCACCTTCTGGATCGACCGCCCGCAGGGCGTCCTGCGCTTCGGCACCGGCGCCGGGATCACCTGGGGCTCCGACCCCGAGCGGGAGTGGGAGGAGACCGAGCTGAAGGCCGCCCGGTTGGTCGCGATAGCGTCGGGCGCCTACGAGTCAGGCGCCCCGGACACCGACGTCGCGGGGGCGAGCGGAAAGGCCATCTCTCGATGAAGATCTGGGTCAACGGCGGGCTGCACGACGAGGAGACCGCCCGGGTCTCCGTCCTGGACCACGGACTGACCGTCGGCGACGGCATCTTCGAGACGGTCAAGGCCGAGCGCGGCGAAACGTTTGCGCTCACCCTGCACCTGGAGCGGCTGACCCGGTCCGCCCGCGGCCTCGGCCTGCCCGACCCCGACCTCGACGAGGTCCGCCGGGCCTGCGCCGCCGTCCTGGAGGCCAACCCGCTGGAGCTCGGCCGGCTCCGGATCACCTACACCGGCGGCCTCTCCCCGCTCGGTTCGGAGCGCGGCGACGCCGGCCCCGGCCTCGTCGTCGCCGTCGGCGGGACCTCCCGCCGCCCCGACACCACCGCCGTGGTCACCGTCCCCTGGACCCGCAACGAGCGCGGCGCCCTCACGGGCCTGAAGACCACCTCGTACGCGGAGAACGTCGTCGCCCTCGCCCGGGCGAAGGAGGCCGGTGCCACCGAGGCCCTGTTCGGCAACACCGTCGGACAGCTCTGCGAGGGCACCGGCTCCAACGTCTTCGTCGTGCTCGACGGCCGGATCCACACCCCGCCCGTCTCCTCCGGCTGCCTCGCCGGCATCACCCGCGCGCTGGCCGCCCGGTGGACCGGCGCCGTCGAGACCGACCTGCCGCTCGACGTCCTGGAGACCGCCGAGGAGGTCTTCCTCACCTCCACCCTGCGGGACGTCCAGGCCGTCCACCGGGTCGACGGGCGCGAACTCGCCGGCGCCCCCGGCCCGGTGACCGCCAAGGCCATGCGGATCTTCGAGGAGCGGGCCGCCGCGGACCGGGACCCCGAGCTCGGCTGAATCCGGATGACGGAAGCCCTCCGGGCGGGTAGAACACCCCTGATGACCACCACCCTGCGGCCGTCCGAGCCGCTTCAGCACTCCGCCGACGGCGGCCGTTCGCGCACCTACGACATCTGCGTGAACAGCCGCCGGGTCGGTTCCGTCCGCGTCGCCACCGATCCGAACTTCGGAGGCGCGGCGGGGCTGGTCGAACGGCTCCGGGTCGACGAGCCGGACCGGGGCCGCGGCCGGGGCACGGTGGCCGCGCTTGCCGCCGAGGAGGTGCTGCGCGGCTGGGGCTGCGCGGACGTGTCGATATCGGTGCCCGCCGAGGCGGCCGCCGCCCTCGCCCTGGCCCGCGCGCTCGGCTACGCGGAGCGCAGCCGGAACATGCTCAAGGAGCTCACCGGCGGGACGCCCGCGCCGCCGCCCGGCGTCGAGGCGCGGCCCATGACCGAGGAGGAGTTCGCGGTCTGGGAGGCACGGGCCAGGGACGCCTTCGCGCAGAGCTGGATCGACCGGGGCGTCCCCGAGGACCGGGCCCGCGCCAAGGCGGAGGCCAGCCACCGCGAGCTGCTGCCCGAGGGGCTCGCCGGTCCCGGCACGGCGATCCAGGTCGCCGTCGCCGGCGGACGGGTCGTCGGCCACGTCTGGACCGGCGTGCGGGAGCTGGAGCCGGGCGTGAGCGCCGGGTACGTGTACGACGTCGAGGTCGCCGCGGAGCACCGCGGCAAGGGCTACGGCCGGGCGCTGATGCTGCTCGCCGAGCGCGTGACGCGGGAGGCCGGGGAGACCCTGCTCGGACTGCACGTCTTCGCGGGCAACACCCCGGCGATCCGCCTGTACGAGTCGCTCGGCTACCGGACCACCCACGTCAACAGCTCCAAGCCGCTGCTCTGAGGGCCCGGCGCCGGGCTCCCCGGACCGGGCGGAGGTCAGCCGGCCAGGAGGCGGTCGGCGATCTCCTCGATCCGGGCGCGCAGACCCTCCTGGCTCTTGCCGCCGTCCAGGCGCTCCCCGCCGATGACGTAGGTCGGGGTGCCGGTGACCTTGAGGGCCTGGCCCTCGGCTTGGTCGGCGTCGACCGTGAGCAGGTGGCGGCCGTCGATCAGCGCGGTGTCGAACTCCTCGGCGTCCAGGCCGAGTCCGGCCGCGACCTCCAGGAGCACCGGCTCGCCCCGGTCGGCCAGGTCGGCGGTCCGGGCCAGCAGCGCCTCGGCGTAGGCCCAGCCCCGTCCCTGGTCGACCGCCTCCTCGGCGGCCTGGGCGGCGGCGTAGGCGTGCTTGTTCTTGGCGAGCGGGAAGTGGCGCAGCTGCACGTCGAGGCGGTCGCCGTACTTCGCGCGCAGCGCCTGGAGGTCGTCGAGGGCCTGGAAGCAGTCCGGGCACTGGAGGTCGAACCACGCCTCCAGGACGACCGGGGAGGGTGCGGTGGTGGAATCACTCATGAGCGGCAGTCTTCCAGCCGCGCCGCCCGGGTCCCTCATCGGCACCGCCCGGAGGGGCGACCGGGACCTGAGGAGGAGATCCCGTCCGGGACGACCCGGAGATCTCCCTGAGACGGGGCCGCGGGCGTGGCCCCCGGCGGCGGTGCCGGTGCAGGATGGAAGGGACGTATCACCCGGGAACTGGAGGATCGCATGCTCGCCGAGACCATCTGCTCCGCGTTGTCCGCGGCGGGCCTGGGCATCGCCGCGATCACGGCGTACCGGAAGAAGTACCTCTCCGCGGCACGGATCGCCGGCTGGTCGCTGGTCCCGCTGGGCCTGGTGATGACCGGCGCCGTCGAGTGGGCCTTCGACACCGTCTTCAGCCCGGTCGCCTGGGCCGGCTTCGGTGTGCTCGGGGCCGCCTGGCTGTTGCTGCTGACGACCCGGGGCGTCGAGCGGCGCCGGGGCGGCCGGAAGGCGGCCGGCGGGGGAGCGGAGCCCGCGGCGGTCGCGCCCGGTGCCTCGGCCCCGGCCCGGGACGCCCTGACCCGGCCCGCGGCCGCCGGACGGCCCCGCGGCGGAGACGCCGAGGACTTCAGCGACATCGAGGCGATTCTGAAGAAGCACGGAATCTGACCGCTTCTGGCCGTTGCCTGCCGGGCCGCGACCGGGCGCTGATCCGGAGATCCACGGGAAGGGATGAACCGCCCCGCACGGGGGCGGTTTCCGGTCTTTCCGGGGCGCGGGGTGCGCGATCATCCCCCCGAGATGCTGGAAACCTCGCGGGAACCCGCCCCCGCCTCCGCCGAGTCCGTCCCCGCCGCCGACCCTCCGCTCGACGAGCCGAGGGGCTGTCTCTTCGCGCTGTCGCAGCCACCGCTGATGATTTTCCTGACGGTGATCGGGGCGCTGCTCCTGATGGCGGCCCTGCACGACCTCTATGTGCTGTGAGGTCCGCGCCGGCCGGCGTCCGGCGGCCGGATCAGCCGCCGGCCTCCTTGCGCCGGGCCCGGTAGGCGGCCACGTGCAGCCGGTTGCCGCAGGTGCGGCTGTCGCAGTAGCGGCGGGAGCGGTTGCGGGAGAGGTCGACGAAGGCGCGGCCGCAGTCCGGCGCCTCGCACCGGCGCAGCCGCTCGCGCTCGCCCGAGACGACGATGAAGGCGAGCGCCATCCCGCAGTCGGCGGCCAGGTGGTCGGCGACCGAGGCGCCCGGCGCGAAGTAGTGCACGTGCCAGTCGTAGCCGTCGTGGTCGGTGAGCTGCGGGGTGGTGCCCGCGGCGGCCACCAGCTGGTTGATCAGCGGGGCCGCGATCCGCGCGTCGGGGGCGGAGAAGACGGCGGCGAAGCGGTCGCGGACCTCGCGGACGGCCCGCAGGTCCCCGGCGTCCAGGTCGCCCACGTCGCTGATCCGGTGCTCGCGCACGAAGACGCCCAGCGCGTCGAGGTCCGCGAGCGTGTCCTCACGGTCGCCCTGCGGGGCGGTGTTCATCAGATCGACGACGGTGTCGAGGGCGATCCGGGTGTCGTGGGGGATGAGCACGCTTCGCTCCCTGGCCGGCCGCGGGCGGGCGCCCGCGGACTGGCGACGACTCTAGCGCGCCCCGGAAAAGCGCGACGGCGCCCTTCACCGCGCCGGCTGCGTGGTGAGGAGCGCCTGGGGTCGAGCGGTCGTGGCTGCCCGCGCGGCGCCGTCGCCCCGAGTCGGACGGCGCCGTGCGGTCTGGTGCCCTGGCTCAGCTGTCGGCCAGGATGTGGGACAGCTCGGTATCGAGGTCGAAGTGCCGGTGCTCGGTGCCCGGTGGCACCGCGGCGTCGGTCCGCTTGAGGAACGACTCCAGGGCCCGCGCAGGGGCCTCGAGCAGGGCCTCGCCCTCGGGCGAGCTCAACGCGATGCAGACGACTCCCTGGCCGTGGCTACGGGAAGGCCAGACTCGGACGTCGCCCGTGCCGGTGGGCCGGTGCAGCCCCTCGGCGAGAAGGTCGCGGGCGAAGACCCACTCGACCGTCTCCTCGGCTCCGGTGTGGAAGGTGGCGTGCACGGCGTACGGATCCGCCGTGTCATACCGCAGGCCCGCGGGTACAGGCAGTGAGGACTCGCTCGACACAACGAGGCGCAGGTGCAGCTCGCAGCTCACCACGGTGTTCATAAGCGCCAGGGCCTTTCGCTCAGTGTGCGCTCGGGGATTCGCACGTCGGCGAAATCGACATGCCACCTCCGGTGCCGTTGTAAACCCCTCTGTCGTTTTTGTGGTCGTTCAGGTAGCTCGGACGGCGGTATGTAACTTTGGGTAATACCGCCATACCGGTGGGGCTGGTGAGTCGGGTAAATTGGCCCCATGAATGCGGAGAGTGACGAGCGTGCGCCCGAGCCCCAGCCCGCCGAGCAGGCCGAACTGGGATCCCGCGCCCCGGAGTTCATCAAGGCCCGCCGGGGCCTGCACCTGAGCTGGCAGGTCGGCGTCTTCATCGTCGGACTCGCCGTGATCGGAGCGGGCATCCTGATGCTCGTCTTCCCCGGACCCGGCTGGCTCGTCATCTTCGCCGGCATGGCGATCTGGGCGACCGAGTTCGTCTGGGCACAGATCGTGCTCCGCTGGACCAAGCGCAAGGTCACCGAGGCCGCGCAGCGCGCCCTCGACCCCAAGGTCCGGCGCCGCAACATCACCCTCACCGTCATCGGCCTGGTGATCATCGCCGCGCTGCTCGGCTGGTACCTCTGGAAGTTCGGCATCGTCATGCCCTGGAAGATCGACGAATGACCCGGGGACGGTTCGGAAGCCCCGCTGACATGCGGTAATGTTTGCGGTGCGCCGGGGCGATTAGCTCAGCGGGAGAGCACTTCGTTCACACCGAAGGGGTCACTGGTTCGATCCCAGTATCGCCCACCACCCGGTCCGAGGGCCTGGAGACGATCACCGTCTCCGGGCCCTCGGCGCGTCCCGGCCCCGGCTCACCGCATCCGGGCCAGCCGCTCGCGCAGCATCCGCGCCTCGCGCAGCCGCCGCTCGTACGTCGCCCCCACGGCGAGCAGCAGCAGGCCCGCGGCCGCCGGCGGCAACCAGCGCGGCAGCGCGCCGACCAGCTGCACCACGTACGGCGCCAGCTCGTGCGCCCCCACCAGGACCAGCGCCGTCCCGCCCAGCACCAGCGGCGCCTGGAGCCGGAACCGCGCCCCGAGCAGCGTCACCGCCAGCGCCCCCGCCCCCAGCAGCAGCGGACGCGTCCCGTACGGGTCCGACCACACCGCCGCCAGGCCCGGCACCAGCGTCACCGCGAGCCCCGGGCCGTACGCGGCCCAGGACGAGGCCTCCCGGTCCCGGCGCCGCCGCAGGAAGCCCACCACCAGCGCCGGCACCGTCACCGGCAGCGTGTACGCCTCCGGCACCGTCACGCCCCAGACCGCCAGCCGCACCCAGGCCGCGGCCAGGAACAGCGCGCCCGCCGTCCACGAGGCGGCCGGACGCCGCTCCGCCCGCAGCGCCGTCGCCGCCGCGATCACCCCGCCCAGCGCCAGCGCCAGGGCGAGCACCGCCGGACGCGGCACCGTGAGCGCCAGCGCCAGGGCGCCCACCGCCACCCCCGTCAGCTCAGCCGCGGCCGACCGGGCCCGGACCGCCAGCGCCGCCGTGCCCGCCGGCACGAGCAGCAGCACCAGCCCCGCCGCGGCCGCGGACAGCCCGGCTGCCGCGGCCCCGGCGCCCACCAGACCCGCCGCCGCGAGCACCGCCGCCCCGGCCGCCGTCCCGCGGACCGCCCCGCCGCCGAGCACCGCCGCCGCCGTGAACAGCGCCAGCAGCACGCCCAGCACCCCGAAGGTCGCCGCCCGCACGTCCAGCGCCAGGAGCAGCGCCGACACCGCCGAGGCCGTCCCGGCCGCCAGCCCCGTCCACGCGAGCAGCGCGCCCGGCGCCACCGGGACCACCGGCGCTGCGGTCATCGCCGTCCAGGACGCGCCCCAGGCGCCTTCCGGGCGCTCCGGCGCGGGCGCGGGCTCCGGTGCCCGCCCGGGCCGGTCGTGGGCGGGCCCACCGGGCCGCACCGCGAGCCCGAGCGCCCCGGCCGTCGCCACCAGCCGGACGGCGATCCCCGCCGCGTAGGGCAGCTCCAGCACGACCGGCAGCGCCATCAGCAGCGACCACCCGAGCGCCACCGAGCCCCACCGCCCCCACGGCCCTCCCGCCGTCGCCGCCGCGACCGCGCCGAGCAGCAGCACCAGGACCGCCGTCGCCGGCCAGTCCGCCAACGGCTGCGCCGCGTGCGACCCGGACCAGATCCCCCCGCTCCGGGCGGCCGGCCCCAGCAGCCCGGCCAGCACCGGCGGCAGCGCCCACAGCACGCCCAGGGCCGCGACCGCGCCCCCGGCGAGCCCGAACCCGCCCCGTACCGCCTCGGGGATCCACCCGGCGCGGACCGGGCGCCACAGCGCCGCCAGGGCCAGCCCGCAGACCACGTACACCGGCACCGCCCACTCCGACGCCAGTGCGGCCCGCGGCGGCCCGGCCACGGCCGCCACCGCCGCCAGGCCGGCCACCAGCGCGAGCGCCGAAGCCGCCGGACGGGCCGCCCGGGCCGCGTACAGGCACAGCGCGGCGCAGCTCAGCAGCAGCGGAGCGCCCGTCCACGGGTCGGTCAGCGACAGACCGGCGCCGGTCAGCAGCGCCCAGGCCGCCAGCACGCCCGCCGACACCCCCGCCGTGATCCGCACCTCGCCCCGCAGCGGGCGGCCGAGCACCAGCACGTCCGCCGCCGCCGTCACCGCCGCCGCCCACGCCACGACCGCCGGACCGCCGCCGGCCGCCAGCGCGCCCAGCGGCAGCGGCAGCTGCGCGGCCGCCACCGCGGCGGGCAGCGGCAGCCGCGGCCCCCGCAGCAGCCCGCCGTACCCGGCCCACACGCCCGCCAGGACCGCCGAGGCCGCCGCCGTGTAGCCGAGCCCGTCCGCCCCCGGCAGCGCCACCCGGTGCAGGGCGTACGCGTCGAGGACCGTCAGGACCAGACCCAGCGCGCCCACCGCCTCCGCCGTCGACGCCAGCCCCCGGCGCAGCAGCGCCGCCGGCGCCGCCAGCGCGGCCGAGGTCACCGCGAGCAGCACCGCCGAGCGCCCCGCGATGCCCATCGAACCCCAGCTCACCAGCGTGAACGCGAGGGCGGCGATGGCCAGCAGGGTCCCGCCCAGCGTCAGCAGCACGTTCTGCGCGCCGCGCGGCGAGGTCTCCGCGGGCGCCACGGCCCCCGGGAACGGCGGAGCGGCCGGCCGGCCGGACGGCGCGTACAGCACGCCCAGCAGCCAGGCCCGCCGGGCCAGCAGCTCGGCACGGCGCGCGTCGAGCCGGGCCAGCTCGGCGTCGACGCGCCGCAGCTCCTCGACGGGGGGCGGGTTCATGTCCATGCCCGGAGTGTCGCGCCGCGCCCCCGCGCGGGGAATGCGCGCTGCTACTCAGATCCGGCCCGAGTACCCACACTGGACCCATGGACTGGTGCCGGTACCGCTTCCGCAGCGTCTGGCGGCTCCCCGCCCCGCCCGACCGGGTCTACGCCGCCCTCGCCCGCGCCGAGGACTACCCCCTCTGGTGGCCCCAGGTCCGCGCCGTCGCCCCCCGCGACGACACCAGCGGCACCGCCCGCTTCCGCTCCCTGCTCCCGTACGACATCGAGGTCACCGTCCGCGCCCTGCGCCACGACCCGGCGGCCGGCGTCCTGGAGGTCCGGCTCGACGGCGACCTGGAGGGCTGGGCCCGCTGGACCCTCACCGCCGACGGCACCGGCACCCGCGCCCTGTACGAGCAGGAGGTGGAGGTCAGGGCCCGGCTGCTGCGCCTCCTCGCCGTCCCCGGCCGCCCCTTCTTCCGCGCCAACCACGCGCTGATGATGCGCGGCGGCAGACGGGGGCTCGCCGCGCACCTGCGCGCGCGATGAATTTGGAGCCCGGACCGGAATCCCTGTATGGTTCAACCCGTTCCCGGGCGATTAGCTCAGCGGGAGAGCACTTCGTTCACACCGAAGGGGTCACTGGTTCGATCCCAGTATCGCCCACCGGGAGAGGCCGGTCCGTCATCACGACGGACCGGCCTCAGCCTTTTCCGGCCCGCTCCTCACGCCGCCTTGCGCAGCTCCGGACGGAGCGGCCACGCCGGATCCACCAGCTCCGGCGTCCCCTGCCGCGCGAACCACGCCTGGAGGCCCCGCGCCTGCGCCGCGTGCCACACCGCCTGGAGGGTGTGCAGCTCCGCGGGCGACAGCCGCTCCAGCCGGGACGCGAACCGCCGCCCCACCGCCCGCACCACCTCCAGCGCCGCCGTGGCGTCCGCCGCCGCGTCGTGCGCCCCCTCCAGCTCCACCTCGTAGTGCGCGCACAGGTCCGTCAGCGTCCGGCGGCCCTTGCGGTACCGGTCCAGGTGCTTGTCCAGGACCCGCGGGTCGAGCACGCACAGCGAGGTGTGCTCCAGGTACCGGCCCAGCGTCGACGCCCGATGGCGCCTCAGCTCCCGGTCCAGGATGGTGAGGTCGAACGGCGCGTTCATCACCACCAGCGGCCGGCCCGCCGCGTTCTGCTCCGCCAGGGCGCGCCCCAGCTCCTCCATGACGGGCGACGGCCACCGCCCGTTCCGCTGGAGGTGATCGTCCGTCAGCCCGTGCACCGCCGTGGCCCCTTCCGGCACCGGTATGCCCGGGTTGACCAGCCAGCGGCTCACCCGGGGCCGCGCCCCGGCCGCGTCCTGGACGACGAGCGCGGCGGACACGATCCGGTCCTGCTCGACGTCCACTCCGGTGGTCTCCGTGTCGAAAGCGGCCAGGGGCCCTTCGTACCAGTTCGTCGTCATACCCGAACTCCTCGCACCCGCGCGGCAGATGGCCAACCCCCTGCCCCGAAGCGGTGATACCCGGACTGTTTGCGCCGTACGCGGACCGGTCACAACACAGGTGACGGGGGAAGGACGTTCACATGGCGCTCGCCCAGCCCGAGTCGGGAGGACTGCCGCCCCAGCGGGCGGCCCCGGCCCGCGGTTCACTCGCCACCACCGCCTGCATGGAGACCCTCCAGGTGGGATACCTGCACGCCGTCGCCGCCGCGGCGGGCTGCTCGCTCGCGCAGCCCTTCCCGGACAACGGCGTCGACTGGCACGTGAGCCACGGCTCGCCCGGACACACCGTCGACGACGAGGTCACCATCAAGGTGCAGCTCAAGTGCACCTACCAGCTGCCGGCACGCCCGGCGGGAAACACCTTCCCCTTCACCCTCGACAACGACCACCTGGTGAAACTGGCCCGGACCCCCGTGGCGGTGCACAAGATCCTGGTCGTGATGATCGTCCCGAGAGACCCGGAGGACTGGCTGAGGTCGAGCCACGACCGGCTCGACCTGCGGCACTGCTGCTACTGGATGAACCTGGCCGGGCACCCGGTCACCGGACGCCGCCGGACCACCGTGCGCGTCCCCACGGCACGGATCTTCGACGACCGGGCGCTCTGCGAGATCATGACCCGGGTCGGCCGGGGAGGGAGACCCTGATGCACCGACCGATCGACGAACCCGGACACGGCGCGGGGGACGGGGCCGGCCGCGGCCCCGTCCCACCGCCCTGCCGGCCCCACCCGGTGCCCCCCGCCGACACCGGCGGCCGGGGGGCGCCGGGCGACGGCGTGCCCGACCCCGGCCGGGTCGACCCTCGCGTCCTCGGCGCCCTCCTCGCCCGCCACGGCTGGCAGCGCCGGGGCGGGGCCGCCGGCCGCTACGGCCGCTGGACCCCGCCCGGGAGCCGGCCGGGAAGCGGCGGCACCAGCCTGCTCGTCCCCGACACCCTCGCCTTCCCCGACTGCGAGGACCTGATCGGCGAGGCCCTCACCGCCCTCGCCCGCAGCGCCACGCCCTCCGCCCGCGAGGTCCTCACCGGCCTCGCCGTCCCCAGCGACGAGATCCGCTGGTGGCGCGAGGTGCCCCCGGGCCCGGCCGGCACCGTGCCCTGGCCCGTCCAGGAGCAGCTGCGCTCCGCCGCCCGCAAGATCCTCCTCGCCGGCGCCCTCGCCGTGCGCGGCCGGGCCGGCTACCACGGCTCCCGGCACCGGGCCGCCGCCCGGGCCGCCCTCGAACCCGTCGTCGTCGGCACCGACCCCGGCGGCCGCGCCCTCACCGCCTTCCTGCCCGTCCCGCCCGGCCGGCCCGTGGCCGTGCGGCTCCACCACGCCCTGCACGCCGCCCGCGAGGCCGTCGACTACCAGCGCGCCACCGGCGGCATGGAGGCCTTCGACTCCGCCGTCGGGGCCGGTGTGAGCCGTGAGCTCACCGAGGCGCTCGTCGCCCTCGTCCGGGGGACCGAAGGCGCCCGCGTCGCCCTCGCGTGGGCACCGGCCGCGGGCGTCCCCGAAGGCTGCGCGGCCCGGCCCGAGCCCGTCGAGTTCTCGCCCGGCGACCTGCCCGCGCTGCGCGAGGCGAGCGCCCGCTACCTCACGGACGAGCCCTCCGTCCCGGTGCGCCTCACCGGTGCCGTCGTCCGGATGCGCCGCTCCGGGCCGCGCGGCGAGGGCCGGGTCAAGCTCCGCGTCCTCGGCGGCGCGGACGTCGGCCACGTCCGGGTCACCCTGGACGAGGAGGCGTACCGCACCGCCGGCCACGCCCATCTCGTCGGCCTTCCCATCCGGGTCGTCGGCCGGCTGGAGAGCCGCGGCGGCTTCCGCCGCCTCACCGGCGCCTCCGGGGTGGTCCCGGTGCAGGTGGACGAGGCGGAGCGGGACCGGCTGATGAAGTCCCTCCAGGGGGCCGACGGGGACGCGGACTTCTTCGAGGAGGCGTGCGGGCCGGAGGAGGAGCGGTGAGCGGGGCGCGGCCGGGCCCGTAAGATCGAGGGGACGCGGCACCTCGTCTCTGCCGCGCGCCGCCGGCGCCGGCACCTCGTGTCTGCCAGCGCCCCGATGCATGGAGTACCCGTGTCCGAAGTCCGTGTGACCGTCCCGACCGCCTCAGGACCCGAGGAGAGGACGGTGAGCGCGGGCACCACGGCCGGCGCCCTGTTCGCCGACGACCGCACCGTCATCGCCGCCCGTGTCGCGGGCGAGCTGAAGGACCTCTCGTACGAGCTCGTCGACGGTGACGTCGTCGAGGGCGTCGAGATCTCCTCCGAGGACGGCCTGAACATCCTGCGCCACTCGACCGCGCACGTGATGGCGCAGGCCGTGCAGGAGCTCTTCCCCGAGGCCAAGCTGGGCATCGGCCCGCCGGTCCGTGACGGCTTCTACTACGACTTCGACGTCGAGAAGCCGTTCACGCCCGAGGACCTCAAGGCCGTCGAGAAGAAGATGCAGGAGATCCAGAAGCGCGGCCAGCGCTTCTCCCGCCGCGTCGTCACCGACGAGGCCGCCCGCGAGGAGCTCGCCGACGAGCCGTACAAGCTGGAGCTCATCGGCATCAAGGGCTCCGCGTCGACCGACGACGGCGCGAACGTCGAGGTGGGCGGCGGCGAGCTGACCATCTACGACAACCTCGACGCCAAGACCGGCGAGCTGTGCTGGAAGGACCTCTGCCGCGGTCCGCACCTGCCCACCACCCGGAACATCCCGGCGTTCAAGCTGATGCGGAACGCGGCCGCCTACTGGCGCGGCAGCGAGAAGAACCCGATGCTCCAGCGCATCTACGGCACCGCCTGGCCGTCGAAGGACGAGCTGAAGGCGCACCTCGACTTCCTCGCCGAGGCCGAGAAGCGCGACCACCGCAAGCTGGGCAACGAGCTCGACCTCTTCTCCATCCCGGACGAGATCGGCTCCGGGCTCGCCGTCTTCCACCCCAAGGGCGGCATCATCCGCCGGGTCATGGAGGACTACTCGCGCAAGAAGCACGAGGAGCACGGGTACGAGTTCGTCTACTCGCCGCACGCCACCAAGGGCGCCCTCTTCGAGAAGAGCGGCCACCTGGACTGGTACGCGGAGGGCATGTACCCCCCCATGCAGCTCGACGGTGGTACCGACTACTACCTCAAGCCCATGAACTGCCCGATGCACAACCTGATCTTCGACGCGCGCGGACGCTCCTACCGTGAGCTGCCGCTGCGCCTGTTCGAGTTCGGCACCGTGTACCGGTACGAGAAGTCCGGCGTCGTGCACGGCCTGACCCGGGCCCGGGGCTTCACCCAGGACGACGCGCACATCTACTGCACCCGCGAGCAGATGGCCGAGGAGCTGGACCGCACCCTCACCTTCGTGCTCGACCTGCTCCGCGACTACGGTCTGAACGACTTCTACCTGGAGCTGTCCACCAAGGACCCGGAGAAGTTCGTCGGCTCCGACGAGGTGTGGGAGGAGGCCACCGCCGTCCTCCAGCAGGTCGCCGAGAAGCAGGGCCTGCCGCTCACCCCCGACCCGGGCGGCGCCGCCTTCTACGGCCCGAAGATCTCGGTGCAGGCGCGGGACGCCATCGGCCGCACCTGGCAGATGTCGACCGTCCAGCTCGACTTCAACCTGCCGGAGCGCTTCAACCTGGAGTACACCGCCCCGGACGGCACCAAGCAGCGCCCGGTCATGATCCACCGCGCCCTGTTCGGTTCCATCGAGCGCTTCTTCGCGGTGCTCCTGGAGCACTACGCGGGCGCCATGCCGCCGTGGCTGGCCCCGGTGCAGGCGGTCGGCATCCCGATCGGCGACACGCACGTGGACTACCTGCAGGAGTTCGCCGCCGACGCGAAGAAGAAGGGCCTGCGGGTCGAGGTGGACTCCTCCTCGGACCGCATGCAGAAGAAGATCCGCAACCAGCAGCGCCAGAAGGTGCCGTTCATGATCATCGTCGGCGACGACGACATGAACGCCGGCACGGTCTCCTTCCGCTACCGCGACGGCTCGCAGGAGAACGGCATCCCGCGGGACGAGGCGCTGGCCAAGCTCGTCGACGTGGTGGAGCGCCGCGTCCAGGTGTGACGTGGTCCCCGCGCGAGCGGGGATTCAGGCCCCCGGGGGATCCCCCCGGGGGCCTTCGCCGTTCCCCGGCTTCTCGTCCTCCCTGGTGAACGCCTGGATCAGCCAGGACGAGAAGGAGCCCGTCACCGCGCCCAGCAGGGCCAGGCCGCAGGCCATCAGGCCGACCGCGACCACCCGGCCGATGGGGGTCACCGGGGTCACGTCGCCGTAGCCGACCGTCGCCAGGGTGGCGCAGGCCCACCAGACCGAGTCGCCGAAGGTGACGATCGAGGCGCCGGGGGCGTCCACCTCGTGGTGGTAGACGGTGAGCGCGGCGGCGAAGCCGAGCAGGGAGACCGAGAGGCCGGAGTAGACCATGACCCGGGCGTAGAGGCTGAGCCGCGGCTGGTCCCGGCGCCGCTGGACCCGGTCGTAGAGGGTCACCATCCGGACCGGGCGCAGCAGCGGCAGGACCAGGACGACCGTGTCCAGGAGGTGGGTGCGGACGAAGCGGAGCGGGCGCTGGCCGCTGAGCCGGAGCCGTACCGCGTAGTCGGCGATGAAGACCGCCCAGGCTCCGAGGACCACCCCGACGCAGAGGTCCACCCCGAGCCGGGGGAGGTGGTCGCGGGCGAGGACCCGGACCGCGTACCCGGCGAGGTAGGCGGCGGAGGCCACGGCGAGCGGCAGCTCCATGCGGTGGTCCCAGCGTTCCTGCCGGGGCGGTTTCGGGGGCCTTTCGCTCATCGGATCAGGATCACCCGGGGCGGCTTCCCGCGCCCCGCCGACACGTTCCGAACGGGCGACGCCATATGCTGCACAGCATGACGACTGAGCCGGAACAGCAGATCGGAGTGGGGGCGCCGGACGCGTTCCAGCGCCTGTGGACGCCTCACCGGATGGCGTACATCCAGGGGGAGAACAAGCCGACCGGGCCGGGGGCCGACGACGGCTGTCCGTTCTGCTCGATCCCGGCGAAGTCGGACGAGGACGGGCTGGTGATCGCCCGCGGCGGAAGCGTGTACGCGGTCCTCAACCTGTACCCGTACAACGGCGGGCACCTGATGGTCGTCCCGTACCGGCACGTCGCCGACTACACGGACCTGGACGCGGCGGAGACGGCCGAGCTGGCCGACTTCACCAAGCGGGCGATGATCGCGCTGCGGGCGGCCTCGGGTGCCCACGGCTTCAACATCGGCATGAACCAGGGCGCCGTCGCGGGCGCCGGGATCGCCGCGCACCTGCACCAGCACGTGGTGCCGCGCTGGGGCGGGGACACCAACTTCATGCCGGTCGTCGGTCACACCAAGGTGCTGCCGCAGCTCCTGGCCGACACCCGGAAGATGCTGGCCGACGCCTGGCCGGCCACGGTCTGAGCCGTCGTCTCCGTACGGCCCCGGGGCGCGCGCCCCGGGGCCGTACGGCGTCACGCGTCGTAGACGTCGGCCTTCTTCGGGCCGGGGTCCTGCACGCCCCCGCCGAGGACGAGGGAGCGGTTGGTGAAGCGCTCGGTGTCGACGTTGTGCTCGTCGAGGAAGCGGATCGTCGCGGTGTGGACGGCGCGCAGCACCGGCGTGGCCATGCGGATGGCGTCGTCGGCCATGAAGCGGTTCTTCCAGAGCGGCCCGGCCCACACGTGCCGCAGGCCGAAGGGCTCGGGCAGGCTCATCTTGCCGCCGAGGAAGTCCAGGACCGGCGGGTACCAGGTGAGCGGGGCGCGGACGGCGAGCCGGACGATGTCGTCGGCGAGGAGCAGCGGCTGCGCGATCTCCTTGGTCTCCCAGAAGCGGACGGACTTGGAGACCTCCTTGGTCTTCGCCTTGGGCTTGGTGGTGAAGAGGCCGTGGACGGGGCCGAGGGCGTGGCCGGTGACCTCGATGCGCAGGGTGTGGTGGAGCGAGGTGACGGTGACCATCATGGTCAGCACCACGTTCCCGTCCCAGAGGGTGAACTGGACGCCCAGGTAGTGGCGGTTGCCGGCGCCGAACTGCTGCTCGTTGCAGATCCGCTGTATCTCGTGCGGCTTGACCTGGTAGTGGACGATGTTGTCGCCCTCGGGGCGGCTGACCTCGTCGGCCCCCTCGCCCACGGGGGAGACGATCCAGTGCTTCACGGTCGGCTTGGGGAAGCCGCTCTTGAGGGAGCCGCGCTCCAGCAGGGTGAGCTGGTCGTGGATCTTGCGGACCAGGTCCCAGGCGCGGAAGTCGTGCATCTCCAGGCCGGCCACCGGGACCAGCTCCTCGGCCAGCGTCCAGCTGCCCCAGCGGGTGCCGAGGCCGAGGATGCCCTTGGGCCCGGCGTAGAAGACCACGTTGGACTGCTGCTCGGCGGAGAGCTTCTCCAGGTTGAGCCGCAGCTCCTCGGCGGACTTCTCGCCCGGGTCGGTGGGGACGGACTTGGGCACGTGGGCGCCGACCCCGCCGCCGCTGAGCAGACCGGTCCAGCGCTCGCGGAGGTCCACGGCGGTGTTGAGGCAGATCCGGCCCGCGAGGTACCAGCCGATGACCGGGGCGACCATCATCGCCCGCAGGTAGTTGGTCAGCAGGCCGTCGAAGGGGAGCTTGAGGAGGATGAGCACGACGACGATGCCGAACGCCCAGAGCAGGACGGTGCCGAGGACGCTGGACCGCTTGTTCTCCGAGCCGGCGGCGATGCGGCGCAGGTGGATGAGGCCCAGCCAGAGCAGCAGGCCGGGCAGGAACAGCACGCCGCAGAAGAAGGTGACCAGGGTGAGCTTGATGTCGCGCTGCCGGCGGATGTGGGTGGCGGCCAGGCAGTGCTCGACGATCGGCTGGGGCTCGGCGCCGAAGGACTGGATGAGGGCCTTGCGGCCGCCGCCGAGCATCCGGACCTGCACGGCGCGGGAGAACGCCTCGCCGAGGTCGGGGCGGAACAGCTTCTCCCACTTCCCCTTCTTGACCCCGGTCTTGTAGTGCTCGTTGTCGGCTTCCTGGATGGTCTCCAGGGGGCTGTCCCGGTACGCGGCCGAGGCCAGCGCGTTCGTCGCCCCGGTCAGGCCGCTGCCGCCCTGGAGGGGGACCTGTGCCCCCGGTCCGAAACCGTCGATCGCCACTTCCGCCC
Organism: Streptomyces sp. NPDC014656; assembly: GCF_043084305.1. Lineage (NCBI taxonomy): Bacteria > Bacillati > Actinomycetota > Actinomycetes > Kitasatosporales > Streptomycetaceae > Streptomyces > Streptomyces sp. NPDC014656. The sequence goes on from NZ_JBIBZN010000007.1 coordinate 131,732, forward strand.
CCATCACCGCGAGTACCCGTGCGGGCCGATCCCGACTGCCGTGCCCGGCGACGCCTGCCGCACGCGGCACCACAGCGTAACCGGGCGGCGTGGTATGCGTCACGGGCTGTGGACAACCGGGGCCGGAACCCGTCCGCCCGGTCGCGGCCGGGCGGACGCGAACCGCTGTCGGCGCGTCAACTAGGAGCGCTTTCCGGCCTGTTCGCGGAGGCGTTCGGCGAGCTGAGGGGGCATCGGTTCGTGCCGGGCGTAACTGCGGTCGAAGCGGCCCGTGCCGTGCGAGACGGACCGCAGGTCGATCGCGTACCGCCCGATCTCGATCTCGGGGACCTCGGCCCTGACCACCGTCCGGCCCGGGCCCGCCTGGTCGGTGCCGACCACCCGGCCGCGCCGCCCCGACAGGTCGCCCATCACCGCGCCCACGTACTCGTCGGGGACGAGCACCCGCACCTCCGCGACCGGCTCCAGGAGGTGGACCGGAGCCCCGGCCGCCGCCTCGCGCAGCGCGAGCGCCCCGGCCGTCTGGAAGGCGGCGTCGGAGGAGTCCACCGAGTGGGCCTTGCCGTCCTTGAGGGTGACCCGGACGTCGACCAGCGGGTGCCCGGCGGCGACGCCCCGCGCGGCCTGGGCCCGTACGCCCTTCTCGACGGAGCCGATGAAGGGGCGGGGGACCGCGCCGCCGACCACCTTGTCGACGAACTCGACGCCGCTGCCCGGCGGCAGCGGTTCGACGTCGATCTCGCAGATCGCGAACTGCCCGTGCCCGCCGGACTGTTTGACGTGCCGGCCGCGGCCGGAGGCGGGGGCGCCGAAGGTCTCGCGCAGCGGCACCCGGTACGGGACGGCGTCGACGCGCACGCCGTAGCGGCCGCGCAGCCGCTCCAGGACGACGTCCTGGTGGGCCTCGCCCAGGCACCACAGCACGACCTGGCCGGTGTCCTGGTTCTGTTCGAGGCGGAGGGTCGGGTCCTCGGCGACCAGCTTGGCCAGGCCCTGCGAGAGCCGGTCCTCGTCGGCCTTGCCGTGCGCCTCCACGGCGAGCGGCAGCAGCGGTTCGGGCATGGTCCAGGGCGCGATCAGGAGCGGGTCGTCCTTGGCGGAGAGGGTGTCGCCGGTCTCGGCGTGCCCGAGCCGGGCCACGCAGGCGAGGTCCCCGGCGACGCAGTGCGCCATCGGCCGCTGCTGCCTGCCGAAGGGGGAGGTGAGGGCGCCGACCCGTTCGTCGGCGTCGTGGTCCTCGTGGCCCCGGTCGGCCAGGCCGTGCCCGGAGACGTGCACGGTCTCGTCGGGGCGCAGTGTGCCGGAGAAGACCCGGACGAGGGAGATCCGCCCCTGGTAGGGGTCGGCGGCGGTCTTCACGACCTCGGCGACCAGCGGCCCGTCGGGGTCGCAGGCCAGTGGCGGCCGGGGCTCGCCCGAGGGGGTGGTGACGGCCGGCGGCTCGTGCTCCAGCGGGGAGGGGAAGCCGCGGGTGATCAGCTCCAGGACCTCGACCGTGCCGAGGCCCTGTCCGCCGCCCCCGGCGGCGGGGGCGGCGGCGAGCACGGGGTGGAAGCCGCCCCGTGCGACCGCCTTCTCCAGGTCGCCGACGAGGGTTCCCAGGTCGATCTCCTCGCCGCTCAGGTAGCGGTCCATGAGGGTCTCGTCCTCGCTCTCCGCGATGATCCCCTCGATGAGCCGGGCCCTCGCCGGGGCGATCGTCTCCCGCTCCGCGTCGCCGGGCTCCCGCTCGGCGCGCTCGCCCGTGGAGTAGTCGTGGACCCGCTCCGAGAGGAGGCCGATCAGGCCGGTCGCGGGGGCGTGCCCGTCGGAGCCCTCGGGGCCGTGCACCGGCAGGTAGAGGGGGAGCACGGCGTCGGGGTCGTCGTGGCCGAAGAGTCCGGCGCAGACCCCGGTCAGCTCGTCGAAGCCGGTGCGGGCGGTGTCGAGGTGGGTGACGACGATGGCGCGGGGCATGCCGACGGCCGCGCACTCCTCCCAGACCATCCGGGTGGAGGCGGCGACGGCGTCGGCCTCCTGGGCGGCCGAGACGACGAAGAGGGCCGCGTCCGCGGCGCGCAGACCGGCCCTCAGCTCTCCGACGAAGTCGGCGTATCCGGGGGTGTCGAGCAGGTTGATCTTGAAACCGTCCCAGCCGACCGGGACGAGGGAGAGCTGGACGGAGCGGTGCCGGCGGTGCTCGATCTCGTCGTGGTCGGAGACGGTCGCCCCGTCCTCGACCCGGCCGGGCCGGGTCAGCGCCCCGGCGGTCTGCGCGAGCGCCTCGACGAGCGTCGTCTTGCCCGCTCCGCTGTGGCCGACCAGCACCACGTTCCGTATCTCCGAGGGCCGGTCGGCCGTCGGTGCCCTGCCGGCGGCTCCGGCGGGGGTGTGCGCCTTGTCGCCCATGGTGTCCTCCCGGCTGTGCGGCGGTGAGGGGGAGCGGGCGCGGGGGAGCGGCATCGCGGTGCGGCTCCTGCGGTGCCCGCGGCGTGCTCCTTCGAGCTTTGCACCGACGCCGGGACGCGTCCATCCGTCGTGCCCCGGTGGGCCCCCCGGGGTACGCCGACGCGGCGGGGTGGGTGCGCTCCCGTGCCGCGCCACGCGCGTGGCTACGATGGGTGAGCCGGTGGTCATGGGACCGCGCGGCCCGCCGAAACCTCGGGAAGGCCATGCTGAACAAGTACGCGCGTGCGTTTTTTACGCGTGTCCTCACACCGTTCGCCGCGTTTCTGCTCCGCCGGGGCGTCAGCCCCGACGCCGTGACGCTGATCGGCACGGCGGGAGTGGTCGCCGGAGCGCTGGTCTTCTTCCCCAGGGGCGAGTTCTTCTGGGGCACGATCGTGATCACGCTCTTCGTCTTCTCCGACCTCGTCGACGGCAACATGGCCCGGCAGGCCGGGATCTCCAGCCGCTGGGGCGCCTTCCTCGACTCGACCCTCGACCGGGTCGCCGACGGGGCGATCTTCGGGGGCTTCGCGCTCTGGTACGCGGGCAAGGGCGACGACAACGTGCTCTGCGCGGTGTCGATCTTCTGCCTGGCCAGCGGTCAGGTCGTCTCGTACACCAAGGCGCGTGGCGAATCGATTGGCCTGCCGGTCGCGGTCAACGGCCTGATCGAACGGGCCGAGCGGCTGGTGATCTCGCTGGTCGCCGCCGGTCTCGCCGGACTGCACGCCTTCGGCGTGCCGGGGATCGACGTGCTGCTGCCCATCGCCCTCTGGGTGGTGGCCGTCGGCTCGGCCGTGACCCTGGGGCAGCGGGTCGTGACGGTACGCAGGGAATCGGCCGAGGCGGACGCCGCCGCGGCCGCCGGGGGGAGCGGGACGCCATCGTGAGCACGCTGAAGGACAAGGTGACCGACGGCCTGTACGGGCTCGGCTGGGCCACCGTCAAGAAGCTTCCGGAGCCGGTGGCCAAGGCCCTCGGCCGGAAGATCGCCGACACCGCGTGGAAGCGCCGCGGCAAGGGCGTCCTCCGGCTGGAGGCCAACCTCGCGCGCGTGGTGCCCGACGCCACGCCGGAGCGGCTCGCCGCGCTGTCGAAGGCGGGCATGCGCTCGTACATGCGCTACTGGATGGAGTCCTTCCGGCTTCCGACCTGGAGCAGGGAACGGGCCGAGAACAGCTTCTCGCTCAAGGACGCGCACCACCTGAAGGACGGCCTGGCCTCCGGCCGGGGCGTCGTCCTCGCCCTGCCCCACATGGGCAACTGGGACCTGGCCGGCGTGTGGGTGACCCGCGCGCTCGGCGTGCCCTTCACCACCGTCGCCGAGCGGCTCAGGCCCGAGTCCCTCTACGACCGCTTCGTCGCCTACCGCGAGTCCCTCGGCATGGAGGTGCTGCCGCACACCGGCGGCGCCGCCTTCGGCACCCTGGCCCGGCGGCTGCGCGCCGGCGGGCTCGTCTGCCTGGTCGCCGACCGGGACCTGTCCGCCTCCGGCGTCGAGGTCTCCTTCTTCGGCGAGGCCGCCCGGATGCCCGCGGGACCGGCCATGCTCGCCCTCCAGACCGACGCGATCCTGCTGCCGGTGACCCTCTGGTACGACGACTCCGACGTCATGCGCGGACAGGTGCACGCGCCCGTGGAGGTACCCGGGTCAGGCACCCGGGCCGAAAAGGCGTCCCTCATGACACAGGCCCTCGCCGACGCCTTCGCCGGGGCCATCGCGGACCACCCCGAGGACTGGCACATGCTCCAGCGCCTCTGGCTGGCCGACCTGGAGGAGCGCACTTCGTGAGGATCGGCATCGTCTGCCCGTACTCCTGGGACGTACCGGGCGGCGTCCAGTTCCACATCCGCGACCTCGCGGAGCACCTGATCCGGCTCGGGCACGAGGTCTCCGTCCTCGCCCCCGCCGACGACGACACCCCGCTGCCGCCGTACGTGGTCTCCGCCGGGCGGGCCGTGCCCGTGTCGTACAACGGCTCGGTGGCGCGGCTCAGCTTCGGTTTCCTGTCCGCCGCGCGCGTGCGGCGCTGGCTGCACGACGGCACCTTCGACGTCGTCCACATCCACGAGCCGACCTCGCCCTCGCTGGGGCTGCTCACCTGCTGGGCGGCGCAGGGCCCCATCGTGGCCACCTTCCACACCTCGAACCCGCGCTCGCGGGCGATGCTCGCCGCCTACCCGATCCTCCAGCCGGCGCTGGAGAAGATCAGCGCCCGGATCGCCGTCAGCGAGTACGCGCGCCGGACGCTGGTGGAGCACCTCGGCGGCGACGCCGTCGTCATCCCCAACGGCGTCGACGTCGACTTCTTCGCCCGCGCGGAGCCGAAGGCACAGTGGCAGGGCGAGACGCTCGGCTTCATCGGCCGCATCGACGAACCCCGCAAGGGCCTGCCGGTCCTGATGAAGGCCCTGCCCCGGATCCTCACCGAGCGCCCCGGCGCCCGGCTCCTGGTCGCCGGGCGCGGCGACGAGGAGGAGGCGGTGGCCTCGCTGCCGGCCGGGATGCGCTCCCGGGTGGAGTTCCTCGGCATGGTCAGCGACGAGGACAAGGCACGGCTGCTGCGCAGCGTCGACGTGTACGTGGCGCCCAACACGGGCGGCGAGTCCTTCGGCATCATCCTCGTCGAGGCGCTGTCGGCCGGAGCGCCGGTCCTCGCCTCCGACCTGGACGCCTTCGCGCAGGTCCTCGACCAGGGCGCGGCCGGCGAACTCTTCGCCAACGAGGACGCGGACGCGCTGGCGGACGCGGCGGTCCGGCTGCTCGGCGACGGAGCCCGCCGCGCCGAGCTGAGCGCGCGCGGCTCCGCCCATGTGCGGCGCTTCGACTGGTCGACGGTCGGCGCGGACATCCTGGCGGTGTACGAGACGGTCACGGACGGCGCGGCGGCGGTCGACACGGACGAGAAGGCGGGCGGCCTCCGGGCCCGGCTGGGCCTGTAGATCCAGGGGCCCGCCCGTCCGCCCACCTGCCCGCCCACCTGCCCGTCCGCTCCGCCGGCGCGGGCGCGGGGCGGGCCCACGCCGCGGCGGGCGGGTCCGGTACGCCCGTGACCGCGGCCTTCGGGAAGGTGCGCCGGCCCCGCCCGGGTAGCCTGTGCGCCCGTGACCGAAACCCTGATCTGGACCGTCGTCGCGCTGATCTTCATCGGCGTCTACCTGAGCTGGACCGCCGGACGGCTCGACCGGCTGCACACCCGCATCGACGCGGCGCGCGCCGCGCTCGACGCCCAGCTGCTGCGGCGGGCCTCGGTCACCCAGGAACTGGCCACCTCCGGCGTCCTCGACCCGGCCGCCTCGATCGTCCTGTACGAGGCCGCGCACGCCGCCCGGCAGGCCGAGGAGGACCACCGCGAGGTCGCGGAGAGCGAGCTGAGCCAGGCCCTGCGCGCGGTCTTCGGCGAGCCCGAGCAGGTGGAGCTCGTACGGGAGGCGCCCGGCGGCGAGGAGGCCGCGGGGGAGCTGGCCGCCGCCGTCCGCCGGGTCCCGATGGCCCGCCGCTTCCACAACGACGCCGTCCGCGCCGCCAGGGCGCTGCGCCGCCACCGCAAGGTCCGCTGGTTCCGCCTCGCGGGCCACGCGCCCTTCCCGATGGCCTTCGAAATGGACGACGAACCGCCGGTGGCCCTGGCAGATCGCCCTTCGTGATCCACTCCGGCCTCGGATTCGCGCGAAAAGGATCCACAGCCTGCACATTGGCCCTTGCTGTGGACCGCTCCCGGATTGTTTCCTCGCTCTAGTCGTCAACGTCCCGTTGAACCCGTTGTCACGAGTGAGGTCCCCGTGTCCAGCTCCACCACCCCCCAGTCCCCCGAGACCGGCACCGCGCGCGTCAAGCGCGGCATGGCCGAGCAGCTCAAGGGCGGCGTGATCATGGACGTGGTCAACGCCGAGCAGGCGAAGATCGCCGAGGACGCCGGCGCCGTGGCCGTCATGGCCCTGGAGCGGGTCCCCGCGGACATCCGCAAGGACGGCGGCGTGGCCCGCATGTCCGACCCGAACATGATCGAGGAGATCATCGGCGCGGTCTCCATCCCGGTGATGGCCAAGTCCCGCATCGGCCACTTCGTCGAGGCCCAGGTCCTCCAGTCCCTCGGCGTCGACTACATCGACGAGTCCGAGGTCCTCACCCCGGCCGACGAGATCAACCACTCCGACAAGTGGGCCTTCACCACCCCCTTCGTCTGTGGCGCCACCAACCTGGGCGAGGCCCTGCGCCGCATCGCCGAGGGCGCGGCCATGATCCGCTCCAAGGGCGAGGCCGGCACCGGCAACGTCGTCGAGGCCGTCCGCCACCTGCGCCAGATCAAGAACGAGATCGCCAAGCTGCGCGGCTTCGACAACAACGAGCTCTTCGCCGCCGCCAAGGAGCTGCGCGCGCCGTACGAGCTCGTCAAGGAGGTCGCCGAGCTCGGCAAGCTCCCCGTCGTCCTCTTCTCCGCCGGTGGCGTCGCCACCCCCGCCGACGCCGCGCTGATGCGCCAGCTCGGAGCCGAGGGCGTCTTCGTCGGCTCCGGCATCTTCAAGTCGGGCGACCCGGCCAAGCGCGCCGCCGCCATCGTGAAGGCCACCACCTTCTACGACGACCCGAAGATCATCGCGGACGCCTCCCGCAACCTGGGCGAGGCCATGGTCGGCATCAACTGCGACACCCTCCCCGAGTCCGAGCGCTACGCCAACCGGGGCTGGTAAGCACCGATGAGCAGCACCCCCGTGATCGGAGTCCTGGCTCTCCAGGGCGACGTACGGGAGCACCTGATCGCCCTGGCCGCGGCGGACGCCGTGGCCAGGCCGGTCCGGCGCCCCGAAGAGCTCGCCGAGGTCGACGGCCTGGTCCTCCCCGGTGGCGAGTCCACCACCATCTCCAAGCTGGCCGCGCTCTTCGGCCTCATGGAGCCGGTCCGCGAGCGGATCGCCGCGGGCATGCCCGTGTACGGCACCTGCGCCGGCCTGATCATGCTCGCCGACAAGATCCTCGACCCGCGCTCGGGCCAGGAGACCTTCGGCGGCATCGACATGATCGTCCGACGCAACGCCTTCGGGCGGCAGAACGAGTCCTTCGAGGCCGGAGTCACCGTCACCGGAATAGACACCCCCGTCGAGGGCGTCTTCATCCGTGCCCCGTGGGTGGAGTCCGTCGGCGCCGGGGTCGAGGTGCTCGCCGAGCACGAGGGCCACATCGTCGCCGTCCGCCAGGACAAGGTCCTCGCCACCTCCTTCCACCCCGAGCTCACCGGCGACCACCGCATCCACGAACTCTTCGTGGACATGGTGCGCGCGGAACGGTGACGTGATCCCGGTAGGATCGCTGGGGTTCGTTCAAGAAGTTGGTTACGCGAAGGAGACAGGCAGATGTCCGGCCACTCTAAATGGGCTACGACGAAGCACAAGAAGGCCGTGATCGACGCCAAGCGCGGCAAGCTCTTCGCGAAGCTGATCAAGAACATCGAGGTCGCCGCCCGTACCGGCGGTGCCGACCTGGACGGCAACCCGACGCTGTTCGACGCCGTGCAGAAGGCGAAGAAGCAGTCGGTCCCGAACAAGAACATCGACTCGGCGCTCAAGCGCGGCGCGGGCCTCGAGGCCGGCGGCGCCGACTACGAGACGATCATGTACGAGGGCTACGGCCCGAACGGCGTCGCGGTCCTCATCGAGTGCCTCACCGACAACCGCAACCGCGCCGCCTCCGACGTGCGCGTCGCCATGACCCGCAACGGCGGTTCGATGGCCGACCCGGGCTCCGTCTCGTACCTGTTCAACCGCAAGGGCGTCGTCGTGCTCCCCAAGGGCGACCGGTCCGAGGACGACATCCTGGAGGTCGTCCTCGACGCGGGCGCCGAGGAGGTCAACGACCTCGGCGAGTCCTTCGAGGTCATCAGCGAGGCCACCGACCTGGTCGCGGTGCGCACCGCGCTCCAGACGGCCGGCATCGACTACGACTCGGCCGACTCCAGCTTCGTCCCGACCATGCAGGTCGAGCTCGACGAGGAGGGCGCGCGCAAGATCTTCAAGCTGATCGACGCGCTGGAGGACAGCGACGACGTGCAGAACGTCTTCGCCAACTTCGACGTCAGCGACGAGGTCATGGAGAAGGTCGACGCCTGATCGCGGCCTTCCGCGCAGCGGGCCGACGGGGGACACGCCCCCCGTCGGCCCGCTGCGTTGTCAGTGGCAGCCGATAGCCTGCACGAATACCTGATCGAACGGAGGGCGGCGTGCGCGTACTGGGGGTGGACCCGGGACTCACCCGGTGCGGTGTCGGCGTCGTCGAGGGCGTCGCCGGCCGGCCGCTCACCATGCTCGGGGTCGGCGTGGTCCGCACCCCCGCCGACGCCGACATCGGCCTCCGCCTCGTCGGCATCGAGCGCGGCATCGAGGAGTGGATCGACCGCTTCCAGCCCGAACTGGTCGCCGTGGAGCGGGTGTTCAGCCAGCACAACGTGCGGACGGTGATGGGCACCGCCCAGGCCAGTGCGGTCGCCATGCTCTGCGCCTCCCGGCGCGGCATCCCCGTCGCCCTGCACACCCCCAGCGAGGTCAAGGCCGCCGTCACCGGCTCGGGCCGCGCCGACAAGGCCCAGGTCGCCGCCATGGTCACCCGGCTGCTGAGGCTCTCCGCCCCGCCCAAGCCGGCCGACGCGGCCGACGCCCTCGCCCTCGCCATCTGCCACATCTGGCGCGCCCCCGCCCAGAACCGCCTCCAGCAGGCCGTCGCCCTGCACGCCTCGAAAGGCCGCACGTCATGATCGCCTTCGTCAGCGGCCCGGTGGCCGCCCTCGCCCCCACGACCGCCGTCGTCGAGGTCGGCGGGGTCGGCATGGCCGTCCAGTGCACGCCGAACACCCTCGCGGGCCTCCGCCTCGGCGAGCACGCCCGGCTCGCCACCTCCCTCGTCGTGCGCGAGGACTCGCTCACCCTGTACGGCTTCGCGGACGACGACGAGCGCCAGGTCTTCGAGCTGCTCCAGACCGCCAGCGGCGTGGGGCCCCGGCTCGCCCAGGCCATGCTCGGCGTCCACAGCCCCGACGCGCTGCGCCTCGCCGTCTCCACCGGCGACGAGAAGGCGCTCACCGCCGTTCCCGGCATCGGCAAGAAGGGCGCCCAGAAGCTGCTCCTGGAGCTGAAGGACAAGCTCGGCCAGCCGCTCGGCAGCAGTGGCCTCGTCGGCCAGCAGCGCGCCGTCGCCGCCGGCCCCGCCCCCTGGACCGAGCAGCTCGCCGCCGCCCTCGTCGGCCTCGGCTACGCGAGCCGCGAGGCCGAGGAGGCCGTCGCCGCCGTCACCCCGCAGGCCGAGGCCGCGCTCGCCGAGACCGGCTCCGCACCCGTGCCCCAGCTGCTGCGCGCCGCCCTGCAGACGCTCAACCGCGCCCGCTGACCGCCCGCAGCCCCTCCCGTACGAAGGAAGACACCACCGTGAACTGGGACGACGAGACGGCACCCGCCCAAGAGGAGCGGATCGTCGGCGCCGCCGCCGAGGGCGACGACCAGGCCGTCGAGGCCGCCCTGCGCCCCAAGGACCTCGGCGAGTTCATCGGCCAGGAGAAGGTCCGCCAGCAGCTCGACCTCGTCCTCAAGGCCGCCCGCCAGCGCGGCGCCACCGCCGACCACGTGCTGCTCTCCGGCGCCCCCGGCCTCGGCAAGACCACCCTGTCGATGATCATCGCCGCGGAGATGAACGCGCCGATCAGGATCACCTCGGGCCCCGCCATCCAGCACGCCGGCGACCTCGCCGCGATCCTCTCCTCCCTCCAGGAGGGCGAGATCCTCTTCCTCGACGAGATCCACCGGATGTCCCGGCCCGCCGAGGAGATGCTCTACATGGCGATGGAGGACTTCCGCGTCGACGTCATCGTCGGCAAGGGCCCCGGCGCCACCGCCATCCCCCTGGACCTGCCGCCCTTCACCCTGGTCGGCGCCACCACCCGGGCCGGCCTGCTGCCGCCCCCGCTCCGCGACCGCTTCGGCTTCACCGCCCACATGGAGTTCTACGAGCCGCACGAGCTGGAGCGCGTCGTCGCCCGCTCCGCCGGACTCCTCGACGTCGAGATCGACGCCGACGGCGCCGCCGAGATCGCCGGCCGCTCCCGCGGCACCCCCCGCATCGCCAACCGGCTGCTGCGCCGCGTCCGCGACTACGCCCAGGTCAGGGCCGACGGCGTGATCACCCGCGAGATCGCCGGCGCCGCCCTCGGCGTGTACGAGGTGGACAGCCGGGGCCTCGACCGCCTCGACCGGGCGGTCCTCGAAGCGCTGCTGAAGCTCTTCGGCGGCGGACCGGTCGGCCTCTCCACCCTCGCCGTCGCCGTGGGGGAGGAGCGCGAGACCGTGGAGGAGGTCGCCGAGCCCTTCCTCGTGCGCGAGGGCCTGCTCGCCCGCACCCCCCGCGGCCGGGTCGCCACGCCCGCCGCGTGGACCCACCTCGGACTGGTCCCGCCGCAGGCGGCGGGCCCGGCGGGGGCGGGATCGGGACAACAGGGGCTCTTCGGCTCCTGAGGCCGCTGTGACGGGTGGGTGACGGCGCGGAGTCTCGCCCGACCAGGAACCGCGGTGCCATGCTGGGCGTTGTTCCATCGATGCGGACTCGCCTAGACTCCGCCGATGCCGCCCTTTCTGGTCGGCGTACCCACCCCCGAAGATCAGGCCGCGGGTTCTCCGTGACCGTGCGAAGGATTTCCGTCCCGTGAATAACATCGGCATGCTCCTCCCCTTCATCGTGCTCATCGGGGCGATGTTCCTGATGACCCGCTCTGCCAAGAAGAAGCAGGCACAGGCGGCGGAGATGCGCAACCAGATGCAGCCCGGCACCGGCGTACGCACGATCGGGGGAATGTACGCCACCGTCAAGGAGATCCAGGACGAGACCGTCCTGCTGGAGGTCGCGCCCGGCGTCCACGCCGTCTACGCGAAGAACGCCATCGGCGCCGTCCTCGACGACGCCGAGTACAACCGGATCGTCCACGGTGACACCGAGGACGACGGCGCCACCGACTCCGACGCGGTCGTCCCGGACGACGCCTCCTCGCTCACCGACTCCGTCGACGAGGCCCCCAAGGCCGACCTGACGAAGAAGTCGGACGCGACCGAGGCCGAGGCCGAGGCCGAGAAGGACGGCAAGGCCGACGGCGAGACCGGGGCGAAGTAAGAGTCGCACCCGGGGCACCGCGGCACGCCCACCGGCGGGCCGCGGCCGGGAACGGTCCGACGTCTGCGGGGGATGGTCCCCACACATACTTCGTGGCCTCCGTGCGCCCACCCGGCGCCGGACGGTTTGGACAGGGAGAAACGACAGGTGGCAGCACCGAAGAAGGGCCGAGGGCCGGCGGGGGGACAGAGCCGGCCTGGGCGCGCCCTGGCTTTCATTCTGATCGCCATGGTCGCGCTCACCGGCGGCATGTTCTGGTCGGGGCACACCACCCCGCGCCTCGGCATCGACCTCGCCGGCGGCACGTCGATCACGCTCAAGGCCAAGGCTGAGCCCGGCCAGGAGTCCGCGGTCAACGAGACCAACATGAACACGGCCGTGGGCATCATCGAGCGCCGTGTCAACGGTCTCGGCGTCTCCGAGGCCGAGGTCCAGACGCAGGGCCGCGAGAACATCATCGTCAACATCCCCAAGGGGACGAACGAGAAGCAGGCCCGCGAGCAGGTCGGCACCACCGCCCAGCTCTACTTCCGGCCCGTGCTCACCGTCGCGGCCGCCTCGCCCGAGACCGCGCCGACGGCGACCCCCTCGGGTTCGGCCACGCCGAAGCCCTCCGCGTCCGCCTCCGTCAGCGGCAAGAAGTCGGCCACGCCGACCGCCACCGCCTCCACCCAGGGCCGCGCGCTCTCCGAGGCCCTCAAGGCCCCGAACGCCACCGGGACGCCCACGCCCACCGGCAGCGCCTCCGGCACGCCGAAGGCGAGCACCACGCCGAAGGCGAGCGGCACCCCGCAGGCGACCCCGACCGCGGACGCCGCCACCGCCGCCCTCCAGCAGAAGTTCGCCACGCTGAACTGCCTGGACCCGAAGCAGCGCACCGCCGCCGCGGCCGGCACCAAGCCCACCGACACCATCGTGGCCTGCGGCAAGAACGCGATCGACCAGTGGGAGAAGTACCTCCTCGGTCCCGCCGAGGTCGAGGGCCGTGACGTCGACGACGCCAAGGCCGCCATCGACCAGCAGAGCGGCCAGTGGATCGTGGACATGGAGTTCACGGACGCCGGCTCGAAGAAGTTCCAGGCGATCACCAGCAAGCTCTCGCAGCAGGCCGAGCCGCAGAACCAGTTCGCGATCGTCCTCGACGGCGAGGTCGTCTCGGCGCCCCGCGTCCAGACCACGCTGAGCGCCAACGCCCAGATCTCCGGCAGCTTCAACCAGCAGTCCGCCCAGGACCTCGGCAACATCCTGGCCTACGGCGCCCTGCCGCTCTCCTTCGACACCCAGAGCGTCGACACCGTCACCGCCGCCCTCGGCGGCGAGCAGCTGGAGGCCGGTCTGATCGCCGGCGCCATCGGCCTCGCCCTGGTCATCATCTACCTGGTGGTCTACTACCGCGGCCTGTCGTTCATCGCGATCCTCAGCCTCGGCGTCTCCGCCCTGCTCACCTACGTGATCATGGCCCTGCTCGGCCCGGCCATCGGCTTCGCGCTGAACCTGCCGGCCGTCTGCGGCGCCATCGTCGCCATCGGCATCACCGCGGACTCGTTCATCGTGTACTTCGAGCGCATCCGCGACGAGATCCGCGAGGGCCGCACCCTGCGTCCGGCCGTCGAGCGCGCCTGGCCGCGGGCCCGCCGCACCATCCTGGTCTCCGACTTCGTGTCGTTCCTCGCCGCCGCGGTGCTCTTCATCGTCACCGTCGGCAAGGTCCAGGGCTTCGCGTTCACGCTCGGCCTGACCACCCTGCTCGACGTCGTCGTGGTGTTCCTCTTCACCAAGCCGGTGATGACCCTGCTCGCCCGCACGAAGTTCTTCGGCAACGGCCACAAGCTGTCCGGCCTGGACCCGAAGAGCCTCGGCGCCAAGCCGCCGCTGCGCCGCACCCGTCGTGCCACCTCCGCCAGCTCCGTCGAACCGAAGGAGGCGTGAGATGTCGAAGCTCGGAGATCTCGGCGCCCGGCTCCACCGCGGTGAGGTCGGCTACGACTTCATCGGCAACCGCAAGATCTGGTACGGCCTGTCCATCCTGATCACCATCACGGCGATCGTCGCCCTGGCCGTCCGCGGCCTCAACATGGGCATCGAGTTCCAGGGCGGCGCCGTCTTCACCACCCCGAAGACGGACGTCTCCGTCAGCCAGGCCACGGAGTACGCGGAGGAGGCCTCCGGCCACGACGCGATCGTCCAGCAGCTCGGCAACGGCTCCCTGCGCATCCAGGTCGGCGGCCTCGACACCGAGCAGTCCGACCAGGTCCGCACCGAGCTGGCCAAGGACCTGAACGTCCCCGAGGACAAGATCGCCGCCGAGCTGGTCGGCCCCAGCTGGGGCGAGCAGATCGCCAACAAGGCGTGGACCGGCCTCGGCGTCTTCATGATCCTCGTGGTGATCTACCTGGCCATCGCCTTCGAGTGGAGAATGGCCGTCGCGGCGCTGATCGCGCTGATCCACGACCTCACGATCACGGTCGGCATCTACTCGCTGGTCGGCTTCGAGGTCACGGTCGGCACGGTCATCGGTCTGCTGACCATCCTCGGCTACTCGCTGTACGACACCGTCGTCGTCTTCGACTCCCTCAAGGAGCAGACGAAGGACATCACGAAGCAGACCCGCTTCACCTACAGCGAGCTGGCCAACCGCTCGATCAACGGCACCCTGGTCCGCTCCATCAACACCACGGTCGTGGCCCTGCTGCCCGTCGCCGGCCTGCTCTTCATCGGCGGCGGCGTCCTCGGCGCCGGCATGCTGAACGACATCTCGCTGTCGCTCTTCGTGGGTCTGGCCGCCGGCGCCTACTCCTCGATCTTCATCGCCACCCCGCTCGTCGCCGACCTCAAGGAGCGCGAGCCGGCGATGAAGGCGCTGAAGAAGCGGATCCTGGCCAAGCGCGCCTCCGCCGCCCGCGGCGAGGACGGCCTGGACGACGACGGCACCGAGGCGGCCGAGACCGCGGTCGTCGGCCCGCGCGCCGCCCGCCGCGCCCAGGAGCGCCGCGGATGACCGCCGGGGCCCAGGACGTGACCGGCCTGCTGCTCAGCCGGATCCGTGACGTCCCCGACTACCCGAAGCCGGGCGTGCTGTTCAAGGACATCACGCCGCTGCTCGCGGACCCGGAGGCGTTCACGGCCCTCACGGACGCCCTCGCGGCCCTCTGCGCCGCACAGGGCGCGACGAAGATCGTCGGCCTGGAGGCCCGCGGCTTCATCCTCGCCGCGCCGGTCGCCGTCCGCGCGAGCCTGGGCTTCATCCCGGTCCGCAAGGCCGGCAAGCTGCCCGGGGCCACGCTCCGGCAGGCGTACGAGCTGGAGTACGGCACCGCCGAGATCGAGGTGCACGCCGAGGACCTGGCCGCGGGCGACCGCGTCATGGTCATCGACGACGTCCTCGCCACCGGCGGCACCGCCGAGGCCTCCCTCGACCTGATCCGCCGCGCCGGCGCCGAGGTCGCGGGCGTCGCGGTCCTCATGGAACTCGGCTTCCTCCCGGGCCGCGCCCGGCTGGAGCCCGCCCTCCGGGGCGCTCCGCTCACGGCACTCATTCGAGTGTGATGCGTCAAGGAGCGCGACCACCGGTCCGATGACGAAGAAGGGCCACGCGAGGGGCACCCCGGGATCTCCCGAGGTGCCCCTCGCTTCTTGGGCCTTCGACACGACCGGAGGAGAACGCATGAGGATGTTTCGTAGGAGCGCCGTCGGAGCGGCGTCGATCCTGGCGGTGGCCGGCCTCGTCTCGGCGGCGGGCCCCGCCGGCGCGGGCCTGCCGACCGGCGCCCCGGCCGCCGCGGCCGACAGCTGCGTGGGCTGGAAGAACGCGGGCAGCGTCCCCCTGAAGTGGACGAAGGCCGACGACGGCTGCGGGCACTTCGGGGCCAACGGGATGACGATGCGGTACGACTGGGCCGTGTTCAAGGGCGGGAGCGTCTGCCTGCGGGCCAAGGGCTTCGACCGCCGCACCAAGGAGATCTGGTCCGACCCCGTGTGCGGCAAGAGCGGGTCGGTCAAGGTCCACTGGGGCAACGTCGCCGCCCACAAGGAGATCCAGGTCAAGGGCGGCCCCTCGCTGCTCCGATGGAACTGAGGACAGGTCCCCGGCCGGGGGCGCCCCGGGAATTCCCGGGGCGCCCCCGGCGTTCTCCCCGTGACGCCCGCCACCGGCGGGGCGGGTGCGCGCCCCACGGGCGGAACCTCCGGCCCCGTCCGTCCCCCGGGCCCGTGAGCACGGGGAGTCGTGGCTCGATACGATGGGCTCTCCGGGCCTGACCGGGGGACCCGGAACCTCCCCCAGACCCCGTCCGGGGGGACGCCAGAGGAGCGCTCTTTGCCAGACGAGGCCCAGTCACTCTCCGCCGCGCAGCCCGACCCCGAGGCCCACCAGGCCGCGCAGGGTACCGGCACGCCCCAGGACAAGCCCGCGGAGAACAGGCCGAAGCCTGCTGCGCCCGCTCCCGCACCGGCCCCCGCGCCCGCCCGCTCCGGCGGCTCCTCGAACCGGGTGCGCGCCCGCCTCGCCCGGCTCGGCGTGCAGCGCTCCTCGCCGTACAACCCGGTCCTCGAACCCCTGCTGCGGATCGTCCGCTCCAACGACCCCAAGATCGAAACGGCGACTTTGCGTCAGATCGAGCGGGCCTACCAGGTGGCGGAGCGCTGGCACCGCGGCCAGAAGCGCAAGAGCGGCGACCCGTACATCACCCACCCGCTCGCCGTCACCACCATCCTCGCCGAGCTCGGCATGGACCCGGCGACGCTGATGGCGGGCCTCCTCCACGACACCGTCGAGGACACCGAGTACGGCCTCGACACCCTCCGGCGCGACTTCGGCGACCAGGTCGCCCTCCTCGTCGACGGCGTCACCAAGCTCGACAAGGTCAAGTTCGGCGAGGCCGCGCAGGCCGAGACCGTCCGCAAGATGGTCGTCGCCATGGCCAAGGACCCCCGGGTCCTCGTCATCAAGCTCGCCGACCGCCTGCACAACATGCGCACCATGCGCTACCTCAAGCGGGAGAAGCAGGAGAAGAAGGCCCGCGAGACGCTGGAGATCTACGCCCCGCTGGCGCACCGGCTGGGCATGAACACCATCAAGTGGGAGCTGGAGGACCTCGCCTTCGCGATCCTCTACCCCAAGATGTACGACGAGATCGTCCGGCTCGTCGCCGAGCGCGCGCCGAAGCGGGACGAGTACCTCGCCATAGTGACCGACGAGGTCCAGACCGACCTCCGCGCCGCCCGCATCAAGGCGACCGTCACCGGCCGCCCCAAGCACTACTACAGCGTCTACCAGAAGATGATCGTCCGCGGCCGTGACTTCGCGGAGATCTACGACCTGGTCGGCATCCGCGTCCTCGTGGACACCGTCCGCGACTGCTACGCGGCCCTCGGCACCGTCCACGCGCGATGGAACCCGGTCCCCGGCCGGTTCAAGGACTACATCGCGATGCCGAAGTTCAACATGTACCAGTCGCTGCACACGACGGTCATCGGCCCCAACGGCAAGCCCGTCGAGCTGCAGATCCGCACCTTCGACATGCACCGCCGCGCCGAGTACGGCATCGCCGCGCACTGGAAGTACAAGCAGGAGGCCGTCGCCGGCGCCTCCAAGGTGCGCACCGACGTGCCCAAGGGCGGCGGCAAGGACGACCACCTCAACGACATGGCGTGGCTGCGCCAGCTGCTCGACTGGCAGAAGGAGACCGAGGACCCGGGCGAGTTCCTGGAGTCCCTCCGCTTCGACCTCTCCCGCAACGAGGTCTTCGTCTTCACGCCCAAGGGCGACGTCATCGCGCTGCCGGCCGGCGCGACCCCCGTCGACTTCTCCTACGCCGTCCACACCGAGGTCGGCCACCGCACGATAGGGGCGCGGGTGAACGGGCGGCTCGTGCCGCTCGAATCCACCCTCGACAACGGCGACCTGGTGGAGGTCTTCACCTCCAAGGCCGCCGGCGCCGGCCCCTCCCGCGACTGGCTCGGCTTCGTCAAGTCCCCGCGCGCCCGCAACAAGATCCGCGCCTGGTTCTCCAAGGAGCGCCGGGACGAGGCCATCGAGCAGGGCAAGGACGCCATCGCGCGCGCCATGCGCAAGCAGAACCTGCCGATCCAGCGGATCCTCACCGGCGACTCCCTCGTCACCCTCGCCCACGAGCTGCGCTACACCGACATCTCCTCGCTGTACGCGGCGATCGGCGAGGGCCACGTCACCGCCCAGTCCATCGTGCAGAAGCTGGTGCAGGCGCTCGGCGGCGAGGAGGCCGCCACCGAGGACATCGAGGAGGCCGCCCCGCCGACCCGCGGCCGCTCCAAGCGGCGCTCCAACGCCGACCCCGGGGTCGTCGTCAAGGGCGTCGAGGACGTCTGGGTCAAGCTGGCCCGCTGCTGCACCCCGGTGCCCGGCGACCCGATCATCGGCTTCGTCACCCGTGGCAGCGGCGTCTCCGTCCACCGCAGCGACTGCGTCAACGTCGACTCCCTCTCCCGGGAGCCGGAGCGGATCCTGGAGGTCGAGTGGGCCCCGACCCAGTCCTCGGTCTTCCTGGTCGCCATCCAGGTCGAGGCGCTGGACCGCTCCCGGCTCCTCTCGGACGTCACCCGGGTCCTCTCGGACCAGCACGTCAACATCCTCTCGGCGGCCGTCCAGACCTCCCGGGACCGGGTGGCCACCTCCCGCTTCACCTTCGAGATGGGCGACCCCAAGCACCTGGGGCACGTCCTCAAGGCGGTCCGGGGCGTGGAGGGCGTGTACGACGTCTACCGCGTGACCAGCGCCCGCAGGCCGTAGCCGCACGGACACGAGGAAGGGCCCCCGGCACGCGCCGGGGGCCCTTCCCGTGTCCGTACGACGGCGAGGTCAGCCGCCGAACTCCTCCAGGCCCTTGAGGGCCTGGTCGAGCAGGGCCTGGCGGCCCTCCAGCTCCTTGGCGAGCTTGTCGGCCTTGGCGTCGTTGCCCGCCGCCCGGGCCGCGTCGATCTGCTTGCGCAGCTTCTCGACGGCGTCCTGGAGCTGGCCGGTCAGACCCGCGGCACGCGCGCGCGCCTCCGGGTTGGTCCGGCGCCACTCGGCCTCCTCGGCCTCCTGGATCGCCCGCTCCACCGTGTGCATCCGGCCCTCGACCTTCGGCCGGGCGTCGCGCGGCACGTGGCCGATGGCCTCCCAGCGCTCGTTGAGGGCCCGGAAGGCGGCGCGGGCGGCCTTCAGGTCCGTCACCGGCAGCAGCTTCTCGGCCTCGCCTGCGAGCTCCTCCTTGAGCGCGAGGTTCTCGGTCTGCTCCGCGTCCCGCTCGGCGAAGACCCCGGAGCGGGCCGCGAAGAAGACGTCCTGGGCGCCGCGGAAGCGGTTCCACAGGTCGTCCTCGTGCTCGCGCTGCGCGCGACCGGCGGCCTTCCAGTCGGCCATCAGCTCGCGGTAGCGGGCCGCGGTCGTGCCCCAGTCGGTCGAGTTCTGGAGCGCCTCGGCCTCGGCGACCAGACGCTCCTTGGCCTTCCTCGCGTCCTCGCGCTGCGCGTCGAGCTGGGCGAAGTGGGCCTTGCGGCGCTTGGAGAAGGCCGAGCGGGCGTGCGAGAAGCGGTGCCACAGCTCGTCGTCGGACTTCCGGTCGAGCCGGGGCAGGCCCTTCCAGGTGTCCACGAGCGCCCGCAGCCGCTCGCCGGCGGACCGCCACTGCTCGCTCTGCGCCAGCTCCTCCGCCTCGGTGACCAGGGCCTCCTTGGCCGAGCGCGCCTCGTCGGCCTGCTTGGCCTTCTGCGCCTTGCGCTCCTCGCGGCGCGAGTCCACCGTCTCCACGAGCTTGTCCAGGCGGGCGGAGAGCGCGGCCAGGTCGCCGACGGCGTGGTGCTCGTCGACCTGGTGCCGGATGTGCTCGATCGCCGTCTGGGCGTCCTTCGCCGAGAGGTCGGTGGTCTTCACCCGCTTCTCGAGGAGGCCGATCTCGACAACCAGGCCCTCGTACTTGCGCTCGAAGTAGGCCAGCGCCTCCTCGGGAGTGCCCGCCTGCCAGGATCCGACGACCTTCTCACCCTCGGCCGTCCGCACGTACACGGTGCCGGTCTCGTCGACGCGGCCCCACGGGTCGCTGCTCACAGCGCCTCCTCACCATGATGCCCTCGTGGGGTGGTGACCCCGGGCATCGTCCACAGTTCCTGGGCGGGCCTCGCCCGCCTTCCGCGGCGCGGCCGACGGATCGGACCGCACCGCACAACGCCAATCTAGGCGAACGGCGGCCCGGCTGTCCGCACTCAGCGCGACCGAAATTCCACGGTCACGCGCGTGCGGACCCCCGGGCCGCCGTCGCGCCCGCCACCCCGCCTCACTTCGCGGAGACGGTCGCCTTCTCGATGGTGACCGGCTTCTTCGGGGCCCCGTCGCCCTGGCCTCCCTCGGCGCCGGCGGCGCCGACCTTCTGCACCGCGGCCAGACCGGCCGCGTCGATCGTGCCGAAGGGGGTGTACTGCGGCGGCAGCTTCGAGTCCTTGTAGACGAGGAAGAACTGCGAGCCGCCGGTGCCCGGCTGCCCGGTGTTGGCCATGGCGACCGTGCCGGCCTTGTACGTGACCTTGCCCTCGGCGCCCGGCTTGCCCAGGGCGTCGAGGTTCTCGTCCGGGATGGTGTAGCCGGGGCCGCCCATGCCGGTCCCCTCCGGGTCGCCGCACTGGAGCACGAAGATCCCGGCGGTGGTGAGCCGGTGGCACTTCGTGCCGTCGAAGTACTTCTTGTCGGCGAGGTGCTTGAAGGAGTTCACCGTGCGCGGGGTCTTCGCCGCGTCCATGGTGATGGTGACGTCGCCCTCGTTGGTCTTCAGGGCCATGGCGTACGTGCCCTTGGCCTCGATGCCCATCTTCGGCTCGCCGGATGCCGTCTCCTCCGTGGTGTTCTTGGCGTCGTCGCCGAGGAACTGCACGGAGGCGTACACCGCCCCGCCCGCGGCGAGCACCACCGCGAGGGAGGCCGCGATCACGGTGGTGCGGCGCTTCGCCTTGCGCTGCGCCTCCGCCCGTCGCTGCTGCTGGCGTGCGTACTTGTCCCTGGCGAGCTGCCGCCGCCGCTGATCGCTGGTGACCACCGGGTCCGCTCCTTGTCGGTCGTGTGTTCCTGTCCTGGCCGGATGTGCCCGTACCGTATACGGGTTGGCTGTGGAATACGCAGCGCCGGTAGGCTCTGATCTGCTGCATTCCACAGGACCGCAGTCATCTGCCGGACGACACCGAAGGACGATCGTGCTGATTGCCGGGTTCCCCGCCGGGGCCTGGGGCACCAACTGTTACGTGGTTGCCCCCGCCGCGGGCGAGGAGTGCGTCATCATCGACCCGGGCCACCAGGCCGCCCAGGGAGTCGAGGAGACGCTCAGGAAGCATCGGCTCAAGCCCGTCGCGGTGGTCCTCACCCATGGCCACATCGACCACGTCGCCTCCGTCGTCCCGGTCTGCGGCGCCCATGACGTACCCGCGTGGATCCACCCCGCCGACCGGTACATGATGAGCGACCCGGAGAAGGCCCTCGGCCGCTCCATCGGGATGCCGCTCATGGGCGAGCTGACCGTGGGCGAGCCGGACGCCGTGCACGAGCTCACCGACGGCGCCGCGCTGAAGCTCGCCGGCATGGACTTCTCCGTCGCGCACGCGCCCGGTCATACCAAGGGGTCGGTGACCTTCCGGACGCCGGAGACCTCGGAGGTCCCCTCCGTGTTCTTCTCCGGCGACCTGCTGTTCGCCGGCTCCATCGGACGCACCGACCTGCCCGGCGGTGACATGGCCGAGATGCTCGAATCGCTGACCCGCGTGGTCCTGCCGCTCGACAACTCGACCGTCGTCCTGTCCGGCCACGGTCCCCAGACGACCATCGGCCAGGAGCGCGCCACCAACCCGTACCTGCGGCAGGTGGCCTCCGGCCTCGGGAGCGATACGCAGGCTCCCCGACGAGGAATGTGACGAGACCTTCGTGAGCACCTTT
Organism: Streptomyces sp. NPDC014656; assembly: GCF_043084305.1. Taxonomy (NCBI): domain Bacteria; kingdom Bacillati; phylum Actinomycetota; class Actinomycetes; order Kitasatosporales; family Streptomycetaceae; genus Streptomyces; species Streptomyces sp. NPDC014656. Next base: position 153,232 of record NZ_JBIBZN010000007.1, read on the forward strand.
CAGGCCCCCAAGGGCACGTACGACCTGATCCCCCCGCGCTCCGCCGTCTTCCTGGCGGTCCGCGACACGATCGCCACCCAGGTGAGGAACGCCGGCTACGGCTACGTCGAGACCCCCGGCTTCGAGGACGTGAACCTCTTCGCCCGCGGCGTCGGCGAGTCCACCGACATCGTCACCAAGGAGATGTACACCCTCACCACCAAGGGCGGCGACCAGCTCGCCCTGCGCCCCGAGGGCACCGCCTCCGTGCTCCGCGCGGCCCTCCAGGCCAACCTGCACAAGCAGGGCAACCTGCCGGTCAAGCTCTGGTACTCCGGCTCCTACTACCGCTACGAGCGGGCCCAGGCCGGCCGCTACCGCCACTTCTCGCAGGTCGGAGCCGAGGCGATCGGCGCCGAGGACCCGGCGCTCGACGCCGAGCTGATCATCCTCGCCGACCAGGCGTACCGCGCCCTCGGCCTGCGCCAGTACCGCATCCTGCTGAACTCGCTGGGCGACAAGGAGTGCCGCCCCGTCTACCGCGAGGCCCTGCAGACCTTCCTGCGCGGCCTCGACCTCGACGAGGAGACGCTGCGCCGCGCCGAGATCAACCCGCTGCGCGTCCTCGACGACAAGCGGGCCGACGTGCAGAAGCAGCTCGTCGACGCGCCGCTGCTCCGCGACTACCTGTGCGACGCCTGCAAGGCGTACCACGAGCAGGTCCGCGAGCTGATCACCGCCGCCGGCGTGGTCTTCGAGGACGACCTCAAGCTGGTCCGCGGCCTCGACTACTACACCCGGACCACCTTCGAGTTCGTCCACGACGGCCTCGGCTCGCAGTCCGCGGTGGGCGGCGGCGGCCGTTACGACGGCCTCTCCGAGATGATCGGCGGCCCCGCGCTGCCCTCCGTCGGCTGGGCCCTCGGCGTGGACCGCACCGTCCTCGCCCTGGAGGCCGAGGGCATCGCCCTCGACCTGCCCGCCCCCACCAGCGTCTTCGCGGTGGCCCTCGGCGAGGAGGCGCGCCGCGTCCTCTTCGGCAAGGTCACCGAGCTGCGCCGGGCCGGTGTCGCCGCGGACTTCTCCTTCGGCGGCAAGGGCCTCAAGGGCGCGATGAAGGACGCCAACCGCTCCGGCGCCCGCCTCGCGCTCGTCGCGGGCGAGCGCGACCTCGCCGAGGGCGTGGTCCAGCTCAAGGACATGGAGTCCGGCGAGCAGCGCGCGGTCGCCCTGGACGAGGTCCTGGACGCCGTCCGGGGTCTGCTCGGCTGACCGCCCGTGCCCCGGGGAGGGTCCGGTCCGCCCGGGGCGGCCGGGCCCTTCCTTATGCCCCGCGAACGGCCGACGGCGTACGCCTTGTTGCAGAATGGCCGGGGTCGCCCGACCCGCGAGCGAGGGAAAAGGACAGCATGACGAAAGCCGACACGGAGCCGACGGGGACCACGGGGACCATCGGCGCGAGCAGGGGCCTCGCCTGGCTCCTGGTGATCACCGGAGCGGCCGGTCTGCTCGCCGCCTGGGTCATCACCCTCGACAAGATCAAGCTCCTGGAGGACCCGAACTTCGTCCCCGGGTGCAGCCTCAACCCCATCGTGTCCTGCGGGAACATTATGAAGAGCGAGCAGGCCTCGGTCTTCGGCTTCCCCAACCCGATGCTCGGCCTGGTCACCTACGCCATGGTGATCGCCATCGGCGTCGCCCTGCTCGCCGGCGCCCGCTACCGCCGCTGGTACTGGCTCGGCCTCAACGCCGGCACCCTCTTCGGCGTCGGCTTCTGCACCTGGCTGATGCAGCAGTCCCTCTACGAGATCAACTCGCTCTGCCTGTGGTGCTGCCTCGCCTGGGTCGCCACCATCGTCATGTTCTGGTACGTGACCTCGCACAACGTCCGGCACGGCGTCGTCCCCGCCCCGGCCGGCCTGCGGACCTTCTTCGCCGAGTTCACCTGGGTCCTGCCCGTCCTGCACATCGGGATCATCGGCATGCTGGTCCTGACCCGCTGGTGGGACTTCTGGACGAGCTGACCGCTCCCGTCCCGCCCGGTCTGTCGGTGGCGTGACCTAGGCTTCGTGGACGTGGAGCCCGACCTCTTTACCGCAGCCGCCGAAGAACGCCAGGAGAAGGACCCGGCCAGCAGCCCGCTGGCGGTCCGGATGCGCCCCCGCACCCTCGACGAGGTGGTGGGCCAGCGGCACCTGCTCAAGCCCGGCTCGCCGCTGCGGCGGCTCGTCGGGGAGGGCGGCGGCGGCCCCGCCGGGCCCTCCTCGGTGATCCTCTGGGGCCCGCCCGGCATCGGCAAGACCACCCTGGCGTACGTGGTCTCCAAGGCCACCAACAAGCGCTTCGTCGAGCTCTCCGCGATCACCGCCGGCGTCAAGGAGGTCCGGGCCGTCATCGACGGCGCCCGCCGCGCCTCCGGCGGCTACGGCAAGGAGACCGTCCTCTTCCTCGACGAGATCCACCGCTTCTCCAAGGCCCAGCAGGACTCCCTGCTCCCCGCCGTCGAGAACCGCTGGGTCACCCTCATCGCCGCCACCACCGAGAACCCGTACTTCTCGGTGATCTCCCCGCTCCTCTCCCGCTCGCTGCTGCTCACCCTGGAGTCGCTCACCGACGAGGACCTCAGCGGCCTCATGGACCGGGCCGTGGCCGAGGAGCGCGGGCTCGGCGGCGCCGTCGAGCTCCCCGGCGACGCCCGCGCCCATCTGCTGCGGATCGCCGGCGGCGACGCCCGGCGCGCCCTCACCGCCCTGGAGGCCGCCGCCGGCGGCGCCCTCGCCAAGGGCGAGCGGGAGATCACCCTCCAGACCGTCGAGGAGACGGTCGACCGGGCCGCCGTGACCTACGACCGGGACGGCGACCAGCACTACGACGTCGCCAGCGCCCTCATCAAGTCCATCCGAGGCTCCGACGTCGACGCGGCCCTGCACTACCTCGCCCGCATGATCGAGGCGGGGGAGGACCCCCGCTTCATCGCCCGCCGGCTGATGATCTCGGCCAGCGAGGACATCGGCCTCGCCGACCCCCAGGCCCTGCCGCTCGCCGTCGCCGCCGCCCAGGCCGTCGCCATGATCGGCTTCCCCGAGGCAGCCCTCACCCTCAGCCACGTCACCATCGCCCTCGCCCTGGCCCCCAAGTCCAACGCGGCGACCAACGCGATCTTCGCCGCCCGCGAGGACGTCAGGAACGGCCTCGCGGGCCCCGTCCCGGCCCACCTGCGCGACGGCCACTACAAGGGCGCCGCCAAGCTCGGCCACGCCCAGGGGTACGTCTACCCCCACGACGTGCCCGGCGCGATCGCCGCCCAGCAGTACGCCCCCGACGCCCTCCACGGCAAGCGCTACTACGAGCCCACCCGCTACGGCGCCGAGGCCCGCTACGCCGACGTGGTCGAGAAGGTCCGCGAGCGCCTGAGGAGCGACGGCGGCTGACGGGCGGCCCGCCCCCGGGCGGCGGCGCTCCCGGGAGCCGGTACACTGGTCGGGATCGCTGCGTCCCGTGTCCGGCCCCGGCCGGCGCCACCAGAGCGGGACAGTCAGCAGGAGACCCGGCCCCCGGGCAGGGTTTCCAGGAGCGTCGCGCACCTCGAAGGTGTCGCGTGCCACCCACCACCCCCCGGATTCCCGGGACCGGCGGTGGGTCGTTCGCGTGCTGCACGTACGTGCCCAGACCGGGAAGCGGCTGCCCGACGGGTCCCCCGTGGACCCCGAGGGTTTTCCCGGCTGCGGATTGCGACCTCCCTAACCACTGGTGAAGCCGTATTCGTTCAGATGAGAGAGGTTGGTTCATGCCGAACCAGGCCCGCCCCAAGGTCAAGAAGTCGCGTGCGCTCGGTATCGCGCTGACGCCGAAGGCCGTCAAGTACTTCGAGGCCCGTCCCTACCCGCCGGGCGAGCACGGCCGCGGTCGCAAGCAGAACTCGGACTACAAGGTCCGTCTGCTCGAGAAGCAGCGTCTGCGCGCCCAGTACGACATCAGCGAGCGCCAGATGGCGCGCGCCTACGACCGCGCCAAGAAGGCCGAGGGCAAGACGGGCGAGGCGCTGGTCGTCGAGCTCGAGCGCCGTCTCGACGCCCTGGTCCTGCGTTCGGGCATCGCCCGCACCATCTACCAGGCCCGCCAGATGGTCGTCCACGGCCACATCCAGGTCAACGGCGGCAAGGTCGACAAGCCGTCCTTCCGCGTCCGTCCCGACGACGTCGTGATGGTCCGCGAGAAGTCCCGCGCGAAGACCCTCTTCCAGGTCTCCCGCGAGGGTGGCTTCGCCCCCGACGGCGAGACCCCGCGCTACCTCCAGGTCAACCTGAAGGCCCTGGCCTTCCGCCTGGACCGCGAGCCGAACCGCAAGGAGATCCCGGTCATCTGCGACGAGCAGCTGGTCGTCGAGTACTACGCCCGCTGATCCAGCGGTCGCGGTACCCCCGCGGTCTTCAGCCCGCCGCCTCCCCGCCCTTGCCGGTGGGGGAGCCGGCGGGCTTCCGCGTTCCCGGCACCACCGGCGGACGCGCGGTACGGAACGGCCGCGGCGCCGCGGCCCCCGGCCGGTCCGCCCCGGCCGCCCCCGGACGGTCCGTCACCGCCCGCTCCGCCGTCTCGTCCAGGGACAGGCCCCGCCCGAGCCGGAACGCCTCCGCGTACCGCTCGGCCCCCAGCTCCTCCACCGCCCGCCCCGCGCACAGCGCCCGCGGTCCGTCGAAGGAACCCGACCCGAAGAGCTGGATCCCCACCGCGTCCCACACCGACAGCGCCGCGCCCTGGAGCACCGCCGCCTCCGCCGCGTCGCCCTCGTCCACCGTGACCAGCGCCAGCAGCTCCACCGCCAGCACCAGCCCCACCAGGTCGCGGAAGAGGTGGTTGATCGTGACGCACTCCACCAGCAGCTCCCGCGCCTCCGGCAGCGCGCCCCGGGTCCACGCCGAGTACGCGAGGACGTACAGCGCGTAGGCCCGCGACCACCGCTCCCCGCGCTCCTCGCAGACCTCCCGCACCTCCCGGCAGATCGCCGTCGCGCCCTCCAGATCGCCCCGGAAGGCCCGCGCCATCGCCAGCTCCACCTGGCCCATCAGCACGTTGCTGTTCAGCTCGCCCAGCTCGCCGTACGCCTCCAGGGCCCGGCCCAGCAGCTCCTCGGCGCGCGGGAAGTCGTCCGAGAGCAGCGCCAGACAGCCCATCCGGTGCGTCGCGTACGCCTCCGCCAGCCGGTTCCGCGAGGCCCGGGCCCGCTCCCGGCAGCTGTGCAGCGCCGCCACCGCGGCCGTCGCGTCGCCCTGGAGCACCGCCACGTAGCCCAGCACCCACAGCGCCTTGAGCCGCGCCTCCTCGTGCCCCGACTCCAGCGCCAGCGCCCGGTCCAGCCAGTGCCGCCCCTCCGAGAGCCGGCCGCACCCCACCCACGCGAACCAGAGCGTCCCCGCCAGGTGCTGGGCCAGGTGCGCGTCGTCCGGCAGCTCCAGGCAGAGGTCGAGGGCCGCCCGCAGGTTGGGGAGCGCCGCGGCCGTCCGGGCCGCCACCTCCGCCTGCCGGGGACTGAACCACTCCAGCTCGCACCAGGTGGCCAGGCCCATGTACCAGTCCCGGTGCCGCCGCCGCATCCGCTCGGTGTCGCCGAGCGCCGCCAGCCACTCCGCCCCGTACGCCGCCACCGTGTCCAGCATCCGGTAGCCCGGGCCCGCCGCCGTGTCCTCGCGGGTCACCAGCGACTGGGCCAGCAGACCGTCCAGCAGGTCGAGGACCGCCTCCTGCGGCAGGTCGGGACCGCCGCACACGTACTCCACGGCCTCCAGGTCGAAGGGGCCGGCGAAGACCGAGAGCCGCGCCCACAGCAGCCGCTCCCGGGGCGTGCACAGCTCGTGGCTCCAGCCGATCGCGGTGCGCAGCGTCCGGTGGCGGGGCGGGACCCCGCGCCCGCCGTCGCCGAGCAGCCGGAAGCGGTCGTCCAGCCGGACCAGGAGCTGCTCCGCCGACAGCAGCGGCAGCCGCCCGGCGGCCAGTTCGAGCGCGAGCGGGATCCCGTCGAGCCGCCGGCACAGCTCCCGTGCCGCCCCGTCCCGGTCGAGGGCGGGCGCGCCGGCCCGGGCCGCCCGATCGGCGAGCAGCGCGAGGGCGTCCGGCTCGTCCATCGGCGCGAGCCTCAGCACGGTCTCGCCCGGCAGCCGCAGCGGCCGGCGGCCGGCGGCCAGCACGGTCAGTCCCGGGGCCGCCGCGAGCAGTTCGTGGACGAGCGCGGCGGACGCCTCCACCAGGTGCTCGAAGCCGTCGAGGACGAGCAGCGTCCTGCGGTCGGCGAGGTGCTCCACCAGCACCTCGCGGGGGGCGCGGAGCGTGTGGTCGGTCAGGCCGAGCGCCTCCACGAGGGCGTGCTCGACCAGCCCGGGATCGCGCAGCGGTGCCAGCTCCGCGAGCCGGACCTCCTCGCCGTAGCGTTTCTGCACCGCCGCCGCGACCCTGAGGGCCAGCCGGGTCTTGCCCACCCCGCCCACGCCGAGGACCGTGACGAGACGGGACTCGCCCAGGAGCGCGGCCAGTTCGGCCTGCTCGCCGGTCCGTCCCACGAACCGGTTGGGCTCCGCCGGGAGATTGCTGCGTCGCATGGGACACGGAGCGTACTCATCCGTGCGCGCTCCGTACAATCTGATCACGCAACTCCCGCCCCGCGGGCGGTAATGCGGTACGGCGTCCCAGCCCCGGCGCGATAGGCTCGGGGGACGACTTTTCGCAGGACCCCAACGAACGATGACGACAGCAGAGAGCGGTGCTCAGTGACCGGTGGAGAGGTTGCCGGGATCCTGGTGGCCGTGTTCTGGGCGATCCTCGTCTCCTTCCTCGCCGTGGTGCTGGCGAGGCTGGCGCAGACGCTCAGGGCGACCACCAGGCTCGTGGCGGACGTGACCGAACAGGCCGTGCCCCTGCTCGCCGACGCGTCGGCGACCGTCCGCTCGGCACAGACCCAGCTGGACCGGGTGGACGCCATCGCGTCCGACGTCCAGGAGGTCACCGCCAACGCCTCCGCGCTCTCGACGACCGTCGCCTCCACCTTCGGCGGCCCGCTCGTCAAGGTCGCCGCGTTCGGCTACGGGGTCCGCAGGGCGCTGGGCGGCCGCGGCCGGGACCGCGAGGAAGTGCCGCCCGCCACCGGGCGACGTACTGTGATCGTCGGCCGTACCGTGCCCCTGGCACGGCGCCGGAAGCAGAAGGGCCGATAGCCGCGATGTTCCGCCGCACGTTCTGGTTCACGGCCGGCGCAGCCGCCGGCGTCTGGGCCACCACCAAGGTCAACCGCAAGATCCAGCAGCTGACCCCCGAGAGCCTCGCGGCGCAGGCCGCGAACAAGGCGCTCGACGCGGGCCACCGGCTCAAGGACTTCGCCCTCGACGTGAGGGCGGGCATGGTCCGGCGGGAGGCGGAGCTGGGCGAGGCGCTCGGCCTCGACGCACCGCCCCCCGGGGACCGGGAGCTGCCGGAGCCCCGCCGCCGGGCAGCCCTCGGCCCCACCCCGCACAAGACCACCACCACGATCTCGTACAACCGGAATGAGGACCACTGATGGAGTCGGCTGAAATCCGCCGCCGCTGGCTGAGCTTCTTCGAGGAGCGCGGGCACACCGTCGTCCCTTCGGCGTCGCTCATCGCGGACGACCCGACTCTGCTGCTCGTCCCCGCCGGCATGGTGCCCTTCAAGCCCTACTTCCTGGGTGAGGTCAAGCCGCCCTTCACGCGCGCCTCCAGCGTGCAGAAGTGCGTGCGCACGCCGGACATCGAGGAGGTCGGCAAGACCACCCGGCACGGCACCTTCTTCCAGATGTGCGGCAACTTCTCCTTCGGCGACTACTTCAAGGAAGGCGCCATCAAGCTCGCCTGGGAGCTGCTGACCTCCCCGGTGGAGCACGGCGGCTACGGTCTTGAGCCGGAGAAGCTCTGGATCACCGTCTACCTGGAGGACGACGAGGCCGAGCGCATCTGGCGCGACGTCGTCGGCGTCCCGGCCGAGCGCATCCAGCGCCTCGGCAAGAAGGACAACTACTGGTCGATGGGCGTCCCCGGCCCCTGCGGCCCCTGCTCCGAGATCAACTACGACCGCGGCCCCGAGTTCGGCGTCGAGGGCGGCCCGGCCGTCAACGACGAGCGGTACGTGGAGATCTGGAACCTCGTCTTCATGCAGTACGAGCGCGGCGAGGGCACCTCGAAGGAGGACTTCGAGATCCTCGGCGACCTCCCGTCGAAGAACATCGACACGGGCCTCGGCCTGGAGCGCCTGGCGATGATCCTCCAGGGCGTCCAGAACATGTACGAGACGGACACCCTCAAGGTCGTCATCGACAAGGCCACCGAGCTCACCGGCGTCGCCTACGGCAAGTCCCACGACAGCGACGTCTCGCTGCGCGTGGTCGCCGACCACATGCGCACCTCCGTCATGCTCATCGGCGACGGCGTCACCCCGGGCAACGAGGGCCGCGGCTACGTGCTCCGCCGCATCATGCGCCGCGCCGTCCGCAACATGCGCCTGCTCGGCGCCACCGGCCCGGTCGTCGGCGCGCTCGTCGACACGGTCATCCGGACCATGGGCGAGCAGTACCCGGAGCTGGAGACCGACCGCAAGCGGATCGAGACGGTCGCCCTCGCCGAGGAGGCCGCGTTCCTCAAGGCCCTCAAGGGCGGCACCAACATCCTCGACACCGCCGTCACCGAGACCAAGGCCGCCGGCGGCACGGTCCTCGCCGGCGAGAAGGCCTTCCTGCTCCACGACACCTGGGGCTTCCCGATCGACCTCACCCTGGAGATGGCCGCCGAGCAGGGCCTCTCCGTGGACGAGGACGGCTTCCGCCGCCTGATGAAGGAGCAGCGGGACCGCGCCAAGGCCGACGCCAAGGCCAAGAAGACCGGCCACGCCGACGTCTCCGCCTACCGCGAGATCGCCGACACCTCCGGCGCCACCCAGTTCACCGGCTACACCAACACCGAGGGCGAGTCCACGGTCGTCGGCCTGCTGGTGAACGGCGTCCCGTCGCCGGCCGCCTCCGAGGGCGACGAGGTCGAGGTCGTCCTCGACCGCACCCCCTTCTACGCCGAGGGCGGCGGCCAGATCGCCGACCAGGGCCGGATCCGGCTGCACTCCGGCGCCGTCATCGAGGTCCGCGACGTGCAGCAGCCCGTCCCGGGCGTCTCGGTGCACAAGGGTTCGGTCCAGGTCGGCGAGGTGACCGTGGGCTCCACCGCCTACGCCGTCATCGACGTCCGCCGCCGGCAGGCCATCGCCCGCGCCCACTCGGCCACCCACCTCACCCACCAGGCGCTGCGCGACGCCCTCGGCCCGACGGCCGCCCAGGCCGGTTCCGAGAACCAGCCCGGCCGCTTCCGCTTCGACTTCGGTTCGCCGAACGCCGTCCCGGGCACGGTCCTGATGGACGTCGAGCAGAAGATCAACGAGGTCCTCTCGCGCGAGCTGGAGGTCCACGCCGAGGTCATGCCGATCAACGAGGCCAAGCGCCAGGGCGCCATCGCCGAGTTCGGCGAGAAGTACGGCGAGCAGGTCCGCGTCGTCACCATCGGCGACTTCTCCAAGGAGCTGTGCGGCGGTACCCACGTCGGCAACACCGCCCAGCTGGGCCTGGTGAAGCTGCTCGGCGAGTCCTCCATCGGTTCCGGCGTGCGCCGCATCGAGGCCCTGGTCGGCGTCGACGCGTACAACTTCCTCGCCAAGGAGCACACGGTCGTCGCCCAGCTCCAGGAGCTGGTCAAGGGCCGCTCGGAGGAGCTGCCGGAGAAGATCGCCGCCATGCTCGGCAAGCTGAAGGACGCCGAGAAGGAGATCGAGAAGTTCCGCGCGGAGAAGGTCCTCCAGGCCGCCGCCGGCCTGGTCGACTCCGCCCGGGACATCCGCGGCCTCGCCCTGGTCACCGGCCAGGTGCCGGACGGCACCGGCGCCGACGACCTGCGCAAGCTGGTCCTGGACGTGCGCGGCCGCATCCCGTCGGACCGCCCGGCCGTCGTGGCCCTGTTCACCACGGCCAACGGCAAGCCGCTCACGGTCATCGCCACCAACGAGGCCGCCCGCGAGCGCGGCCTCAAGGCCGGCGAGCTGGTCCGCACGGCCGCCAAGACCCTCGGCGGCGGTGGCGGCGGCAAGCCGGACGTCGCCCAGGGCGGCGGTCAGAACCCGGAGGCCGTCGGCGAGGCCATCGCCGCCGTCGAGCGCCTCGTGGTGGAGACGGCGTGACGATGCGCCGCGGCCGCCGCATCGCGGTCGACGTCGGGGACGCCCGGATCGGGGTCGCCTCGTGCGACCCCGACGGGGTCCTCGCCACGCCGGTGGAGACCGTGCCGGGACGTGACGTCCCGGCCGCCCACCGGCGGCTCCGCCAGATCGTCGAGGAGTACGAGCCGATCGAGGTCGTCGTGGGCCTGCCCCGCTCGCTCAGCGGGCGGGAGGGTCCGGCGGCCACCAAGGTCCGGGCCTTCGCGAAGGAGATGGCGAAGGGCGTCGCCCCGGTGCCGGTCCGGCTGGTCGACGAGCGGATGACCACGGTGACGGCGACGCAGGGGCTGCGGGCCTCCGGCGTGAAGTCCAAGAAGGGGCGGTCCGTCATCGACCAGGCCGCCGCTGTGATCATCCTTCAGAACGCTCTTGAGTCCGAACGGGTATCAGGTAATCCGCCCGGTGAGGGCGTCGAAGTGGTCATCTGATCGCGATACGGTAACGTTCCGCGCGATGCGGCGGTGTTCGAACAGCTGCCGCACTACGTAGAGGCGGATCGTCCGGAAGCCTCGCGGCTGTTTGGGGATCGATGACTGAGTATGGCCGGGGCCCGGGCTCCGAACCGTGGCACCCCACGGACCCCTTGTACGGGGACCAGGGGTGGGAAGGTCAGCAGCAGTACCACCAGCAGCCGCAGCAGCAGGCGACGCCGTACGCGCAAGGTGGCCAGGCCTATCAGGACCCGTACGCCCAGCAGGGCTACGGGACCGACCCGTACCAGCAGCAGGCCGCGTACCAGCAGCAGCAGTACCCGCAGCAGGAGTACGTCGACCCGCAGCAGGGGTACGTCGACCCGCAGCAGGCGCAGGCGTACGGGCAGACCGGCTGGGACCAGGGGTCCCAGGGACACGAGGGGTACCAGGGGCAGGGCTACGACACGCCCGGGCAGCCCGGACAGCTGTACGACGGCAACTGGGAGACCGGCCAGGCCGCCATGGCCTACAACGCGCCGCCCGCCGATCCGTACGGCGGCCAGCAGCCCGACCTCTACGGCACGCCCGAGGCGTATCCGCCGCCGCAGCCCCCCGGCCACCGGCGGCAGCCGCCGGAGCCGGTCGTCGACTGGGCGCCGGAACCCGAGCCGGAACCCGTACGCCCCGAGCCGGAGCCTGAGGAGTCGCACCCCTTCTTCACGGGGGACGACGACGAGGACGGCTACGAGGAAGAGGAGCCGGGCTCCCGCCGGGGCCGGGGCGGCCGCGGCGACGACCGGGACCGCGAGCGGCGCGGCAAGGAGAAGAAACGCAAGGGCAAGAACGGGGTCGCCTGCCTCGTCGTCGCCGCGGTCCTGGTGGGCGGCGTCGGCGGCATCGGCTACTTCGGCTACCAGTTCTGGCAGGGCCAGTTCGGCGAGGCCCCCGACTACGCGGGGACCGGCAGCGGCGAGGTCCAGGTCGAGATCCCCAAGGGCGCGTTCGGCAACGAGATCGCCAACATCCTCAAGCAGGCCGGCGTCGTGAAGAGCGTCGACGCCTTCGTCGCGGCCCAGAACAAGAACGCCAAGGGCAACTCGATCCAGGCCGGCGCCTACACCCTGAAGAAGGAGATGTCGGCGGAGAGCGCGGTCGCGCTGATGCTGGACCCGGCGAGCCAGGCCAACCTGATCATCCCCGAGGGCAAGCGCAACGCCTGGGTGTACGAGCAGATCGACACCCGCCTCAACCTCCCGCCCGGCAGCACGAAGGAGATCGCCCTCGAACAGGCCGACTCCCTGGGCCTGCCGGACTGGGCGAAGGGGCACAAGAACGTCAAGGACCCGCTGGAAGGATTCCTCTTCCCCGCGAGCTACCCGGTCGCGAAGGGCGGCAAGCCCGAGGACGCGCTGAAGAAGATGGTCAGCCGCGCGAACGCGGAGTACACGAAGCTGGACCTGGAGGGGAAGGCGTCCGCGCAGGGCCTGAAGGGGCCGTGGGAGCTGCTGACGGTCGCGAGCCTCGTGCAGGTCGAGGGCAAGTACAAGCACGACTTCGACAAGGTCGCGCGCGTGGTCTACAACCGGCTCCAGCCGGACAACACGCAGACGGCCGGCCGCCTGGAGTTCGACTCCACGGTGAACTACCTCAAGGGCACGAGCACCCTCGATGTCGGAAGCGTCGAGAAGATGCGTGCGATCAAGGACCCGTACAACACCTACTCGTACGAGGTGAAGGGCCTGACCCCGGGTCCCATCAGCAACCCCGGCGCCGAGGCGCTGAACTCGGCGATGGCTCCCGCCGACGGCCCGTGGTACTACTTCGTGTCGATCAACGAGAACAAGACGGTCTTCTCCGTGACCCTCAAGGAACACAACCAGAACGTCGCGGAGTACGAGAAGGAACGGGAGAAGTCCGGCCAGTGAGTACGCAGCGCCGCGCCGCCGTCCTCGGTTCGCCGATCGCCCACTCGCTCTCCCCGGTGCTGCACCGGGCCGCGTACGCGGAGCTCGGTCTGGACGACTGGTCCTACGAGCGGTTCGAGATCGACGAGGCGGCCCTGCCGGGCTTCGTCGCGGAGCTGGACGACTCGTGGGCGGGCCTGTCGCTGACCATGCCGCTCAAGCGGGCGGTCATCCCGCTGCTCGACGAGGTCAGCCCGACGGCGGCCGCCGTGGAGGCGGTGAACACGGTGGTCCTCCGCGAGGACGGCCGCCGGGTCGGCGACAACACCGACGTCCCCGGCATGATCGCCGCCCTGCGCGAGCGGGGCGTCGAGAAGGTGGAGTCCGCGGCGATCCTCGGCGCGGGCGCCACCGCGTCCTCCGCGCTCGCCGCGCTGGCCCGCGTCTGCGCGGGCCCGGTCACCGCGTACGTACGCAGCGAGGCCCGGGCGGCGGAGATGCGCGGCTGGGGCGACCGCCTCGGCGTGGACGTCCGCACCGCCGCCTGGGACGACGCGGCGGAGGCGTTCGCCGCGCCGCTGGTGATCGCCACGACCCCGGCCGGCACCACCGACGCCCTGGCCCCGGCCGTCCCCGCCCGCCCCGGCACCCTCTTCGACGTCCTCTACGACCCCTGGCCCACCGCCCTCGCGGCCGCCTGGTCCGACCGGGGCGGCAAGATCGTCGGCGGCCTCGACCTCCTGGTCCACCAGGCGGTCCTCCAGGTCGAACAGATGACGGGCGTCCCGGAGGCCCCGCTGGCCGCGATGCGCGCCGCGGGAGAGGCGGCCCTCGCCGCCCGCTGACCCCGTCGCCGGCCCCGCACGACCGCGCCCCGCCGTCCACGACGGCGGGGCACGCGTCCGATAGCTGGACCGGAGGCCGGGGTGAGGCCCCGGACGTGGGAGGATCGGGGGTGGCGGGTCAGGGCCGCGCGCCCGGTCCTGCCGTCGCAGTGCCCAGGCGCGAGCATGAGGAGCATCGTTGAGCAGGTTGCGTTGGCTGACCGCTGGGGAATCCCACGGACCCGCGCTGGTCGCGACGCTGGAGGGTCTTCCCGCCGGCGTCCCGGTCACCACTGAGCTGGTGGCGGACCACCTCGCGCGGCGGCGCCTCGGCTATGGGCGCGGCGCCCGGATGAAGTTCGAGCAGGACGAGGTCACCTTCCTCGGCGGCGTCCGGCACGGCCTCTCGCTGGGTTCGCCGATCGCCGTGATGGTCGGGAACACCGAGTGGCCCAAGTGGGAGAAGGTCATGTCGGCCGACCCGGTCGACCCCTCCGAGCTCAAGGAGACCGGCCGCAACGCGCCGCTGACCCGGCCCCGCCCCGGCCACGCCGACCTCGCCGGCATGCAGAAGTACGGCTTCGACGAGGCCCGGCCGATCCTGGAGCGCGCCAGCGCCCGGGAGACCGCCGCCCGGGTCGCCCTCGGCGCCGTCGCCCGGTCCTTCCTCAAGGAGGCCGCCGGCATCGAGATCGTCTCGCACGTGGTCGAGCTGGCCGCCGCGAAGGCGCCGTACGGCGTCTACCCGACCCCCGCCGACGTCGAGAAGCTCGACGCCGACCCGGTCCGCTGCCTCGACGCCGACGCGTCGAAGGCGATGGTCGCCGAGATCGACCAGGCCCACAAGGACGGCGACACCCTCGGCGGCGTCGTCGAGGTCCTCGCCTACGGCGTGCCCGTCGGCCTCGGCTCGCACGTCCACTGGGACCGCCGCCTCGACGCCCGGCTCGCCGCCGCGCTCATGGGCATCCAGGCCATCAAGGGCGTCGAGGTCGGCGACGGCTTCGACCTCGCCCGGGTGCCCGGCTCCCAGGCCCACGACGAGATCGTGAGGACCGAGGACGGCATCAAGCGCACCTCCGGCCGCTCCGGCGGCACCGAGGGCGGTCTGACCACCGGCGAGCTGCTGCGCGTCCGCGCCGCCATGAAGCCGATCGCGACCGTGCCGCGCGCGCTCGCCACCATCGACGTCGCCACCGGCGAGGCCGCCGCCGCCCACCACCAGCGCTCCGACGTCTGCGCCGTCCCGGCCGCCGGCATCGTCGCCGAGGCCATGGTCGCCCTCGTCCTCGCCGACGCCGTCCTGGAGAAGTTCGGCGGAGACTCGGTCCCCGAGACCCGCCGCAACGTCCAGGGCTACGTCGACAACCTGCGCATCCGGTGACCGGCGGCCCCCTGGTCGTCCTCGTCGGCCCGATGGGCTCCGGCAAGTCCACGGTGGGCGCGCTCCTGGCCGAGCGGCTCGGCGCGCCCTACCGGGACACCGACGCCGACATCGTCGCCGCCGAGGGCCGCGAGATCTCCGACATCTTCGTCGAGGACGGAGAGGAGCGCTTCCGCGCCCTGGAGAAGGCCGCCGTCGCGAAGGCCGTCGCCGAGCACGAGGGCGTCCTCGCCCTCGGCGGCGGCGCGGTCCTCGACGCCGGCACCCGCGCCCTGCTGGCCGGGCAGCCCGTCGCGTACCTCTCGATGGACGTCGAGGAGGCCGTGCGGCGGGTCGGGCTCGGCGCGGCCCGGCCGCTGCTCGCGGTCAACCCGCGCCGCCAGTGGCGGGAGCTGATGGACGCCCGCCGCCCCCTGTACGAAGAAGTCGCGCGCGTCGTGGTCGCCACCGACGCCCGCACCCCCGAAGAGGTCGCCGCGGCGGTCCTCGACGCACTGGAGCTGAAGGACGCATGAGCACGGACCAGGAAGTGACCCGCATCCACGTCGGCGGCAGCGCGGGCACGGATCCGTACGAGGTGCTGGTCGGCCGGCAGCTGCTCGGCGAACTGCCCGCCCTCATCGGCGACGGGGCCAAGCGGGTCGCGGTCATCCACCCCGAGGCGCTCGCCGAGACCGGTGAGGCGCTGCGCGAGGACCTCGCCGCGCAGGGCTACGAGGCCGTCGCCATCCAGGTGCCCAACGCGGAGGAGGCGAAGACCGCCGAGGTCGCCGCCTACTGCTGGAAGGCCCTCGGCCAGACCGGATTCACCCGCACCGACGTCATCGTCGGCGTCGGCGGCGGCGCCACCACCGACCTGGCCGGCTTCGTCGCCGCCACCTGGCTGCGCGGCGTCCGCTGGGTCGCCGTGCCCACCACCGTCCTCGGCATGGTCGACGCGGCCGTCGGCGGCAAGACCGGCATCAACACCGCCGAGGGCAAGAACCTCGTCGGCGCCTTCCACCCGCCGGCCGGCGTCCTGTGCGACCTCGCCGCGCTGGACTCGCTGCCGGTCCACGACTTCGTCAGCGGCCTCGCCGAGATCATCAAGACCGGCTTCATCGCCGACCCGGTGATCCTCGACCTCATCGAGGAGGACCCGCAGGCCGCCCGGACCCCCGCCGGCCCGCACACCGCCGAGCTGATCGTCCGCTCGATCCGGGTCAAGGCCGACGTGGTCTCCGGCGACCTCAAGGAGTCCGGCCGCCGCGAGATCCTGAACTACGGTCACACCCTCGCGCACGCCATCGAGAAGAACGAGCGGTACAAGTGGCGCCACGGCGCCGCCGTCTCCGTCGGCATGGTCTTCGCCGCCGAGCTGGGCCGTCTCGCCGGCCGTCTCGACGACGCCACCGCCGACCGGCACCGCGCCGTCCTGGAGTCCGTCGGCCTGCCGCTCACCTACCGCGGCGACCAGTGGCCCAAGCTCCTGGAGACGATGAAGGTGGACAAGAAGTCCCGCGGCGACCTGCTGCGCTTCATCGTCCTCGACGGACTCGCCAAGCCGTCCGTCCTGGAGGGCCCCGACCCCGCCGTCCTCATCGCCGCCTACGGGGAGCTCTCGGCATGAGCGAGGCCCGCCGCGTCCTGGTCCTGAACGGGCCGAACCTCGGCCGGCTCGGCTCGCGCGAGCCCGACATCTACGGCGCCACCTCCTACAAGGGGCTCGTCGAGTCCTGCCGGGAGCTGGGCGCCGAGCTCGGCTTCGACGTCGAGGTCCGCGAGACCAACGACGAGGGCGAGATGATCCGCTGGCTCCACGAGGCGGCCGACGGGCGGGTGCCGGTGGTGCTCAACCCGGGCGCCTTCACGCACTACTCGTACGGGATGCGGGACGCGGCGGCGCAGCGCACCGCCCCGCTGATCGAGGTGCACATCTCCAACCCGTACACCCGCGAGGAGTTCCGCCACACCTCGGTGGTGGCCGCGGTGGCGACCGGCACGGTCGCCGGCTTCGGCATCGGCTCCTACCGGCTCGCGCTGCGCGCGCTGGCCGAGGAGGTCGCGGCCGACGGCCGGGGCTGAACGGTTCGGCGCGGGGGAGCCGGGGCGGCCGCCGCCCCGGCTCCCCCGCGCCTCCGCGTCCCGTGCGGCCGCCTTCCGGCGGGGCGGGCACTTTCGAAAGGGGCCCGCCCCGTTCCCCGGGCGGGGGGACGGGGCGGTAACGTTTTGGCATCCCCGGGCGACCGCAGCGGGGGCCGACGGCGGCACCGGACCGGCCGCCCTCACCGACCTACGAGGCCGACGAGACGGAGTGGCACCGGATGCAGCACGCAGTGGGGGGACCGCTGCCCTCGCCCGAGCAGCCGGGCCGGGCGCCCGGCCCGGTCCCGGCGGGCGGGCACGGCCCCGTGCCCCCGCCTCCGCCCCCGCGGGCCGCACCCCACCCGGGGCCGCCGTCCGGCCCGCCCGGGAACCGGCTCGGGGTGCACCCCGCCGTCCGCCCCGGACCGCCCCCGGCGCCCGGCGGAGCGGGCTGGGGCGCCGCCCCCGGAGCCGTACCGCCGCACGCGGGCGCCGGCGCGCCCGGGCACGTCCCGGGGTCCCCGCACGTCACCGGCGCGGTGCCGCTGCTGCCGCCGGTGCCGGTGGTGGAACACCGGCCGGGCACCGGGGCCGCGACCCTCGCCGTCCTGCTCATCGGGCCCGCGGGCGCGGGCAAGACGACCGTCGCCCGGCACTGGGCGCGCCGCCGGCCCGTCCCCACCGCCCACATCAGCCTCGACGACGTGCGGGAATGGGTGTGCTCCGGCTTCGCCGACCCGCAGTCGGGGTGGAACGACCAGTCCGAGGCGCAGTACCGGCTCGCCCGCCGCACCTGCGGCTTCGCCGCCCGCAACTTCCTCGCCAACGGCATCTCCTGCATCCTCGACGACGCCGTCTTCCCCGACCGGCCCGTCGTCGGCCTCGGCGGCTGGAAGCGGCACGTCGGCCCCGGCCTGCTGCCGGTGGTCCTCCTGCCCGGCCTGGAGGTCGTCCTGGAGCGCAACGCCCAGCGCGCCGGCAACCGCCGCCTCTCCGACGAGGAGGTCGCCGCGATCCACGGCCGGATGGCCGGCTGGTACGGCTCCGGGCTCCCGATCATCGACAACTCGGCGCTCGACGTGGAGTCCACCGCCCGGCTCATCGACGAGGCCCTGGCCCGTGCGATAGCCGCGCCGCCCGGCGGCTGAGACCGGGCGGCCCTCCCCGGTCGGACGCCGCCGACAGGCCGGGGCGGGGCCCGGCTCGTAGGCTCGGAGACATGTCACAGGTGTATGCGGACCGCCGGGTCAGACTGCGCGACCGGGTCGCGGCAGCGGGCAGCGCGGCGGCCCTGGTGTCCCGCCCCGCCAACGTCCGTTACCTCGCGGGCGGCGCCCCGCCGGGCGCCGTCCTGCTCGTCGGCCCCGAGCCCGGCGCGGATCTGCTGATCCGCCCGCCCGCGACCGAGGGCGAGCCCCTCGACGGGCGGCTCGACGAGCTGCTCCGGCAGCAGCAACTCCCGCTCGGCGGCGGTGATCCGGCCGTCGCCGCGGCCGAACTCGCCCGCCGCTCCGGCGCCGACGGGCTCGCCGTCGAGGAGCACGACCTCACGGTGGCCCGCCACCGCAGCCTCGGCGCCGCCGCCCCCGGACTCCGCCTCGCCGACCTCGCCTGCGCCGTCGAACAGCTCAGGGTGGTCAAGGACGAGGACGAGATCGCCTGTCTGCGGATCGCCGCCGAGATCGCCGACCAGGCCCTCGGCGAGCTCCTGGAGTCCATCCTCGTCGGCCGCACCGAGCGCCACCTCGCGCTCGAACTGGAGCGGCGGCTGGTCGACCACGGCGCCGACGGGGCCGCCTTCCCCACCTCCGTCGCCACCGGTCCGCACTCCGGCCGGCGCGGCCACCGGCCCACCGACCGCAGGGTCGAGGAGGGCGACTTCCTGTCGGTCTGCCTCGGCGCGGACTACCGCGGCTACCGCTGCGAGATCGGCCGGACCTTCGTCATCGGCACCGCCCCCGCCGACTGGCAGATCGATCTCTACGAGCTCGTCTTCGCCGCCCAGAAGGCCGGACGGGAGTCCCTCGTGCCCGGCGCCGGGTACCGTGACGTGGACCGCGCGGCCCGCCACATCCTCGACGCCGCGGGGCACGCGGAGACCGCCGTCCCCCTCACCGGACACGGGGTGGGGCTCGAAATCGACGAGGACCCGCAGCTGTCCCCCTCGGCCATGGGTAAACTGGACGCTTGTGTGCCGGTCACCGTCGAACCGGGGGTCCACCTCCCGGGCCGGGGCGGGGTCCGGATCGATGACACGCTCGTCGTGCGCCAGGAGGCGGACGGCGGACCCGAGCTACTCACCATCACGACCAAGGAACTGCTCGCGCTGTGAGGCGCGCAGGCCTCCTCGGTCCCACGTCAGTCCAGGAGATTCCGCAACCGTGGCTTCCACGAACGACCTCAAGAACGGCATGGTGCTCAAGCTCGAAGGCGGCCAGCTCTGGTCCGTCGTCGAGTTCCAGCACGTCAAGCCCGGCAAGGGCCCGGCCTTCGTGCGCACCAAGCTCAAGAACGTGCTGTCCGGCAAGGTCGTCGACAAGACCTTCAACGCCGGCGTGAAGGTGGAGACCGCGAACGTCGACAAGCGCGACATGCAGTTCTCCTACATGGACGGCGACTACTTCGTCTTCATGGACCTGGACACCTACGACCAGCTCCACATCGACCGCAAGGTCGTCGGCGACGCCGCCAACTTCCTCATCGAGGGCTTCACCGCGCTCGTCGCGCAGAACGAGGGCTCCGTGCTCTACGTCGAGCTGCCGGCCGCCGTCGAGCTCGTCATCGCCGAGACCGAGCCGGGCGTCCAGGGCGACCGCTCCACCGGTGGCACCAAGCCCGCCAAGCTGGAGACCGGCCACGAGATCCAGGTCCCGCTCTTCATCACCACCGGTGAGAAGGTCAAGGTCGACACCCGCACCAGCGACTACCTCGGCCGGGTGAACAGCTAACCGTGGCTGCCCGGAGCAAGGCCCGCAGGCGGGCCTTCCAGATCCTGTTCGAGGCCGACCAGCGCGGCACTTCGGTGCAGGAGGTCCTCGCGGACCAGATCCGGCTCCACCGTGCCGACGAGCGCCAGCCCGCGGTCGCCGACTTCACGATGCAGCTGGTCGAGGGGTACGCCCAGTACGTGGCCCGGATCGACGAGCTCATCGCCACCTACGCGGTGGACTGGGACCTCGACCGGATGCCGGCCGCCGACCGCAGCATCGTGCGCCTCGGCGCCTACGAGCTGATCTGGGAGGACGGCACCCCGGACGCGGTGGCGATCGACGAGGCGGTGCAGCTCGCCAAGGAGTTCTCCACGGACGACTCCCCGTCCTTCGTCAACGGCCTCCTGGGGCGCTTCAAGGACCTGAAGCCCCGGCTGCGCCGGGACGTGGACGCCTAGTCCCGCACGGCCCTGCGAAGGGGCCCGCGGCACCTCGCGGTGCGGCGGGCCCCTTCGCGTTCCCCCATTCGGGTGAGGGTGGCGGCCGGTGAGGGGCGGGAGGACCGCGAAAAGCCGCCGGGCCCGTGGCGTCGGATGACGTCCACGGGCCCGGCGGCACGTTTCTGCAGTGGGGGTGGCGGAGAGGTCAGTTCTCCTCGTGGGCCACCGCGCGGCGCGCGTCCGCGTCGAGCACGCCCCAGCTGATCAGCTGCTCGGTCAGGACCGAGGGGGACTGGTCGTAGATGACGGCCAGGGTGCGCAGGTCGTCCTGGCGGATCGACAGCACCTTGCCGTTGTAGTCGCCGCGCTGCGACTGGATCGTCGCCGCGTAGCGCTGGAGGGGGCCGGCCTTCTCCTGCGGGACGTGGGCCAGGCGCTCCAGGTCCAGGACCAGCTTCGGCGGGGGCTCGGCGGCGCCGCCGGGGGTCGTACCGGGCAGCAGCTCCTGCACCGGCACGCCGTAGAAGTCCGCCAGCTCGGCCAGGCGCTGCACGGTCACGGCACGGTCGCCGCGCTCGTACGAACCGACCACCACGGCCTTCCAGCGGCCCTGGGACTTCTCCTCCACCCCGTGGAGGGACAGGCCCTGCTGGGTGCGGATGGCGCGGAGTTTGGCCCCGAGCTGCTTTGCGTATTCGCTGGACATAACGCTCCCGGACGCTGTGACGACATGCGGCTGCGCCGCGCGGCTGGTAACTCACTGTGAGGTTACGCAGCGTTACTCTTTCCCGTCAAGCCGAAAGGGGCGCGCCACCCCCTCCCGGGGGACGGCCCGCCGCAGGTCGGAGCGGGGGAGGGGTGGCCCCGGGAAAGCCCGTGCGAGCGCCCCTGCTAAAGTGGACGCCGTACATCCGACGTCCTTTAAGAACCGTCCCGTGAGGCGGAGAAGGAGGTCCTTTTCCTATGGACACGCAAGCACACGTCGATGAGGCGCGGCCCGTTCTCGAGGCCCCTGACATCGCCCGGGTCCTCACCCGGATCGCCCACGAGATCGTCGAGCGCGCCAAGGGCGCCGACGACGTGGTCCTCCTCGGCATCCCCACCCGTGGCGTCCACCTCGCCCGGCGGCTGGCCGAGAAGCTCGAATCGATCACCGGCGCCAAGGTCCCGGTCGGTTCCCTCGACATCACCATGTACCGCGACGACCTCCGGATGAAGCCGGCGCGCGCCATCGGCCGCACCGAGATCCCCGGGGAGGGCCTCGACGGCCGCCTCGTCGTCCTCGTCGACGACGTCCTCTTCTCGGGCCGCACCATCCGCGCCGCCCTCGACGCCCTCGGCGACATCGGCCGCCCCCGCGCGGTCCAGCTCGCCGTCCTCGTCGACCGCGGCCACCGCGAGCTCCCGATCCGCGCCGACTACGTCGGCAAGAACCTCCCCACGTCGCTGCGGGAGACCGTCAAGGTCCAGCTCGCCGAGGAGGACGGTCGCGACACCGTGCTGCTCGGCGGCAAGTCCGCCTCCTAGCCGGACCGGCCACCCCGCGGGGCCCCGGCACCTCCCGGTGCCCCCGCATGCCCTCACGCCTCCCCACCCCGGAGAGAAACCCCGATGATGCGTCACCTCATCTCGGCCGCCGACCTCACCCGCGACGACGCCGTCCTGATCCTCGACACCGCCGAGGAGATGGCCCGGGTGGCCGACCGGCCGATCAAGAAGCTGCCGACCCTCCGCGGCCGGACCATCTGCAACCTCTTCTTCGAGGACTCCACCCGGACCCGGATCTCCTTCGAGGCCGCCGAGAAGCGCCTCTCCGCCGACGTCATCAACTTCGCGGCCAAGGGCTCCAGCGTCTCCAAGGGCGAGTCGCTGAAGGACACCGCGCAGACCCTGGAGGCGATGGGCGTCGACGCCGTCGTCATCCGGCACGGCGCCTCCGGAGCCCCCTTCCGCCTCGCCACCTCCGGCTGGATCGACGCCCCGGTCATCAACGCGGGCGACGGCACCCACCAGCACCCCACCCAGGCACTCCTGGACGCCTTCACCATGCGCCGCCGCCTCGTCGGCCGCGACGCCGGCCTCGGCAAGGACCTGGAGGGCAAGCGGATCACGCTCGTCGGCGACGTCCTGCACAGCCGGGTCGCCCGCTCCAACGTCGACCTGCTGCACACCCTCGGCGCCGAGGTCACCCTGGTGGCCCCGCCCACCCTCGTCCCCGTCGGCGTCGAGACCTGGCCCTGCGAGGTCAGCTACGACCTCGACGGCGTGCTGCCGAAGTCCGACGCGGTGATGATGCTGCGTGTGCAGCGCGAGCGGATGAACGCCGCCTTCTTCCCGACCGAGCGCGAGTACTCGCGCCGCTACGGGCTGGACGGCGAGCGGATGGCGAAGATGCCCGAGCACGCCATCGTCATGCACCCCGGCCCCATGGTCCGCGGCATGGAGATCACCGCCGAGGTCGCCGACTCCGACCGCTGCACGGTCGTCGAGCAGGTCGCCAACGGCGTCTCCGTCCGGATGGCCGTCCTCTACCTGCTGCTCGGCGGCTCCGAGCCCGCCGCCGCCCCCGCCACCACCCGTACCGAGGAGAGCAAGTAAAGATGAGCAAGATCCTTATCCGTGGTGCGAAGGTGCTGGGCGGCGAGCCGCAGGACGTCCTGATCGACGGCGAGACCATCGCCGAGGTCGGCACCGGCCTGACCGCCGGGGGCGCCACCGTGATCGAGGCCGACGGGCAGGTCCTGCTCCCGGGCCTCGTCGACCTCCACACCCACCTGCGCGAGCCGGGCCGCGAGGACTCCGAGACCGTCCTCACCGGCACCCGCGCCGCCGCCTCCGGCGGCTACACGGCCGTCTTCGCCATGGCCAACACCCACCCCGTCGCCGACACCGCCGGCGTCGTCGAGCAGGTCTACCGGCTCGGCAAGGAGGCCGGCTACTGCGACGTGCAGCCCATCGGCGCCGTCACCGTCGGCCTGGAGGGCAAGAAGCTCGCCGAGCTCGGCGCCATGCACGACTCCGCCGCAGGCGTCACCGTCTTCTCCGACGACGGCAAGTGCGTCGACGACGCCGTGATCATGCGCCGCGCCCTGGAGTACGTGAAGGCCTTCGGCGGCGTCGTCGCCCAGCACGCCCAGGAGCCCCGCCTCACCGAGGGCGCCCAGATGAACGAGGGCGTCGTCTCCGCCGAGCTCGGCCTCGGCGGCTGGCCGGCCGTCGCCGAGGAGTCGATCATCGCCCGCGACGTCCTGCTCGCCGAGCACGTCGGCTCCCGCGTCCACATCTGCCACCTCTCCACCGCCGGCTCCGTCGAGATCGTCCGCTGGGCCAAGTCCCGCGGCATCGACGTCACCGCCGAGGTCACCCCGCACCACCTCCTCCTCACCGACGAGCTGGTCCGCACCTACGACCCGGTCTACAAGGTCAACCCGCCGCTGCGCACCGAGCGCGACGTGCTGGCCCTGCGCGAGGCCCTGGCCGACGGCACCATCGACATCGTCGCCACCGACCACGCCCCGCACCCGCACGAGGACAAGGACTGCGAGTGGGCCGCCGCCGCCATGGGCATGGTCGGCCTGGAGACCGCGCTCTCCGTCGTCCAGCAGACGATGGTGGAGACCGGCCTGATCGACTGGGCGGGCGTCGCCGACCGGATGTCCTTCGCCCCGGCCCGCATCGGCCGCGCCACCGGCCATGGACGGCCCGTCTCGGCTGGTGAGCCCGCGAACCTCGTCCTGGTCGATCCGGCTTACCGTGGGACGGTGGACCCCGCGGACTTCGCCTCCCGCAGCCGCAACACCCCCTACGAGGGCCGTGAGCTGCCGGGTCGCGTCACCCACACCTTCCTGCGGGGCCGGGCAACGGTCATGGACGGGAAGTTGGCGTGACACACACCCTCGCAAGCGCGGCCCTCGCCGCGGAGCAGAAATCGGCCGAGGTGACCGACTGGGCCGGCCGCATCGGCTGGGTCGTCGGACTCCTGCTCTTCGTCGCCTTCGTCTACTGGCTGATGCGCCAGGGCTGGAAGTGGCGCGGCAGCCTCCAGTCGGACCTCCCCGCCCTCCCCGAGGTGCCGGAGGCGCCCGGTGAGGCGAAGCTGACGATGGAGGGCCGCTACCACGGCTCCACCACCGCCGGTCAGTGGCTCGACCGGATCGTCGCCCACGGCCTCGGCACCCGCAGCCGTGCCGGGCTCACGCTCACCGACACCGGGATCTCGGTCGTCCGCCCCGGGGCGAACGACTTCCTGATCCCCGCCGCCGCCCTGCGCGAGGCCCGTCTCGACAAGGGCATCGCCGGCAAGGTCCTCGCCGAGGGCGGGCTCCTGGTCGTCACCTGGGAGCACGGCGGCACCCTCCTCGACTCCGGCTTCCGCTCCGACCGGGCGGCCGAGCACACGACCTGGGTCGAGACCCTCAACTCCATGATCAACACGACGGAAGGCATCGCACGATGACGACCTCCACAAGGGGAGCCCAGGCTCCCGCCGTACTCGTCCTGGAGGACGGCCGCACCTTCCGCGGCCGCGCCTACGGGGCCGTGGGGGAGACCTTCGGCGAGGCCGTGTTCTCCACCGGCATGACCGGCTACCAGGAGACCCTGACCGACCCCTCCTACGACCGCCAGATCGTCGTCGCCACCGCCCCCCAGATCGGCAACACCGGCTGGAACGACGAGGACGACGAGTCGAGCCGCATCTGGGTCTCCGGCTACGTGGTCCGCGACCCCGCCCGCATCCCGTCGAACTGGCGCGCCACGCGCAGCCTCGACGCCGAGCTGGTCGCCCAGGGCGTCGTCGGCATCTCCGGCATCGACACCCGCGCCCTCACCCGCCACCTGCGCGAGCGCGGCTCCATGCGCGCCGGCGTCTTCTCCGGCGAGGCCCTCGCCCCCGAGGCCGAGCTGCTCGCCCGCGTGCAGGCCCAGCCGCACATGAAGGGCGCCAGCCTCTACGAGGAGGTCGCCACCAAGGAGCCGTACGTCGTCCCCGCGATCGGCGAGAAGAAGTTCACCGTCGCCGCGATCGACCTCGGCATCAAGGGCATGACCCCGCACCGGATGGCCGAACGCGGCATCGAGGTCCACGTGCTGCCCGCCACCGCGACCGTCGACGACGTGTACGCGGTGAACCCGGACGGCGTCTTCTTCTCCAACGGCCCGGGCGACCCGGCCACCGCCGACGGCCCGGTCGCGCTCATGACCGCCGTCCTGGAGCGGAAGACCCCGCTCTTCGGCATCTGCTTCGGCAACCAGATCCTCGGCCGCTCCCTCGGCTTCGGCACCTACAAGCTGAAGTACGGCCACCGGGGCATCAACCAGCCCGTCCAGGACCGCACCACCGGCAAGGTCGAGGTCACCGCGCACAACCACGGCTTCGCCGTCGACGCGCCCCTCGACAAGGTCTCCGAGACCCCCTTCGGCCGCGCCGAGGTCTCCCACGTCTGCCTGAACGACAACGTGGTGGAGGGCCTCCAGCTGCTCGACCAGCCCGGCTTCTCCGTCCAGTACCACCCCGAGGCGGCCGCGGGCCCGCACGACGCCGCGTACCTCTTCGACCGCTTCGTGACCCTCATGGAGGCCGAGCGTGCCTAAGCGCACCGACATCCAGTCCGTCCTGGTCATCGGCTCCGGCCCGATCGTCATCGGCCAGGCCGCGGAGTTCGACTACTCCGGCACCCAGGCCTGCCGGGTCCTCAAGGCCGAGGGCCTGCGGGTCATCCTGGTCAACTCCAACCCGGCCACGATCATGACCGACCCGGAGATCGCCGACGCCACCTACGTCGAGCCGATCACCCCCGAGTTCGTCGAGAAGATCATCGCCAAGGAGCGCCCCGACGCCCTCCTGCCCACCCTCGGCGGCCAGACCGCGCTCAACACCGCGATCTCCATGCACGAGCAGGGCGTCCTGGAGAAGTACGGCGTCGAGCTCATCGGCGCCAACGTCGAGGCCATCCACAAGGGCGAGGACCGCGACCTCTTCAAGGGCGTCGTCGAGGCCGTCAAGGCCAAGATCGGGTACGGCGAGTCCGCCCGCTCCGTCATCTGCCACTCCATGGACGACGTCCTCAAGGGCGTCGAGACGCTCGGCGGCTACCCCGTCGTCGTCCGCCCCTCCTTCACCATGGGCGGCGCCGGCTCCGGCTTCGCCCACGACGAGGAGGAGCTGCGCCGCATCGCCGGCCAGGGCCTCACGCTCTCCCCGACCACCGAGGTGCTCCTGGAGGAGTCCATCCTCGGCTGGAAGGAGTACGAGCTGGAGCTCATGCGCGACAAGCACGACAACGTCGTGGTCGTCTGCTCCATCGAGAACTTCGACCCGATGGGCGTCCACACCGGTGACTCGATCACCGTGGCCCCGGCGATGACGCTCACCGACCGCGAGTACCAGCGGCTGCGCGACATCGGCATCGCGATCATCCGCGAGGTCGGCGTCGACACCGGCGGCTGCAACATCCAGTTCGCGATCGACCCGGTCGACGGCCGGATCATCGTCATCGAGATGAACCCGCGCGTCTCCCGCTCCTCGGCGCTCGCCTCCAAGGCGACCGGCTTCCCGATCGCCAAGATCGCCGCCCGGCTCGCCGTCGGCTACACGCTGGACGAGATCCCGAACGACATCACGGAGAAGACCCCGGCGTCCTTCGAGCCCACGCTCGACTACGTCGTCGTCAAGGCCCCGCGCTTCGCCTTCGAGAAGTTCCCCTCGGCCGACTCCACGCTGACCACGACCATGAAGTCGGTCGGCGAGGCCATGGCCATCGGCCGGAACTTCCCCGAGGCCCTCCAGAAGGCCCTGCGCTCCCTGGAGAAGAAGGGCTCGCAGTTCGCCTTCACCGGCGAGCCCGGCGACAAGGACGAGCTGCTGCGCGAGGCGGTCCGCCCGACCGACGGCCGCATCAACACCGTCATGCAGGCGATCCGCGCCGGAGCCACCCCCCAGGAGGTCTTCGACGCCACGAAGATCGACCCCTGGTTCGTCGACCAGCTCTTCCTGATCAAGGAGCTCGCCGACGAGCTGGCCGGCGCCGAGAAGCTGGAGCCCGAGCTCCTCGCCGAGGCCAAGCGCCACGGCTTCTCCGACGCCCAGATCGCCGAGATCCGCGGCCTGCGCGAGGACGTCGTCCGCGAGGTCCGGCACGCCCTCGGCGTCCGCCCGGTCTACAAGACGGTCGACACCTGCGCCGCCGAGTTCGCCGCGAAGACGCCGTACTTCTACTCCTCCTACGACGAGGAGTCCGAGGTCGCGCCGCGCGAGAAGCCCGCCGTGATCATCCTCGGCTCCGGCCCGAACCGCATCGGCCAGGGCATCGAGTTCGACTACTCCTGCGTCCACGCCTCCTTCGCCCTGAGCGAGGCCGGCTACGAGACCGTGATGGTCAACTGCAACCCCGAGACCGTCTCCACCGACTACGACACCTCCGACCGGCTCTACTTCGAGCCGCTCACCCTGGAGGACGTCCTGGAGATCGTCCACGCCGAGTCCCTCGCGGGCCCGATCGCCGGCGTGGTCGTCCAGCTCGGCGGCCAGACCCCGCTCGGCCTCTCGCAGGCCCTCAAGGACAACGGCGTGCCGGTCGTCGGCACCTCCCCGGAGGCCATCCACGCCGCCGAGGACCGCGGCGCCTTCGGCCGCGTCCTGGAGGAGGCCGGCCTGCCGGCCCCCAAGCACGGCACCGCCACCACCTTCGCCGGCGCCAAGAAGATCGCCGACGAGATCGGCTACCCGGTCCTGGTCCGCCCCTCGTACGTGCTCGGCGGCCGCGGCATGGAGATCGTCTACGACGAGGCGCGCCTGGAGGCGTACATCGCCGAGTCCACCGAGATCAGCCCCACCCGGCCGGTCCTGGTCGACCGCTTCCTCGACGACGCCATCGAGATCGACGTCGACGCCCTCTACGACGGTGAGGAGCTCTACCTCGGCGGCGTCATGGAGCACATCGAGGAGGCCGGCATCCACTCCGGCGACTCGGCCTGCGCCCTGCCCCCGATCACCCTGGGCGGCTTCGACATCAAGCGGCTGCGCGCCTCCACCGAGGCCATCGCCAAGGGCGTCGGCGTCCGCGGCCTGATCAACATCCAGTTCGCCATGGCCGGCGACATCCTCTACGTCCTGGAGGCCAACCCGCGCGCCTCCCGGACCGTGCCCTTCACCTCCAAGGCCACCGCCGTCCCGCTCGCCAAGGCCGCCGCCCGCATCTCGCTGGGCGCGACCATCGCCGAGCTGCGCGCCGAGGGCCTGCTGCCGAAGAACGGCGACGGCGGCACCCTGCCGCTCGACGCGCCGATCTCCGTCAAGGAGGCCGTGATGCCGTGGTCGCGCTTCCGCGACGTGCACGGCCGCGGCGTGGACACCGTCCTCGGCCCGGAGATGCGCTCCACCGGCGAGGTCATGGGCATCGACGCCGTCTTCGGCACGGCCTACGCCAAGTCGCAGGCCGGCGCCTACGGCCCGCTGCCCACCAAGGGCCGCGCCTTCATCTCGGTCGCCAACCGCGACAAGCGCTCGATGATCTTCCCGGCGCGCGAGCTGGTCGCCCACGGCTTCGAGCTGCTCGCCACCTCCGGCACCGCCGAGGTCCTCAAGCGCAACGGCATCAACGCCACCGTCGTGCGCAAGCTCAGCGAGGGCGAGGGCCCGAACGGCGAGAAGACGGTCGTCCAGCTGATCCACGACGGCCAGGTCGACCTGATCGTCAACACCCCGTACGGCACCGGCGGCCGCCTCGACGGCTACGAGATCCGTACGGCGGCGGTGTCCCGCGGCGTCCCGTGCCTCACCACGGTGCAGGCGCTCGCCGCGGCCGTCCAGGGCATCGACGCCCTCAACCACGGCGACGTCGGCGTCCGTTCCCTCCAGGAACACGCCGAACACCTGACCGCGGCCCGCGACTAGCAGCCACCGAGGGGGACACCGGAAACGGTGTCCCCCTCTTCATGAGGACACCACCATGTACAAGCTCTTCTTCCAGCTCGTCTTCAAGCGCATGGACCCGGAGAAGGCCCACCACCTGGCCTTCCGCTGGATCCGGCTCGCGGCCCGCGTCCCGGTCCTGCGCACCTTCGTCGCGGCCGTCCTCGCGCCCCGGTACGAGGAGCTGCGCACCGAGGCCCTGGGCCTCCGCATGCACGGCCCCTTCGGCCTCGCCGCCGGCTTCGACAAGAACGCCGTCGCCATCGACGGCATGGCCATGCTCGGCTTCGACCACGTCGAGATCGGCACGGTCACCGGCGAGGCACAGCCCGGCAACCCCAAGAAGCGGCTCTTCCGCCTCGTCCCCGACCGGGCGCTGATCAACCGCATGGGCTTCAACAACGAGGGCTCCGCCGCCGTCGCCGCCCGCCTCCACGCGCGCGTACCGGTCTTCCGGACCGTCGTCGGCGTCAACATCGGCAAGACCAAGGTCGTCGAGGAGGCCGACGCGGCCGCCGACTACGTGAAGTCCACCGAGCGCCTCGCCGCCCACGCCGACTACCTCGTCGTCAACGTCTCCTCGCCGAACACCCCCGGCCTGCGCAACCTCCAGGCCACCGAGTCGCTGCGCCCGCTGCTCACCGCCGTCCGCGAGGCCGCCGACCGCACGGTCACCGACCGCCGCGTCCCGCTCCTGGTGAAGATCGCCCCCGACCTCGCCGACGAGGACGTGGACGCCGTCGCCGACCTCGCCGTCGAGCTCGGCCTGGACGGCATCATCGCCACCAACACCACCATCGCCCGCGAGGGCCTCGGCCTGGGCTCCGCCCCGGCCCTCGTCCAGGAGACCGGCGGCCTCTCCGGCGCCCCGCTCAAGGAGCGCTCCCTGGAGGTCCTGCGCCGCCTGTACGCGCGCGTGGGCGACCGGATCGTCCTGGTGGGCGTCGGAGGCATCGAGAACGCCGAGGACGCCTGGCAGCGGATCCTGGCCGGCGCCACCCTGGTCCAGGGCTACAGCGCCTTCATCTACGAGGGGCCGTTCTACGCCCGCGCGATCCACAAGGGCCTCGCCGCGCGCCTCGCGGCCTCCCCGTACGCCACCCTCGCCGAGGCCGTCGGCGCCGACCACCGAAAGGCCACCGCCCGATGACCCTCTCCTTCGGCACCCGCCTGCGCTCCGCGATGGACGAGCGCGGCCCGCTCTGCGTCGGCGTCGACCCGCACGCCTCCCTGCTGGACTCCTGGGGCCTCGGCGACGACGTCGCGGGCCTGGAGCGCTTCACGTACACCGTGGTCGAGGCGCTGGCCGAGACCGTCGCCGTCTTCAAGCCGCAGGCCGCCTTCTTCGAGCGCTTCGGCTCGCGCGGCATCGCCGTCCTGGAGCGCGCCACCGCCCAGCTGCGGGAGGCCGGCGGCCTGGTCGTCATGGACGCCAAGCGCGGCGACATCGGCTCCACCATGGCCGCCTACGCGGAGACCTTCCTGCGCAAGGACTCCCCGCTCTTCTCCGACGCCCTCACGGTCTCCCCGTACCTCGGCTACGGCTCCCTGAAGCCGGCCGTCGACCTGGCACGGGAGTCCGGCGCCGGCCTCTTCGTCCTCGCGCTGACCTCCAACCCGGAGGGCGCCGAGGTCCAGCGCGCCGTCCGAGAGGACGGCCGGACGGTCGGCGCGACCATGCTCGCCCACCTCGCCGAGGAGAACGCGGGGGAGACGCCCATGGGCTCCTTCGGCGCGGTCGTCGGCGCCACCCTCGGCGACCTCTCCTCCTTCGACCTCGACATCAACGGCCCGCTGCTCGCCCCGGGCATCGGCGCCCAGGGCGCGACCCCGGCCGACCTTCCGGTCGTCTTCGGGGACGCGGTCCGCAACGTGGTCCCGAACGTGAGCCGGGGCGTCCTGCGCGCCGGACCGGACGCGTCCGCCCTGCGGGACGCGGCGACGCGCTACGCGGACGAGATCCGGGCCGCCGTCGCCGGCTGACCGGCGTCCGCCGCCGTCCCGGCATCCCCGCAGGTGGGAGCGGACGGCGGCGCCGGGCCGCCCGTCGTCGGGCCACTTGACGAAATCTTGGCAGAAAACCGGGTCGTTATGCCGGAAAAGTCCTGGTCGGCAGAGGCTGACCAGGACTTTTCCGCTGTTCTCGCTGACTGGAGCGGCCATGGCCGCTAGTCTCCGGGGCAGAGCCGACGTCCGACGGTCACGTCGTCGGGCGTTGCTCCACTGGTGTGGGTCGACCAGGTCCCCACCGGTCCGTATCCGACAGATCGACATCCGAGGTGACGTAGGCGTGGCTCTTCCGCCCCTTACCCCTGAACAGCGCGCAGCCGCGCTCGAAAAGGCCGCCGCGGCTCGCCGGGAGCGGGCCGAGGTCAAGAATCGACTCAAGCACTCCGGCGCCTCGCTCCACGAGGTCATCAAGCAGGGCCAGGAGAACGACGTCATCGGCAAGATGAAGGTCTCCGCCCTCCTTGAGTCCCTTCCCGGCGTCGGCAAGGTCCGCGCCAAGCAGATCATGGAGCGGCTCGGCATCTCCGAGAGCCGCCGGGTCCGAGGCCTCGGCTCCAACCAGATCGCCTCCCTGGAGCGCGAGTTCGGCGGCGCCGGCGCCTGATCCGGCGCCCGGTCCGTCGTCCGGCCCGGTGCCCGATCCGGGACATGCGTCCCGGGCACCCCGGCGATACTGGAATAATCGCTGCATGGCAGCAGAGGTACGTCCGCGGCTGACCGTGCTCTCCGGCCCCTCAGGGGTCGGCAAGAGCACGGTCGTCGCTCATATGCGCAAGGTCCACCCCGAGGTCTGGCTCTCGGTGTCGGCCACGACACGAAAGCCCCGCCCCGGCGAGAAGCACGGCGTCCAGTACTTCTTCGTCTCGGACGACGAGTTCGACAAGCTGATCGCCAACGGTGAGCTCCTCGAATGGGCCGAGTTCGCGGGCAACCGCTACGGCACCCCCCGCAGCGCGGTCGTCGACCGCCTGGAGAAGGGCGAGCCCGTGCTCCTGGAGATCGAGCTCCAGGGCGCGCGCCAGGTGAAGGAGTCCATGGCCGACTCCCGGCTGGTCTTCCTGGCCCCGCCGAGCTGGGAGGAGCTGGTCCGCCGGCTCACCGGCCGCGGCACCGAGTCGCCGGAGGTCATCGAGCGCCGCCTGGAGGCGGCCAAGATCGAGCTCGCCGCCGAGTCGGAGTTCGACACCACGCTCGTCAACACCTCCGTCGAGGACGTCGCGCGTGAGCTGCTAACGTTGATGCACGTAGTCTGATCTTTTATCCATCTTCGGAAGGTAGAGCGTGTCCTCTTCCATCACCGCGCCCGAGGGCATCATCAACCCGCCGATCGACGAGCTGCTCGAGGCCACTGACTCGAAGTACAGCCTCG
Organism: Streptomyces sp. NPDC014656; assembly: GCF_043084305.1. Lineage (NCBI taxonomy): Bacteria > Bacillati > Actinomycetota > Actinomycetes > Kitasatosporales > Streptomycetaceae > Streptomyces > Streptomyces sp. NPDC014656. The sequence goes on from NZ_JBIBZN010000007.1 coordinate 185,711, forward strand.
TGATCTACGCGGCCAAGCGCGCGCGTCAGATCAACGCGTACTACTCGCAGCTCGGTGAGGGCCTGCTGGAGTACGTCGGTCCCCTCGTCGACACCCACGTCCACGAGAAGCCGCTCTCGATCGCCCTGCGCGAGATCAACGCGGGTCTGCTGACCTCCGAGGCCGTCGAGGGCCCCGTTCAGTAAGCGTTGCGTTCGTCACCACAGGCCCGGCGGTCCTTCCGCCGGGCCTGTGGTGTCTCATGGAGTCGTCCGTCATCCGAGAGCGCGTACCGCGTGGGGAGAGGCAGCCGTGACCAAGCCGAAGGTCGTTCTGGGCGTGAGCGGCGGCATCGCCGCCTACAAGGCGTGCGAGCTGCTGCGCCGGCTCACCGAGTCGGGTCACGACGTCCGCGTCGTCCCCACCGACTCCGCGCTCCACTTCGTCGGCGCCGCCACCTGGTCCGCGCTCTCCGGCAACCCCGTCTCCACCGAGGTCTGGGAGACCGTCCACGAGGTGCCGCACGTCCGCATCGGCCAGGGCGCCGACCTCGTCGTCGTCGCCCCCGCCACCGCCGACCTGCTCGCCAAGGCCGCCCACGGCCTCGCCGACGACCTCCTCACCAACACGCTGCTCACCGCGCGCTGTCCGGTCGTCTTCGCCCCCGCCATGCACACCGAGATGTGGGAGCACCCGGCCACCCAGGAGAACGTGGCCACGCTCCGCCGCCGCGGCGCCGTCGTCATCGAGCCCGCCGTCGGCCGCCTCACCGGCGTCGACACCGGCAAGGGCCGGCTCCCCGACCCCGGCGAGATCTTCGAGGTCTGCCGCAGGATCCTCGCCCGCGGCGTCACCGCCCCCGACCTCGCCGGCCGGCACGTCGTGGTCAGCGCCGGCGGCACCCGCGAGCCACTCGACCCGGTCCGCTACCTGGGCAACCGCTCCTCCGGCAAGCAGGGCTACGCGCTGGCCAGGGCCGCCGCCGCCCGGGGCGCCCGGGTCACCCTCGTCGAGGCCAACACCGGCCTGCCCGACCCGGCCGGCGTCGACGTCGTGCACACCGGCACCGCCGTCCAGCTCCGCGAGGCCGTCCTCAAGGCCGCCGCCGACGCAGACGCGGTCGTCATGGCCGCCGCCGTCGCCGACTTCCGCCCGGCCTCCTACGCCACCGGCAAGATCAAGAAGACGGACGACGGGGGCGCCCCGACCATCGAGCTGGTCCGCAACCCCGACGTCCTCGCCGAGCTCTCCGCCGACCGGGCCCTGCCCGGCCAGGTCGTCGTGGGCTTCGCCGCCGAGACCGACGACGTGCTCGCCAACGGACGCGCCAAGCTCGCCCGCAAGGGCTGCGACCTCCTCGTCGTCAACGAGGTCGGCGAGCGCAAGACCTTCGGCTCGGAGGAGAACGAGGCCGTGGTCCTCGCCGCCGACGGCACCGAGACCCCGGTCCCGTACGGTCCGAAGGAAGCCCTCGCCGAGACCGTGTGGGACCTGGTCCTGCCCCGCCTGCGGGAGCGCTCCGTCTGAGCCGGAGCCGGGGAGCGGGGCGCGCGAAACGCCGGGGCGCGGGTGATCCGCGTCCCGTCGCCGCCCCTTCCCACCCCTTGCCCGGGGCGGTCCGACCCCAGTGCGGGCATTCGTCAGGCGAGACACCTGGTCCAAGGTCCGACCTGGCCCGATAGACTGTCCGTGGAACGTCGCGGGGCGCAGCCCCCTGCCGGTCCGCGAAGAGATAGCCAGCAGCCGCTGCAACCCCAGGGAGCGTTGTGTCCCGTCGTCTGTTCACCTCGGAGTCCGTCACCGAGGGACACCCCGACAAGATCGCTGACCAGATCAGCGACACCATCCTCGACGCGCTGCTGCGCGAGGACCCCACCTCGCGCGTCGCCGTCGAGACGCTGATCACCACCGGTCTCGTGCACGTCGCCGGTGAGGTGACCACCAAGGCGTGGGCGGACATCCCGACCCTCGTCCGGAACAAGATCCTCGAGATCGGCTACGACTCCTCGAAGAAGGGCTTCGACGGCGCCTCCTGCGGCGTGTCGGTGTCCATCGGGTCGCAGTCCCCGGACATCGCCCAGGGCGTGGACACCGCGTACGAGAAGCGGGTCGAGGGCGACGAGGACGAGCTCGACAAGCAGGGCGCCGGCGACCAGGGCCTGATGTTCGGCTACGCGTCGGACGAGACCCCCGAGCTGATGCCGCTGCCGATCCACCTGGCGCACCGGCTCTCCCGCCGCCTCACCGAGGTCCGCAAGAACGGGACCATCCCGTACCTGCGCCCCGACGGCAAGACCCAGGTCACCATCGAGTACGACGGCGACAAGGCCGTCCGCCTCGACACGGTCGTCGTCTCCTCGCAGCACGCCTCGGACATCGACCTCGACTCGCTGCTCGCGCCCGACATCCGCGAGTTCGTCGTCGAGCACGTCCTCAAGGAGCTCGTCGAGGACGGCATCAAGCTCGACACCGACGGCTACCGCCTCCTGGTGAACCCGACCGGGCGCTTCGAGATCGGCGGCCCGATGGGCGACGCCGGCCTCACCGGCCGCAAGATCATCATCGACACGTACGGCGGCATGGCCCGCCACGGCGGCGGCGCCTTCTCCGGCAAGGACCCGTCCAAGGTCGACCGCTCGGCCGCCTACGCCATGCGCTGGGTCGCCAAGAACGTGGTCGCCGCGGGCCTCGCCTCCCGCTGCGAGGTCCAGGTCGCGTACGCGATCGGCAAGGCCGAGCCCGTCGGCCTCTTCGTCGAGACCTTCGGCACCAACGCCGTCGAGACCGAGAAGATCGAGAACGCCATCGGCGAGGTCTTCGACCTCCGCCCGGCCGCGATCATCCGCGACCTCGACCTGCTCCGCCCGATCTACTCCCAGACCGCCGCCTACGGCCACTTCGGCCGCGAGCTGCCGGACTTCACCTGGGAGCGCACCGACCGCGTCGACGCCCTCAAGAAGGCCGCCGGCCTGTAAGGCGCACCGGAGCACCGCCGAAGCCCGGCACCCCACCAGGGGCGCCGGGCTTCGGCGCTCCCCCGTTGTCCGAACGGTCTGGTAGGTATGGGGCTGTGAGCAGCGAGAAGGAGAATCCGGAGGGGCCCGAGCAGCTCGCGCTCATCCGGGAGACGGTGCGCAGGGCGAAGGTGCCGAAGGCCAAGCCGCGGACCTGGCGGGGCGCGGCGCTCGCCGAGGAGCTGCCCGTGGCCCGGGTGGTGGTGAACAAGGGCGCGCTCCACCTCGACCAGTTCTTCGACTACGCGGTGCCCGAGGAGCTCGACGCCGCCGCCCGGCCCGGAGTGCGGGTGCGGGTCCGCTTCGGCGCCGGGTCCGGGCAGGTGCGGGGCGGGCGCCGGGAGGGCGGCCGGCTCATCGACGGCTTCCTCGTGGAGCGGCGCGCCTCCTCCGACTACTCCGGGCCGCTGGCCGCCCTCGCCGACGTCGTCTCGCCCGAGCCGGTGCTCGGACCCGAGCTGCTGGCCCTGGCCCGGGCCGTCGCCGACCGGTACGCGGGCAGCCTCGCCGACGTGCTCCAGCTCGCCGTGCCGCCGCGCAGCGCCGCCGCCGAGCGCCGGACCTCGCCCGCGCCGCTGCCGCCGCCCCCACCGCCCGGTCCCGGCACCTGGAGCCGGTACGAGCGGGGACCCGCCTTCCTGGAGTCGCTGGCGCGCGGCGGGTCGCCCCGGGCGGTGTGGACGGCACTGCCGGGGCCGCACTGGGCCGAGGAGATCGCCCGCGCCGTCGCCGCCGCCCTCGCCTCCGGGCGCGGCGCGCTCGTCGTCGTCCCCGACGGACGGGCCGTCGGGCGGGTCGACGCGGCGCTGACCGCCGTGCTGGGCGAGGGACGGCACGCGGTGCTCACCGCCGAGGCCGGGCCCGAGAAGAGGTACGGGCAGTGGCTCGCCGTCCGGCGCGGCTCCGTCCGGGCCGTCGTCGGCACCCGCGCCGCGATGTTCGCGCCCGTCAGGGACCTGGGCCTGGCCGTCATCTGGGACGACGGCGACGGCAGCCACAGCGACCCGCACGCTCCCCAGCCGCACGCCCGCGAGGTGCTCCTGCTGCGCGCCGCCCACGACCGGTGCGCCTTCCTCCTCGGCGCCACCGGCTGCACCGTGGAGGCCGCGCAGCTCGTCGAGTCCGGCTGGGCCCGGCCGCTCGCCGCCAGTCGCGAGCAGGTCCGCGGGGCGGCGCCCCTGGTCCGCACCGTCGGCGACGACCTCCTCGCCCGGGACGGGGCCGCACGGGCCGCGCGGCTGCCCTCGCTCGCCTGGGAGACCCTCCGGGACGGGCTGCGCACCGGCCCGGTCCTGATCCAGGTGCCCCGGCGCGGGTACGTGCCCCGGCTCGCCTGCCAGCAGTGCCGGACGCCCGCCCGCTGCCGGCACTGCGCCGGGCCGCTGGAGGCCCCCGACCAGCGGGAGCTGCACTGCGGCTGGTGCGGGCGCGAGGCCCCCGCCTGGCACTGCGAGGCGTGCGGTTCCACCCGGCTGCGCGCCCAGGTGGTCGGCGCCCGCCGGACCGCCGAGGAGCTGGGCCGGGCCTTCCCCGCCGTGCCGGTACGGACCTCCGGCCGCGACCACGTCCTGGACCGGGTCCCGGACCGCCCCGCCCTCGTCGTCTCCACCCCCGGCGCCGAACCGGTCGCCGACGGCGGCTACGCGGCGGCGCTGCTGCTCGACGGCTGGGCCCTGCTCGGCCGCCCCGACCTGCGGGCGGGCGAGGAGGCGCTGCGCCGCTGGATGGACGCGGCCTCGCTGGTCCGGGGCCAGGCCGAGGGCGGCACGGTCGTGGTGGTCGCCGAGCCGACGCTGCGGCCCGTGCAGGCCCTCGTCCGCTGGGATCCGGTCGGGCACGCCCAGCGGGAGCTGGCCGAGCGGGCCGAGCTGGGCTTCCCGCCGGTCTCCCGGATGGCCGCGGTGAGCGGGCCGCCCGAGGCGGTGGGGACCTTCCTCGCGGGCGCCGCGCTGCCCATGGACGCGGAGGTCCTCGGCCCGGTGCCGCTCCCGGTGGTCCGCCCCGGGGCCGCCCGCCGGCCCGGCGACCCGCCGCCCGGGGAGGAGTGGGAGCGCGCCCTGGTGCGGGTCCCGCCCGGCAGCGGGGCGGCCCTCGCGCAGGCCCTCAAGCACGCCCGCGCGAGCCGCCAGGCCCGCGGCGCCGGGGAACCGGTCCGGATCAGGGTGGACCCGCCGGACATCGGCTGATCCCTCCCCGGCCGGGCCCGGACACGACGACGGCCGCCGCCCCGTCGGTCAGGGGGTGGCGGCCGGTCGTCGGCTCCGCGCCGTCAGCCGTTGCGCGAGCTGGGGAAGGCGGGGGAGCGGGGCTCCTCGCGGAGGGTGGCGCTGCCCGAGGTGGGCTGGGGCGGCATGGAGCGGGCGGCCGGCACCGACGGGACGGGACGGGGCGCGCCCGGCTCGGCGCCGTGCGGCTCCGGCTCCACCGAGGGCTGCTGGGGCGCCCTGCGGGCGCCGTAGCGGCGGTGGACGGCCTGCTTGGTGACGCCGAGGGCGGAACCGACCGCGTCCCAGGAGAAGCCGAGGGAGCGGTCGAACTCGACGGCGGCGGTCACCAGGGTCTCGACGCTGTCGCGGAGCTCCTGGGCGAGCCGTACGGTGGGGGCGGGCGCGCGGCCGTAGACGACGAAGCCCGTCGACGGGCCGGAGCGGCGGGGGCGGTAGACATTGCCCAGCTGGGCCGTGAGCGTGCGCAGTGCGTCCACCTGCCGCCGGACCCGCTCGATGTCCCGCACCAACAGGTGCAGACTCGCCCGGGCTTGGGCGTCGTGGGTTGCGTGGTCGGCCATGGAAGAGCCTCTCGAACCGGCGATGATAGGGCGGGCCGCGGGTGGGGACGGCGGCCCGATTCGGTCAATCTCTCTTGACCAACGCGCCACCGGGAGTTGGGTCACGCTGCGGGGGCGTACACGCATATGCGCGGGGCGCTCGCCGCCGCGTACGCCCCCTGTGTCACTCCCGCCTAGACTGGTGCGTCGCCCGCAACGCCCCCGGACAGACAGGCAGTCGCCACCCATGAAGCTCGTCTTCGCAGGCACCCCCGAGGTCGCCGTCCCCGCCCTGGACGCCCTGCTGGCCTCCGGCCGCCACGAGGTCGCCGCCGTCGTCACCCGCCCGGACGCGCCCGCGGGCCGGGGCCGGCGCATGGTCGCCAGTCCGGTCGCCCAGCGCGCCGAGGAGGAGGGCATCGAGATCCTGCGGCCCGCCCACCCGCGCGACGAGGACTTCCTGGCCCGGCTCCGCGAGATCGCCCCGGACTGCTGCCCGGTCGTCGCCTACGGCGCGTTGCTGCCGCAGAAGGCACTCGACATCCCGGCGCACGGCTGGGTCAACCTGCACTTCTCCCTCCTCCCGGCCTGGCGCGGCGCGGCGCCCGTGCAGCACGCGGTGATGGCGGGCGACGAGGTGACCGGCGCCAGCACCTTCCAGATCGAGAAGGGCCTCGACTCCGGCCCGGTCTACGGCGTGATCACCGAGGGGATCCGCCCCACCGACACCAGCGGCGACCTCCTCACCAGGCTCGCCTTCGCCGGCGCCGGGCTGCTCGCGGCCACCATGGACGGCATCGAGGACGGCACCCTCAAGGCCGTCCCGCAGCCCGCCGACGGCATCACCCTGGCCCCGAAGATCGAGGTCGAGGACGCCCACGTCGACTTCGCCGCCCCGGCCCTCCGGGTCGACCGCGTCGTCCGCGGCTGCACCCCCGCCCCCGGCGCCTGGACCCTCTTCCGCGGCGAGCGCCTCAAGCTCGTCCACGCGGCGCCCGTCCCCGACCGCACCGACCTCGCCCCCGGCGAGCTGGCGGCCGGCAAGAACAACGTCTACGCGGGCACCGGCTCGTACGCCGTCGAGCTCCTCTGGGTCCAGCCCCAGGGCAAGAAGCCCATGAAGGCCGCCGACTGGGCCCGCGGCGTCCGCATCGCCCCCGGGGAGCGCCTGGGCGCCTGACGCCCCGGGGCGGGCACCGGCCCGTGTCCCGCCCGGTGGGCGGGGAGGCCCGGGCCGCGCGTCCGGGGGCGTTTTCCCCGGTGGCGGCGGGCGGACGTAGGCTGGGAGGGTTCGACCCTCTCTATCCTCACGCGGAGCACCTTTGAGCGAGCAGGCACGTCGCCGTCCCCCCAGGCCCCACCGCCGGCCCCAGAAGGATCCCGTGCGGATGCTCGCCTTCGAGGTGCTCCGGGCGGTCGACGAGCGGGACGCGTACGCCAACCTGGTGCTGCCCCCGCTGCTGCGCAAGGCGCGGGAGAAGGAGGGCTTCGAGGCGCGGGACGCGGCGCTCGCGACCGAGCTGGTCTACGGGACGCTGCGCCGCCAGGGGACGTACGACGCGATCATCGCGGCCTGTGTCGACCGGCCGCTGCGCGAGGTCGACCCGCCGGTGCTCGACGTGCTGTCGCTCGGCGCGCACCAGCTGCTCGGGACGCGGATCCCGCCGCACGCCGCCGTCTCCGCCACCGTCGAGCTGGCCCGCGCGGTGCTGGGCGAGGGACGCGCCAAGTTCGTCAACGCCGTGCTGCGGAAGATCACGCGGCAGGACCTCGACGCCTGGCTGGCCGAGGTCGCCCCGCCGTACGAGAAGGACGCCGAGGACCACCTCGCCGTCGTGCACTCCCACCCCCGCTGGGTGGTCTCCGCGCTCTGGGACGCGCTCGGCGGCGGCCGCGCCGGCATCGAGGCGCTGCTGGAGGCCGACAACGAGCGGCCCGAGGTCACCCTCGTCGCCCGGCCCGGCCGGACCACCGTCGAGGAGCTGGCCGACGCCGCCGAGACCGAGCCGGGACGCTGGTCCCCGTACGCGCTGCGGCTCACCGAGGGCGGCGAGCCCGGCGCCCTGGAGGCCGTGCGGGACGGCCGGGCCGGCGTCCAGGACGAGGGCAGCCAGCTCGTCGCGATCGCGCTGGCGAACGCGCCGCTGGAGGGGCCCGACACCCGCTGGCTCGACGGCTGCGCCGGCCCCGGCGGCAAGGCGGCCCTGCTCGGCGCGCTGGCCGCCGAGCGCGGCGCCGCCCTGCTCGCCTCCGAGAAGCAGCCGCACCGCGCCCGGCTCGTGGAGCGCGCGCTGGCCGGCAACCCCGGCCCGTACCAGGTCATCGCCGCCGACGGCACCCGCCCGCCGTGGCGCGAGGGCTCCTTCGACCGCGTCCTGGTCGACGTGCCCTGCTCCGGGCTCGGCGCCCTGCGCCGCCGCCCCGAGGCCCGCTGGCGCCGCCGCCCGGAGGACCTGGACGGCTTCGGGCCGCTCCAGCGCGGGCTGCTCACCGAGGCGCTCAGGGCCGTCCGCGTCGGCGGCGTCGTCGGCTACGCGACCTGCTCGCCGCACCTCGCCGAGACCCGGGTCGTCGTCGACGACGTCCTCAAGAAGCACGGCGGCGGCGAGCTGGTCGACGCCCGGCCGCTCTTCCCCGGGGTGGACCGGCTCGGCGACGGCCCCGACGTCCAGCTGTGGCCGCATCTGCACGGTACGGACGCCATGTACCTGGCGCTGATCCGCCGGACGGCCTGACGGTTTCCGCTGGTCTGTACCAGTACGTCCGGCCCGGTGGCGGCCACGGACCGGATCGCGGCGAAGAAGTCACCGAGAACGTGGCAGGCTTGGCACATGGCGCAGATCAATCCCAGCATCCTCTCCGCAGACTTCGCCCGCCTCGCGGACGAGGCCAAGGCCGTCGACGGGGCCGACTGGCTGCACGTCGACGTCATGGACAACCACTTCGTGCCCAACCTGACGCTGGGCGTGCCGATCGTCGAGTCGCTCAGCCGGGCGACCGACACCCCCCTCGACTGCCACCTGATGATCGAGGACCCGGACCGCTGGGCCCCGCAGTACGTGGAGGCCGGCGCGGGCTCCGTCACCTTCCACGTCGAGGCGGCCGCCGCCCCGGTCCGGCTCGCCCGGGAGATCCGCGCCAAGGGCGCGCGGGCCTCCATGGCGCTCAGGCCGGCCACCCCCATCGAGCCCTTCGAGGACCTGCTCCCCGAGCTCGACATGCTGCTGATCATGACCGTGGAGCCCGGCTTCGGCGGCCAGGCCTTCCTCGACATCATGCTGCCCAAGATCCGCCGCACCCGTGAGCTGATCTCCAAGCATGGCCTGGAACTGTGGCTCCAGGTCGACGGCGGCGTCTCCGAATCCACCATCGAGCGCTGCGCCGAGGCGGGCGCCGACGTCTTCGTGGCCGGCTCGGCGGTCTACGGCGCGGCCGACCCGGCCGCCGCCGTGGCCGCGCTGCGCGCCAGGGCGGACGCCGCCACGGCGGGCGCCGCCTGGGCGTGTGGCCACTGAGCCACCGGCCGGTGAACGCGGTCCGACGGGCCGCCGACAGGACTGATCAAGGCCCGCCGTTTCTGACAGGATGAACAGCGGGTCCAGAGTGTGAACGAACACGGATCGTGGACAGCGGTGCGTGAACAGCAGTGAGGAGATCGCGGTGGCGGGAATGTCGGCGGGACGGTCGGCCCTGCGGATGGGCCCCGCGGAGCTGGTGCAGGCGGCTGCCATGGCGCGCCGCTTCTACCTGGAGGGGAAGTCCAAGATCCAGATCGCCGAGGAGTTCGGCGTGAGCCGCTTCAAGGTGGCCCGGGTCCTGGAGACCGCTCTGGAAAGAGATCTCGTACGCATCGAGATCCGCGTACCGGCCGAGCTGGACGCCGAACGCTCCGACGCGCTGCGCGCCCGCTACGGGCTCCGGCACGCGGTCGTCGTCGAGTCCCCGGAGGACGACGAGTCGCCCGACCCGGAGAACCTCGGCGAGGTCGCCGCCGACCTCCTCGGCGAGCTGGTCAACGAGGGCGACGTCCTCGGCCTGGCCTGGGGCCGCTCGACCATCCACATGGCGGCCGCCCTCGACCGGCTGCCCCCCTGCACGGTGGTCCAGCTCACCGGTGTGTACGACGCCGGGACCGCCGAGCGCGGCTCGGTCGAGGCGGTCCGGCGCGCCGCCCAGGTCTCCGGCGGCGAGGCCCACCCCATCTACGCCCCCATGCTGCTGCCCGACCCGGCCACGGCCGCCGCGCTGCGCAGCCAGACCGGCATCGCCCGGGCCTTCGAGTACTTCGACAAGGTCACCGTCGCCTGCGTCTCCATCGGCTCCTGGGAGCCGGGCATCTCCACCGTCCACGACATGCTCTCCGAGGAGGAGCGCGCCCACTACGCCTCCCTGGGCGTGGCCGCCGAGATGTCCGCGCACCTCTTCGACGCCGAGGGCCGCCGCGTCGGCCGCGACCTCGGCGAGCGGTGCATCACCGTCGAGGCGGACCGGCTGCGCCGGATCCCCGAGGTCGTCGCCATCGCGGGCGGCCAGCGCAAGGCGGCGGCGATCGGCGCGGTGCTCCGCTCCGGCCTCGTCACCAGCCTGGTCACCGACCGCTCGGCCGCCGACCACCTGCTCGGCGAGTTCAGCCCGGGCCCCTGGCCCGCCCTCGACCGCAAGGACCCCGACACCGGCACCGACGGACGCTGACACCACCGGAGGGCGCCCGCCGTGCACACGGCGGGCGCCCTCCGCCCGCCCGGGCGCGTCCCCGGGGCGGTGCCGGGCGGACGGTGACAGCATCGGGGCATGACCGCTCGCTGCCTCCGGCTGGGGCTCGCCGTCCTGGCCGGGCTGTCCCTGCTCCTCACCGGCTGCTCCACCGGGACGGCCACGTCCACCGCCACCGCCGCCCCGTCCCGTACCGCCGCGACGGCCGACCGCTCGCCGTCCGCCGTCCCCACCGCCTCGCGCGCCTCCGGCCTGCCCACCGTGGAGGCGGCGGAGCTGCCGCCCGAGGCGCGCCGGACCCTCGCCCTGATCCGGGCCGGCGGGCCCTTCCCGTACGCCAAGGACGGCAGCGTCTTCTCCAACTTCGAGCGGATCCTGCCGCCGAGGAAGCGCGGCTACTACCACGAGTACACCGTCCGCACCCCCGGCGAACGCGACCGCGGGGCCCGCCGGATCGTCACCGGCGGGGAGGGGGAGCGGTACTACACCGACGACCACTACGAGAGCTTCCGGGAGGTGGTCGGCGATGAGACTGGATGACGCCGTCGTCCTCGATCTGCGCGGCGTGACCGACAAGGCGGGCTTCATGGACCGCTGCGCCGCCGCGCTCGGCCTGCCGGACTGGTTCGGCCGCAACTGGGACGCCCTCGCCGAGGGCCTCGGCGAGCTGCCCCGGCCCGTCGCCGTGGTCGTCACCCACTGGCAGGGGTACGCGCGCCGCGCGCCGCGCGACTGGGCGACCGCCCAGGAGGTCTTCGCCACCGCCGTGGAGGATTCCCCGGGCCGGCTGTCGGTGCTGATCTCCCTGGGGGACGGGCGCCGGGAGGGCCCGGACGGACCGGAGCCGGGAGGCGGCTGAGGGGCGGCGCGGGCCCGGCGCGTACTCCCTGGGGAGTACGGGGTGCGCCGGGGGAGTACGCGCGGGTGTCGGCGGACGGGGGACGCCCGGGGAGGCGTCCGTTCCTAGTGTGGAGGGCGTCGGGTGGAGACGCCGCCCGGCGCCGCCCCGGCGGCTCCCCCTTCCGTCAGGAGGCCCCCCGTGCAGACCCTTTCCCCCACCCCGTCGTCCTCCTCCCCCTCCACCGTCCGGCCGTCCGGCGCGGACCGCCGGACGCGGCTCGGCGCCCGGGCCGTCCTGGCCGCGGCCGGCACCGCCACCGCGGCGATCGCCGCCGCCGACCTGCTCACCCCGGAGTACAGCCCGGTCACCGAGGTGATCAGCCGGTACGTGAACGGCCCCGCGGGCTGGATGGTCACCACGGCGCTGTTCCTGATCGCCGGCGCCTCCGGCCTCCTCGTGACCCTGCTGCGGCGGGCCGGGGCGCCCCGGGCCGGCCGGTGGGCGGCCGGCGCGTGGGCCGCGGGCGTCGCGGTGGCCGCGGTCTTCCCCGCCGACCCGCCCGGACGCTGGGGCAGGCCGTCCACCTCGGACATCGTCCACGGCATGGCCGCCACCCCCGCCTTCCTGGCCCTGCCCGTGGCCGCGCTGGTGCTGCACCGGTGGCTGGCCCGCCGGTGGACGCGCGGCGCCGGCGCGCTGCGCGCCGTGCTCGGCGCCTCGCTCGTCTCGACGGTCCTGCTGCTGGTCTGCCTGGTGGACGTGATGGACGGGCCCTCGCTGGGCACCGAGGCCGTGCCGACGCTCGTCGGACTGGTCGAGCGGCTCGCCGTCGGCGCCGCCCTGGCCTGGACCGCGCTGGCCGCCGTCGCCGTCTCCCGCCCGGCGGTGCGCGCATGACGGCCGTACGGGCCACGGCCGTTGTGCACAATGAGCCGGTGACCGAAGAGCGCTCCGGGCCGGCCCGGGACCGAACGGGGCCCGCCGAGGGCCCGGCCATCACCCGGGCCGCGCGGGCCGCGGCGGCTGCGGTGACGGCGGTGGCCGTCGTCACCGCCGAGGCCGTGGCGGGCGACGGGCCGCTGCTCACCGGCATCGTGCCGTACGCCCTCGGGCTCGCCGCACTGGTGCTGGCCGCCGGCCGGTGGCCGCGCGCCGCCCTGCTCGTGAGCGTCCAGACCGTCATCGCCTTCCGCGCCGCCGGGCTGTCGGACGTGGGCTGGCTCTGGCCGGCCACCGCCGCGTACTTCCTGGTGGCGGCAGGGGACCGGCCCGCCCGGGGCGCGGTGTCCGGCCGCTTCGGCGCCCTGCTGCGGCGGGTGCCGGACGGGCCCGCCTTCGCCGTCGGCGCCGGGGTCTTCCAGGTCGCCTTCGCCGCCGACTGGGAGCTGTTCGTCGCGGGGATGAGCGGCCGGGCCGTCGTCGCCGAACTGGGCGCGGAGACCCTCTGGCTGGCCCTGGTCCTCGCCGCGGCCACCGCCTGGCGCAACGGACGCAACTGGCGCCGGGAGGAAGCGGCCGGACGCGAGCGGGAGGCCCGCGAGCGGGAGGCGGAGGCCCGGCGGCGGGCGGAGGCGGAGCGGCTGCAGATCGCCCGGGAGCTCCACGACGTGGTCGCGCACACCCTGACCGTCGTGGGCGTGCAGCTGCGGGTGGCCGTCGAGGCCCTGGAGGACGAGCCGGAGGAGGCGCGGGCCGCGCTGAAGACCGCGCAGGAGGTCCGCGCCACCGCCGTCACCGACCTGCGCTCCCTCGTCGGCGTCCTGCGGGGGCCCGGGCAGGACGCGGCCGGCGGGGGCATGGCCCTGGCCCCGGAGCGGGGACTCGACGGCGTCGGCGAACTGGTGGAACGCGTCAGGGCCGCCGGTCTCGACGCGGACGTCGAGACGGCGGGCGACCCCGCCGGGGTGCCCGCGCCGGTCGCGCTCGCCGTCTACCGGATCGTGCAGGAGTCGCTGACCAACGCGGTGCGCCACTCCGGCGGCACCCGGGTCGACGTCCGGCTGCGGTACGACGCCGAGGCGGTCCGCGTGGAGATCGCCGACGACGGGCCGGCGAAGCCCGGCGGCCGTCCGGCGGGCCCGAGCGAGGGGGGCGGCCACGGGGTCTCCGGGATGCGCGAGCGGGTTTCCGTCCTGGGCGGCGAGTTCGCCGTCGGGCCGGGCGAGCGCGGCGGATACACCGTCAGGGCCGTGATTCCTGTGCCAAGCTGACGATCATGACGATTTCGGTTCTGCTCGCCGACGACCAGTCCCTCGTCCGGGCGGGCTTCCGCAGCCTGCTCCGGCGGACGCGCGACATCGAGGTGGTGGGCGAGGCGGCCACCGGCGACGAGGCGCTGCGCGCCGTCCGCGCCCTGCGCCCCGACGTCGTCCTGATGGACATCCGCATGCCGGGGATGGACGGCCTGACCGCGACCGAATCCCTCACCGGGGACCCGGAGCTCACCGGGACCAGGGTGATCGTGCTGACGACCTTCGAGACCGACGAGTACGTCTTCGCCGCGCTGCGGGCGGGCGCCAGCGGCTTCCTCACCAAGGAGATCGAGCCGGACGACCTGCGCCAGGCGATCCGCGCGGTCGCCGGCGGCGACGCCCTGCTCTCCCCGAGCGCGACGCGCCGGGTCGTCGAGGAGTTCGCCCACCGGCCGCTCGCCGCCACCGTGGCCCCGGACCGGCTCACCGCGCTCACCGCCCGCGAACGCGAGGTGGTGGCGCTCGTGGCGGCCGGGCTCTCCAACGACCAGGTCGCCGCCCGGCTGGTGATCTCGCCGCTCACGGCCAAGACCCACGTCACCCGGGCGATCACCAAGCTCGGCGTGCGCGACCGCGTCCAGCTCGTCGTCCTGGCCTACGAGACCGGGCTGATCCAGCCGGGCCACACCGCGGGCGAGCTTCCGGTGGAAGGCGTCTGACGGCCCGTCGGACGAGGGAGGGGGCGGGTCGGGCGGTGCCGGTGGTTCAGGCGACCCAGGAAGGCCGTTCGTCGATCCGCAGCACCACGACCGAGATCGAGATGCCGGTCCCCACGCCGATCATCAGCACGTGGTCCCCGGGCGCCAGCGCACCCGTCTCCAGCAGGTGGTCGAGGCCCGCGACCTGATCGCCGGCCCCCAAGTGGCCGACGCGGCGGCTGAATTCGAGGGTGCCGCGCCAGGTCTCCAGACCGATCGGGGCCAGCGTCCTGCGCAGGAACCGCTCGTGCGCCCAGTTCATGTGCGTCACCCGCGCGAGCTCCGAGGCCTCCACGCCCGCGTCCGCCAGCGCCTCCTTCACCGCGCGCTTGGTCGCGCTGCCGATCAGCTCGTGGTCGGCGAGGCGGGCCGCCGCCTCCGAGGCCGCGTACTGCGCGGCCCGCGCCTTCAGGTCCACCGGCCGGCCCACGGTCGCCCCCGGCGGGAAGAGCGGCTCCTCGCCCCGGTGCAGCAGCTCCAGGGCCGGCACCGAGGCGTGGGCCACGGACAGCACCCGGGCGAAGCCGCCCCGGCGGCTCACCACCAGGGACGTGCCCGCGTCGCCGAGCACGATGTTCGTCATGCTGCGCCAGCGGTCCATCAGGGCGGTGCCGAAGTTGTCACCGCTGGTCAGCACGGCGGCGGTGCGCTCCGGGGCGGCGTGCAGGTGGTTGGCGGCGGCTTCGAGCGCCGCCAGCATGCCGTTGCAGCCCTGCCGCAGCTCCAGCGCGGGCACGTCGGTGCCGAGGACCCGCTGGAGCACGTAGTGCTGGGGGGACCAGGCGTCCGGCCCCTGGTGATGGGTGTCGGTGTGCACCAGCAGGTCGATGTCGGCGGCGGCCAGGCCCGAGCGCTCCAGCGCCAGGCGGCCCGCCCGCGCCGCCAGATCGGGGGCCGGGGTCTCGCCGGCCACCGCCACGGACACCCAGTTGCCCTGGGCGGCGTCCTCCGCGTCGTACAGACCCAGCTCCACCGCGCGCTCCACGGGGAAGCGCTCCGGCAGATGGGTCGCGACTCCCGCGATGTACAGGTCGTCAAGGCGCATGGGGTCTCCCTCTCCCGGACGGCGGCCGGTCCGCTGTTCTCCGGTTCGCCGCCAGGCTCTCCGGCCGTTGTCCACCCGTGCTCAAGCCGGGAGCGACCCGGGCTCTACCGGAACCCCAGATCGCTTCGATCACCCGTTCCTACCGTGGCGGCGAGGGCCGGCCCGGCACGGGCGGCCCGCGGAGGGGAGGCGTGACATGCCGGCGACGACGGTGCGGGCGGTGGAGGACGGCGCGGCCGGGAACGGCGGTGCCGGTACGCGGGACACCGGCGCGGAGGGCACGGAGCCGGGCACGGTGAACGGCGCCGGACGCGCGCCGGCGGGACCGGAGCGGACCGCGCGGCGGCTCGCCGCCTCCGCGCTCGCCGGGGAGGGCCGGGTGCCCGGCCCGTCGCCGGACGCCTGGCTCGCCGAGCGCGGCGGGGCCGGCGCGCTCCGCGTCGAACGCGTCTCCCTCTCCGGGCTCGCGGGCTGGTCGTTCGCCCCCGGCACCGGCGACCTCCGCCACGACAGCGGACGCTTCTTCAGCGTCGAGGGCCTGTCGGTGCGCCGCGAGACCGGGCCGGTCGACAGCTGGTCCCAGCCCGTGCTGGTGCAGAGCGACATCGGCGTCCTGGGCCTGCTCGCCAAGGAGTTCGACGGCGTCCTGCACTTCCTGATGCAGGCCAAGATGGAACCCGGTAACGCCACCCGCACCCAGCTCTGCCCCACCGTGCAGGCCACCCGCAGCAACTACACGGGCGTGCACGGCGGCGCCCCCGTCCCGTACCTCGACCACTTCCTCCGGCCCGGCCGGGGCCGGGTGCTCGTCGACGTCCTCCAGTCCGAGATGGGCTCCTGGTTCCACCGCAAGCGGAACCGGAACATGGTCGTCGAGGCGCTCGACGAGGTGCCCGTCGGCGACGACTTCCGCTGGATGACGCTGGGCGAGGTGCTCGACCAGCTCCGGCACGACGACGTCGTCAACATGGACGTCCGCACCATCCTCGCCTGCCTGCCGCTCGCCGCCCGGGGAACCGCAGGCGCGGCGGGCGCTCCGCGCCGCGGCCAGGCCCGGCACGAGGACGCCGAACTGGCGCACTGGTTCACCGACATGAAGGCCCGGCACCCGATGGTCACCCGGCGGGTCCCGCTCGCCGCGGTGAGCGGCTGGACGTGCGGACCGGACGAGATCGCCCACGAGGAGGGCCGCTACTTCCGCGTCATCGGCGTCCGCGTCGAGGCCACCCAGCGCGAGGTGCGGTCCTGGTCGCAGCCGCTGCTGGCGCCCGTCGCCGAGGGCGTCGTCGCCTTCCTGCTGCGCCGCTTCGGCGGCGTCCCGCACGTCCTCGTGCAGGCCCGGGTGGAGGCCGGACTCCTGGACGGCGTCGAATGGGCGCCCACCGTCCAGTGCACCCCGGCGAACCTGGCCGGGACCGGACTGCCCCGCCCCCGCTTCCTGGACGCCGTCCTCGGCGCGCCGGCCGCCGCCGTCCGCTACGACACCCTCCTCTCCGACGAGGGCGGCCGGTCCTACCACTCGCTGGCCCGGCACCTGGTGGTCGAGGCCGGGGAGGACGTGCCGGACGAGGAGCCCGACGGCTTCCGCTGGGTCTCCCTCGGACAGCTGGCCGCCTTCGCCCGCCACGGCTACCAGGTCAACGTGCAGGCCCGGTCGCTGCTGAGCGTCCTCTACGGCCTGTGGGCCGAGGGCGCCGGGACCGGCGCGGGGGAGTCCTCGTGAACGGCGCGGGACCCGTGCGGATCGGGGTGCTCGGCTGCGCCTCGATCGCCGAACGGCGGGTGCTGCCCGCGCTGTGCCTGGCGGCGGAGCTGGAACTCGCCGCCGTGGCCAGCCGCGACCCGGCGAAGGCCGCCCGCTTCGCCGGGCGGTTCGGCTGCGCGGCGGCCGCCGGGTACGACGCGCTCCTGGACGACCCCGGGATCGAGGCCGTCTACCTCCCGCTGCCCACCGGGCTGCACGAGCGGTGGGCCGAGCGGGCCCTCGCCGCGGGCAAGCACGTCCTGGCGGAGAAGCCGCTGACCACCTCGGCGCGGGCCACCGCCCGCCTCTACGACGCGGCCCGGACGGCCGGACTGGTCCTCATGGAGAACCTGATGTTCGTCCGGCACCGCCAGCACCGCGAGGTCGCCGCGCTGGTCGCCTCCGGCGCCATCGGCGAAGTCCGCGAGATGACCGCCGAGTTCGGCATCCCGCCGCTGCCCGAGGACGACATCCGGCAGGTGGCCGGGCTGGGCGGCGGCGCCCTCCTCGACATGGGTGTCTACCCGGTGCGGGCCGCCCAGTTCCACCTCGGCGGCCCGCTCGACGTGGCGGGCGGCGTCCGCCGGTACGACCCCGTGCGCGGCATCGACGTCTCCTGCACCGCCGTCCTCGTCTCGCCCGCCGGCGTGCCCGTCCGCATCGCCGTCGGCAGCGAGCGCGGCTACCGCGCCTCCTACACCCTGTGGGGCGCGGAGGGCCGGATCACCGTCGAGCGCGCCTTCACCCCGCCGCCCGACCACCGGCCCGCCGTGCGCATCGAGCGGCAGGGCGTCACCGAGGTGCGCGGCCTCGCCCCCGACGACCACTTCCTCGCCCTCGCCCGGCGCTTCGCGAGCGCCGTCCGCGGCACCCTCGCGCCCGCCGAGGCGGCCGAGGACGAGCGGCAGACCCTGTACCAGGCCCGGACCCTGGACGCGCTGGCCACCGACACGCGGCGGATCCCGCTGTGACCGCCGACCGGTCCGGGAGCGGCGGGGCCGTGTCCGGGGAGGCCGCGTCCGGTGAGGCCGCCTTCGGGACGGCGGCGCCCGGGGAGGCCGTACCCGGGGAAGCCGTTTCCGGGACGGCGGCGTCCGGGGAGGCCGCGTCCGGTGGCGCCGGGCCCGGTTCCCGTACCGCCCTGGTCGTCGGCGGGGCCGGCTTCGTCGGGCGGCACGCCGCGGCGGCGCTCGCCGGCGGCGGCTTCCGGGTCCTGACGCTCGGACGCGCCCCCCGCCCCGGCGCGCTGCGCGCCGACCTCGCGGCGACCGCGCCCGGGGAACTGGCGGCCCTGCTCGACCGGCACCGCGTCGACCTGGTCGTCAACGCGGCCGGAGCCGTCTGGGGCGGCCTGGACGAGGAGACCGTCCACCGCGCCAACGTCACCCTGGTCCGCACCCTCGTCGAAGCCGTCGCCGTCTCGGCCCGCGCGCCCCGGCTGGTCCAGCTCGGGTCCGGCTACGAGTACGGCCCCACGCCCGAGGGGGCGTCCGTCACCGAGGACGCCCCCGCCCGCCCCACCACCCCCTACGGGCGGACCAAACTGCTCGCCACCCGCACCGTGCTGGCCGCCGCCGAGGAGGGCCGGATCGACGGAGTGGTCCTGCGCGTGGCCTCCGCCCTCGGGCCGGGCGCCCCGGCCGGAAGCCTCTTCGGCGCCCTCCTGGAACGGCTGCGGGCCGCGCCCGCCGGCGGGCCGCCCGCCGAGATCGTGCTCCGTCCCCTGGTCAGCCGCCAGGACTTCGTCGACGTCCGGGACGTGGGGGCCGCCGTGTGCCGCGCGGCCACGGCCGCCCCGGGCGCCGCCCGGCTCCTCAACATCGGCGGCGGGCGGGCCGTGCCCGTGCGCGACCTCGTCCGGCACCTGGTCGGACTGAGCGGGGCCCCGGTCCGGATCACCGAACGCGACGACGGCACCGGAGCCCGCGGCGGCGGCCTGGACTGGCAGCTCCTCGACACCGCGGCGGCCCGCGCCGCGTGGGGCTGGACCCCGGCGCGCGGCCCCGAGAACGCCCTGCACGACCTGTGGCACCACTGACGCGGCACCCGCCCCACCCACCACCACGGCCTTACGGAACGGGACCCCCGATGACACTCGCGACACCCACCGCCTCCACCGCCTCCACGACCGACACCGCCCCCGCCGCCGACACCAGGGACGAACTCCTCGACCGCGTCCGCGCCTACGCGCGCGAGCGGCTGGCCGGGTCCGACTTCGTCCCCGGCGTCACCCCGGTCCAGCCCGCCGGCGGCGTCCACGACGAGGAGGACACCGTCGCGCTGGTCGAGGCGGCCCTCGGCATGCGGATCGCCGCCGGCGTGAGCGCGCGCCGCTTCGAGCGGCTCTTCTCGCGCGCCCTCAAGGTCCGCAAGGCCCACCTCACCAACTCCGGGTCCTCCGCCAACCTGGTCGCCCTGACCGCCCTCACCTCGCCGCAGCTCGGCGAGGACCGGCTGCGCCCCGGCGACGAGGTCGTCACCGTCGCCACCAGCTTCCCGACGACCGTCAACCCGATCCTGCAGAACCAGATGGTGCCGGTCTTCGTCGACGTCGACCTCGGCACCTACAACACCACCGTCGACCGGATCGCCGACGCCATCGGGCCGCGCACCCGGGCGATCATGATGGCGCACACCCTCGGCAACCCCTTCCAGGCCGCCGAGGTCGCCGAACTCGCCCGCGAAAAGGGGCTCTTCCTCGTCGAGGACAACTGCGACGCGGTCGGCTCCACCTACCGGGGCAAGCTCACCGGAGGCTTCGGCGACCTGTCGACCGTCAGCTTCTACCCCGCCCACCACCTGGCCATGGGCGAGGGCGGCTGCGTCCTCACCGACAACCTGGTGCTCGCCCGCGTCGTCGAGTCCGTCCGGGACTGGGGCCGGGACTGCTGGTGCGAGCCCGGCGAGGACGACCGCTGCGCCAAGCGCTTCGACCAGCAGTTCGGCAAGCTGCCGCACGGCTACGACCACAAGTACGTCTTCTCGCACGTCGGTTACAACCTGAAGACCAGCGACCTGCACGCCTCCCTCGGCCTCAGCCAGCTCCGCCGCCTGGAGGAGTTCACCGACGCCCGCAAGCGGAACTGGCGGCTGCTGCGCGAGGGCCTCGACGGCACGCCCGGCCTGCTGCTGCCCGAGCCGACCCCCGACAGCGACCCCAGCTGGTTCGGCTTCGCCGTGACCGTCCTGCCCGACGCGCCCTTCACCCGGCGCGAGCTCGTCACCCACCTGGAGTCCCGGAAGATCGGCACCCGGCTGCTCTTCGCCGGCGACCTGACCCGCCACCCGGCCTACCTGGACCGCGAGTTCCGGGTCGGCGGTCCCCTCGACAACAGCGCGCTCGTCACCGAGGGCACCTTCTGGCTCGGCGTCTACCCCGGCATCACGCCCGAGATGGCGCAGTACGTCATCGACTCGGTGCGCGAGTTCGCCGCCGGACGCCGCCGCACCGGCTGACGCCGCCCGGGCCCCGCCCCAGGGTCCCCCGCGGCCCGTCCTTCCGGCCCCGGCCGGCCGCCTCCTCGCCCGCAGACCTTCCCGAACCTCCTCGACAGGGGTGCACTCATGGACGTAGAAACCGCCCTGCGGCCGGCCCCGGCCGCCCCCGGGCCGCAGCCGGCCGGTGAACCGATCGCCGTGGTCGGGATCGCCTGCCGGCTGCCGCGCGCGGCCGACCCGGGCCGTTTCTGGCAGCTGCTCGACGAGGGCGGGGACGCCGTCGGCACCGCCCCCGACGGACGACCGGGCCCCGAGGTCCCGGAGGCGTACCGCAAGGGCGGCTTCCTGGACGACGTCGCCGGCTTCGACGCGGCCTTCTTCGGCTTCTCGCCGCGCGAGGCGGCCGTCACCGACCCCCAGCAGCGGCTCGCCCTGGAGCTGGCCTGGGAGGCGCTGGAGGACGCCAGGACCGTCCCCGCCGCCCTGCGCGGCGCGGCCGCCTCCGTCCACGTGGGCGCCATCGCGAGCGACTACGCCACCCTCCTGCACGAGCACGGCGACGAGGCCCTCACCGCCTACACCCTCACCGGCAACCACCGGAGCGTCATCGCCAACCGGATCTCGCACCTGCTCGGGCTCACCGGCCCCAGCCTCACCGTCGACTCCGGCCAGTCCTCCTCGCTCGTCGCCGTCGAACTGGCCTGCGCGAGCCTGCGCTCCGGCCAGAGCGAGCTCGCCCTCGCGGGCGGCGTCCAGCTCAACCTCGCGCCGCACTCCACCCTGGGCACCGTCCGTTTCGGCGGCCTCTCCCCGGACGGCGCCTGCCACACCTTCGACGCGCGCGCCAACGGCTACGTACGCGGCGAGGGCGGGGCCTTCGTCGTCCTGAAGACCCTCTCCCGGGCCCTCGCCGACGGCGACCGCGTCCACTGCCTGATCCTCGGCGGCGCCGTCAACAACGACGGCGCGGGCGACCGGCCCGGCCTCGCCGTGCCGAGCGCGGCCGGCCAGGAGGACGTGCTGCGCCGGGCCTGCGCCGCCGCCGGCACCGACCCGGCCGACGTCCAGTACGTCGAACTGCACGGCACCGGCACCCGGGTCGGCGACCCGGTCGAGGCCGCCGCTCTCGGCGCCGTCTACGGCACGGCCCGCCGGGCCGCGGGCCGGCCGCCGCTGCACGTCGGCTCCGCCAAGACCAACGTCGGCCACCTGGAGGGCGCCGCGGGCATCACCGGGTTCCTCAAGGCCGTGCTCGCGCTCTCCCGCCGGTCGCTGCCGGCCAGCCTGCACTTCGAGACCCCGAACCCCGCCGTCCCCCTCGACGACCTGGGCCTGCGGGTCTGCACCGCCACGACCCCCTGGCCCGAGGACGGGGCGCCGCTGCGCGCCGGCGTCAGCGCCTTCGGCATGGGCGGCACCAACTGCCACCTGATCCTGGGGGAGTGGACCGGGGACCGGTCGCGGCGGCGGACGGACCCGGAGGCGGGCACCGCTGCCGCCGGGCCCTCCGCACCCGTCGTGCCTTCCGCGCCCGTCGTGCCCTCCGCGCCCTCCGCGCCCGTGCTGTGGCCGCTCGCCGGCCACACCGAGCAGGCGCTGCGCGACCAGGCCCGCGGCCTCCTCGAGCGCATGAGCCTGCCCGGCGCCCCCGCGCCCGCCGCCGTCGGCCGCTCGCTCGCCGCCACCCGTACCGCCTTCGAGCACCGCGCGGTGGTCCTCGGCACCGACCCCGCCACGCTCCTCGGCGGACTGGGCGCCCTGGCCGGCGGAACGCCCTCGGCAGCCGTGGTGCGCGGCCGGGCCGGGGGCGAGCCCGGCGCGCCCGGACTGCCGCCGGCCCCCGCCCGTACCGTCTTCGTCTTCCCCGGCCAGGGCTCCCAGTGGCCCGGCATGGCCGCCGGACTCCTCGACACCGAACCGGTCTTCGCCCGCCGGCTGGCCGAGTGCGCCGAGGCCCTCGCCCCGCACACCGACTGGGACCTCCTCGACGTGGTCCGCGACGCGCCCGGCGCCCCCGGCCTGGACCGGGTCGACGTCGTCCAGCCCGCGCTGTGGGCCGTGATGGTCTCCCTCGCCGAGCTGTGGCGCAGCCACGGCCTCGTCCCGGACGCCGTCGTCGGACACTCCCAGGGCGAGGTCGCGGCGGCCACCGTGGCCGGCGCGCTCACCCTGGAGGACGCCGCCCTGACCGTGGCCCGGCGGGCCGCCGCGCTGCGGCGCGTCTCGGGCCGGGGCGGCATCCTCAGCGTCGCCCTGACCGCCGCCGAGGCCGAGCGGCTCATCGCCCCTTGGACCGGACGCCTCGCCGTCTCGGTCCTCAACGGGCCCGCCCAGACCGGCGTCTCCGGCGACCGCGAGGCCCTGGACGAACTCGCCGAGCGGCTCGACCGCGACGGCGTCTGGTGCCGCCGGGTCGCCATCGACTACGCCTCGCACACCGCCCACGTCGACGAGGTCCTCGACGACGTGCGCCGCGAACTCGCCGCCGTCACCCCCCGGTCCGGCCCGCTCCCGATGATCTCCACGGTCACCGGCGAGCCCGTCGACACGGGCACGCTCGACGCCGAGTACTGGGCCGCCAACCTGCGCCAGCCGGTGCGCTTCGAGGCCGCGGTGCGGCGGACCCTCGCCGACGGCACCCGGCTCTACGTCGAGTGCAGCCCGCACCCGGTGCTGACCTGGGTCGTCCGGGAGACGCTGGAGGACGCGGGCGCGCGGGCCGCCGTCGTCGGCACCCTGCGCCGCGACGCGAGCGGGGAGGACGGGCACGGCTTCCCGCGGGCGGTCGCCGAGGCGTACGTCCACGGCGCGGCCGTCGACCTGACCCGGCCGAACGGCCCCGGCGCCCTCGTCGACCTGCCGGGGTACGCCTTCCAGCGCCGCCGCCACTGGTTCGACGGTCCGGGCACGGCCACGGCGCCGCCCGACGCGGCGGACGCCGGGCGTGCGGACGCCGGGCGCGCGGAGACAGGGCGTGCGGACGGCGGGCGTGCGGACACGGACACCGGTGCGCCGTCCGGTTCCGTCGTCCCGGGCGGCCCGTCCGCTCCGGAGGCCGCCGCCGCCCCGGGCGGGCCCACCGCCGGGGAGGTCGCGGCGCTCGTCCGGGGGCTCGCCGCCGCCGTCCTCGGCCACGACTCGGCCGCGGAGGTCGACCCCGAGCGGTCGTTCACCGCCCTCGGCTTCCACTCGCTGACCGCC
The DNA here is from genome assembly GCF_043084305.1 of Streptomyces sp. NPDC014656. Classification (NCBI taxonomy): domain Bacteria; kingdom Bacillati; phylum Actinomycetota; class Actinomycetes; order Kitasatosporales; family Streptomycetaceae; genus Streptomyces; species Streptomyces sp. NPDC014656. The sequence continues at coordinate 209,403 of NZ_JBIBZN010000007.1, forward strand.
GTCGAACTCCGGGACCGGCTCAACGAGGCCACCGGACTGACGCTGCCCACCACCGTCGTCTACCACCACCCCACCCCCGCCGCGCTCGCCGCCCACGCCGCCGGACTGCTCGCCGCGCGCGACGCCGTCGCCGCCACCGGCGCGCAGGACCCGGCGGCGCCCGGCCCCGACGCCCTCGGGGCCGGGGACACCGGGGACGCGGGGGACGCCGGCACCGCGGAGCCCCTCGCCGTCGTCGCCATGAGCTGCCGCTTCCCCGGCGGCGCCGACTCGCCGGAGGCGCTCTGGCGGCTGCTGGCCGAGGAGCGCGACGGGATCGGCGCCTTCCCCGACAACCGGGGCTGGGACCTCGCGGGCCTGTACGACCCCGACCCGGACACCCCCGGCACCAGCTACACCCGGCACGGCGGCTTCCTCTACGACGCGGACCTCTTCGACCCGTCCTTCTTCGGCATCAGCCCCCGCGAGGCTGCGGCGATGGACCCCCAGCAGCGGCTCCTCCTGGAGACCGCCTGGGAGGCCGTGGAACGCGCCGGGATCGTCCCCGCCGCCCTGCGCGGCACGGGCGTCGGCGTCTTCGTCGGCGCCATGGCCCAGGAGTACGGCCCCCGCCTCCACGAGGACGCGGCCGGCCACGACGGACACCTGCTCACCGGCGGCTCCATCAGCGTCGCCTCCGGACGCATCGCCCACCTGCTGGGCCTGAACGGCCCCGCCCTCTCCGTCGACACCGCCTGCTCCTCCTCGCTCGTCGCCCTCCACCTCGCCGCCCAGTCGCTGCGCCGCGGCGAGTGCGACCTCGCCCTCGCGGGCGGCGCCGCCGTCCTCTCCCAGCCGGGCATGTTCGTGGAGTTCAGCCGGCAGCGCGGACTCGCCGAGGACGGCCGCTGCAAGCCCTTCGCCGAGGCCGCCGACGGCACCGCCTGGGCCGAGGGCGCCGGCATGGTGCTGCTGGAGCGGCTCTCCGACGCGCGCCGCAACGGCCACCCCGTCCTCGCCGTGATCCGGGGCACCGCCGTCAACCAGGACGGCGCCAGCAACGGCCTCACCGCACCCAGCGGCCCCGCGCAGGAGGACGTCATCCGCCGCGCGCTCGCCGACGCCTCGCTCGCCCCCGCCGACGTCGACGCCGTCGAGGCGCACGGCACCGGCACCCGGCTCGGCGACCCCGTCGAGGCCCAGGCGCTCATCGCCGCCTACGGCGAGGACCGGCCCGCCGGCGCCCCGCTGCGGCTCGGCTCGCTCAAGTCGAACACCGGCCACACCCAGGCGGCCGCCGGCGTCGGCGGCCTGATCAAGATGGTGCTGGCCCTGCGCCACGAACTCCTGCCGCGCACCCTGCACGTCGACGCCCCCACCCCGCACGTCGACTGGTCCGCCGGGACCGTACGGCTCCTCACCGCCGCCGAGCCGTGGCCGCGCGGCGCCCGCCCCCGCCGGGCCGGGGTCTCGTCCTTCGGCATGAGCGGCACCAACGCCCACCTGATCCTGGAGGAGGCCCCCGCCGGGACCGGCCGTCCGGACGCCCCCGAGGCCCCGCCGGCCGACGCCGCGACCGCCGCCGTCCCCGGCCCCGTCCCCGTGGTCGTCACCGGGCACAGCCCCGACGCCGTCCGCGCCCACGCCGACGTCCTGCGCACCTTCCTCGCCGCACCCGCGGTGGAGCCGGCGGCGACCCCGGCCGAGCTCGGCCGCGCGCTCCACGTCACCCGCACCCGCTTCCCGTACCGCGCCGGCTTCGCCCCCGCCACCCGCGAGGAGCTGCTCGACGGGCTCGCGGCGCTCGCCGACGGCCACCCCGAGGCCCCGCCCACGGTCCGCGCCGGCACCCCCGGACCCGGCCCCGTCTTCGTCTTCCCCGGCCAGGGCTCCCAGTGGGCCGGCATGGCCGCCGGACTCCTCGACACCGAACCGGTCTTCGCCCGCCGGCTGGCCGAGTGCGCCGAGGCCCTCGCCCCGCACACCGACTGGGACCTGCTCGACGTGCTGCGCCGCGCCCCCGGCGCCCCCGGCCTCGACCGCGTCGACGTCGTCCAGCCCGCCCTGTTCGCCGTGATGGTCTCGCTGGCCGCGCTCTGGCGCGCCTCCGGCATCGAGCCCGCCGCCGTCGTCGGCCACTCGCAGGGCGAGATCGCCGCCGCCTGCGTCAGCGGCGCGCTCGGCCTCGACGACGCCGCCAAGGTGGTCGCGCTGCGCAGCCGCGAGCTGGTGCGGCTCGCCGGCAGCGGCGCCATGCTCTCCGTGGCGCTCCCCGCCGACCGGGTCCGCGAACTGCTGGCCCGCCGCCCCGGCGAGGTCCACGTCGCCGTCGTCAACGGGCCGGGAGCCACCGTCGTCGCGGGCGAACCGGCCGCCCTCGACGCCTTCGTCGCCGACCTCGGACCGGACGTCCACACCCGGCTCCTGCCGGTCGACTACGCCTCGCACTCCCCGCACGTCGCCCCGGTGCGCGAGCGCGTGCTGGAGGTCCTGGACGGCATCCGGCCGCGCCCGGCCGCCGTCCCCTTCCACTCGACCGCGCTCTGCCGCCGGCTCACCGGCACCGAACTGACCGGCGCCTACTGGTACGGCAACCTGCGGGAGACCGTCCGCTTCGCCGACGTCGTCCGCACCCTCGCCGACCAAGGTCACACCCTCTTCGTCGAGGTCAGCCCGCACCCCGTGCTCACCGCCGCCATCGACGAGACCCTCGCCGAACGGCCGGGCGCCGCCGCCGTCGGCACCCTGCGGCGCGACGACGGCGGACGCGACCGCTTCGCCGCCTCCCTCGCCGCCGCCCTCGCGCACGGCGCCACCGCCGACCCGGCCCGCCTCTACCCCGGCGCGCCGGCCCGCGAACTCGCCCTGCCCACCTCGCCGTTCCGCCGCGAGCGGTACTGGATGGACGCCCCGCGCCCCGCCGCGGGACCCGAACGGCTCGGTCTGGACGACCCCGGACACCCGCTGCTCGGCGCCGCCGTGCCGCTCGCCGACGGCGGCGGACTGGTGCTCAGCGGCCGGCTCGACCCCGCCGGACAGCCCTGGCTCGCCGACCACGTCGTCTCCGGCACCCCCCTGCTCTCCGGCACCGCCTGCCTCGACCTGGCCCTGCACGCCGGCGCCCTCACCGGCTGCCCCGCCGTCGCCGAACTCGGCCTCGCCGCACCCGTGGTGCTCCGCGAGGACGCGCCCACCCCGGTCCAGGCGATCGTCTCCGAGGCAGACGAGACCGGACGCCGCTCCCTGGCCCTCTACGCCCGCGCCGCCGACGACGCGCCGTGGCAGCGCTGCGCCACCGCCGTCCTCACCCCGGACGCCGCCCCCGGGCCGCACCCCGCCGGGGACCCGGCCGTCTGGCCGCCCGAGGACGCCGTCCCGCTCGACCCCGCCGCCGGATACCCGGACCTTGCCGACGAGGGATACGGCTACGGGCCCGCCTACCGCGGCCTGCGGCGCGCCTGGCGCCTGGGCGAGGAACTGCTGGCCGAGGTCCGGCTGCCCGAGGGGACCGCCCCCGAGGGCTTCGGCGTCCACCCCGCGCTCCTCGACGCCGTCCTGCACGCCGCGCTCCTCGCCGGCACCCGCGCACCCGGCCGGATCGACCTGCCGATCACCTGGAGCGGCGTACGGCTGCACGCCGAGGGCGCCACCGTGCTCCGCGCCCGGCTCACCCCGGCCGGCCCGCAGGCCTGGCGGCTGACCGCCACCGGGCCCGACGGAGCGCCCGTCCTCGACGCCGAGGCCGTCGAATGGCGCACCGCCGACCGGCACCGGATCGCGGCCGCCGACGGAGCGGGCCGGGCCCTCCAGCGCGTCGACTGGCAGGAGCACCGGCCGGCGCCCGCCGCCGGTACGGACCTTCCGGCGGTCGGGCACCTCGGCGGCTCCCTCGCCACGGCGCCGGACGCCCTCACCGGCCTGGAGGCCCGCCTCGCCGCCGGCACGCCCGCGCCCGGCACCGTGACCGTGCGCGTCGAGCCGGGCGGCGACCCGCGCGACCGCACCGTCGCCGCCCTCGCGCTCGCCGCGCGCTGGCTGGAGTCCGAACCGCTCTCCGGAGCCCGGCTGCTGGTCGTCACCCGGGGCGCCGTCGCGGCCCGGCCCGGCGACCCGGCCCCCGACCCCGCCCAGGCGGCCGTCTGGGGCGCCCTGCGCAGCGCGGCGACCGAACACCCCGGGCGCTTCGCCCTCCTGGACGCCGACCCGGTCCACGGCACGGACGACTCCGGCGTCACCGCCGCGGCCGCCGCCGGTGCCCCCCAACTCGCCCTGCGCGACGGCGTCCCGCTCGCCCCCGTGCTCGTCCCGGCGGCCGGGGCCGACGCCCTGGCCACCCCGGACGGGCCGTGGAAGCTCGACGTCGCCGAGGGCGGCGGCACCACCGACAGCCTCCGCGCCGTCGCCCACCCAGAGGCCGGACGGCCGCTGGGCGAGGGCGAGGTGAGGATCGCCGTACGGGCCGCCGGGCTCAACTTCCGGGACGTCTTCGTCACCCTCGGCGCGCTGCCCGGCGCCACCGGGGTCGGCATCGAGGTCGCCGGCACCGTGCTGGAGGCCGGGCCCGGAGCGGGCGGGCTCGCGCCCGGCGACCGGGTCGCCGCGCTCGTCCGCGACGCCGGATCGCTCGTCGTCGCCGACCACCGGCACGTGCTGCGCGTCCCCGACGACTGGACGTACGCCCAGGCCGCGACCGTCCCGGTCGTCTTCCTCACCGCCTACTACGCGCTGGTCGACCTGGCCCGCGTCCGCTCCGGCGAGCGGCTGCTCGTGCACGCCGCCGCCGGCGGGGTCGGCCTCGCCGCGCTCCAGCTCGCCCGCCACCTCGGCGCCGAGGCGTACGCCACCGCGGGGCGCGGCAAGTGGCACGCGGTGCGCGCCGCGGGGGTGCCCGGGGAGCGGATCGCCGACTCCCGGACCCTCGCCTTCGAGGAGGAGTTCCGCACCGCCACCGGCGGCGCGGGCGTCGACGTCGTCCTCAACTCGCTCACCGGCGACTTCCTGGACGCCTCGCTGCGGCTGCTGCCGCCGGGCGGCCGGTTCGTCGAGATGGGCAAGACGCAGATCCTGGACCCCGACGACGTCGCCGCACGCCACCCGGGCGTCGCCTACACCGCCTTCGACCTGCTGGAGGTCGACCCGGACCGGATCCAGGCGATGCTCGCCGACCTCGGCGACCTGTTCCGCACCGGGGCGCTGACCCCGCTGCCGGTCACCGCCTGGCCCGTGGCACGGGCCAGGGCAGCGCTGCGCCACCTCCAGCAGGCCCGCCACATCGGCAAGCTGGCCCTGACGCTGCCCGCGCCGCTCGACCCGGACGGCACCGTGCTCGTCACCGGCGGCACGGGCACCCTGGGCGCCCTCTTCGCCCGGCACCTCGTCACCGCCCACGGCAGCCGGCACCTGGTGCTCGCCGGGCGGCGGGGACCGGACGCGCCCGGCGCGGCGGAGCTCGTCGCGGAACTGGAGGCGCTCGGCGCCCGGGTGACCGTCGCGTCCTGCGACGTCGGCGACCGGGAGGCGGTGGCCGCGCTGCTCGCCGCCGTCCCCAAGGAGCACCCGCTCACCGCCGTCGTCCACGCGGCCGGCGTCCTCGACGACGGCGCCGCGCACGCCCTGACGCCCGATCAGGTCACCCGGGTGTTCGCGCCCAAGGCCGACGCCGTCCGCCACCTGCACGAGCTGACCGGCGGCGCGGACCTGGCCGCCTTCGTCTCCTTCTCCTCGATCGCCGGCACCCTCGGCACGGCGGGACAGGCCAACTACGCGGCGGCCAACGCCGTCCTCGACGCGGTCGCCGCCCGCCGCCGGTCCGTGGGCCTGCCCGCCACCTCGATCGCCTGGGGCCTGTGGGGCAGCGACAGCGGCATGACCGGCCACCTCGGCGAGGCCGACCTGGCCCGGATGCGGCGGGCCGGCGTGGCGCCGCTCGGCGATGCCGAGGGGCTCGCGCTCTTCGACGCCGCCCTGGCCGACGGCTCCGACCTGCTGGTCGCCGCCGCCTGGGACCGAGGCGCCCTGCGCCGGCAGGCGGAACGCGGTACGAGGCCGCCGATGCTGGCCCGGCTCGCCCCGGCACCCGTCCAGCGCCGCAGGGCCGCCGCCGGGGCCGGCACCGCCGGTGCGGAGGACGCCACCCCGCTGCCCGAGCGGCTGGCGACCCTCGACGCGGACGCCGGCCGGGCGGTGGTCGCCGCGCTGGTCCGTACCGCCGCGGCGTCGGTCCTCGCCCACGACGCGGAGGCCGTCGACCCCGACCGCGAACTCCGCGAACTGGGCCTGGACTCCCTGACCTGCGTCGAGCTCCGCAACCGGCTGACCGCCACGACCGGGCTGCGGCTCGCCGTGGCGGACATCTTCGGCCACTCCACGGTCACCCGCCTGGCCCGCCACGTCCACGAGACGCTGACGGCGCGGGGATGACCTGACGGAACGCCCGACCCCGGTCCGACGGGCCGGGGCCGGGCGTCCGGCGTGCCGGGGCCGGTCGCCCGTCGGCCGACCGCCGGTAGGCCGGACGCTGCGAGGTCGTCACCGCCCGGGCGCCGTCCGGCCTGGGGCCGGCTTCTCCACCGCCGTCCGCCCGGCGCCCGCTGTGACCGTCCCACGAAGAAGCCCCGCCGCCCGGATCTCCGGGAGGGCGGGGCTCCTTCGTGGGGGAGGGGTGTCAGCCGGGGTGCGTCACCAGGCGTTCCAGGAGGCCGGCGGTCTCGGCGGGGGACGGCAGCGCGCGGACCTCCTCGCGCAGCAGCGCGGCGGACCGGGCGAAGGCGGGATCGGCCAGCAGCCGGCGGACGGCCTCCGCCACGCGGGCGCCGTCGTCCACCGCGGCCGTGTCCAGCCGGAGTCCGGCCCCGGAGGCGACGACCCCGCCCGCGTTCTCCTCGCCGTCCACCGTGGCGGGGAAGACGAGCTGCGGCACCCCGGCCGCCGACGCGGCGAGGGTGGTCCCGGCCCCGCCCTGGTGGACGACGGCCGCGCAGGACGGCAGCAGCAGGTGCAGCGGCATCGACTCGGCGACCCGCGTCCCGGCCGGCAGCCCCTCCGGGGCCCGGCCCGCCGGGACCGCGAGGACCAGCTCGGCGCCGAGACCGGCCAGCGCCCCGGCGATCCGCGCCACCGGCTCCGGGGCCCGCGCGGCCGACCGCGTCGACGTGCCCCAGGTGACGCAGACGCGCGGCCTCCGGGGCGGCACGCGCAGCCAGTCCGGCACCTCGCCGGCGCCGTTGTAGGGGACGTGGGCCGTCGGCAGGCGGCGTACGGCGGGGGCGGCGGGGCCGCCGGAAAGCCGCAGCGACGGCGGACAGGGGTCCACCGTCGCCACGCCCAGCGGGTCCACGCCCGCCGGGTCCAGACCGTGCGCGGCCAGCAGCGGGGCGAGGAAGGGCCCCTCCTCGTCCCAGCGGCCGGCCGTGTAGTCGGTGCCCCACAGCTGGCGCACCAGAGGCACCTTCAGCACCTCGGCCGCCACGAGCCCCGCGTAGGCACGGGGCTCGTGGACGACCAGGTCCGGCCGCCAGTGCCGGGCGAAGTCCAGCAGGTCCGGGGTCATCGCCCCGCCCACCGCGGCGAACATGGTCATGGCCCGGGCCCGCCGCTCACGGATGTGCGCGCCGGGGGCGGCGCCCGCGCCGCCCAGCACGTCGAACCCGCGCCACAGGGCGCGGGTGTCGACGTCCTCGCCGCAGCTCACCCAGGGCAGCCCCGAGCCGAGCACCAGACCCGCCAGCGCTGGCGAGGAGGCGACGCGGACGCTGTGTCCGCGCGCCCGCAGCGCCCACGCCAGCGGCACCAGCGGGAAGTAGTGCGACGCCTTGGGGAAGGCGGCGAGCAGCACTCTCACCGGTCCAGCACCTCGCGGAGCACGCGCTCCACCTCCTCGGTCGCCTCCTGCGCGGTCCCGGCCGGGCCCTTCGCGCGCCAGGCCACGAAGCCGTCGGGGCGGACCAGGACGGCGCCGCCCGCGCCCACGCCGTGCGCCTCGGCCCACGAACCCTCGCGGGTGACCACCTCGGCGCCGGTCTCCGCCGCCGCCCCCAGCCGCCGGGACCGGGCGGTGACGCCCAGCCGGGCCGCCGCCGTCTCCAGCGCGTCCGCCCAGCGGTCGCCGGCCAGGCCCGTGCCCACGAGGAGCGCGAAGCCGTCGCCGTACAGGTCGAGGGTGGAGCCCTCGGCGCCGTCGCGGTCGACCGGCAGGTGCGGGGCGCGGGTGCCGGGCCGGCCGCCCAGCTCGCCCGGCGGCAGCGCCGGCGGCAGCTCGGGGTCGGCGCCGGGCACGGCGGCGGAGCGGTAGCAGTAACCGAGCACCGTCGAGTAGTACTCGTACGGCGTGAAGTAGGAGGCGTCGCCCCCGCCCGCGGCGTCGCCCCCGGCGGGCGCGCCCCCGGCCGGGGCGGGCGCGCCCTCGGCCGCGGCCGGCCTGCCCGCTGCCGGGCCGGGCCTGCCGCCCTGGCCGCCGCCGGGCTTGCCGTCCGGTGCCTTGGTGCGCCGCTCCATCTGCAGCAGCGCCTGGGCCACGGTGAGTTCGGCCACCGGACGCCGCTCCGCGTCGTAGGTGTCGAGCAGCGCGGGGCCGGCCTCCTTGTGGTGGACGGCCGCCAGCTTCCAGGCCAGGTTGTGCGCGTCCGCGAGACCGGTGCTCGCGCCGAAGGCCCCGGTCGGCGGCATCACGTGCGCCGAGTCGCCGACGAGCAGCACCCGGCCCTCGCGGAAGCGGTCCGCCACCCGCGCCGCCAGCTCGTACCCCAGCACCTTGGTGCCGTCGGAGAGCTGCGGGACGATCGCCACCTCCAGATCGGGCACGCCGATCGCCTCGCGGACCAGCGCCACACAGCGCTCGTCGTCGAAGTCGGCCAGCGTCTCCCCGTCCTCCGGGCGGTACGGCATGGAGAACACCCAGCGGCGCTCGCCGTCGTGCTGGAGCAGCACCGTGCCCGTCACCGGACGGTCCAGGTGGCACACCCCCAGCTGCCGGCCGCGCAGCGGCTCGGTCAGATCGGCCTCGAAGACCAGCGTCATCGTGGAGCCGATCAGGCCCCGGCCGTGCAGGCCGATGCCCAGCGCGGTCCTGACCGGGCTGCGGTTGCCGTCCGCCGCGATCAGGTGGCCGGCGCGCAGCGTCCGCTCGGTGCCGCTCGCCCGGTCCCGGACCACCGCGGTGACGCCCTCCTCGTCCTGCTCGAAGGAGACCAGCTCGGTCGCGAAGCGGATGTCCGCGCCCAGCTCCTCGGCGCGCTCGCGCAGCACCGTCTCCAGCTTGTCCTGGTCGATCGGCGCCCACGGCTGGGGCGTGACCCGGCCCACGGTGCTCGGCGGGTCGAGCGGCGACCGGAACACCTCCATGCCGGCGAGCGTCTCGCCGCGGAAGAGCAGACCGCCGGGACGGCTGGAGTAGGAGCGGTGCTCCTGCACCTTCGGGACGAGCCCGAACTGGTCGAACAGCTCGACGCTGCGCGGATTGATGCTGCGGGCCCGCGGGTGGACCATCGTCCCCGCGTGTTTCTCGACCAGGACCACGGGCACGTCCCGCGCGGCCAGGAACACCGCGCTGGACAGGCCCGCCAGGCCACCACCGACTATCAGAACGGCGGGATTCTCGTCGTACATGACTTCCCCTCGGCCACGGGTTGACTGAACGCGTGGATGCTCGCACCCGCCCCTCGAAAACCACTGAACCCCGCCTCGGCCCGCGTGATCAGTCGTTCGACCGGGCCGGCCGGGCACCGGTCCAGCCGTGCTCGATCGGGCGTCGAGGCCGCGATGGCAGAAAAGGATCGGTCCCGCGCACCGCGGGCCCCGGCTCCGCGGCCCGCCGCGGCGACGCCGGACCGGCGAGCAGGAAAGCAGTCACCTCTCCATGTCCTCAGTCATCCGACGCACCGTGCGACGCCTGGGAGCGGTCGCGCTGGCCGCGGTTCTGCTCGGCGGCGCCCAGAGCGCCCAGGCCGTCCCGGCCGCCCCCGACACCACCGGCACCACCGCCGTCACCGGCACCGTCACCACGCCGACCGTCCTCGACCTCGCCCTGACCCACACGGGCCTGACCCTGCCGGTCACCGGCCACCGCCCCGGCTGGCTCACCTTCCGGGCCACCACCGCCGACGCCTCCGGCCACTACCTCTCCCTCCTCAAGCTCGCGCCGGGCGTCACCGTCGCCGACGTGAACACCCTCATGGGACAGGTCACCAGCGCCGATCCGGCCATTTCCGTCCCCGCCGTCAACCGCCTCTACCGCGACGTCGAGTTCAACGGCGGCATCTCCGTGCAGGCCGGCAAGCCCGTCTCGGTCAGCGTCAACCTGGAGCCCGGCACGTACCACGTCGTCGAGTCCTCCGCGAGCTGGACCTCGGGCCGTCCGCCCTACTACGCCCAGACCCTGGAGATCTCCGGCGACCGGCTCACCGTCCGCCCGCCGGCCCACGACGCCGTCCTGCTCGCCGCCACCCTGGGCGGAAAGCCCGCCTTCATCGCCCCCACGGCGGTCGGCACCGACCCCGCCTACCTGGTCGCCAACGTGACGGCCACCCCGCAGGAGGCCATCTTCCGCCCGGTCACCCCCGGCACCACCGACGCCGGCATCCAGGCCTACTACGACGCGGAGAAGACCGGCGCGCCGCTGCCCTCCCCGTTCACCGGCCGGGCCGGCGGCATGCTGCCGATCTCGCCCGGCAAGATCGCCGTCGTCCGCTTCGAGAACACCACCCCCGGCGAGTACGCGGTCAGCTCCTTCACCCGTGACCCCCAGACCGCCGAGCGGAACGCCTACAACGGCATGCACCGCGTGCTCACCCAGGGATGACGATGACCCACGCCACCGAAACGCCCCTGCCCGGACTCGCCCTGACGGGCCGGCACGCCCTGGTCACCGGCGGCACCCGAGGCCTCGGACGCGCCGTCACCCTGGCCCTCGCCGGCCTCGGCGCCCACGTCACCGCCTGCTACCGCTCCGACGAGGAGGCAGCCGGCACGCTGCGCGCCGACCTCGCCGCCCTCCCCGGCGACCACCTGGTCCTGCGCGCCGACGTCACCACGGAGGAAGGAGCCCGCGCCGCCGCCGACGCCTGCCACGCCCGCGCGGACACCCTCCACGTCCTGGTCAACACCGTGGGCACGATGGAACGCGCCCCGCTCGCCGCGCCCGGCGACGCCGTGCTGCGCCGGGCCCTCGCCACCAACCTCGACGCCGCCTTCCTGGTCAGCCGCGCGGTGCGCCCGCTGCTCACCGACGGCTCCTCGGTCGTCAACGTCGGCAGCGGCGCCGCCCGCCGGGGGCTGCCCGGCCACGCCGCGTACACCGCCAGCAAGGCCGGGCTCGCCGGACTGACCCGCTCGCTCGCCAAGGAGTGGGGCGGCGCGGGCATCCGCGTCAACCTCGTCGACCCCGGCATCCTCGGCGGCGCCGCGCTGCCGCCCGCCCAGGCCGACCACCTGCGCGGCCTCACCTCCCTCGGCCGCCTGGGCACCCCCGCCGAGGTGGCCGGAGTGATCGCCTTCCTCGCCGGGGACCTGGCGGGCTACATCACGGGCGCCACCCTCACCGCCGACGGCGGCATCTGATCCGCGGCGGCACGACGCCCGGTCCCGCCCACCCCTCCCGGAACCACCAGAAGGAGTCCCGCACCATGAGAATCGTCCGAAGCTCGGCCGCCGGCGTCGTCGGCGCCCTGGCCGCCGCGGTCCTGCTGACCGCCGGACCCGCCGCCGCCGCGGGCAACACCACCACCGTGCTGTCCGGCGCCACCCCCTTCGCCGACTGCCCGCCCGACTCCACCCAGTACGCGGCCGGTTCGGAGACCGAGCCGTGGGTGGCCACCGACCCCACCGACCCCGACAACCTCGCCGTCGTCTGGCAGCAGGACCGGCACGCCTGGGGCAGCTCCCGCGGCATCATGCTCTCCACCAGCCACGACGGCGGCCGCCAGTGGAACACCAGGCCGCTGCCCGGCTTCGCGCCCTGCACCGACACGATCGGCCGGGTCACCAACCCCTACGCGTCCTTCGGCTCCGACGGCACGCTGTACGCCTCCGTCACGATGATCGGCACCCGCTCCTCGGTGTGGGCCACCAAGTCCACCGACGCCGGCGACACCTGGTCCGCCCCGGTCGCCCTCGTCGACGACGACCGCACCGTCATCCACGACAAGCAGGCCACCACCGCCGACCCGCGCGACCCCGACCGCGTCTACGCCGTCTGGAACCGCCGCACCCTCGCCGAGGACAAGCACGACCTGCTCCTCGCCACCAGCGCCGACGGCGGCGACACCTGGGCCCCCGCCCGCTCGATCTACCGCCCGGCCACCACCGCCGGCACCGTCGGCTCCCAGGTGCTCGTCCAGCGCGACGGCTCGCTGCTCGTCGTCTTCTTCGAGAGCGACCACCCCATCGGCGGCGCCCCCACCCCGCCGCTGCCCGAGCAGATCAAGGCGATCCGCTCCACCGACGGCGGCGCCACCTGGTCCGCCCCCGTGGTCATCGCCGACCACAAGGTCAACGTCCCCGTCCTGCCCGGTACGACGAAGCAGCTCATCGCCCCCGGCATGGTCCCGGACGTCGCCCTCGACCCGGTCACCGGCACCGTCTACGCCGTCTGGGGCGACGCGAGCCTGGGCACCGGCGGCAGCGCCGTCGCCCTCTCCGCCTCCTACGACCGCGGCCGCACCTGGACCACCCCCCGCAAGGTCAACGGCACCCCGGACACCGCCCTCGGCGGCACCGGCCAGGCCTTCCTGCCCCAGGTCGACGTGCACCCCAACGGCACCGTCGCGGTGAGCTACCAGGACTTCCGCGACGACACCGCGGACCTCACCTCCACCCTCACCAGCTCCTGGATCGCCACCTGCCGCTCCTGGACGTGCGCCACGAGCCCCTCGGGCTGGTCCGAGCGCCGCCTGTCCGCCCCGACCGCCGGCATCGAGGGCGTGAGCCCCTCCTTCGGCGGCCCGTTCATCGGCACGTACTCCGGCCTCGCCCACGACGACGACTCCTTCCTCACCGTCCAGGTCGAGCCCACCGGCGTCCCGGCCGACCCGCAGAACGTCCGCTTCACCAAGGTCCCCCTCTGCTGATCCGGCACCGGCACGCGAACGCCGGGCCCCCGACCGCAGCCCGAGGCCGCGGTCGGAGGACCGGCGTTCGCGTGCCGGACGGGCCTACCAGTGGACGCCCAACTGCTGCCACAGCAGCCGCTCCTCGGCGCTCATCGGCACGTCGACGGCGAGCCGCTCCGGATGCCCGGTGCCCGGCCCGGCGAGCGACCGGACGGGACCGGCCGCGACCGGGCGGGCACCGGCCCGGTCGTCCTCGGGCGGCTCCGGCACCCAGCCGGGTATGTGCACCCAGGCCGAGCCCGCGCACTGGAGCGCGTACCAGATCGAGCCGGCCAGCCGGCGCAGCGGACGGGGGACGTGGGTTGCCATGATCTGTCTCCTTCGACGGGCGCCGGTCCATCCGGCGCGGAACGGGGGAGGGGAGGCGGCGGCGCGCGGCCCGGACGGCCGCGGGACCGCGGCGCCTCAGGAGGCCGCGGCCCCGCGGCCGGTCAGCAGCGCGAGGGCCGCCGCGTGACCGCCGCCGGCGTCCAGGTCGAACAGCCGGAAGGCCGGATCGGCGGCGGAGGGGAACGGGCCGGAGCCCACGTAGTCGGCGGCGGCCGAGCGCACCAGACCGGTGCCCAGCGCCTTGAGCAGCGCCTCCTTGCGGGTCCACGCCCGCGCGAAGGCGACGGGCCGCTCCGCGGGCGCCAGCGCGGCCAGTTCGGCGCGCTCCGCCGGATGCAGCTTGGGGGCGACGTGCCCGACGACCTCGCCGCGCGGAATCCGCTCGACGTCCACGCCGACCGGCACCGGCGCGCAGACGATCACCGCCCGGGACCCGCCGTGCGAGAGGGAGAAGTGACGACGGCCGTCCCGCAGCACGGGACGGCCGTGCGGACCGCCGCAGCCCGCGCAGGGCGCCCGGTCCACCGCGACGCGCGCGGGCGGCGTACCGGTCACCGCCCCCAGCACCAGCCGCAGCGCCACATGGGCGGTGACGTACCGGTCCCGGTCGTCGGCACGGACGAAACGGCCGGCGCGCGTGCGCTCGGCCGCGTCCAGCAACCCGGGCGCCAGCCGCACGGCGTACCCGCGCTGCGCCGGGACGTCCACCGTCCAGGCCCGGGCCCCGCCCGTCCCCGGCAGCCGCCCGCCCGGCCCGGTCCCCAGCTCCGGCCGTACGGCACCGAGCGCGCCCTCCAGCGTCAGCGGGGCGGCCCGGAGCACGGCCGCCCCCCGAAACCGTCGCCGGGGGCGCGCTGCCAGGACGCGGCGTCCCTGACGCCGCCCTCCATCCGCCACCGGGTGCCGCCGGGGACCCCCGCCCCCGGCGCGGTTCCGTCGCCGTCCGGCGGCCGGTTCCGCGCCACCGCCAGCAGCACCGCCGCCACCGCCGCCAGCTCCTCGGGGCTCGCGGCGCCCCGCACCACCCGCAGCTCCTCGCCGCCCGGCCCGCTCACAGCGGCGGGTTCCCGTGCTTGCGGGCCGGCACTACCTGGTTCTTGCCGTCCAGCATCGTCAGCGCCCCGATCAGCGCGATCCGGGTGTCGGCCGGGTCGATGACGTCGTCCACCAGCCCCCGCTCGGCCGCGTGGTACGGGTGCATCAGCTCGGACCTGTACTCCTTGACCAGCGCGGCACGCGTGGCCTCCGGGTCCTCCGAGGCGGCGATCTGCCGCCGGAAGACCACGTTGGCCGCGCCCTCCGCGCCCATCACCGCGATCTCGTTGGCCGGCCACGCCAGCGACAGGTCGCAGCCCACCGAGCGGGAGTCCATGACGATGTAGGCGCCGCCGTACGCCTTGCGCAGGATCACCTGCACCCGGGGCACGGTCGCGTCGCAGTAGGCGTGCAGCAGCTTGGCGCCGTGCCGGATGATCCCGCCGTGCTCCTGCTCGACGCCGGGCAGGAAGCCGGGCACGTCCACCAGGGTGACCAGCGGGATGCCGAAGGCGTCGCAGAACTGCACGAAGCGGGCCGCCTTCTCGGACGCGGAGATGTCCAGGACGCCCGCGAGCACGCTCGGCTGGTTCCCGATGACGCCCACGACCCGCCCGCCCATCCGGGTCAGCGCGCACAGGACGTTCCCGGCCCAGGCCTCGTGCACCTCCAGGAACTCGCCGTCGTCGGCCAGCTCCGTGAGCACCGCGCGCATGTCGTAGCCGCGCTCCGGCTGGGCGGGCACCAGGTCGAGCAGGGCCTCGCAGCGCCGGTCGGCCGGGTCCTGCGGCGGGTAGGCGGGCGGAAGTTCGCGGTTGTTGGACGGCAGCATCGACAGCAGGTAGCGCACCTCGGCGAGGCAGGACTCCTCGTCGTCGTGGACGAAGGCCGCGACCCCGGACCGGGACGAGTGCGTGCCCGCACCGCCCAGTTCCTCCTGGGTGACCTGCTCGCCGGTGACCGAACGGATCACGTCCGGACCGGTGATGAACATCTGCGAGGTGGAACGCACCATGAAGACGAAGTCGGTCAGGGCGGGCGCGTAGGCGGCGCCGCCGGCGCACGGACCCATGATCACGCTGATCTGCGGGATCACCCCCGAGGCGCGCACCGCCCGGCGGAAGATGCCGCCGTAGCCGGCGAGCGCGCTGATGCCCTCCTGGATCCGGGCGCCCGCCCCGTCGTTGAGGCTGACCAGCGGAGCGCCCGCGGCCAGCGCCAGGTCCATCAGTTTGTGGATCTTCTGCGCGTGCGCCTCGCCGAGGGCACCGCCGAAGATGCGGAAGTCGTGCGCGTACGCGAACACCTTCCGGCCGTGCACCAGACCCCAGCCGGTGACGACGCCGTCGGTCGGCGGCCGCCGGTCCTCCAGCCCGAACCCCTGCGCGCGGTGCCGCCGCAGCAGCTCGATCTCCGTGAACGTGCCCTCGTCGAAGAGCAGGTCCAGACGTTCCCGGACGGTCAGTTTGCCCTTGCGGTGCTGGGTCTCGGTGGCCTGCGGGCCGGGGCCCGCGGTGGCGTGCTCACGGACGGCGGCCAGTTCGGCCGTCAGTTCCCGCAGCCCGGGTGCCTCCGCGGGCGCCGTGGCGCGCACGGGCCGGCCCGTATCGACGACGCTCATCCCTGGGGTGCCCCTTCCCTCGTGTCGGTGCGCGCGCCCGCCCCGGTGGGGGCGGTGCGACGCGCGCCGACAAGGCAAGCCCGCGGGTCTGGAGGGGCGCTGGGGGAGCGCTGGGGACGGCCGTCGGCTAGAGCCAGCCGGAGGCGGTGGCGATGCGGATGGCGTCCACGCGGTTGCGGGCGCCCAGCTTGTGCACGACCGTCGTCAGGTAGTTGCGGACGGTGCCCGTCGAGAGGTGCAGGGTCGAGGCGATCTCGTCGACGTCGCAGCCGGTGGCGGCGATCCGCAGCACGTCCGTCTCGCGGGCGGTGAGCGGGGACTCGACGACGTCCAGGGCGGCCAGGGTGAGGTCCGGGTCGAAGGCCCGCTTCCCCGCGGCGACCGCCCGGATCGAGTCCGCCAGCTGGTCGGGGGAGCCGTCCTTGAGGAGGAAGCCGTGCACCCCGGCCGCGATGGCGCGGCGCAGATTGGTCGGCCGGCCCAGACTGGTCAGGATCAGCACCCGACTGGAACTCCCGCGCCGGTGCAGCTCCTCGGCGATCGCGATGCCGTCCTGCCCCGGCAGCTCGATGTCGAGCACCGCCACGTCGGGTCTCAGCGCCATGATCCGGTCCGCGGCGCCGGCCCCGGTGTCGAGCTCGGCGATCACCTCGATGTCCTCCTCCAGGGAGATCAGCGCCACCAGCGCGCGGCGCAGCATGGACATGTCCTCGACGAGCAGGATGCGGATCATGAGTCGGCCCCCCCGAACCCCTCGCGAGCCGCCGACCTGGACGACTCCGTCACGATCCCTGGGACTGTAGTCGATGAGGACCATGGCCAGCAGAGGGTTACGGGACCGGTACGGAGCTCCGCCGCGCCGCCCGCCTCACAGGAAGAGCGGCACCGGGTTCAGCTCCTCGTACGGCGTCGGACGGGACAGCCGGCCGAGCGCCACGGGGACGTCGAAGAGGCGCCCGGGCGCCAGCCGCGCCCAGAAGTGCCGCATGCCCGGCACCAGCACCTTGACCACCGGAAGCCCGATGTCCGGCCGGGTCTGGTCGAGCACGAGCAGCTCCATCCCGCGCTCGGCGACGGCCTGCCGGGCCGCCCGCACGTCGTCCAGGAGGTCGGTGCGCTCGGGCACCGGGAAGTCGGCGGCCGTGGCGGCCGGGACGCCCTCCTGGGGGAGCAGGTAGGGGTGGTCCTCCACGGTCGCCCCGCGCCACCAGGCCAGCAGCCGCTCGTCCGGGCAGCCGTAGCCCTCGCCGTCCCGGGTGACCCCGGCGACCGCGGGCAGCATCTGGTTCACCTCGGCCAGCGCCCGGCAGAGCGCCACCCGGGCGTCGAAGTGCGCGCCGAAGCCGAGGACCACGTCCTGGGCCGGCTTGTCCGTGCGGCGGGAGACGGCGGCGAAGACCGGGATGCCGAAGTCCGAGGTGACGTCCAGGACGTGGACCTCGCGGTGCAGGGAGGCGTGCAGCGCCGCCACCTCGGCCGTCCACGGCTCGCCGAACGCCGCCGGGTCCACGGCGCGGTGCCGGGTGCGGTTGTACCACCACAGCGCCACCGCGTCGCGCTCCACCAGTTCCAGGAAGCCCTGGACGACGGCGTCCTCCAGGCTCGATCCGGCCGCGTTGCCGTTGGAGTCCGCCCGGACGTGGCCGAGACCCGGGGTGCGCGGGGCCTCGAAGTACAGCAGGGCGGTGGGCAGCAGCACCTGCCGGTTCCGGGTGAGCGACCAGACCGGCGTCCAGTCGACGGGCGCGGACGGGTCGAAGGGCACCACGCCCTGCCGGGGGTCGTACAGCGTGCACCGCTCCGGGTGGACCGCCCGGTCGGCGACCTCCGCCCAGGAGGCCCGTACGGTCGGCTCGTCGCCCTGGTACATGCCGCTGTGCCGCTCCAGCGCCTCGCACAGGGCGCCGGCGCGGGCGTCGCGCTCGGTCATGCCCTTGCCGCCGGACTCGCTGCGCAGGTGGCGGGCCGGATCGGTGAGCGAGCGGGGACCGAGGGCGTGGTTGTGCCCGGCCCGGAAGGCGTGCAGGCCGTCCGGGACCCGGTCGTCCCGCTCGACGCCCTTGACGACGCCGGTGACCGGCGAGACCAGGTGACCGTACCGGCGCAGCACCTCGGCGGCGGGCACCGCCCGGTGCCCGGAACCGGTGCGCTCCCCCTTGGGGCGGGAGCGGAGCACCACCGGTTCGCGCACCCGGCGGGCGACCAGGTCCGGACTCCCACAGCTCGGGCACTGCGGGCGGGCGCGCAGCGGATGCAGCACCGACGACAGGGTCAGCGTGTCGAGGGCGAGCACCCCGTCCTGGCCCGGATGCCGGTGTCCCGCCAGCCACTTGGCGCACTCCAGCGCCGCGAGGTGGTGCCCGAGGCCCAGGCTGGCCCCGGTCTCGGCGGCGGGGCGCGGCGCCGGCCGGCCGAGCGCGCGGCGCAGGTGCAGCTCCGGTCCGCGGTGCCCGGAGAGCCGGTGGGTCAGGCAGGTGTGGCAGACCGCCCGGCCGGGGGCGTGGACGGGACCCACCCACACGGTGGTGCCGTGCGGCTTCACCGGCAGCCAGGCGGCGTCTCGGGCCGTCAACTCCGCTGCGACATCGGCGAGTTCAGGGCTCAGGTAGTCCTCGCAGACCACCAGGGTGAGTGCCGCGGCGGCCGCCTCGTCCGGTGTCGCGATCTCCAGTCCGGCGGCGGCGCAGGCACGCTCGGCGGCACGGGCGTCACCGCCCGCGGCGCGGACCGCGACCGGGCCGGAGGGGCCCGTGCCGGGGGTGCCCGCGAGCTCCCAGTAGGCCGCCTCGGCGCGGCCTCCGGAGGGGGCCGGGCCCTGGTGGAGCAGCCCCGAGCGGTGCAGGCTGCCGACCACCGTGGCCACGTCGTCGGGGGAACAGTGCGGGGCGGCGGCGGTGACCAGGCTGCGGAAGTCGGTCGGTCGGTCGAGCAGCGGGGCCACCACGGCGACCCGGGGGTCCTCGAAGGCGGTGATGGAACGCTCCGAGAGGACGTAGGTGCCCTCGCCGGGCACCACCTCGACCCTCAGGTGCTGCTTGAGTCCCAGTTGCATGTCCGCCTCCGTGGGTGGGGGGTTGATGGCCGTCCGGTGGGGGCCGGCTCAGCGGCCCGCGGTGGTCTCCGCCTCGGCGGCGATGCACAGCGTGAGGGCGTGGTGGGCGGCCGGCCCGAGGCCGTCGAAGTCCTCCCGGACCGCCTCCAGCGCCTCGCAGCGCGCGGCCACCGCGCTGCCCGGGGCCGGGGCGACGAGCTGCATGCTCAGCAGCCGCTCGGCGCGGCGCAGGTCGGCCTCGGTGAAGGCGGGAGCAGCGGAGGCGGGGGCGCTGGAGGCGGTGAGGAGCGGGGCCTGACGCATCGTGAACTCCGTTTTCTGGAAGATGAGTTGGGGGGGGTGGCGGTGCCCAGAAGTAAACGCGGGAGCCCGGAGGCGGGACAAGTGAATGCTTCACGAATGCGACCGTGAACTCCTCACCCCCCGGCGGGCGTAGGGCCGACCACGGGATAAGTGGCCCTCCGTGTCCGGCAACTGACGTAGACATGGCTGAGGAGCTACGATCCCCGGGATGCACGCACGCTGTGTGGTTCGGCGGATGGTGCGAATGGGGGATCGAGTGCCGCAGTGGCATGTTTTCGGAGGCAAGAGACCCGTACGGACGAAACAGGGGGCCGGGGGGAGCGGGGACGCGGAAGCGTCCGAACCCTTCGGATCCGGCCCGGACCTCTGTGCCGTGAGCAACAACTCACCGAGTCCGGGCATGGCCTCGCTCATCTCCTTCGTGGTCCTGATCGGCTACTCCCTCATGCAGACGGTCAACGTCCTGGAGGCGGCCACCGGTTTAGCGGAGCTGGTGTGCAGCATCGCGGTCGTCCCCGTGGTCGCCGCCCTCCACTGGGTGCACTCCGCACCGAACCTCGCCGCACTGCGCGGCCGGATCCTGGCCCAGACGCTGTCGCTCCAGGCCCTCATCACCTTCGTCCCGTTCGTCGTCTACGGCTGGCGCTGGGGCGGCATGGGCGGCTTCCTCGCCGCCTCCGTCCTCCACACCGTGCACGGAGTGCTCGGCCGGGTCCTCTTCGTCCTCGTCGTCCTCGGGATCGTGGCGCTCTCCGCCTTCCAGCAGCTCGCCCCCGTCAACATCGTGTACATGGGCGTCTCCACCCTGCTGACCGGCCTGGTCCTCTTCGCCCTCGCCCGGCTCACCGCACTGGCCACCGCCATCCATGACACCCGCGAGGAGCTGGCCCGCATGGCGGTCGCCCGGGAGCGGCTGAGATTCGCCCGGGACCTCCACGACCTGCTCGGCTACAGCCTCTCCTCGATCGCGCTGAAGAACGAGCTGATCCAGCGGATCGTCCTGAAGAACCCCGAGCTCGCCCGGCGCGAGGTCGAGGAGGTCCTCGTCATCACCCGGCAGGCGCTCGCCGACGTGCGCGAGGTGGCCCGCGGCTACCGCGACCTGTCGCTCCTGGTCGAGGTGGAGTCCGCCTGCTCGGTGCTGCGCGCCGCCGGCATCACGGTCACCAGCGACGTCTCCGTCACCGGACTGCCCTCCGGCGCCAACACCCTGCTCGCCACGGTGCTGCGCGAGGGGCTCACCAACATCCTGCGCCACAGCCAGCCCAGCACCTGCGTGATCGCCACCCACACCGATTCCGAGGCCGGCACCGTCGAACTGCGCCTGGTCAACGACGGCGCCGACGTCGAGGGCGTCGTCTCGCCCGGCCGCGCCTCGGCCGGCACCGGCCTCGGCAACCTCACCGCCCGCGTCGGCGCGGTCGGCGGCCGGCTGAACATCCGGCGCGGCCCCGCGGACGTCTTCGAGCTCGTCGCCCGGGTGCCGCTCTCCACCGAGGCGTACGCCTCGGTCACCCGGCCCGCGGACGCGCGGCAGCCGGTCGTGCTCTAGGCACCGGGCGGCGCGTCCTGACACCACGCGGGGGTCTCGACCAGGAGTCGAGCGGCGTCCGCCAGGCTGTCGCCATGAGCACCAGTGACGAGGGTGCGGTCCTGCCGGGCACTGTCCCGGGCCCTCCGGGAAGCCCCCTCGTGATCGTCGTCGACGGCAGCCCCGCCGGACACCGCGACGGGCCGCGCCTGCTGCGCCGGCTCGCCCGCCGCGGCTACCGGGTGGCCGTGGTCGTCCCGTCCGCGGACGCCTGGCGTTCCGCGGCGGCCGGCACCTGGCTGGCCGGCCTGGCGGGACCCGGCGAACGGGCCGTCGAGGCCCACCTGCTCGGCGTCGGCGCGGCCGGCGGCCTCGCACTGCGCGCCGCCGCCCACGACCGCGCCTTCCGCACGGTCCACCTCCTCGGCACCCCGGTCGGACTGCCGCGGCTCGACCCGCGGCCCCGCTCCGGCGACCCCGAGCCGCTGTCCCTCCCCACCGGGGAGACCGTCCCGCGCCGGCCGCCGTTCGCCCCGCCGCTCACCGCCGCCGAACTGTTCGAGATCGAGGCCGCCGTCCGCTACGCCTACGCGCCGGACGACCCCCTCACCCCGCCGCGCGACGTGGCCCTGATGAAACTCGCCGTACGCCGCTGCGAACTCACCGCCCTGCCGGCCTCCGGGGGCTCGACCCCGTCCGGACCGGCCGTGCGACGCTGGGCGTCGGCGGGCTTTCCGGGGCGGCGGTTCCTGCGGGGGTTCTGAATCCCGGATCCGATCTCCTGGATCCAACCTCCTGGATCCAACCTCCTGGATCCAACCTCCTGGATCCGATCTCCTGGATCCGATCTCCTAGATCCGAAGTCTTGGGTCCGGCCTTCTGGATCCGAGGTCTCGGATCCGACCTCTGGGATCCGAAATCTTGGATCCGACCTCCTGGGTCCGACTTCCCGGATCCATGCCCCGACCAGCACGAAGAGCCGGGTGGCACAAGACCACCCGGCTCTTCCTGTCCGGTACGGGAGTTCAGGCCGCCGGCGCGGCCAGCAGCGGGGCCCGGCCCCCTTCCAGCTCGCTGGAGGAGTCCAGGACCGCCCGCTGGAGCTCGCGCAGGCGGGGCGAGGGCTCCACGCCCAGCTCGTCCACCAGGACCCGGCGCAGTACGGCGAACGCCTCCAGCGCGCGCCACTGCTGGCCGGATCGGTACAGCGCCAGCATGTACTGGGCGCACAGCCGTTCGTGGAGCGGGTGGCGGGCGGTCAGGGCGGCCAGTTCGCCGAGGAGCGCCTGGTGGCGGCCGAGGGCCAGGTCGGACTCGATCCGGTCCTCCAGCACGCTGAGCCGGGACTGTTCGAGCCGGGTCACCTCGACGGAGAGCCGCGAGCCGATCGGCACGTCCGCGAGGGCACGGCCCTGCCACAGGTCCAGCGCTCCGCTCAGTTCGCGGGCCGCCTGCGGCCAGTCGCCGATCTCCATCGCCAGCCTGCCGCGGGACGAGCGCCGCTCGAAGGTGAGGGCGTCCACCGTCTCGGCGGGCACGTCCAGGAGGTAGCCGTTGTAGCGGGTGGCCAGCACCCGCTTGGCGGCCTCCGGGCCTCCGGGCAGCGCCGCGCCGAGCAGCTTGCGGAGGTGGAGCACGTACGTCTGGAGCGTGGACTGCGCGCTGCGCGGCGGGTCGTCGCCCCACAGCTCCTCGATGAGGGCGGTGACCGGCACGAGCTGCCCGGGGTGGACGGCCAGCAGCCCGAACACCTGCCGCGGCTTGCCGGCGGTGGGAAGCACGGAACTGCCCCCCTCCGTGGCCTCGAGTGCCCCCAGAAGCCTGACGTCCATTCCGGTCTCCTCCCCGTGATCACGAACCTGACACTCCAAGAGTCGCCGAGCGGAGGTCCGGACGACAGTGCGCAGGACACCGGCCGCATGTGAATCCGCACCGCCGGACCATGAGGAATTCACGGGTGCCCCGGTCCGCCCGCTTCCCCTCCCCTCCCCTCCCCTCCCTTCCCCTCTCCTCCCTCCCTTCTCCTTCCTTCTCCTTCCTTCTCCTCTCTTTTCCGGTCCTTTCTTCTCCCTTCTCCGCACCGGAACCGCCGTGCGGCGGGGCGGGGCTACCAAAGGGGCGTCGAGGCCGGATCGAGGCCGGATCGGGGGAAGAGCGGGAAGAGAGCGGGAGGACAGCGGGGGGAGAGTGGGAATCCAGATCGGCTCGACCGGACGTCTACCGAACCCCTTTAGCCTCGCCGAACGAGAATTCGATCGGTGATGATTCGGAAGGGGGAGCAGTGGAAATCAAGGTTCTGGGTCCTTTTCAGGTGCTTCAGAGGAGCGCGATCGCCACACCGACGGCGCCCAAGCTCCGCACCGTCATGGCGCTGCTCGCGATGAACGCGGGATCGGTCGTCGGCACGCACCAACTGGTGGAGGAGCTCTGGGGGGAGAACCCGCCGCCGAGCTCCACCACGACCCTCCAGACCTACATCTACCAGCTCCGCAAGACACTCGGACTCGGGGGCTCCGGCACCCCGGCCCAACTGCCCGGCGATCCCGCGGCGGCCGGCCGTGACCCCGTCCTGCACACCATGATGAACGGCTACCTCCTGGGGCTGCCGGAGAAATCCCTGGATTCCCAGGAATTCGTCGCCCGGGCCCGCAGGGGCCGGGCGGAAATGGCCGCCGGCGAATTGGAGAAGGCCGCCGTCACCTTCCGGTCCGCCCTCGCGCTGTGGTCGGGCGCGGCCATGACCGGCGTCACCGCGGGCCCCATTCTCCAGGCGGAGGAGGTCCGTCTCGAAGAACTGCGCAAGACCGTACTGGAACAGCGCATCGACATCGATCTGCGGCTCGGCAGGCACCGCGAGGTGATCGGCGAACTCATCGCCATCGTCGCCCAGCAGCCGATTCACGAGGGATTCCACGCCAAACTGATGCTCGCCCTCTACCAGGCCGGCCGCCGCTCCGAGGCACTGCTCGCCTACCAGGGCGCCCGCACCGCCCTGGCTCGTGAACTCGGCCTGGAGCCCTCGGCGGAACTCCGCCGCCTCCAGCAGAAGATGATCGCGGGCGAACCCGTCATCGAGAATCCCGCCCGCGCCTCCGCCTTCCCCGCCTCCCGCACCGACCCGGTGACCCGGCTGCCCCCGGGCCTGCCCCGGCTGGTCGGCCGCGACGCGGAACTGGACCAGGTCGGCGCGGCGGTGGCCGACCGGCTCGCCTCCGCGCCCGCCGTGCTGGTCCTCGGCCCGCCCGGCAGCGGCAAGTCCGCCTTCCTCACCTACACCGCCCACCGCCTGCGCTCCGCCTATCCCGACGGGGACCTGTACGCGCGGCTGCTCGGCCCCGACGGCACCCCCGTGCCCCCGGAGACCGTCCTCAACGACTTCCTCGGCGCGATCGGCGTCCGCCCGGAGCGGATCCCGGCCACCCTGGAGGAGCGGGCCAGGATGTTCCGGAGCTGGGCCGACGGCCGCAAGGTCCTCATCGTCCTGGACGACGCCACCGACACCACCCAGCTGCGGCCGCTGCTCACGGCGGGCCCCGGCAGCGCCGTCCTGGTCGCCTCGCGGCGGCGGCTGGTCGACCCGGGGCTCACCGCCACCGTCGAACTGCCCCCGCTCTCCCCGGACGCGGCCCGCCGGATGCTCGCCGACGCCTGCGGCGACCACCGGCTGTCCGCCGACGCCGCCGCCACCCAGGGCCTGCTCGACCTGTGCGCCCGGCTGCCCGTCGCGCTCCGCGTCGTCGCGGACCGGGGGCGGCTCCGGCCGCACTGGCCGATGGCCCGGCTGCTGCGCTCGTACCGCACGGCCCCCGACCGGGAGGCGGGTCCCGAGGGCCCCGCCCTCGCCGAACTGGGGCTGCTGGGCAGCGTCGACCTGACCCGGAGCCTGCTCGGCGCGGAGGAGCGGCGGGCGCTGCACCGCCTCGCGGCGGCGGCGGACGCCACCGTCACCCCCGAGGACGCGGCCGGCATCCTCGGCGTCGTGCCGGGGGACGCCGAGTCGTTCCTGGAGCACCTCGTCGAGCACTATCTGATGCGCCCGGACCCCGATCCGGCCCCCGGGCAGCCGTCCGGCTCCGGCGCGGGAACGGACGACCGCTACCGGTACCGCTTCTCCCCGGCGGTCCGCGCCGCCCTCGCCGCCCTCGCGGACCCGGCCGGGCCCCCCGGCCACGGACCGGCGGCGCGCGGCCACGGGACCGGGACCGGGCCGTCGGTTCCCGCGCCCCGGAGCGGGGCCCCGGCGCTCTCCGGCGGCCCGGTGCTCGTCACCAGGTGACCGGCAGGGCCAGCGGCCCGCGGATCATCTTGCGCTCCTCCCAGCGGAGCCGCTCCGGCGGCTCCGCCGGGGCGAGCCCGGGGAAGCGGTCCAGCAACGCCTCGAAGGCGGCCGTGAGTTCGAGCCGGGCCAGATTGGCGCCCAGGCAGTAGTGCACCCCGTGCCCGAAGGCCAGGTGCGGATTGTGCGCCCGCTCCAGGTCCAGGACGTCCGGGTCGTCGAAGACCCGCGGGTCGCGGTTGGCGGCGGTCGTCGCCGGCTGCACCGCGATGCCCGACGGGACCGTGCCGCCGGGCAGTCCGACCTCCTCCACCGTCACCCGCAGGGTGCCGCCGCCCACCGAGATCGCGGTGTACCGCAGCAGTTCCTCCACCGCCCGCGGCGACAGCCCGCCCGCGGTCCGCACCGCCGCCCACTGTTCCGGATGCGTGAAGAGCGCCACCGCGGCGTTCGCGATCAGGGCCGCCGTCGTCTCGTAGCCGGCCACCAGCAGGGTCGTCCCGAAGGTCACGATCTCCGCGTCGGACAGCGCGGTCGCGCCCCCGTCGGCCGCCAGCACGCCCAGCACGTCGTCCGTGGGCTCCGCCCGGCGCCGCGCCACGACCTCGCCGAGCAGCTCCTTCAGCCCCGCCACCGCCCGCAGCATCTCCTCCGGCGTGTGCCCGTCGACGCTCAGGTACGCCTCCGTCATCGCCCGGAAGGCCGGCAGATCGGGCACCGAGACGCCCAGCAGGCCGCCGATCACCCCGAGCGAGAACGGCCGGGTGAACCCCGCCACCAGGTCGGCGGGCCGGCCGGCCCGCGCGAGGCCCGCCGCCCACCGGTCCGCCTCGGCCCGCACCACCGGCGCCAGCGCCTTCACCCGCCGGTGGGTGAAGGCCCGCGCCACGGCCGAGCGCAGCCGCGCGTGCTCCGCGCCGTCCAGCGTCGTCAGCGAGGTCGAGTCGAGCGGGATGCGGCGCGCCCGGGGCGCGCCCGCGCGGGCCGCCGCCGCCCGGCTGAACCGCTCGTCGGCGAGGAGCGCCCGGTTGTCCGCGTATCCGGTGACGAGCACCGCGTCGCTGCCGGTCGGCAGCCGCACGGGGCACAGCGGCCGCTCCTCGCGCAGCGGGGCGAAACCGGGGGCGGGTAGCCACGGCGTGGTGTTGGGGAGGGGGAACCGCGGCGGCTCCCCGGCGCCGCCCCCGGAAGGACCGGGGAGCCCGGGGGAGTCAGGGGCCTCGGAGCGCCCGGGGGCCTCGGGGTCCCCGGGGCGCTCGGAGCGGCCGCGGTGGTCGGGCACGGTGGTCTGGGGCACGGGCGTCCTCCTGGGCCTCGTCCTGGCGCGGCTCCTCCGCGACGCCGCCCAGCGTCACGAGCCGCGCTCGACACCGGCTGGGGCCCCGGTGGTGCGGACGGGACAACTCCCGCTCTCCCTGCCTACGTTCACCGGCGGGGGCCGACCCGGGCCCCTCTCGGCCGAGGGAGAGACCACATGGGACAGGCGACACCGGAGACCACCCCGCACGACAGCAGCGCCCCGGGGTCGCCGGGCCTGCCGGACGGGACCGAGCGGGCCGACGTGCTGATCGTCGGCGGCGGGCTGGTCGGCCTGGCCACCGCCGTCTTCCTGGCCCGCCAGGGCGTACGGGCGGTGCTGGCGGAGCGGCACCGCTCGCTGGCGGTCCACCCCCGTGCCCGCGGCGTCAACCCGCGCAGCATGGAACTGCTCCGCGGCGTCGGGCTGGAGGAGGCCGTGCGCGACACGGTCTCCGCCCGCGCGCTCGCCGACAACGCCGGCGTCATCGCCGTGGAGAGCCTGGCCGGCCGCCACCTGGGCGAGCTGCGGCAGTCGTACCACCAGGACAGCGGCGCCGACTACAGCGTCCTCAGCCCCTCCCCGTGGAGCCTGTGCCACCAGGACGAGCTGGAGCCGCTGCTCCACGACAAGGCCCTGGAACTCGGCGCCGACCTCCGCTTCGGCCGCGAGGTGTCCTCCTTCACCCAGGACGCGGACGGCGTCACGGCCGTCCTGCGGGACCTCGACGGAGCCGAGGGCGACGGCGCCGCCGAACACCGCGTCCGGGCCCGCTACATGATCGCCGCCGACGGCGCGGGCAGCCGCGTCCGGAGCGCGCTGGGCATCCCCACCCACGGGCCGGGCACCATGGCCCGCTTCGTCAACATCCGCTTCGACGCCGACCTGCGCGAGGTGCTGGGGGACCGGCGGTTCATCATCTGCTACACCACCGCCGCCGGCGCCCGCTGCGCCCTGCTCCCGATCGACAACGCCGACCGCTGGCTGCTGCACGTCATCGACGACCGGGAGGCCGGCTCGCCCCGGCTGTCCGAGGAGCGCTGCGTCGAACTCGTCCGCGCCGCCGCCGGTCTGCCCGACCTCGACGTCACCGTGCACGACGCCCTGCCCTGGGACGCGGCCGGGCTCCTCGCCGGACGGTTCCGGCAGGGCCGGGTGTTCCTCGTCGGCGACGCCGCCCATCTGATGCCGCCCAGCGGGGCGTTCGGCTCCAACACCGGGCTCGCCGACGCCCACAACCTCGCCTGGAAGCTGGCCGCCGTCCTGCGCGGCCAGGCCGGCGAGGCCCTGCTGGACAGCTACGACGCCGAGCGGCGGCCGGTGGCCCGCGCCACCGTGGAACAGGCCGTGCTGCGCTCGAAGGACCGCCCCCGCCTGGTCGGCCAGGGCACCGCCGAACCCGACCCGAGGCTCCGTCCCGACCCCGCCGTGATGTTCCACTACCGCTACCGCTCGGAGGCCGTCGTCGCGCCCGCGCCCGTGGCCACGGACCCCGGAGCGGGCGCGGACGGCGCCCCGGACCTGTGGGAGGACGACCCCCGGGCCGTGCCGGGCACCCGCGCGCCCCACGTCGAGGTGGAGCTGGACGGCGAGAAGCTGTCCACGGTCGACCTCTTCGGCGACGGCTTCGTACTGCTGGCCGCGCCCGGCGCGGACTGGACGACCCCGGCCCGGGCCGCCGCCGAGGCCACCGGCGCCGCCGTGCGCGCCCTCACCGTCACCGACGCCGCCACCGCCGGACCCGGCGAGGCACGGGCCGTCTCCGCCTCCTGGAGCGAGCGCTACGCCGCCGCCCCCGGCCAGGCCGTGCTCGTCCGCCCCGACGGCTTCGTGGCCTGGCGCTCGGACACCGCGGCGGACGCCCCGGCCCCGGAGGGCACCGGCGCCCGGACCGCCCGCCTCACCGCGGCGCTCCTGCGCGTCCTCGCCCGCGACGGCGGGCAGGGGGCGGAGCCCGCGCAGGACGCGCGCGCGGCGTGACGGCTCGGCGGGCGTCGTGACGGCCGGCCGGGCGGAAGGAGCCGGGCGGAAGGAGCCGGACGGAAGGAGCCGGACGGAAGGAGCCGGACGGTCGTATGAGCTCGGGCGGGCGGACGTGAGGGCTCGGACGTGAGGGCTCGGGCGGCCGGGAGCGGGGTCCGTACGGCGACGGCGAGGCCCGCCCCCTCCGTTCCGTACCCCGTCCAGCGGTTCTGGACGGGGCCTGGAGGGGGCGGGGCCATCGTGGAGCCGTGCGGGTCCGAGTCCCGCCGGGGCGGCGCGCCATCCCCCGTCGCGCCGCCCCGCCCCGCTCGCCCTCCGCTCCGTCACCCCTCCGGCCGGTTCAGGCCCGCTGGGCAGCCGCCCCCGCGAGGCCGCCGGCGAGGAGTTCGCACTCCCATGCGTCCCGGTAGTAGCCGGGCCCCGCGACCAGTTCGTCGTGGGTCCCGTGCTGGGTGACACGGCCCCCCTCCAGGACCACGATCTCGTCCGCCGCCGCGAGTCCGCTCAGCCGGTGGGTCACCCACACCGTCGTACGGTCCCCGGCCGGGCGCGCCAGCAGCCGCGCGGTGACGGCGTCCGCCGTCTCCGGGTCCAGCGCCTCGGTCGGCTCGTCGAGCAGCAGCACCGGCGGGTTCCGCAGCACCGCGCGGGCCAGCGCCACCCGCTGGAGCTGGCCGCCGGAGACCGAACCGCCGTCCTCCCGCAGCACGGTGTCCCAGCCGGTGCGGCCGGCCCATTCCGTCAGCCCCGCGACCGCCAGCGCCTCCGCCACCTCCGCTTCGTCCGCGTCCGGCCGCGCCAGCACCAGGTTGTCGCGGAGCGAGGCCTGGAAGACGTACGGCTCTGTGACCAGACCGGTCATCACCCGGCGCACCGCCTCCCCCTCCGGACCTGCGCCGGCCCGGTGGTCCCGCCCGTCCCCGCCGGTCAGGATCACCCCGCCGCGCTCCGCCGTCACGAGTCCCGCCAGGGCACCCAGCAGCGTGCTCTTCCCCGAGCCGCTCGGCCCGACGACCGCGATCCGGCGGCCGGGCCGCAGCATCAGGCCGACGCCGTCGAGCGCCGGCGCGGCGCCCGGCCGGTACCGGACCGTCAGGTCCTCGACCCGGACCGTGCAGGGCCCCTCCGGCACCGCCCCGGGCACGGCCGGGAGACCGCCGTACGAGGACTTCGAGGACCGCGGGGTTTTCGCGGATTGCGGGGACTCCGGTGTCTCCAGGGTCTCCAGGGACTCCAGGGAGTTCGGCGAGGTCGGCTCGGGGGCCGCCGCGCCCGTGCCCCGCAGCCTGCGCAGCGCGGCCCGGGCCGTCACCCAGTCCTCCGCGGCGCGGGGGAGGGGCAGGACCGGCTCGAAGCCGACCAGCGTCGCCAGGGCGAGGACCGCCGTGGTGACCTGCCCCGCGTCGTGCCGCCGCGCGAGCAGGACGACCGCGAGCACCGTCAGCCCCTGGACGAGGACGGCCACCGCGGTGGCCGCCGCCTGCGCCCGGGCCCGGCGGCGTTCGAGCGCCGTGAGGCGCTCCGCGGCCCCGGCCGCCGCCGCCAGGGCCCGCCCGGTCGCGCCGTACGCGGCGAGGTCGTCGGCCCCGTGGGCCAGGTCGGCGGTGCGGGCGGCGAGTTCGGCGCGGGCCGGAGCGGTGCGCCGCGCCCAGCGGCGGGCGGTCGCCGCCGCGACGGCCGGCACCAGCAGCGCGGCCGTCAGCAGCCCCGCCGCCACCAGCGGCACGGCGGCCGGCAGCAGCCACACGGCGACGGCCAGCGCCCCGGTCACGCCCGCCGCCGCGCCCACCGCCGGCAGCAGGCACCGCACCAGCAGGTCCTGCACCGCGTCGCTGTCACTGACCATCCGGCTCAGCAGGTCGCCGCCGCGGCGGACCGGTCCGGCGGGGGCCAGCGCCGCGAAGAGCCGCCCGCGCTCGGCGGCCTGGGCCCGCAGCGCCACGTCGTGTCCGGCCAGCCGCTCGCCGTACCGGAAGACGCCCTTGAGCGTGGCGCAGGCGCGGACGGCGACGATCGCCAGGCTGAGCGCGGACAGCGGGGGCTGCCCGGCCGCCCGGGTGATCAGCCAGGCCGCCGCCGCGGTCAGTCCGAGCCCGGTCCACGTGGCGAGCACCCCGCACGCCACCGCCCAGACGGTACGCCCCCGGTATCCCGGGCCCGCGTGCCTCACGTCCGCCGTGCCGGGCCTCTTCGTCCGTACCATGCTGCCGGCCTCCGCCGTGGGGGTCGTGGTCGTGGTCGCGCCAGGGATGGGACCGGGGCCGGGGTCCTGGTGCCGGTTCACCGTGCCGCCTCCGCCGTCCGGGCTCCTGCCGTTCGGGCCTCCGCCGTGAGGGCTTCCGCCGTGAGGGCTTCCGCCGTTCGGGCCTCCGCCGGCCGCGCTCCGGCCGTTCGCGTTCCGGCCGGGGGCGGGTTCCCGTGCGGCGCGGTCCGCGTGCGGGTGTCGGACACGACGCGGCCCTCGTGGAGCCGGATCACGCGGTCGGCGAGGGCGATCATCGCCGGGCGGTGCGCCACGATCACCGCGGTGCGGCCGGCGGTCAGGGCGCGGGCCGCGGCGACCACGGCCCGTTCCGTACCGGCGTCGAGCCGCGCCGTGGGCTCGTCGAGCAGCACCAGCCCGGCCGGCGGGGCGCAGAACGCCCGGGCGAGGGCGACGCGTTGGCGCTGCCCGGCGGAGAGTTCGGTGCCGCCCTCGCCGAGCCGCGTCCCGTGGCCCTCCGGCAGACGGGACAGGAACTCCTCCGCCTGCGCGGCGCGGACCGCCGCCCGGACCTCCGCCTCGCTCGCGTCCGGCGCCCCCAGCCGTACGTTGTCGGCCACGGAGCCCGCGAAGAGGTGGGGCCGCTGCGGCACGTACAGCGGGCGCTCCCGCCCCGCCACGCGCACGCTCCCCCGCTCCGGCGTCACGAATCCCATGAGCAGGCGCAGCAGGGTGCTCTTGCCCGCGCCGCTCTCCCCGACGAGCGCCACCCGCTCGCCCGGCGCGATCTCCAGGCTCAGCCCATCCAGCACGGCGGGCCCGTCAGGGTGGTGGCGCACCGTCACCTCCGTCAGCGAGACGGCCGACGGCCGGTCCGCGGAGCGCGTCGGCGCCCCGTCCTGCGCCCCCTCGCGCCCGTCCTCCTCGTCCCGGTCCAGCACCTCGAACACCGCGTCCGCCGCCGCCACGCCCTCCATCGCCGCGTGGAACTGGGCGCCGAGCTGGCGCAGCGGCAGATACGCCTCGGGGGCGAGCAGCAGCACGAGGAGCGCCGTCGACAGGTCGAGCGTCCCCGACATCAGCCGCAGCCCGACCGGCACGGCGACCAGGGCCAGCGACAGCGACGCCGCCAGCTCCAGGACCAGGGAGGAGAGGAAGGCGACGCGCAGCGCCCGCATGGTCGCCGTCCGGTGCCCGTCCGCCATCCGGCCGATCACCTCGGCCTGGTGCCGGACCCGGCCGAAGGCCCGCAGCGTCGGCAGTCCGCGCACCACGTCGAGGAAGTGCCCGCCCAGCCGGGTCATCTCGCGCAGCTGCCGCTCGGTGGTCGCCTTGGTGTGCATGCCGACCAGCGCCCCGAAGAGCGGGATCAGCGGCAGCGTCACCAGGACCACCAGCGCGCTCGTCCAGTCGGCGCCCGCCAGCCGGATCAGCACGGCCACGGGGACGACCGCGGCCACGGCCGCCGCCGGGAGGTAGCCCGTGAGGTAGGCGTCCAGCGCGTCCAGGCCCCGCCCGGACAGCGCCACCAGCTCGCCCGAGCGCTCCTCGCCGCGGGCCGCCGCGCCCGGCCGGGCCAGCCGGGCGGCGAGCCGGGCCCGCAGCCCGTTCTTCACCGCCGAGGCGGTGCGCGCGGCGGCGGCCGACTGCCCCCACCCGAGGGCTGCCCGGACGGCGACGACACCGGCGAGCACGGCCCACACGGCCTCCGCGTGGCGTCCGGAGAGCAGCCCGGCGAGGAGCTCGGCCTGGACGAGCACGAGCAGCCCGGCGAGGGCCGCGGCGGCCAGGCAGAGGGAGAGGTGGCGCAGCACGATGGGGGCGGAACGCACCGACCCGAGCAGTCCTTTATGCATAGTGCGGCCACTCTCGCGCCCCCGGGTCGAGCGTGACCCCAGCGCCGCTTGAGCGCCCCGTGCCGGATCCCGCCCGCTCTCCGTCCGCGCCCCGTGCCGGATCACGCCCGCTCTCCGTCCGCGCCCCGTGCCGGATCCCGCCCGCTCCCCGTCCGCGCCCCGTGCCGGATCCCGCCCGCTCTCCGTCCGCTCCCGTGCGGGAGGGGTACGGCCGGCCGGCCCGCGTACGCCTCCCCGCCGGCCCCAGCCCGCCTCCACGCCGGGTCCAGCGGCCCCCGGCAGGCTGCCGCCCCACGCGCGGGGCCCGCCCGTACCACCGGGGAGAGACACATGAACACCAGCCGAGCCACCTCCGCACCCACCATCTCCATCTCCGCCTCCGTCCCGACCGCCACACCCACGCCCACCGCCGGACTCACCGAGGCGGCGGCCCGCGCCACGCTCCGGGCCGCCTGCGCGGCGGCCGGCCTGGACCCGGACGGCGCCCGTCTGCTCCGGCTCGGCGAGAACGCGGTCTTCGCCCTGGCCGGGCGGCCGGTCGTGGTCCGGGTCTCCCGGGCCGCCGCCCTGCCGCGCGCCCGCCGCGAACTGGCCGTCGCCCGCTGGCTGGAGAGGGCCGGGTTCCCCGCCGTACGGGCGCTCCCCGAGGTGCCGGGGCCGTCCCTCCTCGACGGCCGGGTGGTCACCTTCTGGCGGGAGCTGCCGGACCACGGCGGCACGGCCGGGTTCCCCGCGCTCGCCGGGGCCTTGCGCGCTCTGCACGAGCTGCCCGCCGAGGAGGCGCCGCGGCTGCCCGCCCTCGACCCGCTCGCCGAGGCGGCCGGTCACCTGGCGCAGGCGCCGGGCGTCCCGGTGCCGGACGCCGACCTGGAGTTCCTGCGGGAGCGGGTGACGGAGCTGCGCGAGGAGGCCGCCGCGCTGCGCCCCCAGCTGCCGGCCGGGCCCGTGCACGGTGACGCGCACAAGGGCAACTACCTCCGGGCGGCGGACGGTTCGGCGGTGATGATCGACCTGGAGCACGTCGCCCACGGGCCGCGCGAGTGGGATCTCGCCACCGCCTTCGGCATCCCGTACCGCGGCTTCGGCTGGCTCGGCGAGGACGTCTACCGGCAGGCGGTCCGCGCGGTGGGCTTCGACGTCGTCGCGTGGCCGGGCTTCGACGTCCTGCTGCGGCTGCGCCTGACGGCCATGACGACCGCGCTGCTGCGCGACACGCCCCACGACCCGTCCGCGCGCGCGGAGTTCGCGCGCCGGATCGCGACCCTCCGGGGCGGGGCGGACGCCTCCGGCTGGCGCCGGGGCTGAGCGGGCTCCGGCCGCCGCGCGCGCCGCCCGTCCGGTTCCGCGGCGGGCCCGCCCCCGACTCCGGTTCCAGCGATCTTCCAGGGGCTGCCGAGGCACCGCTGGGACGGTCGGGGTGACAGCACCGCAGACCCACAACACCGCAGACCCACAGCACCTCAGCACCGCAGACCTACAGCACTTCAGCACCGCAGACCCACAGCACCGCAGCACCACCACACCGATCACACCGATCACACAGACCAGGCGAGAACCGGAACCGGAAAGGGGAGCCGACGTGACCGCGGTCATCACCGACGAGGGCGTGCAGAGCGGCAAGGGAGGGGGTGGCGCGGCCGGCGGCGGCCGGTTCGCCGGACGCGCCGGGCTGGTGCTCGGCGTCATGCTGGGCGTCGCCCTCCTCAAGCTGGCCTGGCACGCCACCACCAGTTACGTGCTCCAGCCCCAGCTCGCCGAGTACTTCCTCGTCGACCTGGACATCTACCTCGACGCCACCGACCAGATGCTGGGCGGCGGCGAGCTGTACGACGCCGACCCGCCCTTCAACTACCCGCCGTTCGCGGCCTACTTGTTCGCCCCCTTCGCCGTGGTGCCGCAGTGGCTGGCGGCGGGCGTCTGGTACGTCGGCAAGATGCTCTGCCTGCAGCTCCTGATCTTCTGGTACCTGGGCCGCCGGGGCACCCCGCTGCGCCGCCGGCTGACGCTCGCCGCGGTCTGGGCCTTCCTGCTGTCGCTCGTCTTCGACGCGCTCCAGCACGACTTCTCGGCCGGTCAGGTCAACCTGCTGCTGATGGGCCTGGTCCTGTGGGACCTGTTCCGCGATCCGGGCGACACGGGCAGGGCCGCCCGCTGGCGCGGCGTCGGCACCGGACTGGCCGCCGCGGTGAAGGTGGTGCCGGCGCTGTTCATCGTCCACCTCTTCCTGACCCGCCAGTACCGCACCGCCGCCGTCGCCACCGGCACCTTCCTCGCCACCGTGGCCATCGGCTTCGCCACCCTGCCGCACTCCGCCTGGCGGTACTGGACGGAGGTGCTGTGGGCCTCGGAGCGCGTGCACGAGTTCCCCAGCAACGTCCTCAACCAGTCGCTGCGCGGCGTCGTCACCCGGGCCGCCGGACTCGACTCGGACCCCCTGTGGCTGGCCTCCGCCGCCCTGGTCGCCGCCGGCGGCCTCGCCCTCGCCGTCGGTCTGCACCGGCGCGGGCTGACGCTGGAGGCGCTGTGCGCCATCGGCGTGGTCATCCCGCTGGTCACGCCGCTGGCCTGGACGCACCACTGGGTCTGGTCGTTCCCGGCCACCCTCCTCGTCTACACCTGGGCGCGCGGCTCCTGGAAGCGCGTCACGGTCGCCGTCGTCGTCACCCTGCTGCTCCACGGCAAGGTCTACTTCCTCGCCAACATCGGGGCGAGGGACGACGACGACCTGTGGACGCACGTCGGTTCGCTCGAACTCGGCCCGGGGAAGCAGCTGCTGGCCTCCAGCGTCGTCGCCGGCGGCCTGGTGCTGCTCCTGCTGGGCGCCCTGGCCCTGCGCGCGGCGGCCCGGCGTCCCTCGCCGGAGCCGGTGGCCGGCTCGCCGCGGCCCGCGCTCGTGGAGGAGAAGCCCCGCAAGGAGCGGACCCCGGACGAGAAGCCCCGCAAGGAGCGGGCCCAGGACGAGGAGCCCCGGGGGGAGCGGGCCCGGGACGAGAAGGCCCGGGAGGAGCGGGTGTGAGCGCGGACCCGATGATCGAGGCCGACGGCCTCGGCGTGACCTTCGACGGCCGCCCGGCCCTGGACGGCGTCACCCTGGAGGTGCCCCGCGGCGGGGTGCTGGGCCTGCTCGGCCACAACGGCGCCGGCAAGACCACCCTCGTCCGCACCCTCACCACCGTCCTGGCCCCCACCTCGGGCAGCGCCCGGGTGGCCGGACTCGACGTGGTGCGGGACGCGGCCGCCGTACGGCACCGGATCGGCGTCACCGGCCAGTTCGCCGGCGTCGACGACCGGCTCACCGGCACCGAGAACCTGGTCCTGGTGGCCCGGCTGCTCGGCGCCGGCCGGGCCGAGGCCCGCTCCCGGGCCGAGGAGCTGCTCCACGCCTTCGGGCTCACCGAGGCCGCCGGGCGCCGGGCCCGCACCTACTCCGGCGGCATGCGCCGCCGGCTCGACCTGGCGTGCAGTCTGCTCGGCCACCCCGAGGTCGTCTTCCTCGACGAGCCGACCACCGGCCTCGACCCGGCCGCCCGGCAGGCGCTGTGGGACCTGGTGGACGACCTCACCAGGGACGGCACGACCGTGCTGCTCACCACGCAGTACCTGGAGGAGGCCGACCGCCTCGCCGACCAGGTGACGGTGCTCTCGCGGGGCTCGGTCGTGGCGTCCGGCACGGCCGCCGCGCTCAAGGCCGAACTCGGCCACCGCACCGCCACGCTCACCCTCTCCCGCCCCCACGAGCTGCCCGAGGCCGTGGCGGCGGTGCGGCGGGCCGGGCTGCGGCCGGTCGCCGAGGACGGCCGGATCACCGCGCCGATCGGCGACACCTCCGAGTTCTTCGCCCTGGTACGGGCGCTGGACGCGGCCGGGGTCGCCCCGGACGGCCTCACCCTGCACGAGCCCTCGCTCGACGACGTGTACCTGGCCCTGGTCGGCCCGGACGCGCGTCCCCCGGCCGCGCCCGACGCGACCGGGAAGCCCGCGCCGCTGAAGGAGGCCGCACCGGCATGACCACCCCCACCGCCGCCGGCCACACCCCCACAGCCGGCCACACCGCCCCCACAGCCGGCCACACCCCCGCCGGCCACACCACCACCATCGGCCACGCCCCCGCCGGGCGCCGGGCCACCCCGCTCTGGACGGGCTCCTCGCTCCTCACCCAGGTGACCGTGCTCACCGGGCGGCTGCTGCGCTCGCTGCGGGACCCGCGGATGCTGGTGGTCAGCGTCATCCAGCCGCTGATCATGCTGGCGCTGTTCAGCCAGATGTTCCGCACCCTCGCCGACTCCCCGCACTTCCCCCAGGGCGTCCGCTACATCGACTACCTGCTCCCCGCGATCCTCGTCACCAGCACCGCCCAGGCCACCGTCTGGGCCGGGGTGGCGCTCGCCGACGACCTGCGCGAGGGCCTGGTGGGCCGGCTGCGCACGATGCCGGTCGACCTGCTCGCGCTGCTCGCCGCCCGCAGCCTGTACGCCGCCGTCCGCAACGGGCTCCAGCTGGTGGTCCTGGTGCTGGTGGGCGTCGCGCTCTTCGGCTACCGGCCGGCCGGCGGCCCGCTGGGGGCCTTCGCCGCGCTGCTGGTCGCCCTGATCGTCAGCTGGGGGCTCTCCTGGGTCTTCCTCGGCCTCGGCGCGCGGGTGCGCAACCCCGAACTGCTCCAGACCATCGGCATGGTGGTGATCTTCCCGCTCGCCTTCGTCTCCAGCGCGTTCGTCCCGCTGGCGGGGCTCCCGGCCGCCGCCCGCGCGGTGGCCACGGCCAATCCGCTGACCCAGGCCGTGGAGGCGGCCCGCGGACTGTCGCTCGGCGAGCCCAGCGCCGGCTGGATCGCCGCCGTCCTGCTGGCCAGCGCCCTGCTCGCCGTCGTCGGCGGCGCCTGGGCCTCGTACGAGGTGCGCCGCGTGAGCTGACCCCCCGTCCGGTACGCGAAAGGTCCCGGCCCCCTCTCCAGGAGAGGGGGCCGGGACCTTTCGCCGTGCGCCCGCCGGCCTCAGCCCGCGACCAGCTTCTCCAGCTCGTCCGCGGCGGCGGCGGCGCCCCCGGCCTCACGGGCCGCCCGGCCCATCTCGGCGAGCGCCCGCCGCACCGCCGGGTCCCCGGCCGCGGTCTCCACCGCGGTCCGCAGGCCCTCCGCGTCGAGGGTGTCGGGGTCGACCCGGGTGCCGAGGCCCAGCAGTTCCACCTGGTCGGCCGTGATGGCGTGTTCCGGCGCGCGGGCCGCGACCACCATCGGCACCTCGTGCACCAGGGCCTCCATCACGCTGTTGGTGCCGCCGTGGGTGACGAAGACGTCCGCCCGGCGCAGCACCTCCAGCTGCGGCACCGACTTGCGTACGACGAAGTGGTCGGGCAGCGCGGCGGCCGGCACCTCGCGCTCGCCGGTGGCCAGCAGCACCTGCCAGCCCGCCCCGGAGAACGCCTCCCGGAGCGCCGCGAGCACGGCGTCCGTCAGCTCGACGACGGTGCCGAAGGAGACGTAGGCGAGCCGGCGGCCGTGCGGGACGGGCGGGCAGGGCGCGCCCGCGGCCTCCTCGCGCAGCGAGGCGCCGATGAACCGGAACGGTTCGCCGAAGGTCTCGCCGGCCGGGTGGAAGGCGCGGGGCATGACGACGAGCACGACCTGCTCGTCGCGGGCGAACAGGTCCTGCGGGCGGACGTCCAGACCGTGGCGGGCGTTGATCCGCGCGATGACCTCGCCGGTCTCCCGGAAGCCCGCCGCCAGGTGGTCCTTCATCGCCGCGTAGTGCCGGGTGCGCACCGGCGAGAAGTGCTCGTTGCCGACGTAGCTGCCGACCACCATCGCCGCCGGTCCGGGCCGCAGTCTGGCCAGCAGCCGGCCCCACACGCACGTCATGTCGTAGAGCACCGCGTCCGGCCGGTCCTCGTCGACCGCCGCGAGGACCTGCGGCAGCACGTCCTCGGCCTCGGCCGCCAGCCACATCGGGACCTTGGCGAAGCGGGCGACCGGGTCGGGCTCCCTGCGGTAGCCGTGCGCCTCGCGCAGCCGTATCGGCGCCAGCCGGGCGCCCACGGACTCGACCTGCGCCCGGAACTCCTCCGGCAGGTGGTACGTCACGTGGTGGCCGCGGCCGATCAGCTCGGCGGCCATCGGAAGGGTCGGGTTGACGTGGCCCGCCATCGGGGACGGGAACATCGCGTACCTGGCCATGGGGCAACTCTCCTCGGGGTGGGACGGAAGGAAGGGAAAGGGGGAAGCGGGAAGAGGGGGAGAGGGGACGAGGGAGGGGACGGGGAAGGGGGCGCGGGAAGCGGGAAAGAGGGAGGGGGAGGGGGAGACGCGGGAACGACGAGGGCCGCCCCTCGCACTGGGCGCGGGGCGGCCCTAGAAGGGGTCCGGGACGGCGTACGGTCGGGGCGTGGCCCGTCAGAAGAAGGCGACGCTCCGCTGGTCGACCCGGCGGCGGAACAGCCACAGCACCCACGCCTGCGCCAGCAGCACCACGGCCAGCGCGGGCAGCAGCAGCGAGGACAGCTGGTCGAGGACGCCGGCCGGGGCCGCCAGCCCGGTCAGGGCCGGGGCCGCGCCCGCGCCGACGGCCAGCAGGGGAGCGGGGGCGGCGAGCGCGGTGAGCGCGAAGCCCGGGCCGTGCGCGCCGCGGCCCAGGAGCGGACCCGCGCAGAGGGCGGCGCCCGCTCCGGCGGCGGCGAGGAGCAGCGCGACCACCGGCGAGGTCACCCCGTCGGCGAAGGGCACGCCCGCCGCCGCGGCGGCCAGCAGCAGCCCGGCCGCCGCCGGCGCCAGCCGCTTGGCCTCGGCGGCGGCCCGCCGGGACGGCTCGCCGGTGGTGCGGGCGGCGGTGAACGCGGCGCCGTGCAGCGCCAGCAGCGCCACCATGGCGACCGCGCCGAGCAGCGGCAGGACTCCGAAGAGGGTGCCGGGCGAGACCTGGCCGGACGTGGCCGGCAGTCCCTGCGCCAGGTTGCCCAGGAGCAGGCCCCAGCAGGCGGCGAAGCCCGCGGAGGCGCCGGCGAGGAGCCGCTCCCAGCGGCGCTGCGTCGCCTCCTCGGGGCGCCGGGCGCGGAACCAGATCGAGGCGCTGCGCAGCACCCAGCAGCACACCAGCACCACCACGACCGGCCGGAAGGCGGTGAAGGCGCTCTTCTCCAGGTCCGGGTAGGCGGCGATGAGCACGCCCGCCGAGACCACCAGCCAGACCTCGCCGGCCAGGAAGTAGGGGCCGACGGCGGCCATCACAGTCCGGCGCTCGTCCGGGGTGCGGGCGACGCGGCGCAGGAGCATGCCGGTGCCGATCACGAAGCCGTCGAGCACGAACCATCCGCCGAGCATGAGCCCGAGCACGCAGAGCCAGAGGACGTCCATCGTCATTCCTTCTTGTTTCCGGGGCGGTGCGGCCGGGCCGCGCGCGGGTCGGGGCCGGGGGTCACAGCGGGGGCAGCGGGGAGAGCGCGTCGTCGCGCGCGGCGGTCCGCCGCGCGGACCCGTCCGGGTCCCCGTCCGCCGCGCCGCCCTCGGTGTCCCGGCCGGTGCCCGCCGGGTCGTCGCCGAGGGTCAGGCCCAGGAACATCCGGCCGGTGCCGCGCCGGACGGTGCGGGCGATCAGCACCCAGTCCACGACGGCCAGCGCCGCGAAGACGGTGACGAAGGCGATCAGCGAGAAGAGCATCCCGCCGGCCGAGACGTCCGACAGGGCGTCCTTGACGGCCACCTCGCCGTAGACGGCCCACGGCTGACGGCCCATCTCCCGGATCAGCCAGCCGCACAGCACGGCCAC
The DNA here is from genome assembly GCF_043084305.1 of Streptomyces sp. NPDC014656. Classification (NCBI taxonomy): domain Bacteria; kingdom Bacillati; phylum Actinomycetota; class Actinomycetes; order Kitasatosporales; family Streptomycetaceae; genus Streptomyces; species Streptomyces sp. NPDC014656. The sequence goes on from NZ_JBIBZN010000007.1 coordinate 249,726, forward strand.
GAACGGCACCGGGATCGTCCACACCAGGAGGCGCAGCATCGTCTTCGTCCGCTCGATGCGGCGGCGGATGAAGAAGCAGGCGGCGACGAAGCCGATCGTCCAGGCCAGGTAGCCGGCCATCTGCATGGTCGTGAAGGCGGTGCTCAGCCACTCCGGCGGCGCCCAGTCGCCCGGCCCGAGGAGCTCGGTCATCTCGGCCTGGTACGCGGCCAGCGCCTCGGCGTCGCCGTTGATCGCGGCCGACTTGCCCTCCTGGTCGCCGACGACGGACAGCTGCGGGAAGCCGTTCAGGACGGCCATCCAGACGCCGCCCAGACCGAGCGCGACGCCGCCGTGCAGCGAGCGCCGGAAGACCTCGGGGTCGGTGGTGCCGCGCAGGAAGTGCCAGGCGCTCGCGCCGGCGATCAGGAAGCCGCCGACGCCGATCGAGGCGGCCGCCAGGTGGTACAGGGCGGGCAGCGCGCCGTCGTTGGTGAGCAGCGCCCCCAGGTCGGTGAGGTACATCGTGCCGTCCTCGCGCTTGGCGAAGCCGACGGGGTTCTGGAGGAAGCCGTTGGTGACCATGATCCAGTACGCGGAGGCGTAGGCGGTGGCCGTCACGACGTAGAACGACAGCATGTGGGCCCAGCGCGGCAGCAGGTGCCAGCCGAAGATCCACACGCCGAGGAAGGTGGACTCGACGAAGAAGGCGACGATCGTCTCCATCGCGAGCGTGGTGCCGAACACGTCGCCCGTCAGCCGGGACAGGCCGGTCCAGCTCAGTCCGAACTGGAACTCCATCACCAGGCCGGTGACGATGCCCAGCGCGTAGTTGATGACGTACACCTGGCCCCAGAAGCGGGTCATCCGGTCGAAGACCGGGCGCAGGGCCGGTTTCCGGGTGAACACCGCCCGGCTGTTGATGTAGGCGAGGAAGGGCGCCAGGCCCAACGTCACCACGACGAAAGAGAAATGAAGGAACGCGGTCAGCGCGAACTGAAGCCGGCCCAGGTCTACGGCGGTCAAGGTCGCTCTCCTACAGGGCTTCGGAGGACGCCTCGGCGGTCGGCGCCCGGGCCATGATCGCCCCCGGTGGTCGAGTCCGGCTGGAGAACGGATGGATCCGCTTCCGTCCGCCGCCTGACGCCCCTTCCACCGCGCTCCCCCCTACTGGACGGGCACCGGCGGCCGCGCCGGACGGCACGCCTGGACGAGGGGAGCCGCACCACATGGAAGACCACCGCCCGGACCGCCCCGGCGGCCCGCAGGTCCCGCCCCGGGCACGGCCGGCCGGGCCGTACGCCCCCCGGTGGGCCCGGCTCGCCGCCTCCCGCGACGAGGAGGCCGACGCCTGCCGGCCGCTCGCCGCGCTCGCCGCCGCCAGCAGTGCCGCGGCCGTGCCCGTGACCCGCTGGACGGAGTTCGCGCCCCGGGACCGGGACCTGCCCCCGCTCGACGGGCGGCGCTGCGGCGCCCCCGTGCCCGTCTCGGTGCGCGGCTGGCTCGTCGCGCCCGACGGCACCGCCCAGCGCCTCGGCCCCACCTTCAACAACCTGTCCCGCGCCACCGTGGGGGCCGCGGTCGCCGAGCTGGCCGGCCGGGTCGACCGGCTCGCGCCCGCCGGCAGCCGCTGCGTCGTCGCCGCCCAGCGCTTCGTGCCCGCCGGGGCCACCGTCCTCGCCCACACGCTCCCCGACGCCCGGACGGTACGGCTGCGCATGTGCTGGGGACTGGCCGAACCCCTCGGCGACGGGCTGCACTTCGACACCTGCACCGTGCGCGACGGGCGGCCGCCCGAGGACTACCGGGTCGCCCTCAAGCCGACCGCCACCGCCGCCATGCCCGGCGGCACCGGCACGGTCGGCGTGCCGCCCCGGCTGCGCGGCCGCCCCGTCCTCTCCCCGGCCGCCGCCCTCGACTGCGCCCGGGCCGCGCTCGCCGTGGCCGGGGCCGTCGGCGGCCCCTGCGACCTGGTCTTCTCGCTGACGGGCCGGGTCCGCACGCTGCTGGACTGCCGTCCCCTGTGAGGCCCGGCCGGCGCTCAGCCGAGGCTCCAGCGCGGCGTCCAGGGACCTTCGAGCCGTCCTCCAGACCCCCTTGCGACGGTTGCCACCACCGACGACCACCCATCCAGGAGGCTCGCGTTGCACCGCACTCTGATCGTCGCCCGACTCGCCGGTGACACCACCGGCGAGATCGGCGACGTGTTCGCCGAGTCCGACTCCACGGACCTGCCCCACATGATCGGGGTCTCCCGGCGGACCCTCTTCTCCTTCCACGACCTCTACTTCCACCTCGTCGAGGCCGACCAGGACATCACGCCGAACCTGTACAAGGCCCGCAGCCACCCGCTGTACGAGGACATCAACGCCCGCCTCGCCAAGCTGGTCTCGCCGTACGACCCGAACTGGCGGGAGCCCAAGGACGCCATGGCGTCCGCCTTCTACACGTGGACCCCGCAGGAGGGTGTACAGCGATGACGACCGCACTGCCCGCGAAGATCAACGTCTCGGACGCCGACCCCAACACCAAGCGCGGCGGCGACATCCGGGTCACGCTCAGCCCCAGGACCACCGGTTGCGGTTCCGGCTTCGGCGGCGTGCTGTGGCTGGAGCCCGGCGAGTGGATCACCGAGCACTACCACCCGTACTCCGAGGAGTTCCTGCACGTCGTCACCGGCGAGCTGGAGATCGCGCTGGACGGCCGCAAGGTCCCGCTCGGCCCCGGCGACTCGATCATGGTGCCGATCGACGTCCGGCACCGCCTCGTCAACACCGGGACCGAGAAGGCGCACCTCGTCTTCCACCTCTCCCCGCTCGCCCCCCGGCCGGAACTCGGCCACGTCGACACCGAGCAGCCGCTGAACCCGGGCGCCGCCAACCCGGACGTGGGCGGGACGCGATGACCCGGCGCGCCGTCATCACCGGCATCGGCGTCGTCGCCCCCGCGGCGGTGGGCCGTGAGGCGTTCTGGGACCTGCTGTCCTCGGGCCGCACCGCCACCCGGCCGATCAGCCTCTTCGACGCCAGCGCGTTCCGTTCCCGGATCGCCGCCGAGGTCGACTTCGACGCGGTGGCGGCCGGCCTGTCCCCGCAGGAGATCCGGCGGATGGACCGGGCCGGCCAGTTCGCGGTGGTCTCGGCGCGCGAGGCACTCGCCGACAGCGGCCTGGACATCGGCGGCGTCGACCCCGGCCGCCTCTCGGTGAGCCTGGGCAGCGCCGTCGGGTGCACCACCGGTCTGGAGGAGGAGTACCGCGTGCTCTCCGACGACGGCCGGCTGCACCACGTCGACCACCGCTACGGCGTTCCCCACCTCTACGGCCACATGGTGCCCAGCACCCTGGCCGTGGAGGTGGCCAGGACGGCCGGCGCCGAAGGCCCGGTCGCCCTCGTCTCCACCGGCTGCACCTCCGGGCTGGACGCCGTCGCGCACGGCGCCCAGCTCATCGAGGAGGGCTCCGCGGACATCGTCCTGGCCGGGGCCACCGACGCCCCCATCTCGCCGATCACCAGCGCCTGCTTCGACGCCATCAAGGCGACCTCGCCCAACAACGACGAAGCCGGCCACGCCTCCCGCCCCTTCGACGCCCGGCGGGACGGCTTCGTCCTGGGCGAGGGCGCGGCGGTCATGGTGCTGGAGTCCGAGGAGTCGGCCCTCGCCCGCGGCGCCCGGATCTACGCCGAGGTGTCGGGCTTCGCCAACCGCAGCAACGCGTACCACATGACCGGCCTCAAGCCGGACGGCCGCGAGATGGCCGAGGCGATCTCGCTCGCCCTCGACCGGGCCCGGCTCGACCCGTCGGCGGTGGACTACATCAACGCCCACGGCTCCGGCACCAAGCAGAACGACCGGCACGAGACCGCCGCCTTCAAGCGGAGCCTCGGGGCCCGCGCCCACGAGGTGCCGGTCTCCTCCATCAAGTCGATGATCGGGCACTCGCTCGGCGCCATCGGCTCCCTGGAGGTCGCCGCCTGCGCCCTGGCGCTCCAGCGGCAGGTCGTCCCGCCGACGGCCAACCTCCACCACCGCGACCCCGAGTGCGACCTGGACTACGTGCCGCTCGTCGCCCGCGACCACGTCATGGACACCGTCCTGACGGTCGGCAGCGGATTCGGCGGCTTCCAGAGCGCCATGGTGCTCACCCGGACCCTGCAGGAGGCGGCGTGAGCACCGCGGACCGTCCCGGCGGGCGGATCCTGGTCACCGGACTCGGCGTCGTCGCCCCCACCGGCCCGACCGTCGAGGACCACTGGCAGGCCGTGCTGGCCGGCAAGTCCGGACTCGGCCGCATCACCGCCTTCGACCCGTCCGGCTACCCCGTCACCGTCGCCGGGGAGGTCTCGGGCTTCGAGGCGCGGGGCCGCGTCCCCGGCCGGGTCGTCCCGCAGACCGACCGCTGGACCCACCTGGCGCTGGTCGCCACGGACGCCGCCCTCGCGGACGCCGGGGCCGACCCGGCCGAGCTGGACGAGTACGAGATGGCCGTGGTCACCTCCAGCTCCTCCGGCGGCACCGCCTTCGGCCAGAACGAGATGGAGAACCTCTACCGGCAGGGCCCCTCCTGGGTCGGCGCCTACCAGTCCATCGCCTGGTTCTACGCCGCCACCACCGGCCAGATCTCCATCCGGCACGGCATGCGCGGCCCCTGCGGCGTCGTCTGCGCCGAGCAGGCCGGCGGCCTGGACGCCATCGCCCAGGCCCGCCGCCTGCTGCGGACCGGTTCCCGGCTCGTCGTCACCGGCGGCACCGACTCCTCGCTCTGCCCGTACGGCGTCGTGGCGCAGCTGGCCGACGGCCGGCTGTCGACCCTCGACGACCCGGCCCGCGCCTACACGCCCTTCGCCATCGACGCCCCCGGCCACGTGCCGGGGGAGGGCGGCGCGATCCTCGTCACCGAGACCGAGGAGTCGGCCCGCGCCCGCGGCCGCACCCGCTCCTGGGGCGCGGTCGAGGGCTGGGCGGCCGGCTTCGACCCGTACGACGACGCGGCCCGCACGGAGGGCGGGACCGAGGGGCGGACCCGTCCGCCGGTGCTCGCCGGAGCGATCCGCCGCGCCCTCGCCGACGCCGGCCTCGCCCCCGGCGACATCGGCGCCGTCTTCGCCGACGGCGCGGGCAGCCCGGAGCGGGACGCCGCCGAGGCCCGCGCGCTCGCCGAGGTCTTCGGCCCGCGCGGCGTCCCGGTCACCGCCCCCAAGTCCCTCACCGGCCGGCTGTACGGCGGCGGCGCGCCGCTCGACGTCGCCACCGCCCTGCTGGCCCTGCGGGACGGCGTCGTCCCGCACACCGCAGGCACGGCGCGCCCCGACCCCGACTACGCCCTCGACCTGGTCGTCGACCGGCCCCGCGAACTCCCGCTGCGCCACGCCCTCGTGGTCGCCCGCGGGCACGGCGGCTTCGTCTCGGCCCTCGTCGTCGGCGCGGCATGACCCGCCGCCCCACCCCGCACTCCACCCCCCACCCCTCACCCCACCCGCTCCCGGAAGGACGGACAGCTGTGAGCAGTCTCGAACTGAACGACCTGTACACGATGATGATCGAGGCCGCGGGCGTCGACGACGGCGTGGTGCTCGACGCCGACGCCGCCGAGCGGGGCTTCGAGGACCTCGGCTACGACTCGCTCGCCGTGCTCGAACTGTTCGGCCGGATCGAGCGGGTGACCGGGATCTCGATCCCCGAGGAGGCGGCCCACGACCTGCTCTCCCCGGCGGCCGTGATCGCCTACGTCAACGGCAGCCTGACCCCGGCGGGGGCGTGACATGGCCGGCCACACCGACAACGCGATCGTCATCGACGCCCCCCTGGAGACCGTCTGGGAGCTGACGAACGACGTCGCGAACTGGCCCTCGCTGTTCAGCGAGTACGCCTCCGCCGACATCCTCGCCCGCGAGGGCGACACCGTCCGCTTCCGCCTCGCCCTCCACCCGGACGAGAACGGCACGGTCTGGAGCTGGGTCTCCGAGCGGACCGCGGACGCCGCGACCCGCACCGTCCGCGCCCACCGCGTCGAGACCGGCGTCTTCAAGTACATGTCCCTCTTCTGGGAGTACACCGAGGTGCCGGGCGGCGTGCGGATGCGCTGGGTGCAGGACTTCGAGATGAAGCCCCAGGCCCCGATCGACGACGAGGCCATGACGAACCGCCTCAACACCAACAGCGCCGGCCAGATGGCGCTCATCAAGCAGAAGGTCGAGGCGGCCGCGCTCGCGGCAGCCTCCTGAACCGAAGGACCCACCACCATGGACCTCAGCCTGAACGGCCGCAAGGCCCTCGTCACCGGCGGCAGCCGCGGCGTCGGCCGCGGCATCGTCCTCGCCCTCGCCCGCGCCGGCGTCGACGTCGTCACCTGCTACCGGCAGGAGAGCGAGGCCGTCGAGTCGCTCCGCGCCGAGCTGAAGGAGATCGGCGGCGACCACCACGTGCTGCGCGCCGACCTCACCGACCCCGCCGAGATCGAGGGCCTGCTCGCCGAGTGCGCCACCCGCCTCGGCAGCCTCGACCTCGTCGTCAACAACGCCGGCGCGATCAGCCACATCCCCTTCGGCGAGCTCCCGCTCGACGAGTGGCACCGGGTCATCGACACCAACGTGACGGCCTCGTACCTGATCGTCCAGCACGCCCTGCCGCTGCTGAGCGAGGGCTCGTCGATCGTCTCCATCGGCTCCAAGTCCGCCGAGGTCGGCATCCCGACCCGCGCGCACTACACCGCCTCCAAGGCCGCCCTCATCGGCCTGACCCGCTCGCTCGCCAAGGAGCTCGGCCCGCGCGGCATCCGCGCCAACGTGGTCGCCCTCGGCGTCATCGAGACCGAGGCCATGGCGGCCCTCCCGGACGACGTCCGCACCCAGATGCGCGAGCGCTACGAGGCCAAGACGGCGCTCGGCCGGCTCGGCACCCCGGCCGAGGTCGGCCAGGCCATCCTCTTCCTGGCCAGCCCGCTCTCCTCGTACGTCACCGGCGCCACCCTCTACGTCGACGGAGGCATCTCCTGATGACCGCGACCACCGACACCACCGCCCCCGCGCCGGCCGGGACCGCGGCCCCGGGCCCGTACCGCGTCATGCTCCGCATGGAGATCCGCCCGGGCATGACCGAGGACTTCGAGAAGGTCTGGCTCGCGATCGGCGACTCGGTCACCTCGCACCCCGCCAGCCTGGGCCAGACCCTCGCCCGCGCCACGGGCGAGGAGAACGTCTACTACATCGTCAGCGACTGGACCGACGAGCCGAGCTTCCGGCTCTTCGAGACCAGCGACCGGCACCTGGAGCACCGTCAGCAGCTGCACCCGTTCCGCAGCCAGGGCTCCATGGTGACGATGGAGGTCACCGCCAGGGTCGACCCGTCCGGCGAGCACACCACGCACGCCGCGTGGGAGGCGGCGCGTTGAGCGTCGCCCCGGCCGGCGAGGTGCGCGTCCTCGTCTACCACGCCACGACGGACGAGCAGGGGGTCGAGGCCGCCTACCACCGGGTGAGCCTGGAGATGGCGAAGGTCGACGGGATGCTCGGCAACGAGCTCCTGCACTCCCTGCCCGACCCCCAGGGGTTCCTCGTGCTCAGCCGCTGGCGCGACGAGGAGGCGTTCCACGCCTGGGAGCGCGGCGCCTCCCACCAGGACAGCACCTCGCCGCTGCGCCCCTTCCGGGACACCCGGATGAGCGTCCCGTTCGGGATCTACCGGGTGCGCGCCGCGTACTGACCGTCCTCCGCACCACAAGGGCCTGGCCCCGGTCTCCGAGAAGGAGAACCGGGGCCAGGCCCTTGTGCGGCTCCATCGCCCCGCCGCCTTCCCGCTCCACCGCCTTCCCGCCGGTCCGCCCGCGCACGCGCGGGCGGACCGGTTCACAGGAAGCGGCGCACGCCCTCCAGGTGCCGTTCCAGCTCCGCCGGCTCGCCCGGCGCGCCGTCGAAGGAGACGTGCCCGTCCGGACGGACCAGCAGCAGCCGCGCCCCCGCGTCCGGTACGCCCTCCGGGGCGGGCGCGGCGGGGCAGGCCACCAGCGGCAGCCCGAACCGCGCGGCGACCCCGGCGGCCGCGCGGCCCGCCTCCGCGCCCGGGCGGTCCGGACGGGCCGGGTCCGTGCCGGGCAGCAGGGCGACGTACCAGCCGGGGCCAGCGGCGCGGGCCACGCCCTCGGGCGCCCGGTGCCCCGCGAGGGCGCCCCCGGCCGCCGTGAGCGGACCCGGCGCGTGGACGGTGTCCGGCTCCGTGCGCAGCTCGAAGACGCGGGCGAGCAGCCGGTCGCGGATCACCTCCAGCGGCACGGTCGAGCCGTAGCCGAGCACCCGCTCGGCCCGGTCCCGGATCCGCTCCGCCGCCGCCCGCCGCTCGGCGTCGTAGGTGGCGAGCAGCTCCGCGCCCGTCCCGGCCGGGGCGGAGGCCGCCGCGGCCAGCTTCCAGCCGAGCCCGGCGGCCTCCTGGAGGCCCGTGTTGAGTCCGTGCACCGGCATCGGGAAGGACCGGGCCGCGTCGCCCAGCAGCACCACCGGGCCGTCCACGAAGGCCGGGGCCACCCAGCTCCGCGGCCGTACCGCCCAGATCGCCCCGGGCTCCCCGGTCAGGCGCACCCCGACCGAGCGCCGGGCCGCCTCGACCACCTCGGCCGGCGACGGCCGCCGGTCCGCTCCGGCCGGATCGTCCGGCAGGGCCAGGAAGAGCCGGTGGCCGCCGCCCGGCAGGGGCACCAGACCGCCGTGGCCGGCCCGGTCGCGCAGGATGTGCTCGACGCCGGGCGCGGGCGCGTCCTCCGGGGCCACCTCGACGTCGGCGAGCAGCCAGCGCATGCCGACCGGCGCCACGTCGGCCGGACCGGCCACCCCGGCCACCCGGCCGGCCGCGCCGGTGGCGCACACCACCCGGTCGGCCGGGGCCTCCTCGACCCCGTCGGGGCCCCGCAGCACGGCGACGGCGGGGGCCCCGGCACCGTGCCGGGACGCCCCGCCGCCGTCGCGCCGGACCTCCAGGAGCTCCACTCCGTACTCCACGGCGCCGCCGAGGGCGCGCAGCCGTTCCAGGAGCAGGTGTTCCAGGTCCTCCTGGCGGACCAGCAGCGGAGCGTCGAACGGGCCGTCGCCGGACCGCAGGTCGACCTCCGCGTCGGCGCCCGCGATGAGGAACCGCTTGCGCTCCAGCGCCGTGCCGGCCCGGCGCAGCGCCTCCACGGACACCCCCGCCGAGGCCAGCACCCGCAGACTGCGCTGCCACAGCGTCGGGCAGCGCGAGCCGCCCGCCGGGCCGGGCCGCCGGTCCACCACCCGGCACGGCACGCCGCGCGCCGCCAGTTCGACGGCGCACAGCAGACCGCTCGGCCCGGCCCCCGCGATCAGGATCCGCCCGGTCACGGGCGGACGGCCGCGGCGGGGGAGGGCGCGGACCCGGCGCCCACCGGGACGGACAGAGCACGCCGCTCCATGGACCGCCGTTCGAAGACGGCGACGAAGCCCTCGGGGGTGCTGGTGTCGCCGTACTCCTCCAGATGGGGCGTCAGCCGGGCCTCGATCTGCGGCCGGCCGGGCCGGTGCGCCATGTAGCGGGCGACGTCGGCGACCTCGCCGTCGTAGGCGACGACCCGGACCATGTGGGGGCCGGAGACGAAGACCGCGACGCCGTGCAGGCTGCCGCTGGTGTCGCCCTGCTCGTCGCGGAGCATCGGCCTGGCCTGCGGCCGTACGGCGGTGAAGATCGTGGTGAGTTCGTCGGCGGCGCCCGGCCGGACCGGGTAGTGGATCGCCGACAGGGCGGCCGGCACCGCGTTCACCACGCGCTGCTGCACCCGGCGCATCAGCCGCCCGCGCAGCGCGTCCGCGAACCCGGCGGACGGGTCCCAGGGCGTCTCCAGGAACGGCGCGACGTGCTCCGCCCAGCGCACCACCGCGGGCAGCCCGGCCAGCACGGCGGCCGGGTCGTCGTGCTCCTCGCGCAGGTGGAAGGCGAGCAGCAGCAGCTCCTCGCGGACGAAGACGGCGGCGGACAGCACCGGGCCGTCCGCGTCGAGCAGCGGCGACGGCGGCGGGGGCGCCGCGGCGAACCGGCGGACGGCGTCGGGCGCGAGAGGGGCGCCCAGGGCGACGAAGGACATGCGGAGAACCTCCGGGAGGGGAAGAAAGAGGGGGAAGGGGAAGGGAAGGGGGAAGCAGCGGGCGAGGGGAGGGGCGGGCGGGGCGCTACGGCAGCAGGACCGCGGCCGCCGAGGTCAGGCCCAGCGCGCCGAAGGCGCACGAGGTGCGCAGCACGTGCCACCGGCGCCACCGCGGCCGCGGGTCCGGCCAGTCGGCGCCGAGCGCGCCCGGCCGCATGGTCGCCACCACCTTGTTGATGGGGACGTTCCCGAACTGCGACACCACCTGCACGCCGACGAGCAGCAGCGCGGAGGCCGCGAACAGCAGCCGCAGCCCGGTGGTCGGCGCCGTGACGACCAGCGCCACGTCGGCCAGCAGCGCCGCCGTCACGATGATCGGCATGTACGGGTGGTAGCCCTTGCCGAGCAGCTGGTGGGTGACCACGTAGTCGTCCGGCTCCAGCGCGAAGAGGGTGGGCAGCACGCTCACCGCGACGGCGAAGAACACGCCCGCGACGAGTCCGGTGCCCAGCAGGGTGACGCCCCCCAGGATCTGTGTGAACACGGTCGGTACCGACTTCCTTCCGGCAGGGCCGGGACGGGACGGGCCCGCGCCCCGGCATGTAGGCCCGCCACCCTGTCGCAGCCGCCTCGCGCGCCGGTCCAGGCACTCTCCAGCCCCGGCCCCAACGCCCCTCGACCCCTCGTCGAGCAGCGCCCCGGACGCTGTGGCCGACCGAGGAGGAGAACCCCGTGACCGAACTGCTGATGGCCCTGGTCCTGGCGGGCAACGGCGTCGCCGCCGGCGTCTTCGCCGGCACCGTGCTGGGCGGCGTCCCGCTGCTGATGTCGCTGCCGCCCCAGGGCTACGTCCACGCCCACCGCTTCCTGGCGACCCGTTACGACCCCTTCATGCCGGTGACGCTGGCCGCCAGCGCCCTCATCGACATCGTGCTCGCCTTCAACGCCCCCACGGGCACCGCCCGCACGCTGTACGGCGTGGCGGCCGTGGTCCTGCTGAGCGTGATGACCGTGTCGGTGACCAAGACCGTCCCGATCAACCGCTGGGTCGTCACCCTCACCCCGGAGTCCATGCCGGACGACTGGGAGAACGTCGACCCGCGCCGCGACTGGCAGCGCTGGAACGCCGTCCGCAGCTCCCTGTGCGTGCTCGGCCTGTTCGTCAACCTGGCCGCGCTGACGACCGCCTGGAGCTGAGGGGAACCCCATGCACCGCCGTACCGCGCTCGTCACCGGCGCCTCCAGCGGGCTCGGCGAGGTCTTCGCCCGCGAGCTCGCCGCCCGCGGCCAGGACCTGGTCCTGGTGGCCCGCCGCGCCGACCGGCTGCACGCCCTGGCCGGCGAACTCACCACCGCGCACGGCGTCGTCGCGGAGGTGCTGCCCGCCGACCTGACCCGGCCCGAGGAGCTCGCCGAGGTCACCCGGCGGCTGGCCGCAGGACCCGCCGAGGTGGGCCTCCTGGTCAACAACGCGGGCGTCCTCGGCAGGATCGCCCCGCTCGCCGACCAGGACCCCGACGACCAGGCCGCCCTCGTCGACCTCGACGTCCAGGCGGCCGTCCGGCTCACCGCCGCCGCGGCCCGCGCCATGACCCGCCGGGGCGACGGACGCATCGTCAACGTCTCGTCGATGACCGGCTTCCTGCCCGTCCCGCGCGGCGCGGTCTACGGCGCGTCCAAGGCGTTCCTCACCGCCTTCAGCGAGAACGTCCACTGCGAGACCGCCCACCTGGGCGTCCACGTCACCGCCGTCTGCCCCGGTTCGGTCCGCACCGGACTGCACCAGGGCTCCGGCACCAAGGGCCGGCTCGGCCGGAACCTCGACCCGCTCGACGTCGTCCGCGACGCGCTCGCCGCCGTCGAGGCGGGCCGCCCGCTGTGCGTACCCGGCCGCGACTACCGGCTCAAGGCCGGGCTCGCCACCGCCCTGCCCCGCGCCCTGGTACGGCGCGCCGTGCTGCGCCTCTGGCAGCAGGAGAGGAGATCCCGATGAGTACCGAGCCCGCCGCCGGCCCCGCCGAGCCGCTGCACGTGCACGTCCGCCACCGCACCCCCGACGCGGACGCCCTGCGCGCCGCCTACGCCGTCTCGCGCCGGGACCTGGCCGGCACCCCCGGCCTCACCGGCCTCGCCCTGCTGCGGCAGACGGCGGCCCCGGACGCCTGGCTCCTGGTGATGAGCTGGACCGGCCGGGCGGCCTACGAGGCGTGGGAGTCCGGGCCCGACCACAAGGCGTACCGGTCCCCGATGCGTCCCTTCCAGGACCGCGCCCACCCCGACGGCCACTACACGGTCTACGAGGGCCGGTCCGCCGCCGTCGCCGTCCCCGGCGCGGACGCCCCCACGCCCGGCGCCGCCCCCGCCCCCGCCGGATGAGGAGTCAGCCCCGATGACGATGAAAGCGCTCGTGACGGCCGGTCACAGCAGCCGCGGCCTGCGGCCGGTGACCGCCGGCACCCCCACCCAGCTGGTGCCGCTCGCCAACGAACCCCTGCTCCACCACACCCTGCGGGAGATCGCCGCGGCCGGCGTCACCGACGTCGGCGTGGTCACCGGACCCGACGGGGGAGCCGTCCACCGGGCCCTCGGCGACGGCCACCGGTTCGGCGTCCGGATCACCTATCTGCACCAGCCGGTGCGCCGCGGCCTCGCGCACGCGGTGATCGACGCCCGGGGCTGGCTGGGCGACGACGACTTCCTGCTCCACCCCGGCCACACCGTCTCGCACGGCGCGCTGCCGGCCCTCGTCGAGGACTTCCGGGAGGGCCGCGCGGACGCGCTGGTGATGGTCGACGCCGGCGGCGACGGACCGGTGGACCTCGACGCCCTCGCCCGGCTCGGCAGCATGGAGCCGGGCCCGCCCGGCGCCGCCCCCCGCGTGCTGGATCCGGCCGAGGGCCCCGGCGGCCCGGGCGCCGGGGCCCTGACCGGCCTCTGCCTCTTCACGCCCGCCGTCCACCAGGCGGTGTCCGCGCTGCGGCCCTCGTGGCGCAGGACCCTGGAGTTCACCGACGCCCTGTTCTGGCTGGGCGAGCACGGCTACGAGGTGCGCGGCCACACCGCCCGCGGCTACTGCGGCGACGCCTCCCGCCCCGAGGGGCTGCTGGCCTGCAACCGGTACCTGCTGTCCGGCCGGCGGACCCTGATCGAGGGCACCGTCGACGAGGCCACCCGGATCAGCGGTCCCGTGGTCGTCGCGCCCGGCGCGGACGTCACCCGCTGCCGGATCACCGGACCGGTCGTCATCGGCCACAACGCCGTGGTCGCCGACAGCGTCATCGGACCCGACGTGTCGATCGGCCCGGACTGCGTCGTCCAGGACGCCTCCGTCCACGGCACGGTCCTGTTCGACGGCGCCTGGGTGTCCGGCGTGCACGGCCTGCGGGACTCCGTGATCGGCCGGGACGCGCGGGTGGTCCGCCGGCCGGAGCGGACCGACGGCCACCAGCTCGTCCTCGGCGACCGGGCCACGGCCCGGCTGAGCGCCTGATGGCCACCGCCGAGGCCGGCCGTCCGGCGGCCGGGTTACGCGCCCGGCCGGCGCGCCGGCACCGGCTCACCGGCCGGCTGCCCGGCCGGCTGGGCGAGGTGACCCGGTTCGCCGCCGTCGGCGGCACCGCCTTCGTCATCGACGCGGGCGGCGCCAACCTCCTGTGGTGGCTGCTCGGCGACGGCGGCCACCTCACCGGGAAGGTGCTGTCGGTGCTGGCCGCCACCGCCTTCTCCTTCGCCGCCAACCGGCACTGGACCTTCGACGACCGCCCCCGCCGGGGGCGGACCCGGGAGTTCGGGCTGTTCGTCCTGACGAACGCCCTCGCGGCCGGTGCCTCGCTGCTCTGCCTGGGCTTCACCGTCTACGTGCTCGGTCTCGAGTCGCTGGCGGCCAAGAACGTCTCCGCCAACGTCGTCGGCGTCGCCCTGGGCACCGTCTTCCGCTACTGGGCCTACCAGCGGTGGGTCTTCCCGAGCGGTCACCGGGTTCAGGACCGTCCGAACCCTGAGGAAAGGAACGTCGATTCCGATGCGCATTCTGGTCACGGGGGGAGCGGGGTTCATCGGCTCCCGGTACGTCCGAGGAGTACTGGGGGGTGAGTACCCCGGAGCCGCGGACGCGCAGGTCACCGTCCTCGACGCGTTCACCTACGCCGGCCGCCCGGAGAACCTCGACCCCTACCGGGGCGATCCCCGGCTGCGGGTGGTCCACGGCCGGGTCGAGGACCCGGAGGCCGTCGACCGCGCGATGCGCGGCCAGGACGCGGTGGTGCACTTCGCCGCCGAGTCCCACGTCGACCGCTCGATCGCCGACGGCGCCGCCTTCGTCCGCACCAACGTCCAGGGCACCCAGACCCTCGCCGAGGCCGCCCACCGGCACGGCGTCGGCGTCTTCGTGCACGTCTCGACCGACGAGACCTACGGCTCCCTGGCCACCGGCAGCGCCGACGAGGACCATCCGCTGCGCCCCAACTCGCCCTACGCGGCGTCCAAGGCGGCCAGCGACCTCGTCGCGCTCGCCTGCCACCGCACCCACGGCCTGGACGTCCGGGTCACCCGGTGCACCAACAACTACGGGCCGTACCAGTTCCCCGAGAAGATCGTCCCGCTGTTCGTCACCCGCCTCCTGGAGGGCCGCACGGTCCCGCTGTACGGAGACGGCCTCAACATCCGCGACTGGCTGCACGTCGACGACCACTGCCGGGGCGTCCAGCTCGTCCTCGAACGCGGCAGGGCCGGCGAGGTCTACAACATCGGCGGCGGCACCGGCCTGACCAACCGCGCCCTCACGGAGCGCCTCCTCGGCCTCTTCGGCGCGGGCCCGGAGCGCATCGAGTACGTCGAGGACCGCAAGGGCCACGACCGCCGCTACGCCCTGGACTGGAGCAAGATCCGCGACGAGCTGGGCTACCGCCCGCGCTGGGACCTCGCCGAGGGGCTGGCCGCCACCACCCGGTGGTACGCCGAGAACCGCGCCTGGTGGGAGCCGCTGCGCTCCGCCCCGGCCGACACCGTGGCCGCCTCGTGAACGGTCGCGGCGGCATCGGGCCGAACCCCCCGTCCGACATGTGCGGCATCGTCCTGGCCGGCGGCTCCGGCAGCCGCCTGTACCCCCTGACCGCCGTCACGTCCAAGCAGCTCCTGCCCGTCTACGACCGCCCGCTGATCCACTACCCGCTGTCCGTCCTGATCGCCGCCGGCATCGGGGACATCCTCGTCGTCACCGGCCCCGGGCACCTGCCCGGCTACCGCGCCCTCCTCGGCGACGGCGGCCACCTCGGCGTCCGGCTGTCGTACGCGGTGCAGACCGTCCCGCGCGGCCTCGCCGACGCCCTGCTGGTCGCCGCGGACTTCATCGGCGGCCGGCGCGTCGCCCTGGTCCTCGGCGACAACGTCTTCCACGCCCCCGGGCTGCCGGAGCTGATGCGCCGCGAGATCGCGGGCCTCGACGGCTGCACCCTCTTCGGCAGCCGCGTCCCCGACCCGCACCGCTACGGCGTCGCCGCGCTGGCCCCGGACGGCAGCCTCCTCGACCTGGAGGAGAAGCCCGCGGTCCCGCGCAGCGACCTCGCCGTCACCGGCCTCTACCTCTACGACAACGAGGCCGTGCGGTACGCGGCCGGGCTCACCCCCTCGGCCCGCGGCGAACTGGAGATCACCGATCTCAACCGGCGCTTCCTCGCCGAGGGCAGGGCCCGGCTGGTCCCGGTGGGTCCCGACGCCACGTGGATGGACGCGGGCACGCCGGACAGCCTCCTGGACGCGGGCATCTTCGCCCGCCGGGCCCACCGGCGCGGCGTCCCGTTCCCCACCCTGGAGGACGCGGCGCGCCGCTCCGGCTTCCTGCCCGAGGAGCTGCCGGTGGCGGCCGGCGCGCGCGTCTGACCGCCGCCGGACGGGCCGTCGGAGCCCACCGGCCGAAAACTCTCGTGCGATCCTCCGAAGGCCCGGTCGCGAGCCTCGGAGGATTCGCCCGGGAGTGGTATGCGTACCGGCGTGGGACAATGAACTACGTGCTTTTTCCCCTGGCTGAAATGCCTAGGGGCCGATCCGAACGACTGGGATGTCAGCACGTGCGTTTCCTCAATGACGTCAAGCCGCCGTACGACCTCACGTACGACGATGTGTTCATGGTGCCGAGCCGCTCGGCCGTCGGCTCCCGCCAGGCCGTGGACCTCTCCGCGCCGGACGGCACCGGCACGACGATCCCCCTGGTCGTCGCCAACATGACCGCGATCGCCGGCCGCCGCATGGCCGAGACGGTGGCCCGCCGGGGCGGCCTCGTCGTCATCCCCCAGGACATCCCGATCGAGGTCGTCACCGAGGTCATCTCCTGGGTCAAGAGCCGCCACCTGGTCCTCGACACCCCCATCGTCCTGGAGCCGCACCAGACCGTCGCCGACGCCCTCGCGCTGCTGCCCAAGCGGGCCCACGAGGCCGGCGTGGTCGTCGACGAGCACCGCCGCCCCGTCGGCGTCGTCACCGACGCGGACCTCACCGGCGTCGACCGCTTCACCCAGCTCTCCGAGGTCATGGCGAAGGACCTCCTCCTGCTGGACGCGGACATCGACCCCCGCGAGGCCTTCAACGTCCTCGACGGCGCCAACCGCCGCTACGCCCCCGCCGTGGACGCGGACGGCAAGCTGGTCGGCATCCTCACCCGCAAGGGCGCCCTGCGCGCCACCCTGTACACCCCGGCCGTGGACGCGGACGGCAAGCTGCGGATCGCCGCCGCCGTCGGCATCAACGGCGACGTGGCCGGCAAGGCCAAGCTGCTCCTCGACGCGGGCGTCGACACGCTCGTCATCGACACCGCCCACGGGCACCAGGAGTCGATGATCTCCGCCATCCGGACCGTCCGCGCGCTCGACCCGCGGGTCCCGATCGTCGCGGGCAACATCGTCGCCGCCGAGGGCGTCAAGGACCTCATCGAGGCCGGCGCCGACATCATCAAGGTCGGCGTGGGCCCCGGCGCCATGTGCACCACCCGCATGATGACCGGTGTCGGCCGCCCGCAGTTCTCGGCCGTCCTGGAGTGCGCCGCCGAGGCGAAGAAGTACGGCAAGCACGTCTGGGCCGACGGTGGCGTCCGCCACCCGCGCGACGTCGCCATGGCGCTCGCCGCCGGCGCGTCCAACGTGATGATCGGCTCCTGGTTCGCCGGGACGTACGAGTCCCCCGGCGACCTCCACGAGGACGCCCAGGGCCGCGCCTACAAGGAGTCCTTCGGCATGGCGTCCGCCCGCGCGGTGCGCAACCGGACCTCCGACGAGTCCTCCTACGACCGCGCCCGCAAGGCGCTCTTCGAGGAGGGCATCTCGACCTCGCGGATGTTCCTCGACCCGGCCCGCCCGGGCGTCGAGGACCTGATCGACTCGATCATCGCGGGCGTCCGCTCCTCCTGCACCTACGCGGGCGCGAGCACCCTGGCGGAGTTCGAGGACAAGGCCGTCGTGGGCATCCAGTCCGCCGCCGGCTACGCCGAGGGCAAGCCCCTCCACGCCAGCTGGAGCTGACCCTCCCGCGGGCCCGGCCCCTGCCGCGCCCGGACCTTCCGCGCCCGAGCCCGCACCCCGTACGCCTCCGTACGGGGTGCGGGCTCAGGCGTTCTCCGCGACGGAGCCGCGCAGCGCCCCCGCGACCGCCCGCCCCAGCACCGCGTGCCCCGCGTCGTTGGGGTGGAGCCCGTCCGCCAGGTGCTCGGGCCGCAGCAGGGGCCGGCCCGGCAGCACGAGGAGCCGGTCGTCGCCCGCGGCCACCAGCTCCCGCCCCGCCCGCTCCATCGCCCGCCGCAGCTCCGTCAGCGTCGCCCCCAGGGCGTTGCGGGTGTGCTCGGCCGCCGGGCGCAGCACGGGGGAGACGAGGAGCAGCGGGGTGCGCGGGTGCCCCCGCCGGATCAGCCGCACGTAGGCCAGCACCGTCGCGTGCAGCCACTCGGGCGTGGCGGGCGCCCGGTCCCAGCAGTTGGTGCCGAAGGCCAGGGTGATCAGCTCGCCGGGCAGCCGGGACAGCTGCTCCGCCAGCGGCAGCTCGCCGCGCGCCCCGCCCGCGTACCCCAGGTTCACCGGGTCGAGCCCCAGCGCGCGCCCCGCCGCCGCCGGCCAGGAGTGGGCCGGCCGGGTGGACCACCAGCCCTCGGTGATGGAGTCGCCGTGGACCAGCCAGCGCGGCCGGGGGGCCGCGGGCGCCAGGGCCCCGCCGACGGCCCGCACGCCGCGCACGACGGGCGCCTGGGCCTCCGGCAGGTGGACGGTGAACTCCCCTCCGCCGGGCGGGAGCCGGAGCCGTACCGTGGCCTCCTCCGCCGGCTCCGCGAAGACCTCGGTGACGCACCGGTCGTCCTGCCAGAGCGCGAACGCGTGCCGCAGCGACCGCAGTTCGTCCCCGGCCGCCGGGACGGCCGCCCGGTAGCGCAGTTCCACCGCCGAGGTGCCGGGCCGCGCGCGGAACTCCACCCGCACCCCGATCGGCAGCGCGGCCCGCTCCGCGATGTCCCAGGGCAGCCGCTCCAGGTCGGCGGGGTCGGCGCGGACCGGCCGGTCGCCGTCCCGCCAGGCGGTGCCGCGCAGGAAGGGTTCGGGCTCCAGCCAGCTCACACGGCACCTCCGGTCGGCCGGGTGCAGGGTGGTCCACGCGGACCGAGGAGTCAAGGCACGCGCACCGGGTCCGGCCCCCGCTCCGCGCACACCCGTCCTGTACCCGGATGTGTCGATTCATGCGGGGGCGCGCAATGTTTCCCCGCCCGGGCCCGAAGTGCGCAATGATCATCCGCCGTTGCGCAAGAACACTGCGTTACGGATGCGAATCCGGACGCTAGGCTCATCCCTCGTACCAGGAGTGGCGGGGACCGCCTGCTCGGCGGTCTCCCTGCCCCCGCGGGCTGCTTCGGCGTGCCCACGGACCCGGCACGCGTCCGTCGCGGTCCCCGTCGTACCGACAGGCAGCGATAAGGAGCCTCCGCAGTGCTGGATCACGGCGCAGCCCCACCGGTCGAGGACACGACCGCCCGCAAGACCACCGTCCTGACCGCCCTCACCCGCCGCAAGCCGGTGGAACGCCTGGTCGCGGAGGGTGGGCAGGGCGAGGGCGGCACTCTCCGCCGCTCGCTCTCCATGTGGCAGCTGACCATGATCAGCATCGGCGCCACCCTCGGCACCGGCATCTTCGTCGTCCTCGGCGAGGCGGTCCCCGAGGCCGGCCCGGCCGTGACGCTCGCCTTCGTCTTCGCCGGCCTCACCGCGCTCTTCTCGGCCCTCTCGTACGCGGAGCTGGCCGGCACCATCCCGGTCGCCGGCTCCTCCTACTCGTATGCGTACGCAACGCTGGGCGAGCTCGTCGCCTGGGTCTGCGGCTGGTGCCTGATGCTCGAGTACGGCGTCTCGGTCGCCGCCGTGGCCGTCGGCTGGGGCGAGTACCTGAACGAGCTGCTCGACGGCACGATCGGCGTCACGCTCCCGGACGCGCTCAGCGCGCCGCCCGGTGACGGCGGCGTCTTCAACCTCCCGGCGCTGATAGTCGTCGTCCTCGCGATGCTCTTCCTGCTCGGCGGCGCCAAGGAGTCGGCCCGCGCGAACACGATCATGGTCATGGTGAAGATCGCCGCTCTGGTGCTCTTCTGCGCCGTCGGCTTCATGGGCTTCAAGTCGGGCAACTACTCCGACTTCATGCCGCTCGGCATCGGCAGCGTCGGCGCCGCCGGCGCCATCCTCTTCTTCTCGTACATCGGCTTCGACGCCGCCTCCACGGCCGGCGAGGAGGCCAAGAACCCCAAGCGCGACCTGCCCCGGGCGATCATGCTCTCGCTCGTCATCGTCACCGCGCTGTACGTCCTCGTCGCGGCCGTCGCCGTCGGCGCCTGGGACTGGAAGAAGTTCGCGGGCACCGACGCCACCCTCGCCGCGATCATGAACGACGTCACCGGACAGAGCTTCTGGGGCACCCTGCTCGCCGCCGGCGCCGTGATCTCCATCGCCAGCGTGGTCCTCACCGTCCTCTACGGCCAGACCCGCATCCTCTTCGCGATGTCCCGCGACGGCCTCGTGCCGAAGGTCTTCGGCAAGGTCGACGCGAAGACCGGCACCCCGCGCACCAACACCCTCATCGTCTCGCTGCTCTGCGGCGGCCTCGCGGCCGTCGTCCCGCTCGGCGAGCTGGTGAACGCCACCAGCATCGGCACCCTCTTCGCCTTCGCGCTGGTCAACATCGCCGTCGTGGTGCTCCGCTTCACCCGCCCCGACATGGAGCGCTCCTTCAAGGTGCCCTTCGGCCCGGTCTTCGCCGTGCTCGGCTTCCTCTGCTGCGGGTACAGCATGTACAGCCTCGACCTGATCACCTGGGTGTACTTCGGTGCCTGGATGGCCGTGGGCCTCGTGTTCTACTTCGTGTACGGCATGCGCCGCTCCCGACTGGCCACACACGCAGAGAAGTGATCCACCCGTAGTGCGACTCAACGACCTCGACGAACGCATCGTCCACGCCCTCGCGGAGGACGCCCGCCGCAGCTACGCCGACATCGGCTCGCTCGTCGGGCTCTCCGCCCCCGCCGTGAAGCGGCGCGTGGACCGGCTCCGGGCCGAGGGCGCCATCACCGGCTTCACCGTGCGGGTGGATCCGGCGGCGCTCGGCTGGGAGACGGAGGGGTTCGTCGAGATCTTCTGCCGCCACAACACCTCGCCCAACGACATCCGGCGAGGTCTGGAGCGGTACCCGGAGGTGGTGTCCGCGTCGACCGTCACCGGTGACGCGGACGCCGTCGTCCAGGTCTTCGCCTCCGACATGCGCCACTTCGAGCGCGTCCTGGAGCGGATCGCGGGCGAGCCCTTCGTGGAGCGCACCAAGTCCGTCCTGGTGCTCTCCCCGCTGCTGCGGCGCTTCTCCTCGGGCTCACCCGCCTGACCGGTGGCCACCGCCGGTACGGGGGCTCCCGAGGCACCGCGCCGGAGCCGCCCGCCCCGGCCGTGGCCCTTCGTCCCCGACGCGCCGGAGGGCCGCTGGGGCGCCGGGCCGGCGCCACGGTGCCCGGCCTCGGGGAACGGCCCGCCCGGGGGTGCGCCGCCGGTCGCGGAGCGCGTGCGCCCCCGGGCCGGTCGCCGCGCAACGAATCGCCGCCCAGCTCGTACATCGCGCAACGGTTCGACGGTCGGTCCGCAACGGTCCCGTCTTGTCCCGGCCGAGCCCGGAACCGTACCGTTTTGGACGTCTCCCGCAGACGCCCCTCCCTTCCCTCCGCCCCCACGAGGTTCAGCATGCCCACGGTGCGCACCGCCCTGCTCCAGAGCTCCGGCCGGCTCGGCGACGTGACCGCCAACCTGCGGATCCTCGACGAGGCCGCCGGACGGGCCGCCGCCGCGGGGGCGGACGTGCTGCTCGCCCCCGAGCTCTTCCTCACCGGCTACGCCATCGGCGCCGACATCGCCCGCCTGGCCGAGCCGTCCGACGGCCCCTCGGCCCGCGCGGTCGCGGAGACCGCCGCCCGCCACGGCCTCGCCGTCGGCTACGGCTACCCGGAGCGGGACACCGAGCGGCACGGCGTGATCTACAACGCCGCAGCGCTCTTCGGCGCCGACGGCGCCCCGCTCGCGCACTACCGCAAGACCCACCTCTTCGGCGACTTCGAGCTGAAGTGGTTCACCCCCGGCGACCAGCCCCTCGTCCAGGCCCGCATCGGCGACCTCACCGTCGGCCTGATGATCTGCTACGACGTCGAGTTCCCCGAGAACGTCCGCGCGCAGGCGCTGGCCGGCACGGACCTCCTCCTCGTGCCGACCGCCCTCATGCACCCGGCCGAGATCGTGCCGCTGTCCGTGGTCCCGGTGCGCGCCTTCGAGAGCCAGCTGTACATCGCGTACGCCAACCGCGCCGGCGCCGAGGGCGACTTCGAGTTCGTCGGCCTCTCGGTGCTCGCCGGCCCCGACGGCACCGCCCGCGCCCGGGCGGGCCGGGGCGAGGACCTGGTCGTCGGCGACGTCGACACCGAGGCCCTGGCGGCCTCCCGCGCGGAGAACCCGTACCTCCGCGACCGCAGGCCGGGCCTGTACGGCTCCCTCGTCTGAGCGGCCCCCGCCCCGCCCCCCTCCACCTCCCGCCCCACCCCCGTGCAAGGAGTCCGTACCCCATGACGTCCACCGTGCCCAACGCCGTCGAGCACGCCGACGAGCAGCAGCCGCCGATCACCATGTTCGGCCCGGACTTCCCGTACGCCTACGACGACTTCCTGGCCCACCCGGCCGGTCTCGGCCAGATACCCGCGACCGAGCACGGCGCCGAGGTCGCGGTCGTCGGCGGCGGCCTGTCCGGGATCATCGCCGCGTACGAGCTGATGAAGATGGGCCTCAAGCCCGTCGTCTACGAGGCCGACCAGATCGGCGGACGGCTGCGCACGGTCGGCTTCGAGGGCCCGGAGACCGAGGGGCTGACGGCGGAGATGGGCGCGATGCGCTTCCCGCCCTCCTCCACCGCGCTCCAGCACTACATCGACCTGGTCGGCCTGGAGACCACGCCGTTCCCGAACCCGCTGGCCGAGGCCACCCCCTCGACCGTCGTCGACCTCAAGGGCGAGTCGCACTACGCCGAGACCGTCGACGACCTGCCGCAGGTCTACCGCGACGTCGCCGCCGCGTGGAACAAGTGCCTGGACGAGGGCGCCGACTTCTCCGACATGAACCGCGCCATGCGCGAGCGCGACGTCCCGCGCATCCGCGAGATCTGGGCGAAGCTCGTCGAGAAGCTCGACAACCAGACCTTCTACGGCTTCCTCTGCGAGTCCGAGGCCTTCAAGTCCTTCCGGCACCGCGAGATCTTCGGCCAGGTCGGCTTCGGCACCGGCGGCTGGGACACCGACTTCCCCAACTCCATCCTGGAGATCCTCCGGGTCGTCTACACCGAGGCCGACGACCACCACCGCGGCATCGTCGGCGGCTCGCAGCAGCTGCCGCTGCGCCTGTGGGAGCGCGAGCCGGAGAAGATCGTCCACTGGGCGCAGGGCACCTCGCTGGCCTCGCTGCACGACGGCGGGCAGCCGAAGCCGGCCGTCACCCGGCTGAACCGCACCGCGGGCAACCGGATCACCGTCACGGACGCCTCCGGCGACATCCGCACCTACCAGGCGGCGATCTTCACCGCCCAGTCCTGGATGCTGCTCTCCAAGATCGCCTGCGACGACTCGCTCTTCCCGATCGACCACTGGACGGCGATCGAGCGCACCCACTACATGGAGTCGTCGAAGCTGTTCGTCCCCGTCGACCGGCCGTTCTGGCTGGACAAGGACGAGGAGACCGGGCGGGACGTCATGTCGATGACGCTCACCGACCGGATGACCCGCGGCACCTACCTCCTGGACGACGGCCCGGACAAGCCGGCCGTCATCTGCCTCTCGTACACGTGGTGCGACGACAGCCTGAAGTGGCTGCCGCTCTCCGCGAACGAGCGGATGGAGGTCATGCTGAAGTCGCTCGGCGAGATCTACCCGAAGGTCGACATCCGGAAGCACATCATCGGCAACCCGGTGACGGTCTCCTGGGAGAACGAGCCCTACTTCATGGGCGCCTTCAAGGCCAACCTGCCGGGCCACTACCGCTACCAGCGGCGCCTGTTCACCCACTTCATGCAGGACCGCCTGCCCGAGGACAAGCGCGGCATCTTCCTCGCCGGCGACGACATCTCCTGGACGGCCGGCTGGGCCGAGGGCGCGGTGCAGACGGCGCTGAACGCGGTGTGGGGCGTGATGCACCACTTCGGCGGCGCCACCGACGGCACCAACCCGGGCCCGGGCGACGTCTACGACGAGATCGCCCCGGTCGAGCTGCCGGAGGACTGAGTCCGTAGGGGGCCGAGCCCTCGGGGGCCGGTTCCGTACGGCGGTCAGGGCCTGGCCAGGGGCGTGAGCAGCATCCGCCCCACCAGGCCCACCGAGCGGTCGAGCCGTTCGGTGAACTCGCCCGCGATCCCGGGCAGCGCCCGCAGCTGCCACAGCGAGCGGGCGGCCAGCCAGGCCCCGTCGCGGGCCCGGTCCAGGCTCCAGCAGCCGAGCAGGTGCGTCAGCGGGTCCGCGATCTCCAGGAGGTCCGGGCCCGGCATCAGTTCCTCGCGGATCCGCTCCTCCAGGAGGACGAGGACGTCGCCGACCCGGTCGAACTCGTCCTCCAGGTCCGCCGGCGCGCACTCCAGGGCGGCGCAGGCGTCGACGACGGCGAGCGCCAGGTCGTGCCCGATGTGGGCGTTGATCCCGGCGAGCGCGAACTGCAGCGGGGTCACGCCGGGGTGGCGGCGGTAGTGGAAGAGGGGCCGCCAGCAGGCCGGCCCCGGGCGGCCCGACGCGTGGGCGTCGACGGCGGCGAGGTAGCGCTCGGCGAAGCGCACGTCCAGGGTGGCCGCCGCCCGCCGGTCCTCGAAGGCGCCCGCCTCGATGGCGTGGCCGATCTCCTCGGTGACGGTGAGGTACACCCGGTTGAAGACGGCGACCCCGTCGGCCGGGTGCCAGCCCGCCCGCAGCGACCGCATCCGGTCCACCACGGGGTCGACCGCCACGAACTGCCCGATCCGCTCTTCCGCCCACTGGGTCTGCGCCATGGGGGCAGACTTCCAGCCGCCGGGCCAGGGAGGGAGCCTCCCGGGCCCGGCTTCGCCGGAACGGGCGAATACCTCAGCTCTTCGCCGTGTCGCCGGAGCCGTTCTCGTACGGCTCCTTCTCGTACGAGCTGGTGCCGGAGTCGAGGAGCGGCTCCTGCTCCGTCGGCGCGGCCTTCAGGTGGGCCGGGGCGAAGGCCCGCAGCACGTGGTAGCCGGTGATGACGACGATCGTGCCGAGCGCGATGCCGCCCAGCTCGAAGGTGTCGGTGAAGGTCAGCTTCACGCCGCCGACGCCGATGATGATGCCGGCGGCGGCCGGGACCAGGTTGAGCGGGTTGCGCAGGTCGACCTTGGCGTTGATCCAGATCTGGGCGCCGAGCAGGCCGATCATGCCGTAGAGGATGACGGTGATGCCGCCGAGGACCCCGCCGGGGATGGCGGCGACGACCGCGCCGAACTTGGGGCAGAGCCCGAAGAGGAGCGCGAAGCCGGCGGCGGCCCAGTAGGCGGCCGTGGAGTAGACGCGGGTGGCGGCCATGACGCCGATGTTCTCGGAGTACGTGGTGTTCGGCGGGCCGCCGACGGCGGTCGACAGCACGGACGCGGCGCCGTCGGCGGCGATCGCGGTGCCCAGCTTGTCGTCGAGGTCGTCGCCGGTCATCTCGCCGACGGCCTTGACGTGGCCGGCGTTCTCGGCGATCAGGGCGATGACGACGGGGAGCGCGACCAGGATCGCCGACCACTCGAAGCTGGGGCCGTGGAAGGACGGCAGGCCGATCCAGTCGGCCTCGCCGACGCCGGAGAGGTCGAGCCGCCAGTGGTCGGTGACCTGGCCGGACGGCGACATCGAGTGGATCTTCCCGAAGACCAGGTCGAGCACCCAGGAGAGGGCGTAGCCGAAGACCAGGCCGAGGAAGATCGCGATCCGGGACCAGAAGCCGCGCAGGCAGACCACGGCGAGACCGGTGAAGAGCATCACCAGGAGCGCCGTCCACTGGTCCTGCGGCCAGTACGTGGAGGCGGTGACCGGCGCCAGGTTGAAGCCGATCAGCATGACGACGGCTCCGGTGACCACCGGCGGCATCGCCGCGTGGATGATGCGGGCGCCGAACCTCCGCACCGCGAGACCGGCGAGGAAGAGCACCGCGCCGACCACGAGGACCGCGCCGGTCACGGTGGCGCTGCTGCCGCCGGAGGCCCGGATCGCGGCGGCGACGCCCACGAAGGAGAGCGAGCAGCCGAGGTACGAGGGGACGGTGCCGCGCGTCGCGAGGAGGAAGATGACGGTGGCGACACCGGACATCATGATCGCGAGGTTCGGGTCGAGGCCCATCAGCACCGGTGCGACGAAACTCGCCCCGAACATGGCCACCACGTGCTGTGCGCCGAGACCGGCCGTACGGGGCCAGGACAGCCGCTCGTCGGGGCGGACGACGGCCCCGGGGGCGGGCGTTCTCCCGTCCCCGTGCAGGGTCCAGCGCACGCCGAGTTTCATGAGGTCGCTCCCGTTCTCCGGTTCCGGCGGCCGTGTCGGGGCCGCAGAAGATCAGCCACATGGTATGCGCCGGAACCGGCCGGGGCGGGGGCGCCGGCGCCCCCGGGCGGGCTCAGCCCACCGGGCCCGCGCTCTTCGCCGCGTCCGTCCCCGCCGGCGCGGCCGTGGCGGTCCGGGAAGCGCTCCGCAGCACGCCCGCGCCGAGGACCAGGCCGAAGGAGAGGGCCGTGACCAGGCCGAACGAGAAGACCAGCGAGGTGGCGTCGGCGATCCCGCCGATCGCGGACGGGGCGACGAGCCCCGAGGTGTAGGTGATGGTGGCGACGCCCGCGATGGCCTGGCTCGGGTTCGGGCCGCTGCGCGCGGCGGCGGCGAAGGCGAGCGGGACGACGACCGCGACCCCGAGGCCCACCAGCCCGAATCCGGCCATCGCCGTGGCGGCGTTCGGGGCGAGGACGACCAGCACTCCGCCGAGGGTGGCGGCCACGCCCCCGACCCGTACCGTGCGGACCGCGCCGAAGCGGTCCACGACCCGGTCGCCGACGAGCCGGGCCACGGCCATGGTCAGCGCGAAGGCGGTGGTGGAGGCGGCGGCGAGACCGGCCGAGCCGCCCAGCTCGTCGCGGAGGTAGACGGCCGACCAGTCGAGGCTGGCGCCCTCGGCGAAGACCGCGCAGAAGCCGATCGCGCCGATCACCAGGGCGGACCTGGGGGGCAGCGCGAAGCGCGGCGGGGCCTCTTCCTCCTCGGCGGGCGCCGGGTCGAGGACGCCCTGGCAGAAGGCGAGGCCGAGGACGGTGAGGACGAGCGCGGCGATCAGGTGGTGGAGCCGGGCGTCGCCGCCGAGGTGGGCGGCGACGGTGCCGGCCGCCGAGCCGAGCAGCGCCCCCACGCTCCACATGCCGTGCAGGCTGGACATGATGGAGCGGCCGAGCCGGTTCTCGGTCTCGACGCCGAGCGCGTTCATCGCCACGTCGGACATGCCGGCCGTGGCGCCGTAGACGAAGAGCGCCGCGCACAGGCCCCAGACGTTCGGCGCGAGCGAGGGCAGGGTGAGCGCGAGCGTCCACAGCGCGAGCAGCCCGCGCAGCGCGGTGCGGGCGCCGAAGCGGTGGCTGATCCGGCCGGCCAGCGGCATCGAGAGCGAGGCGCCGAGGGCGGGGAAGGCGAGCGCGAGGCCGAGCTGGCCGGCGCTCACCCCGGCGTGCTCCTGGATCCAGGGGATCCGGGTGGCGAAGCTGCCGGTCACGGCGCCGTGGACGCAGAAGACGGCGGCGACGGCGAAGCGGGCCCGTCGGAGCCGTTCGGAGCTGAGGACGGTCTCCGCCGCCATGGGTCCTCCCCGGGATGATGGAATCTGAGTTCTGTCAGCTGATGACGGCCCGTAAACTATCAGGAACCCTGCCTGATAAATAGTGGTCCGGAGGGACGGCGGCGGGGAAGCGTCTGAGAGGATCCCCGCATGGCCGCATCCCCGAGCACCGCCCGGGCCATCAACGACCGGCTCGCCCTGCGCCTGCTCCAGGACGAGGGCCCGTTGACGGCAGCCCAGCTCAAGACCCTCACCGGGCTCTCCCGGCCCACCGTCGCCGACCTCGTCGAGCGGCTCAGCGGCTCGGGCCTCGTGCACGTCGTCGGCGAGGCCGGCGCCGAGCGCCGCGGCCCCAACGCCAAGCTGTACGGACTGGTCGCCGACCGCGCCCACCTCGCCGCGCTCGACGTCCGCACCCGCTCGGTCACCGTCACCGTCACCGACCTGCTCGGCGCCCCGCTCGCCGAGGCCGCCGTCCCGGTCGGCGAGGACGCCGGCACCGGCCCCGCCGTCGAGAAGGCCGTCGCCCTCCTGGAGCTGACCGCCCGGGAGGCCGGCGTCGAGCGGCTGCACTCCGTGGCCGTCGGCGCCCCCGGCCTCATCGACCCCGCCACCGGGGAGCTCCGCGACTCCACCGGCCTGCCCGCCTGGCACCGCCGGCTCGTCGCCGTCCTCCAGGAGCGGCTCCCCGCCCACGTGCTCGTCGAGAACGAGACCAACCTCGCCGCCGTCGCCGAACTGCGCGAGGGCGCGGCCCTGGGCCGCGAGGACTTCGTGCTGCTCTGGCTCGGCCAGGGCGTGGGCGCCGCCGTGGTCCTCGGCGGACGGCTGCGCCGGGGCGCCTCGGGCGGCGCCGGCGAGATCGGCTTCCTGCCCGTGCCCGGCACCTCCGGGCTGCCCTCGGCCACCGGCTGCGACGGCGGCTTCCACGAGCTGGCCTGCGTGGCCGCCGTCGAGGCCCTCGCGGCCGAGCACGGACTCGACCCGGCCGGGGCCCTCGGCTCCGGCCACGGTCCCTTCCTCGACGCCCTCGCCCGCCGGCTCGCGGTCGGCGCGGCGGCGATCGCGGCCGTCCTCGACCCCGGCTGCGTGGTCCTCGCCGGCGAGACCGGCCACCAGGGGGGCCCGGAGCTGGCCGCCCGCGTCGAGGCCGAGCTCGCCGCGCTCTCCCCGCTGCGCACCGAGGTCCGCGCCACCACCCTGGGCGACGCGGCCGTCCTGCGCGGCGCGCTGCTGCGGGCCCGGGACGCGGCCCAGGAGGCCCTCTTCCCGTAGGGCCCCGCACGCACGACCGCGCCGCGCCCCGGACAGGGGGGCGCGGCGCGGAGGGTGCGGCCCGGCGGCGGCCAAGGGCCGTGAGTCCGCCGCCGGGGGTTCTTCAGGGGTGGCGCGTCAGCAGGTGCCGAGGTCCTTCCAGACCCCCCACTCGCCGGTCGTGCCCGGCTCCTCGTTCTGGGTCCACCACTGGGCCTTCCACTTGTGGCCCTTGTGGGAGACCTCGTTGCCCGCGTTGTAAACCGTGCCGGCCGCGTACGCCGGGGCGGTGCAGCCCGTGGGCGGCGTCGTCGGCGGGGTGGTCGGGGGAGTGGTCGGCGGGGTCGTCGGAGGCGTGGTGGGCGGGGTGGTCGGCGGCGTGGTGCCCGTGCCGGGCTCCACGGTCGTCGTGCCGCGCGCCAGGTCGCCGGCGAGGGCGTACGTGGTGCCGTTGATGTTCACCGTCCAGTTGGAGGGGGTGGACACCGGCAGGTAGTAGTTGAAGGACAGCTCGACCGTGGCGCCGGGGGCGAGGGTCTGCCAGGCCGGGAGCTTCAGCGAGACCCGGTGGAAGTCGCCCTTCAGGCCGCCGACGTTGGAGCCCGTGTGGTCGCTGCTGACGACCTTGGTGCCGAAGCCGGACTGGTCGGAGGCGTTGGCCGGGGCCGAGGTGCCGTAGTCGAACTGGAACTCCGTGCCGCCGGGCAGCGTGGTGTTCGTCCGGTTGGTGATCTTCACCTTGGGGGTGATCGGGTAGTTCGAGTCGCCCAGCTTGAACTCGGTGAAGGCGGTCTCGATGTTCACGGCCTGCGCCGGCAGCGCCTTGTTCGACTTCTTGGCGCCGTAGGGGGTGGCGGCCTTGAACTTGTCGTACATCAGCGAGGTGAGCGTGGAGCCCATCTCGTACTGGCCCTTGGCGGCGTTCCAGGAGTAGTCGCCGGCCATCTCCCAGACCATGGTGCCGCCGATGCCGCGGCCGACCACGTAGTCGGCCTTGGCGGCCACGGACTGCTCGTCCTCGGTGGAGAGGAAGACCTTCTTCTCGGCGTTCCACAGCCACGGCGCGACCAGGGTCGAGTCGTACTTGCGGGCGTAGGTGCCGGTCAGGGTGGTGTTCGCGGGGAAGCCGTACTTGGTGACGTAGTCGCCGACGATCCCCTTCTCCAGGTTCTTGGCGTGCCACATCGGGTTGGAGCCGGCGGGCGACTCCTTGCCCGCGGTGTCCTTGTCGTGCCACAGGTTGTCGATGCCGACGGCGCCGTCGCCGCACTTGGTCAGACCGGCGCCGGCCGGGCAGGTGGCCGCGGTGGCCTTGCCCCACAGGCCGTCGGTGCCGCCCTGCACGTTCTTGTGGCCGCGGGTGTAGTAGGGCAGGCCGATGTTGATCCGGCCGGCCGGCATGGAGCCGCGGAAGTAGTGGTAGGCCCAGTCGGTGTTGAGGTAGCCGATGCCGCCGTACTGGGAGGAGCCGTAGACGTTGGCGGCGGCGAGCTCGCCGTCCTTGCCGTCGTCGAAGAGCGAGGCGTTCGGGCCGACGTACTCGTTCCAGGCGCCGTGCAGGTCGTACGACATGATGTTGACGTAGTCCAGGTACTTCTGGACCTGGAAGGTCTCCATGCCGCGCAGCAGGTAGCCGGAGGACGGGGCGGCGACGGTCAGCAGGTAGTGCTTGCCGTCGGCGGCGCCGGCCCTGTCCAGCTTCTCGCGCAGGGACTTCATGAGGGCCGCGTAGCCCTGGACCAGGCCGGCGCGGCGCGCGTTGGCGAAGGTCCAGTCGAGCGGGTTGCCCGCGTCCTTCATGGTCGTCGGGTACTCGTAGTCGATGTCGACGCCGTTGAAGCCGTACGTGCGGATGAAGTCGACCGCCGAGGTGGCGAAGGTGTCGATGCCGGCCTGGTTGACCGAGCCGTCGGCGTTGGTGGCCATCGAGTAGAAGCCGCCGGAGTTCACCCGGTCGCCGTTGTCGGCGAAGTAGCCGCCGGTCTCGGCCCAGCCGCCGACCGAGATCAGCGTCTTCACGTCGGGGTGCTGCTTCTTGAACTTGTTCAGCAGGTTGAAGTGGCCCTTGTAGGGGAGGGCCGGGTCCATCTCGGCGCCCGCCACGCCGGGCCAGGTCATGCCGGTGGCCGCGTTGTCCGGGCCGTCGGTGCCGACCGAGAGCTTGTTGTCGCCGCCGATGTGGCCGAAGGCGTAGTTGATGTGGGTGATCTTGTCCCACGGGATGTTGTTGGCGAGGTAGGCGGGCTCGCCGTTCTTTCCGGTGCGCCAGCCCGTGAAGTAGCCGATGACGCGGCGCTGGTGGTCGGCGCCCATCTTCTCGCGGCCCTCGGTGTCGTAGACCGAGCAGTAGGGGACGTCGACGCCGGGCGTCTTGTACAGGCCGTCGGGGCGACAGCTCTCGTTGTCGGCGGCGTACGAGACGCCTCCGGCGAGCGAGCTGAGCAGCAGGCCGGCGACGGCGGCACCGGACGCGAGCAGCGACGCTCTCTTGGTCGTGGGGGACAGCACGATCTGGTCCTCCTCGGGGAGGGTGAAGAAACACGCAACGAACAAGGGGGTGGTACGTGTTGGGCCCGGGGCGTGCGCACACCGGCGGGCCGTTCCTCGGAGGTGACACGGACATTAAGAGGACTAGACCAGTGCGTCAATAGGTCTGGACCAAAAGGGAATTCCGTGGGAACGTGTGAGCCATCGCACAGGAGTCGTGTGCATGCCCGTTGACAGGGCGTGGCACACTGGCCCTGTATCAGCAGCAGCGCACTCCGGGGTCGGTGTAATTCCGAACCGGCGGTATAGTCCGCGACCCGTCCGCAAGCCAGCGGTCGGTTGACCAGGTGAGATTCCTGGACCGACGGTGAAAGTCCGGATGGGAGGCAGTGCGCGGCGGGCGACCCCCGACAGGGGTGTGCCGGCCGTACGTCCGCTGGTGGCCGCGTTCCGTCGGGGCACCCGTGGACCTCCGGCCGTACCGGCATACCCCCTGCGCGGCGGCCTACCCGCTCCTCTGTCGTCATCGACAGGCCCCGGAGTCCGTGCCCGAAGAGGCAGGAGGACCCGGTGGACCGGCAGGCCGACATCACCGCCATGCGACGCGCCGTGGAGCTCGCCGCCCGCGGACTCGGCGCCACCAGCCCCAACCCCGTCGTCGGCTGCGTCGTCACCGACGCCTCCGGCCACGTCGTCGGCGAGGGCTGGCACCAGCGCGCCGGAGGCCCCCACGCCGAGGTGCACGCCCTGCGCGCGGCGGGCGTCCTCGCCCGCGGCGGCACCGCGTACGTCACCCTCGAACCCTGCGCCCACACGGGCCGCACCGGCCCCTGCGCCCAGGCCCTGATCGAGGCCGGCGTCGCCCGCGTCGTCCACGCCGTCGCCGACCCGAATCCGCAGGCCGCGGGCGGCGCCGAGACCCTGCGCGCGGCCGGCGTCGCGGTGGAGCGGGGCCTCCTGGAGGCCGAGGCCGAGGCCGGCAACCTCGCCTGGCTCACCTCCGTCCGCACCGGCCGCCCCTTCGTCCGCTGGAAGTACGCCGCCACCCTCGACGGCCGGATCGCCGCCGCCGACGGCACCTCCCGCTGGATCAGCTCCGCCGAGTCCCGCGCCGACGTCCACCGGCTGCGCGCCGAGGCCGACGCCGTCGTCGTCGGCTCCGGCACCGCCCGCGCCGACGACCCCCACCTGGCCGTGCGCGGCGTCGAGGGGGCCGTCCAGCCGCTCCGGGTCGTCGTCGACACCGAGGCCGCCGCCGTGAAGCCCGGCGCCCGCGTCCTCGACGACGCCGCCCCCACCCTGATCGCCGTCGCCGAGGACGCGCCGACCGCGCTCCCCGACGTCGTCCGCCTCCCCAGGGCCGAGGCCGGCGGCCTCTCGGTCCCCGCCCTCCTGGACGCCCTCCACGCGCGCGGCGTCCGCTCCGTCCTCCTCGAAGGCGGCCCCACCCTCGCGGCCGCCTTCCTCGCCGCGGGCGCCGTCGACCAGGTCGTCGGCTACCTCGCCCCGGTCCTCCTCGGCGCGGGCCCGAACGCCCTCGCCGACGCCGGGATCACCACCCTCACCGACGCGTTGCGGCTCGACGTCACCGAGACCGCCCGCATCGGCACCGACCTCCGCATCACCGCCACCATCCAGGGAGCCTGACCGTGTTCACCGGAATCGTCGAAGAGCTGGGCGAGGTCGTCGCCGTCGAGCAGCTGCCGGACGCCTCGCGCTTCCGCCTCCGCGGCCCCCTGGTCACCGAGGGAGCCCGCCACGGCGACTCGATCGCCGTCAACGGCGTCTGCCTGACCGTGGTCGAGACCGCTGGCGGCGAGTTCACCGCCGACGTCATGGCCGAGACCCTCAAGCGGTCCTCCCTCGGTGCCCTGGAGCCCGGCTCCCGGGTCAACCTGGAGCGCCCCATGGCCGTCGGCGGCCGCCTCGGCGGCCACATCGTCCAGGGCCACGTGGACGGCACCGGCACCGTCCTGGAGCGGACCCCCTCCGAGCACTGGGAGCTGGTCAGGGTCGGCCTCCCGGCCCCCCTCGCCCGCTACGTCGTCGAGAAGGGCTCCATCACCGTCGACGGCGTCAGCCTCACCGTGGTCGAGGTCGGCGACGACTGGTTCACCATCAGCCTCATCCCCACCACGCTCGCCCTGACCACCCTGGGCCACAAGGGCCCCGGCGCCCCGGTCAACCTCGAAGTGGACGTCATCGCCAAGTACGTCGAGCGGCTGCTCGGCCCGACCGCACGGGAGAACGTCAAGTGAACTGGCTCAACTCCGAGGCGTTCACCCTCTTCGGCCAGCGCATCATCTGGTCGGACATGGTCGGGAACGTCTTCGGGCTCGTCGCCCTCACCCTCGGCTGGCGCCGCTCCGTGTGGACCTGGCCCGTCCAGTTCCTCGCCGGACTCGTGCTCTTCGGCGCCTTCTTCGGCCACCTCACCGGCAGCGCCGGCAAGCAGGTCGTCGTCATGCTGGTGGCCGTCTTCGGCTGGTGGCAGTGGCAGCGCGGCAAGCAGGGCGGCGCCGACGGCCACATCGCGGTCCGCTTCGCCACCTGGCGCGAGCGCGGCGCCATGATCGCCGCGGCCGCCGCGGGCACCGTCGCCGTCGCCCTCCTCTTCGAGGCGTTCCCGACCCTCTCGTGGGACCCCTGGCCCGACGCGTACATCTTCGTCGGCACCGTGGTCGCCATGTACGCCCAGGCCCGCGGCATGGTCGAGTTCTGGTTCGCCTGGCTGCTCGTCGACCTCGTCGGCGTCCCGCTGAACTTCGCCAACGGCTACGCCTTCTCCGGCTTCGTCTACGTCCTCTACGGCGCGCTCGTCCTCTGGGGCATGCGCGACTGGTGGCTCCGGACGCGTACCGCCCCCGCTCTGGAAGGAGCCCCCGCATGAGCAGCGCCCCGTCCGTCTGGGACACCGAGGACCTCTCCCTCGACCCCGTGGAGCAGGCGGTCCGCGACATCGCCGCCGGCCGCCCCGTCGTGGTCGTCGACGACGAGGACCGCGAGAACGAGGGCGACCTCGTCATCGCCGCAGAGAAGGCCACCCCCGAGGTCGTCGCCTTCATGATGAGCGAGTGCCGCGGCCTGATCTGCGCCCCCATGGAGCACGAGGAGCTGGAGCGCCTCCACCTCCCGCAGATGGTCGAGCACAACACCGAGTCCATGCGGACCGCCTTCACCGTCTCCGTCGACGCGAGCCCCGAGCACGGCGTCACCACCGGCATCTCCGCCGCCGACCGCGCCACCACCCTCCGGATGCTCGCGAGCGGCCGCCACGAGCCCTCCGACTTCGTCCGCCCCGGCCACGTCTTCCCGCTGCGGGCCCGCGAGGGCGGCGTCCTCGCCCGCCCCGGGCACACCGAGGCGGCCGTCGACCTCGCCCGCCTCGCGGGCCTGCGGCCGGCCGGCGCGATCGTGGAGATCGCCGGCGAGGACGGCGTGATGCTCCGCCTGCCGGAGCTGATCCCCTTCGCCCGCAAGCACGGCCTGACGATCATCTCCATCGAGGACCTGATCGCCTACCGCCGCTCCGCCGAGCCGACCGTCCGCCGCGAGGCCGAGGTCCACCTCCCCACCGCCCACGGCGACTTCACCGCCTACGGCTACCGCTCCACCGTCGACGGCGTCGAGCACGTCGCCCTCGTCCACGGCGAGATCGGCGACGGCGAGGACGTCCTCGTCCGGGTCCACTCCGAGTGCCTGACCGGTGACGTCTTCCACTCGCTGCGCTGCGACTGCGGCCCCCAGCTCCAGGCCTCCATGGAGCGCGTCCAGGCGGCCGGCCGCGGCGTCGTCGTCTACCTCCGCGGCCACGAGGGGCGCGGCATCGGCCTGCTCTCCAAGCTGCGCGCCTACGAACTCCAGGAGCGCGGCCGCGACACCCTCGACGCCAACCTGGAGCTCGGCCTGCCCGCCGACGCCCGCGACTACGCGGCCGGCGCGCGAATCCTCGTCGACCTCGGCGTCCGCAGCCTCCGGCTGATGACCAACAACCCCGACAAGATCGACGCCCTCACCCGGCACGGCCTCGCCGTCGAGGGCCGCGAGCCGATGCCCGTCACGGCGGGCGAGCACAACCTCCGCTACCTGCGCACCAAGCGGGACCGGATGGGCCACGACCTGCCCTGGCTGGACGGCTCCCCGGCCTCCACCTGCGGCAACCAGTAAGCACGTACGTACGAAACCGGCTAGGAGAGACATGAGCGGCAAGGGCGCACCCGTCCTCAGCGTGAAGAACTGCGGCGACCTCCGGGTCGCGGTCATCGCGGCGCAGTGGCACGAGAAGATCATGGACGGACTCGTGGACGGCGCCCTGCGCGCCCTGTCCGAACTCGGCATCGACGAGCCCACCCTGCTCCGCGTCCCGGGCAGCTTCGAACTGCCCGTCGTGGCCAAGGTGCTCGCGGAGCGCGGCTACGACGCGATCGTCGCCCTCGGCGTGGTCATCCGCGGCGGCACCCCCCACTTCGACTACGTGTGCCAGGGCGTCACCCAGGGCCTGGTCCAGGTCTCCATCGACACCGGCGTGCCCGTCGGCTTCGGCGTACTGACCTGTGACAACGAGGAGCAGGCGCTGGACCGCGCCGGCCTGGAGGGATCGAACGAGGACAAGGGGCACGAAGCGGTCACCGCCGCCGTCGCCACCGCCACCATCCTCCGCACGGTCAGCGAGCCCTGGCGCACGTCCACGGAGTGAACCCCGGCTACGGAGCTCCCCGGCGAAGCCGTACCCTAAGGACATCATGGCGAACAAAACCTTCGAAGAGCTCTTCACCGAGCTCCAGCTCAAGGCCGCCAACGGCGACCCCAGCACCTCCCGCACCGCCGAGCTGGTCGGCAAGGGCGTCCATGCCATCGGCAAGAAGGTCGTCGAAGAGGCCGCCGAGGTCTGGATGGCCGCCGAGTACGAGGGCAAGGAGGCGGCCGCCGAGGAGATCTCGCAGCTGCTGTACCACGTCCAGGTGATGATGGTCGCCCGCGGGATCTCCCTCGACGACGTCTACGCCCACCTCTGAAGCACGCCCCCGCCGTCTCCCACCACTCCCAGGCAAAGGAAGCCCACCCCATGCTGCGCATCGCCGTCCCGAACAAGGGTTCCCTCTCCGGACCTGCGTCGGCCATGCTCCATGAGGCCGGCTACCGCCAGCGCAAGGAGTCCAAGGAACTGGTGGTCATCGACCCCGACAACGAGGTCGAGTTCTTCTACCTGCGGCCGAAGGACATCGCCATCTACGTGGCGTCCGGGAAGCTGGACATCGGCATCACCGGCCGTGACCTGCTCCTCGACTCCGGCGCCAGCGCCGAGGAGATCCTGGCGCTGAACTTCGGCCGCTCCACCTTCCGTTACGCCACCCGCCCGGGCACCGCGAACGGCCCGGAGGACTTCGGCGGGATGACGATCGCCACCTCCTACGAGGGCATCGTCGCCAAGCACCTCGCCGACCAGGGCATCGACGCCTCCGTCGTGCACCTGGACGGCGCCGTCGAGACCGCGATCCAGCTGGGCGTCGCCCAGGTCATCGCCGACGTCGTCGAGACCGGCACCAGCCTGCGCAACGCCGGACTGGAGGTGATCGGCGAGCCGATCCTGAAGTCCGAGGCGATCGTCGTCCGCCGCCACGGTGCCGAGACCGAGAACCCGCAGGTCCAGCAGTTCCTGCGCCGCCTCCAGGGCGTCCTCGTCGCCCGCAGCTACGTGATGATGGACTACGACTGCCGCGCCGAGCACCTGGAGCAGGCCGTCGCCCTCACCCCGGGCCTGGAGTCGCCGACCGTCTCCCCGCTACACAACGAGGGCTGGGTCGCCGTCCGCGCGATGGTCCCCGCCAAGGAGGCGCAGCGGATCATGGACGACCTGTACGAGATCGGCGCCCGCGCGATCCTCACCACCGCGATCCACGCCTGCCGCCTCTGACGGCGTCCGGCCCCGTACCACCCACGGCACCGAGGAACCCCGATGTCCGAGTCGCCCACGCCCGCCCTCCCGGTCACCTTCCGGCCGGGCCGCACCCGCGCCGTCCTGCTGACCGTGGGCGCCGTCATGTTCGCGGCGATCACCGCGGTGGCGCTGATGCTGGAGCGGCTCGGCCCGGGCGAGCGGGCCAGCTTCGTCTTCACCGCCGCGCTCTTCCTCGGGGTGCTGGTGATGCTCAGCCGCCCCAAGGTCGTCGCCGACAGCGAGGGCGTCACGGTCGTCAACATCACCCGCACCCGGCGCCTTGCCTGGGCGGAGATCCTCCGCGTCAACCTGCGTCCCGGCGACCCGTGGGTCTTCCTCGACCTCAGCGACGGCACCAGCCTCCCGGCCCTCGGCATCCAGCCCGGCATCGCCAGGGAGTCCGCCATCAGGGACGCCCGCGCCCTGCGGGCCCTCGCGGACAGCCGCGGCACCGGGGCCGAGGCGGCCTGAGCCCCGACGCGGAGCCGGGGCGGCCCCGAGCCGGCGGACCGGGAGAACCCCGGTGCGTCCCCCATCCGGGGCGTCCCCCCTGCCACGCGGGGCCCGTGCGTGACTACTCTTGAGGCGGTGGTGCCGGACGCACCACCGCCTCGCGCGTGCAGGGCCGCCGCCGGCGGCCGGCGAGGCCACCCTTCGACCCGAGGAGTGACTCCCTCCGGCAATGGACGGATCGTCCGGTAGTACCTGCGCCGCCCCCTCTCCCGACGAGGCGGCGGCATGATCGTCTCCCTGCTGCCCCTCCTGGCGGCCTTCCTCCTGATCCTCGCCAACGGCTTCTTCGTCGCCGCCGAGTTCGGTCTCGTGACCGTCGAGCGCGCGGAGGCCGAGCGGGCCGCGGCCGCCGGTGACCGCCGCGCCCGCACCGTCGTCTCGGCGCTGCGCGAGCTGTCCTTCCAGCTCTCCGGCACCCAGCTCGGCATCACCCTCACCTCGCTGATCGTCGGCATGCTCGCCGAGCCCGCCCTCGCCGGCCTGCTGCGCACCCCGCTGACCGCCACCGGGCTCCCCCCGGGCGCCGTCTCCGGGATCGCCGTGGTGATCGGCATGCTCCTCGCCTCGGCCGTGCAGATGGTCGTCGGCGAGCTGGTCCCCAAGAACTGGGCGGTCTCCCGGCCGCTCCAGGTCGCCCGCTTCGTGGCCGCCCCGCAGCGCCGCTTCTCCGCCGCCTTCCGGCCGGTGATCGCCCTGCTCAACCGGGTGGCCAACGGACTGGTCCGCGCCCTGGGCGTCGAGCCCACCGAGGAGCTGGACTCGGTCCGCACCCCGGGCGAGCTGGAATCCCTCGCCCGGCACTCGGCCCGGGCCGGCGCCCTCGAACAGGACACCGCCGACCTCTTCGTCCGGACCCTGTCCCTGGCCGGCCTCACCGCCGAGCAGGTCATGACCCCGCGCGTGAAGGTCAGCGCCCTCCAGTGGGACGCCACCGCGGCCGACGTCCTCAACCTCACCCGGGCCACCGGCCTCTCGCGCTTCCCCGTCTACCGGGACCGCATCGACGAGGTCGTGGGCATGGTCCACCTCAAGGACGCGCTCGCCGTCGCCCCCGACGCCCGCCCGCGGACCTCCGTCGGACGGATCGCCGTCCCGCCGCTCCTGGTCCCCGAGTCGCTGCCCGTCCAGGCCCTCCTGGAGCGGCTGCGCCGCGAGCAGCCGATCGCCGTAGTCGTCGACGAGTACGGCGGCACGGCCGGCGTGGTCACCCTGGAGGACATCGTCGAGGAACTGGTCGGCGAGGTCCGCGACGAGCACGACCCCGCGGCCGAGGCCCGTCCCGAGCTGGCCGCCGCGCCCGCCGAGGACGGCCGCCCGGCCTGGGAGGCCGACGGCTCCTGCCGGGTCCACACGCTGCGCCGGATAGGCCTCGACGTGCCCGACGGCCCGTACGAGACCGTCGCCGGGCTCGTCGCCGACCTCCTCGGCCGGATCCCGGCCCCCGGCGACCGGGCCGAACTGCCCGGCTGGCGGCTCTCCGTCCGCCGGGTCGACCGCTTCCGGGCCGAGCGGGTCCGGATCGTGCGCACCGCCCCGGTGCCGATGGCGGAGGCGGTCCGATGAACACCCTGCAACTCCTCCTCGCCCTCCTCCTCGTCCTGGCCAACGGCTTCTTCGTCGGCGCCGAGTTCGCGCTCGTCTCCGTCCGCCGCAGCCAGATCGAGCCGCTCGGCGGGACCCGCGCCACGCAGGTGCTGTACGGGCTGGAGAACCTGCCGCGGATGATGGCGGCCGCCCAGTTCGGCATCACCGTCTGCTCGCTCACCCTCGGAGCGGTCGCCGAACCGACCGTCGCCCACCTCCTCGAACCGGCCTTCCATTACGTCGGCGTGCCGGCCGGCCTCATCCACCCGCTCGGCTATGTGATCGCCCTCGCCGTGGTCGTCTTCCTCCACCTCGTCATCGGCGAGATGGTCCCGAAGAACCTGGCGATGGCGGCGCCCGAGCGGACCGCGCTCCTGCTCGCCCCCGCCCTGGTCGGCTTCGCCCGGCTCTGCCGGCCGGTCACGGCCGCCCTGGGGGCCTGCTCGGCCCTGGTCCTGCGGGCCTTCAAGGTCGAGCCGAAGGACGAGGTGGAGGCCGTCTTCACCAGCGCCCAGCTCGGCCGGCTCGTCGAGGACGCCGGCCAGGCCGGACTCCTCGACCCGGCCGAGCAGGAGCGCCTGGAGGACGCCCTGGAGCTGGGCAGCCGCCCGGTCACCGACGTCCTGATCCCGGCCGCCGCGCTCGTCACCGTCCCGCCGTCGGCCACCCCGCGGGAGATCGAGGAGCTGACCGTGCGGACGGGCTACTCCCGCTTCCCGGTCCGCGCCGAGGGCCGGCAGGCCGTCTTCCTCGGCTTCGTGCACGTCAAGGACGTGCTGGACCTGGAGGAGCGGGAGCGGGCGGTGCCGCAGCAGCTGTGGCGCCCGATGGCGACGCTCCGCGCCGAGCTGCCGCTGGACGACGCCCTCACCGTGATGCGGAGGGCGGCGACCCATCTCGCGCAGGTCGCCGACGCCTCCGGCCGGGTCCTCGGCCTGGTCGCCCTGGAGGACGTCCTGGAGACGCTGGTGGGCGAGGTCCGCGACCCCGCGCACCGGCTGGGCCCCGCCCCGTCGCCCGTCGCCTAGCGGGTCAGAACGGCGGTTCCTGCTGGGGGCCGCGGTCCGCCGGACCGCGGCCCGACAGCACCTCGCCGTACGCCTGCATGAGGTCCCCGAGCCGCAGGGTGGCCAGGTCCTCGCGGGTCAGCGTGCCGGGGTAGCCGGAGAGCCGGAGGTCCCGGTAGGCGCAGGACTTCTCGTACAGGGTCCGCAGGAAGCGGCCGTTGCCCAGCTCGTCGATCCAGCCCTGCTCGACCACGTGGCCGCTGATCGAGCGTAGCTCGTCCAGGGCCTCCTCGTCCCAGCCGTCGCCGTTCGCGGCGGCCAGCACCTCGCCGATCGCGGTCAGTTCGAGCGGCCGGTAGGACGGGAAGTCGACCCGGGTGGTGAAGCGGGAGGAGAGCCCGGGGTTGGCGGCGAGCAGCCGGTCCATGCCCTCCGGGTAGCCGGCCAGGATGACGACGAGGTGGTCCCGGTTGTCCTCGGCCCGCTTCAGCAGCACCTGGAGCGCCTCGTCGCCGTAGGCGTCGCCCTTGCTGTAGCCGGAGTTGGAGAGGGCGTAGGCCTCGTCGACGAAGAGCACCCCGCCGACCGCCGAGTCGATCAGCTCGTTCGCCTTCACCGCCGTCTGGCCGAGGAACTCGCCGACGAGGTCGGCCCGTTGGGCCTCCACCAGGTGGTCGCCGCCGAGCAGGCCGAGCGCGTAGAAGACCCGGCCCAGGATCCGGGCCACGGTCGTCTTGCCGGTGCCGGACGGCCCGGAGAAGACGAAGTGCCGCTTCGGCGGCTGCACCGGCAGCCCCTGACGGGCCCGCAGCCGGGCCATCTCCAGCTGCGCCGAGAGCGCCTTGACCTGCCGCTTCACCGGTTCGAGCCCGACCATGCCCTCCAGTTCCGCGAGGGCCTCCGCGAGCAGCACCGGATCCGTCGGCCCGGCCGGGAAGCGCGGCGGCCCGGGCTGCGCGGGCACCGGCGAGCTGTGCCGCACGACCTCCGGCGGCGCGGCCGGCACGCCGGGCGGCACCGGTTCGGGGGAGCGGCGCAGCCCGTCGCCGCCGGGGGCGGCGGGCTCCGTCTCGGGCCCGGCG
Organism: Streptomyces sp. NPDC014656; assembly: GCF_043084305.1. NCBI lineage: Bacteria > Bacillati > Actinomycetota > Actinomycetes > Kitasatosporales > Streptomycetaceae > Streptomyces > Streptomyces sp. NPDC014656. Next base: position 291,017 of record NZ_JBIBZN010000007.1, read on the forward strand.
GCGGTGTCCGTGCCGTCCGGCCCGGGGCCGGTGCCCACCGTGCCGAGGGCGACGGCGGCGAGCCCGGCCTGCTCGTCCATGCCGTCGAGCCCGTCGAAGCCGTCGTACTCGGCGATCGCGGCGAGCCGGGCGGCGGTGTCCATGAACGCCGGGTCGACGCGGTGCACCGCGCGGTAGAGGGGGAGGGCGGCGGCGCTGCGGCCGGTGCCCTCGTGGGCGCGGGCGAGCCAGTAGCGCAGCTCCTTGCGCTGGGGCTGCTCGCTGCGGCAGCGCATCAGGGCCGCCGACAGCAGCGGCTCGGCCTGCCCGTACATCTCCAGGCGCACCCGGGCCATGCCGCCGAAGAGTCCGGCCTCGATGCCGAGCAGCGGGTCGTCGACGAGCGGTTCGGTGTGCCGGACGAGCTGGTCCCAGTCCTTGACCAGGTAGGAGCGGCAGGCGTGCAGGAAGCGGACCTGCGGGTCGGTGTCGACCGGCGGCAGCTCGGCGAGGGCCCGGTCCAGCTCCGGCACGTGCCGTCCGTCGAGCCAGTGGGAGGCGTGCGCGAGCAGCAGGTCGCGCGGGCTTTCGAGCACCGGCTGCACCCACCAGCCCAGCCAGTACCAGGAGTTGAGGGTGCGGCGGTGGCGGGCGCGCTGCTCGCCGAAGCGCTCGCGGTTGCGGTACATGCGGAGCAGCGCGGTGGTGGTGTCCACCCGGAGCGCGTGCAGCCCCAGCCAGCCGTCCGCCATGCCGGGATCGATCCGCACCGCGGCCCGGAACTCCTCCTCGGCCTGCGGATAGGCGCCCATGGTGTAGGCGTCCACTCCGCGCAGCCAGGCGAGTTCGGCGGGGGCCTGCGCGCCCTGCGTGCCGATGTCCATCGGGTCCCCCACAACCGTCGGCGTATGGACGGGATTTGACCGCACCTGGGGGCATCGTACCTGCGCAGGGGTGGTGCGCTTAAGGAGAAGCGCAAGATCCGGAAGCGGTGACCCTGGGTGAGCGCGGGAGGTCGGGGAGGGCCCGGGGAAGGGGCGCGGAGGGCAGAACGAAGCCCCCGGTCACGGGGGAACAACCGGGGGCTTCGTGTCTGCGGCGGCTGTCGAAAAGCCGCACATTGAGAACGTAAGACCTGTAAGCCCCCGGGGTCAAGCGCCCTCGGGGCACTTGCGGAAGCGGAGTTCCGGGGACTCAGTCCGCCGCCATCGCGCCGTCACGGTGGGTGATGATCTGGCGCGGGCCCGTCGTCACAGCGGGCCCGGGAAGCCACTCGTACCCCTCGCCCCGCTCCCGAACCAGGGTTCCGGCGAAGGGCCGCGACGGGTCCTCGGCGAAATGGCGAGTCTCCGCCACCACCCAGCCGTCCCAGAACTCCGCCTGCTCCGGTCCGTCCCGGTGCCGGCCCCGCTCCCAGGAGGCCCCGGCCGGCCGGTCCATCCACAGCAGCCACGCGAGGTGCGGCCGCAGCTCCCGCCGCCCGGACCCCACCCCCTCCACCAGCACCACGGGCGCCGGGGGCAGCGCGCGGGCGGGTCCGAAGCGCCGCAGCTCCCAGTCGTACGGCCGGTAGCGGGCGGTCGCGCCGCGTTCCAGCGGCTCCAGGACCTGGGCCCGCAGCCGGCCGGTCCAGGCGAAGGGCTCCTCGTGGGTGGCGAGGTCGTCGAGCCGCAGGACGGGCGCGCCGCCGAGCGCGGAGGCGAGCCGGCGGGCGAGCGTGGACTTCCCGGAGCCGGCGTGGCCGTCGACGGCGACCAGCCGGACCGGTCCGAGCGAGGGCGGCAGCCGGCGCAGCGCGCGGGCGGCGCGGTCGAGGTCGTCCATGCGGCCCAGGGTAGGTGAGGGGTGCCCGCGCAGGTCAGCGAGGTGCCGCCGTCAGTGGTCCATACCCATGTCGATGGCGGCGACGCGGCCCGAAGTGCTGGCGGAGGCCCGGCCGAGCCGGGATAGTGGGCCCGCGCCGTCCCGCCCGATCGCCGTTCCGTCCTCGACTGGGGGTCCTCGCCATGCCCGGATCAGCCTCACGCCGGACCGTCCTCGCCGCAGCGCTCGCGGCCGCCGCGGGCACGGCCGGAGCCGCGCCGGCCGCGGCGACCGGACCGTCCGCGCCGGCCGGCCCGGAGGCGGCCGCCGCCCTCCCGGCCCCGGCGACCGTCGCCAACCGCTTCTGGTCGACCTACACCGACTGGCGCTCCGGGCACGCCGAGGGCACCCGGCCCGTCGCCGGGCACCGTCCCGGCCTGGTCCTGGACGCGCCCCTGGGCCGTACCGACTACACCGACCCGCACACCGGGCTGACCTCCGCCTGGGAGCACGCCCGCTGGACCTCGCCCGCGCACGCCCCCGAGGTGCCGGCCACCGAGGTGATCGCGTCCTGGAACGCCCGCACCCCGGCCGGCACCTGGATCCAGGTCGAGCTGTCCGGCACGTACTCCGACGGCACCGGCACCCCGTGGTTCGTGATGGGCCGCTGGGCCTCCGGCGACACCGACATCAAGCGCACCTCGGTCGACGACCAGACCGACGGCCGGAGCAGCGTGTGGACCGACACCTTCGCGGTCGACGACCCGGCGAGCGGCCTCCGGCTCGCCTCGTACCGGCTGCGCCTCACCCTGTACCGCCGCCCCGGCACCGCCCTGACCCCCACGGTCTGGCGGATCGGCGCGATGGCCTCGGACGTCCCCGACCGCTTCACCGTCCCCGCCTCCGCGCCCGGCCTCGCCCGCGAGCTGGCTGTCCCGCGCTACTCGCAGAACACCCACGTCGGCCAGTACCCCGAGTACGACAACGGCGGCGAGGCGTGGTGCAGCCCGACCTCCTCGCAGATGATCGTCGAGTACTGGGGCCGGGGGCCGTCCGCCGCCGACCTGGCCTGGGTGGATCCCGCCTTCGCGGACCCGCAGGTCTGCCACGCGGCCCGCTTCACCTACGACTTCCAGTACTCCGGCTGCGGCAACTGGCCCTTCAACGCCGCCTACGCCTCCGCCTACCCCGACCTCAACGCCGTCGTCACCCGCCTGCGCTCGCTCACCGACCTGGAGACCCTGATCCGGGCGGGCATCCCGGCCATCACGTCCCAGTCCTTCCGCAAGGAGGAGCTGACCGGCGCCGGCTACGGCACCTCCGGCCACCTGATGACGGTGATCGGCTTCACCCCCGAAGGCGACGTGATCGCCAACGACCCCGCCTCCCCGACCAACGACGCCGTCCGCCGGGTCTACCGCCGCCGCGAGTGGGAGAACATCTGGCTGCGCACCAAGCGGTACAACGCGAGCGGGAAAGTGGTGTCCGGCACAGGAGGGGTCTGCTACCTGTACTTCCCCGAGCGGCCGACTCCCGCGCAGCGCAAGGCGCTTCGGGCCGTCGGGGTGCTCTGAGCGGTCCCGGCGCCGGCGGGGGTGTGAGGGACGTCTCTGGTCCGGGGGCGTCCCGGTGCCCCATGGTGGTGGCCATGAGCGCCACCACCACCCTCACCGGCCGTCTGTTCGCGCGCACCCGCACGGGCGGCCCCCAGGACGACCGGGGCCCCGAGCTCCTGGAGCACGTCCTCGGCTGGACCCTCGTCGTCCTGCTCGCCGTCCTGGTCACCCGCGCGGGTCTGATGTGACCCGCCGGGCGGCCGTCACGCTCCGGCGGGCCGGACCAGGACCCCGCTGACCCGGACGGTCCGGTCGGCCCAGACCGGCCCCGCGGCGAGCCGCGTCCACTCCGCGTCCCGGCGCCCGGGCAGGGTGCGCCCCTGGCTGGCCCAGAGCGAGTACAGCGCCTGGTAGATCGGCGGGTCGGGATGGACCTGCACGGGCACGGGAGCCGGCGTGGGCACGGGTGCGGACGCCTGCGGGGGCACCGGTACGGACGCCTGCGCGGGCGCCGGGGCCGGCTCCGGCGCGGGTGAGGGCACGACGGCCGCGGGTTCGGGGCCGGGGAGCGGGGGAGTCCGTCCCGGGGCCGGAGCGGGGGTCTGCGCGGGAAGCGGTGCCGGTGCCGGGGCGGGCACCGGTGCGGCACCGTCGGGGGCGGGGCCGGGTGGGTCCGGCGCCTCCGGAATTCGGTGAAGAACCGATTCTTCACCGCTCGGTTCGGTCTGCCGATGCCGACCGACTCCGCTGGGTGTGGAGTACAGCGTGGTCATGCCCGGACCAACGCGCCCCGGGCCGCCGGGTCACCCCCGGACGGATTCGGGCGCCAGTTCGCCCCCTACCCGTCCCTTATCCATTCCTTATCCGCCCGTGATCACCCCCGCCCGTCCCCTCCCTCCCCGCCCGCCCCGCCCCGCGCCGGCGGTCGCCCTCCGTCCCGCGCCCCGCGCACACCCCTGGTCCTCGCCGCGATGCCTGACGTACCGTCAGATCTCCCTCGACGACCAGGAGGTCAGCCGTGGACGACGACCGGCCCGTCGCGCTCGACGAATACCCCGTGCACCAGGCCCCGCTGTCGATGAAGCACCACGTCAGCGGCGACCGGAACGCCTACGACCGCTGCATCTTCCACGTCTTCGACCACGCCGGGCGCGCCCTGCTCGTCGCCGGCCTCGGCGTCTACCCCAACACCGGGGTGATCGACGCCTACGCCACCCTGCGCACCGGCGACCGGCTGCACGCCGTCCGCGCCTCCGACGCGCTCGGCGACGACCGGATGCGCCTGGAGGTCGGCCCGCTGCGCGTCACCGTCGACGAACCGCTGCGCCGCTTCACCCTGAGCTGCGCCGCCGACCCGGCCGACCCCGACGGGCTCTCCTTCGACCTCACCTGGACCGGGGACTTCCCCGCCCTCTGGGAACCGCACCACCTCCAGCGCACCGGAGGCCGGCTCACCCTCGAAGGCCGCCGCTTCGTCCAGGCCGGACGCTGCACGGGCGCGATCACCGCCGGCGGCGAGCGGTTCGAGGTCACGGCGGGGGAGTGGACCGGGACCCGCGACCGCAGCTGGGGAGTCCGCCCCATCCCCGGCGAGGAGCCCGGCCGCGCCGCCGAGTCGCGCCCCGAGGGCTTCCACTGGCTCTGGATCCCCATGCGCTTCGACGACCGCTTCGTGATGGTCGTCGTCCAGGAGGACGCCGACGGCTACCGCACCCTCAACCAGGCCCAGCTCGTCCGCGAAGGCCGCCGGGACGTCCAGCTCGGCTGGCCCCGCACCGAGATCGCCTACCGGCCCGGCACCCGCCACCCCGAGAGCGCCGTCGTCCACCTCACCGACCCCACCGGCAAGCCCCTGGAGATCGGCGTCGAGGTCCTCGTCTCCTCCCCGCTCGCCGTCGGCGCCGGCTACCCGCCCGCCGGCGACTGGCAGCACGGCACCTGGCAGGGCCGCGACTGGACCGACCGGCGCGTCTACGACCTCTCCGACCCGGCCGCCCACCCCCTCGCCGGCTACGGCGTCACCGACCACTCCGCCCGCTTCACCCTCGACGGGCGCACCGGCCACGGCATCTTCGAGCACGGCTCCTTCGGCCGCCACGACCCCAGCGGCTTCGCCGGCCCCACCTCCACGGCCCGCTGAGCCGCCCCCCGCTGAGGAGACCCGCATGGCCACGGCACCCCGTCCCCGCACCACCACCCGCGACCCCGAGGAGCTGGCCGCCCGGCTCACCGCCTGGCTCGACCGCAGGCTCCCCGGCGCCACCGTCTCCGGCCTCGCCGTCCCCGGCTCCAACGGCATGTCCAGCGAGACGCTGCTCTTCGACCTGGAGCACCCGGACGCCCCCGTCCGCGGCTGCGCCCTGCGGCTGGCCGCCGACCCCGCCGCGTACACCGTCTTCCCCGTCTACGACATGGCCCGCCAGCACCGGGTGATGGCGCTGGTCGCCGAGCACACCGACGTGCCCGTCCCGCGCGTGCTCTGGCTGGAGGAGGACCCCGGGCCGCTCGGCGCGCCCTTCTTCGTGATGGCCCGCGCCGAGGGACGCGTCCCGCCGGACGTCATGCCCTACACGTACGAGGGGAACTGGCTGCACGATGCCACCGACGCCCAACGCGCCTGCCTGGAGGCGGAGTCGGTGGCGGTCCTGGCACGGCTGCACGACCGGTTCCCGGCGAAGGAGGCCGAGTTCCTGCTCCCCGAGGGCGGGGGGAGCCCGCTGCGCCGTCACGTCGACGCCCAACGCGCCTACTACGCCTGGGTGGTGGAGGGACTCGCGTCCTCGCCGCTCATCGAGGCCGCCTTCGCGCGCCTGGAGGAGCTGTGGCCGGACGACGAGGGGCCGGCGGTGCTCTGCTGGGGCGACGCCCGCATCGGGAACATCGTCTACGACGGCTTCGTCCCCGCCGCCGTCCTCGACTGGGAGATGGCGGCCTGCGCGCCCCGCGAGGTCGACCTCGGCTGGACCGTCTACCTGCACCGCTTCTTCCAGGACCTGGCCGCGGGCTCCGGCCGGCCGGGCCTGCCGGACTTCCTGCGCCGCGGAGCGGTCGAGCGGCGGTACGCCGAACTGACCGGGCACGCGCCGCGCGCGATGGAGTTCCACACCCTGTACGCGGCGCTGCGGCACGCGATCGTGATGCTGAGGATCGCGTACCGCCGGGCGCACTTCGGCGAGGTCGAGGTCCCCGAGGACCCCGACCGGCTCATCCTGCACCGCGCCGCCCTCGCGGCGATGGTGCGCGGCGACTACTGGACCGGCGAGGAGTAGCCCGGCTCAGGCCGCGCGGCGCAGCTGCGCCGCGCGGATGGGCCGCGAGCCCGGGCCGCCGATGTGCGAGAAGGGCTGCTTCCGCCAGTCGAGGCCCTGGGGGAGCGTCAGGAGCAGTGCGGTGTCCTGCTCCTGGACCCCGGCGCCCTCGTCGGCGGAGACCGCCTCGTCCGCCGACCGGCCGGTGCCGGCGCAGACCGTGAGCGTGAAGGGGTTCCACGGCGACGGGCACAGCGCGTGCTCGGGCAGCGCGTCCTCGTCGGCCAGCAGGGCGATCGGCTGATCGCACTCCGGGCAGATGACCCGGAACATCTCAAAGGTGTCGTACGCGTCGAACTCGTCGGACGTGTCGACCGAATCAACGGGCTCCAGCATGGAGAATCTCCCCCTCGGACCGGTCGGCCGGTACTGTGCGGCCGAACCACAGCAAGCCCTTCCCATGCGGGACTCCGCATAACCGTGAGCGGACTTCCGATGCCCGGCCCAAACCTGTGGCGTTCGTCACATGCCTGTCGCAGGTGCCCCGTGATCGCCCATAGCGGCCCATACGACCCCCTCCCGGCTGGGCCCGGGACGCCTCGGCGCAATAGGGTCGGCGCATGGAGGAGCTGGATCGTCAGATCGTGGAGTTGCTCGTCAGGGACGGACGCATGAGCTACACCGACCTGGGCAAGGCCACCGGCCTGTCCACGTCGGCCGTGCACCAGCGCGTCCGCCGGCTGGAGCAGCGCGGTGTCATCCGCGGCTATGCCGCCGTCGTCGACCCCGAGGCGGTGGGCCTGCCGCTGACCGCTTTCATCTCGGTCAAACCCTTCGACCCCAGCGCCCCCGACGACACCCCCGACCGGCTCGCCGACATCCCCGAGATCGAGGCCTGCCACAGCGTCGCCGGCGACGAGAACTACATCCTCAAGGTCAGGGTCGCCACCCCCCTGGAACTGGAGCACCTGCTCAGCCGCATCCGCTCCCAGGCGCACGTCTCCAGCCGCACCACCGTCGTCCTGTCCACCCCGTACGAAGCCAGGCCGCCGCGCATTTAGCCTGGTCGCATGAGCGACACCCTGAATTCCGGCGAACACCGCACCGTGCTCCTGCGCGGTGGAGACGTCCACAGCCCCGCCGACCCCTTCGCCACCGCCATGGTGGTGGAGCGCGGTCACATCGCCTGGGTGGGCGAGGAGGGCGCCGCCGACGCCTTCGCCTCCGGGGTGGACGAGGTGATCGACCTGGAGGGCGCGCTCGTCACCCCGGCCTTCGTGGACGCCCACGTCCACACCACCGCCACCGGCTTCGCGCTCACCGGACTCGACCTCTCCTCCGCCGCCTCGCTCGCCGAGGCGGCGGAGCTCGTCCGCGCCCACGCCGCCGCCCGCCCCGGGGACCGCATCCTCATCGGGCACGGCTGGGACGCCTCTCGCTGGCCCGAGCGGCGCCCGCTCACCCGCGAGGAGCTGGACGGCCTCACCGGGGGCCGCCCGCTCTACCTCACCCGGATCGACGTCCACTCGGCCGTCGTCACCACCGCGCTGCTCGACCTCGTCCCCGGCGTGCGCGGCCTCGACGGCTTCCACGACGGGCGCGCCCCGCTCACCGGCGACGCCCACCACGCCGTCCGGGCCGCCGCCTTCGCCGCCGTCTCCCCGGCCCAGCGCGCCGAGGCCCAGCGCGCCGCCCGCGCCCACGCCGCCTCCCTCGGCATCGGCACCCTCCACGAGTGCGGCGGGCCGCGGATCTCCTCCGAGGACGACTTCACCGGCCTGCTGGACCTCGCCCGCTCCGAGCCCGGCCCCCGCGTGGCCGGCTACTGGGCCGACCTCGACATCGAGCGGGCCCGCGCGCTCGGCGCCCTCGGCGCGGCCGGCGACCTCTTCGCCGACGGCTCGCTCGGCTCGCACACCGCCTGCCTCCACGAGCCGTACGCGGACTCGGCCGGCCACTCCGGCTCCGCCCACCTCGACGCGGCGACCATCGCCGCCCACGTCGTCGCCTGCACCGAGGCGGGCCTCCAGGCCGGCTTCCACGCCATCGGCGACGCCGCCGTCACCGCCGTCGTCGACGGCGTCAGGGCCGCCGCCGAGAAGCTGGGCGCGGCCCGCGTCCGGGCCGCCCGGCACCGCGTCGAGCACGCCGAGATGCTCACCCCCGAGACGGTCGCCGCCTTCGCCGAACTGGGCCTCACCGCCTCCGTCCAGCCCGCCTTCGACGCCCTGTGGGGCGGCGAGGACGGCATGTACGCCGAGCGCCTCGGTGCCGAGCGGGCCCGCACCCTCAACCCGTACGCGGCGCTGCTGCGGGCCGGCGTGCCGCTCGCCTTCGGCTCGGACAGCCCGGTCACCCCGCTCGACCCGTGGGGGACCGTCCGGGCCGCCGCCTTCCACCGCACCCCCGAGCACCGGGTCTCGGTCCGCGCGGCCTTCACCGCCCACACCCGCGGCGGCTGGCGCGCGGTCGGCCGGGACGACGCCGGCATCCTGGTGCCCGGCGCCCCCGCCGACTACGCGATCTGGCGGACCGGCGACCTGGTCGTCCAGGCGCCCGACGACCGGGTGGCCCGCTGGTCCACCGACCCGCGCTCCGGAACGCCCGGTCTGCCCGATCTGTCCCCCGGTGCCGAACTCCCCGTCTGCCTGCGGACCGTGGTGCACGGACAGACGGTATTCGTACGACCGAACGAGTGATGTGCGGTTGACGGCCACCCGGATGTACGCACCACGGGTTCGTCCCCGACCTGCGGATCTTCCCGTCCGGCCTGCGGCTTCTCGGGAACCCCGCAGGTCAAGCGGGTGTTGACAGCCGACCGCCATGGCCCGGTAGGTTCTCCCGCGTCCACCACAGGACGTCCGACCGGACCACGCCTCCTCGCCGGCGCCGACCGCCGCCCGCGCCTCGGCCGCGAGGGAAGGTTTCACCGGCGGAAGGTGCGACCCGGGTGGGGCCCGGACGTTCAGTAGACAACGGCCTCGTGCCGATCCGCAGCCGGCGGGTCCCGGGTCGGACCGAAGGACGTCGGGCCCCGCACCGCACCCCCTCCTCCCCCGCCGCACCGCACACCCCCTCCCCCCGCCGTGCCGCGCCCCCCGCCCGCTTCCGCGATCACGTCGCCCGTCTCACACCACCCACGCCACAGGGATACTCCAGGGACCTCGCTAAGGTGGGGGTCCATGTCAGAATCCGAAGGGGCAGTAGTGAACGACGGTGGCCAGAGGCGTTACGGCCCGCTCGGCGACGTGCTGGTGATCATTCCGACCTACAACGAGGCGGAGAACATCAGGCCGATCGTCTCGCGCGTACGGGAGGCGGTGCCGGAGGCCCACGTGCTGGTCGCCGACGACAACAGCCCGGACGGCACGGGCAAGTTCGCCGACGAGATCGCCGCCGACGACGACCACGTCCACGTCCTCCACCGCAAGGGCAAGGAAGGGCTGGGCGCCGCCTACCTCGCGGGCTTCCGCTGGGGCATGGAGAACGGCTACGAGGTCCTCGTCGAGATGGACGCCGACGGCTCCCACCAGCCCGAGGAGCTGCCCCGGCTGCTCACCGCGCTCAAGGGCGCCGACCTCGTCCTCGGCTCCCGCTGGGTGCCCGGCGGCCGGATCGTGAACTGGCCGAAGTCCCGCGAGTTCATCTCGCGCGGCGGCAGCCTGTACTCCCGCCTCATGCTCGACGTCCCCATCCGGGACGTCACCGGCGGCTACCGCGCCTTCCGCAAGGAGACCCTGCAGGGCCTCGGCCTGGAGGACGTCGCCTCGGCCGGCTACTGCTTCCAGGTCGACCTCGCCCGCCGCGCCGTCGCCTCCGGCTTCCACGTCGTCGAGGTGCCCATCACCTTCGTCGAGCGCGAGATCGGCGACTCCAAGATGAGCCGGAACATCGTCGTCGAGGCGCTCTGGCGGGTCACCGGCTGGGGCGTGACCGCCCGCGCCGAGAAGCTCTCCAAGGCCCTGGGCGGCCGCAAGCGCGCCTGATCCCGGCCGCCCCCCCGCCCGTCCGGCCCCCGGAGCCCCGCTCCGGGGGCCGGTCCTCCCTTTATGACGTTCCTGCGGCGGCCCAGGCACACTGGGGGCATGACGACAGGCGCACCGCCCCCTCTCGCCCCGAAGCGCTCCCGGGCGCGCACCCTCCTCCCGCTGGGCCTCGCCGCCTGGCTGGTCCTGGAGATCTGGCTGCTCACGGTCGTGGCGGACGCGGCCGGCGGGCTGACGGTCCTGCTCCTCCTGATCGGCGGCGCCGTGCTCGGCGCCACGGTGGTCAAGCGGGCCGGCCGGCGGGCCTTCGCCAACCTCACCTCCACCTTCCAGCAGGCCCAGGCCGCCGCGCAGAGCGGTACGGTCCCGGACCCGGCCGACCGCAAGGGCGCCGGGGACCGCAACGGCTTCCTGATGCTGGGCGGGCTGCTCCTGATGATCCCCGGCCTGATCTCGGACGCCGCGGGACTGCTGCTCCTCGTGCCCCAGGTCCGGGCGGCCCTCGGGCGCGCCGCGGAGAGGGCGGTCGAGCGCCGGATGGCCGCCGCGCCTCACGGAAGCCTCCAGGACGCCTTCCAGCAGGCCCGCATCCACCGCCCGGACGGGAAGGTGGTCCAGGGCGAGGTCATCCGCGACGACGCCCCCCAGGGCCCGTACGGCCCCGCCGGGGGTCAGCGCCCGCCGCTGACCCCCTGACCCCCGGGGGCGTACGCTCCGCCGGCCCGTGCGCGGACCGGCGGACCGCACCCGGACCGGACGGGAGAACGCCGAGGGGCCCGGTACACGGATCGTGTACCGGGCCCCTCGGCGTTGCTCTGCCGGGCCGTCCGTCAGGCGGACTTGCGGCTGTCGCGCGGATGCACCGCGATGTTCATGGCGCCGGAGCGCAGGACGGCCAGCCTTTCGGCGAGGACCTCCTCCAGCTCCTCACGGGTACGCCGCTCCATGAGCATGTCCCAGTGCGTACGCGCCGGCTTGCCCTTCTTCTCCTCGGGTCCGTCGCCGTCCACCAGGAGTGCCTGGATTCCGCAGACCTTGCATTCCCACTCCGGCGGAATCTCCGCCTCCACCGAGAAGGGCATCTCAAAACGATGGCCCTTCTCGCATGCGTACTCCACGGCCTGGCGCGGGGCCAGATCGATGCCGCGGTCGGTCTCGTAGCTGGTCACCACGAGGCGCGTGCCGCGAAGAGCTCGCTCACTCATGAATCGTGCCTCCCGGGCTTGTCGCCCACAGGACAGGTGTCGCTGTCGTCGTCATCCGGTCAACGTCCGGTCGGCGAGAAAGATTCCCGTTCCGGGTAATGCGTCGCCCGTCGTGCCGCCCCTTGTTGTACCCACCAGTGACCGATTTGTCACATCTGGCGGCAGATGTGACTCGGCGTCTTCACTAAAGCAGCACGCAGTAACGGTCCGCCTGGCAGGCCAAACGCGTACACTACCGGCCTTTCACTTCCGCGTCTAAATTCGCTCCGGTACGACATTCCCCGCCTTCCTCACCGCCTCCCGCACGGGTACCCGCGCGAGCAGCGCGAAACCGGCCACGAAGAAGATCACGAGGGAGATGATGGCAGCTCGGTAGCTGTCCGTCAGCTGGTACACGAGCCCGAACATCAACGGCCCCAGCCAGCTCAGCCCGCGGTCGCTCAGCTCGTACGCCGAGAAGTACTCCGCCTCCTTGCCCTCCGGCACCAGGTGCGAGAACAGCGAGCGGGACAGCGCCTGGGTGCCGCCCATCACCAGCCCGATGGCCGCCGCCAGACAGTAGAAGAAGAGCGGGGCCCCGGCCGGCAGCAGGTACCCGGCCAGGAGGATGACCGTCCACACGACGAGCGCGCCGAGGATCGTCCGCTTGGCGCCGTGCGTCCGGGCGAACCGGGCCATCAGGAGCGCGCCCGCCACGGCCAGCACCTGCACCAGCAGCACCGCCGTGATGAGCGTGGTCTTCTCCAGGCCCAGCTCCTTCTCGCCGAAGATCGCCGCCTGCGAGATCACCGTCTGCACCCCGTCGTTGTAGACGAGGTAGGCCAGCAGGAAGGCCAGCGTCAGCGGGTGCCGGCGCATGTCCCGGACGGTCGACCGCAGCTGCCGCCAGCCCGCGCCGACCGCCCCGCCGCCCGCGGGCCGCTCCGCGCCGCCCGCCGCGGGCGGCAGCCGCCGGTCGCGCAGCCGCCGCAGCGGGATCAGCGCGAAGGCGCCCCACCACAGGCCCGCCGAGGCCAGGCAGATCCGGACCGCCTCGCCCTCCTCCAGGCCGAAGGACTCGTGCGCGGAGTAGAGGACGAGGTTGAGCACCAGGACGAGGGCGCCGGAGGTGTAGCCGAAGGCCCAGCCCCGCGAGGAGACCCGGTCCCGTTCGTCCGGGTCGGCGATCTGCGGCAGGTAGGCGTTGTAGAGCATCATCGCGACCGCGAAGGAGGCGTTCGCCACGATCAGCAGGAAGGCGCCCAGCAGATAGCGGCTGCCCTCCAGGAAGAACATCCCGGTCGTCGCGGCCGCCCCGAGGTACGCCGCCGCCGCGAGCAGCGGCTTCTTGCGGCCCCGGCGGTCCGCCGCCGCGCTCACCAGCGGCATCGCGATGATGGCCACCACCAGCGACACGGACACCGTGTAGGGGAAGAGCGAGCCCGGCGCCACGGGGATGCCGAGCGGGTACAGCGTCCCGTCCTCGCCCCCGGCGGCCGTCTCGGCCACCTGGTTGAGGTACGGCCCCAGGAACACGGTCACGACGCTGGTCGAGTAGACCGAGCAGGCGAAGTCGTAGAAGTACCAGCCGCGCTGCTCCCGCGCGCGCTCGGCCGGATCGGTGATGGGCCCCTCAGGACCGGTCGTCTCGGCGGTCACGGCCGCACGCCCCCCTCGTTCGTCCCCGTCGCCGGGACGCCCGCCCGGCCTCAGGCCCACGCCCCGCGGGCGGCCAGGACCTCGCGCAGCGTCTCCAGATGATCGGTCATGATGCCATCCACCCCCAGGTCGAGGAGAGACTCCATGCGTCCCGGATCGTTCACGGTCCACACGTGGACCTGGAGCCCGCGCGCGTGCGCCGCCCGGACGAAGCGGCGGTCCACCACCCGGATCCCGCCCTGCGTCTCCGGGACCTGCGCCGCCACCGCCCCCGCCCGCAGCGGGGCGGGGAGCCCGAGCGAGCGCATCCGCAGCGCCGCGACCCCGGTCACGCCGTACGAGGTGGCCAGCCGGGGGCCGGCGAGCCGCTGGGCCCGCGCCACCCGGGCCTCCGTGAAGGAGCTGACCAGGACCCGGTCCCAGGCGCCGGTGCGGGAGATCAGGTCCACCAGCGGGGCGAGCGCCGACTCGGTCTTGAGGTCCACGTTCCAGCGGGCCTCGGGGAACTCCTGGAGCAGGTCCTCGAAGAGCGGCAGCGGCTCCTTGCCGGCCACCCGGGCCTCCCGCACCGCCGCCCACGGCAGGTCGCGGATGCGGCCCGGGGTGTCCGTCACCCGGTCCAGGGTCGCGTCGTGGAAGGCGACGAGCACCCCGTCGGCGGTGGTGTGCACATCGGTCTCGAAATAGCGGTAGCCCGCCGCGGCGGCCCGGCGGAAGGCGGCCGCGGTGTTCTCCAGGCCGTCCGCCGTGCCGCCCCGGTGGGCGAAGGGCAGCGGGAGCGGGTGGTCGAGGTAGGGGTGGCGTACGCGGGTCACCGCCGCAGTATGGCGCCTTCCGGTGACGCGGGGGCGACGGCGGTGCCGACGGCGTCCGGCCCGGGGGTGACGGCGTCCGGCCCGGGGGTGACGGCGTCCGGCCCGGCGGCGTCCGTGGCCTCGGGCCCGGCGGCGGCCGCCTCCGGGACGGCGAAGAAGCGGAGGAAGAACTGGGCGAGCGGGCCGATCGACAGCGCGTACAGGAGCGTGCCGACGCCGACGGAGCCGCCGAGCAGGAAGCCAGTGGTGACCACCGCGATCTCGATCAGGGTCCGGGTCAGCCGGATCGACCGGCCCGTGAGCCGGTGCAGCCCGGTCATCAGGCCGTCGCGCGGGCCGGGGCCGAAGCGGGCCGCGATGTACAGGCCGGTCGCCAGGCCGTTCAGCACGATGCCCAGGACCATGAGGGCGATCCGGGCCGCCGGGCCGTGGCCGTCCGGGAGCAGCGCCAGGGTCCCGTCCATGGCCAGGCCGATCACGAAGACGTTCGACACCGTGCCCAGGCCCGGCCGCTGCCGGATCGGGATCCATAGCAGCAGGACGGCCGCGCCGACGATGATCGACACCACTCCGATCGTCAGTCCGGTGAGCCCGGCCAGTCCCTGGTGGAGCACGTTCCACGGCTCCATGCCGAGCCCGGCCCTGACCAGCAGCGCCGAGCTGACCCCGTACAGGGTCAGGCCGGCGTAGAGCTGGACCAGTCGACGGGTCAGGTGCCGGCCGCGGGTGCCGGAGGCGATGGACATGGGCGTGCCCCCTGGGGTGGTGACGGGTGTGGACCGCGGCCCGGTGTGGTGACAGTGGACCGGCCCGTGCCACTCTGTGGCGGGAGAACGGATGCCAACCATGGCCAATTCGATGAAGGTGGACTGATTTCCATGGCTCAGTGGACTTCGGCCGTCGGGGCCGCCCAGCTCGCGCGGCAGCTCCAGGCGCAGCAGCCCCGCCCGGCGGGCCCCGGCACGCGGAAGCCGCCCGCCTACCGCGCCCTCGCCGACGGCATCCGCCTGCTCGTCCTGGAGGGCCGGGTGCCGGTCGCCGCCCGGCTGCCCGCCGAGCGCGAACTCGCCCTCTCCCTCACCGTCAGCCGCACCACCGTGGCCGCCGCCTACGAGGCGCTGCGCACGGAGGGCTTCCTGGAGTCCCGGCGCGGCGCCGGCAGCTGGACGGCCGTCCCGGCCGGCAACCCGCTGCCCGCGCGCGGCCTCGAACCGCTGCCCCCGGAGACCCTCGGCTCCCTCATCGACCTCGGCTGCGCGGCCCTCCCCGCCCCCGAGCCCTGGCTGACCCGCAGCGTCCAGGGCGCCCTGGAGGAACTGCCGCCGTACGCGCACACCCACGGCGACTACCCGGCCGGACTGCCCGCGCTGCGCGCCACGCTCGCCGAGCGCTACACCGCCCGCGGCATCCCGACCATGCCCGAGCAGATCATGGTCACCACCGGAGCCATGGGCGCCATCGACGCCATCTGCCACCTCTTCGCCGGCCGCGGCGAGCGGATCGCCGTCGAGTCCCCCTCGTACGCCAACATCCTCCAGCTCATGCGGGAGGCCGGCGCCCGGCTGGTCCCCGTCGCCATGTCCGAGGGGCTCGGCAGCTGGGACCTCGGCCGCTGGCGCCAGGTGCTGCGCGACGCCGCGCCCCGCCTCGCGTACGTCGTCGCCGACTTCCACAACCCGACCGGCGCCCTCGCCGACGAGGACCAGCGGCGGGGGCTCGTGGAGGCCGCCCGAGCGGCCGGCACCGTCCTGGTCGTCGACGAGACCATGACCGAGCTGCGCCTCGACGAGGACGTGCGGATGCCCCGGCCGGTCTGCGCCTTCGACCCGGCAGGCTCCACCGTCCTCACCGTCGGCTCGGCCAGCAAGGCCTTCTGGGCCGGGATGCGGATCGGCTGGGTCCGTGCCGCGCCCGACGTCATCCGCTCCCTGGTCGCCGCCCGCGCCTACGCCGACCTGGGCACCCCCGTCCTGGAGCAGCTCGGCGTCAACTGGCTGATGCGCACCGGCGGCTGGGAGGAGGCGGTCTCCCTGCGCCGGGCCCAGGCGCGGGAGAACCGGGACGCGCTCGTCGCCGCGGTCCGCAGGGAGCTGCCGGAGTGGGGGTTCGAGGTGCCGAAGGGCGGGCTGACGCTCTGGGTGCGCACCGGCGGGCTCTCCGGCTCCCGGCTGGCGGAGGCGGGCGAGCGGGTCGGCGTCCGGGTGCCCTCCGGTCCGCGCTTCGGCGTCGACGGCGCCTTCGAGGGGTACGTCCGGCTCCCGTTCACGGTCGGCGGCCCGGTCGCCGAGGAGGCCGCGTCCCGGCTCGCCGCCGCGGCCCGGCTGGTGGAGTCGGGCCTCGGCGGGGGAGTGGAGCCGCCCCGGACCTTCGTGGCCTGACCGGCCCGGCCGGGCGGTGGGCACGCGCGCGGGGAGCCGGGCCGGGCTCGCCGCGCGCGTGGAGACGGCGAAGGCCGGTACGGACCCGGGGTCCGTACCGGCCTTCGCCGTCCGTGGGGCCGGAGCCGGGGCGTCAGCCCTCCGCCGGGACCGGGGCGTGCAGGGGGAAGGGGCCCGGGGCCGGCTCGGCCGCCGCCTCCGGGACCTTCTCCAGCGCCATCGTGGCCGCCGCCCGTCGCTCCGGCAGCAGGTCGAGGACGGCCTGCCGGTCGGTGTCGCCGACGGCGTCGTCGTACGGGTCGGGAGTGGCCGGCACCTGGAGCCGCAGGACCGGGCCGGTGCCGAGGCGGGCGTAGCCGCGGCCCGGCGGGACCTGCGGGGTCGGGGTGGTGTGCGGCGCGGCGCCCAGCACCGCGGCGATCTGCTCGGGGGAGGCGGGGCCGAGCACCACGCGGGCGCGGGTGTGCGCGCGTACCCCCTCGTGGAGGGCGTCGGCGGTGTCGAACTGCTCCGCCACCACCACCGTCACCTGGGCGGCCCGGCCGTGCCGCAGCGGCACCTGGAGCAGCTCCTGGGGGTCGGGGCGGCCCTCGGAGGCGGCCAGGTGGCCCAGCGCGCCGGGGCGGTCGAGGAGGATCCACAGCGGGCGGCGGGTGTCCGCCGGGGCCGGGTGGCCGGCCTGCCGGGCGCGGTTGGCGGAGATCAGCCGCCGCTCGGTCTCGCGGGAGGCCCGTTCGAGGCTCTCCAGGGCGCCGGACAGCTCGCTCTCGACGCCGAGGACGCCGTCGCGGCCGACCAGGCAGGCGTACTCGCCGGCGCCCGCTCCGTCCACGATCAGCACGTCGCCGTGTTCGAGGGCCTGGAGCGCGAGGGAGCGCAGCAGGGAGGTGGTGCCGCTGCCGGGCTGGCCGACGGCGAGCAGATGCGGCTCGGTGGAGCGGGGGCCGGTGCGCCAGACGACGGCCGGGGCGTCCTCGGAGCCGTCGGCGGAGACGACCGGGACGGTCCGCTGCACGGCCTCGGCGTCGGTGAAGCCGAGCACGGTCTCGCCCGGGGCGGTGACGAACCGCTGGGCGGCGATGGTGGTCGGGAGGGCGGGCAGCACGTGCATGACGAGCCGGTTGCCCTCCTCGTCCCAGTCGAAGAGGTACTCGCGGCCGCGCCCCGACTTGGCGTGCAGCAACTGCTCGATCCGGGCGCGCGAGGCGGCCTCGCCGTCGGTGAAGTAGGGCGGGTAGGAGATCCGCAGCCGGGTCAGGCGGCCGTCCCCGTCGAAGGCGTGGTCGCCGAAGGCCCGGGCCCAGTCGCCTCCGTGGGCGAAGAGCGGCTCGGGGTCCTCGGGGACGGAGAAGTACGGCACCAGGGCCTCGTACAGGCCCTTGAGCCGGGCCGTCTCCGCCTCGTCGGGGCCGGTCTTCACGACCGGTTTCTCACGCCCCTTCCACGCGGCGGCACCCATGAGCGCGACGAGCGCGAGCAGCGGCCCGTACGGCGCGAGGGCGACGACCAGGACGCAGGCCGCGACCAGGAACAGCGTGGGACCTCGCCGTTCCTTGGGGGTCGCGGCCCACTTGGCGCGCGCGGCGGCGGCCAGTTTCCGCAGACCGCGGGAGACCGTGATCAGCGGGTGGAGCACGTCGGTGGCGCTGTCGGCGGCCGACCGCGCGATCTCTCGGCTGCGCGCGAGCTGCGCGCTGCCGCTGCTCAGAATGCGGGGGAGTGGTCGCGGGGCCACGTCGTACTCCTGGAGGGGTGGAAGGGGGTGAGAGGCGTCAGAACTTGATTCCGCCCAGCAGGCCGGCCAGGCTCTGGCCGCCCGCGGTGATGCTCGGCGCGATGGCGGTGCCCGCCAGGTAGAAGCCGAAGAGCGCGCAGACGAGGGCGTGCGAGGCCTTGAGGCCGTCCTTCTTGAAGAACAGGAAGCAGATGATGCCGAGCAGGACCACGCCTGAGATGGACAGGATCATTGGGTGTTCTCCTGGTTGAGGGGACAGTCACGATGAGTCCTTCCAGGTTCACGGCAAGTATCTATGTGACTAAAGGTGCATTCAGGTGAATGGCGGGCGTTTTCACTTGACCGGCGGACGCCGGCCGCCGTCCCGGGTGGCGAAACCGCCGGAGTGGGGTAAGGGGGCGTCGGGGCGTGCCGGTCACGGGCGGCGGACGCCGTGATCCTTGCCTCGGCCGGACGCGGCCATGTCACCGCGAGGGCAGTACCCTGTCGATTCACTCGTACGGCCGCGCTTGCCGTGCGCAGGTCAAGGGCAGGCGGTACCGGGCGGCACGCGCGCGGGACGCAGGCGGAGCACGGAAGGCGGTTGTGAAGATGAGCGAGACCCCGGACCCCGAGGTCGTCGAGCTGGCGTCGAAGGTCTTCGACCTGGCGCGCACCGGCGACTCCGCCGCCCTCGCCGCCTACGTCGACGCGGGCGTCCCCGCGAACCTCACCAACGACCGGGGCGACACCCTCGTCATGCTCGCCGCCTACCACGGCCACGCCGCCGCCGTCACCGCCCTCCTGGAGCGCGGCGCCGACGCCGACCGCGCCAACGACCGCGGCCAGACCCCGCTCGCCGGAGCCGTCTTCAAGGGCGAGGACGCCGTGATCCGCGCCCTCCTCGCCGGCGGGGCGAATCCGGAGTCCGGCACTCCGTCCGCCGTGGACACCGCCCGCATGTTCGGGAAGGCCGAACTCCTGGAGCTCTTCACCACCCGGTGAACGAGGCATGAACCCCAGGTGGGAACGGTGCCGTAAATGTGGTCGCGGCCGTGGAGACGGTCGGTCATCATGACGACAAGCCCGGCCGTCCGACCGGGCCACGGACGAGAGGCAGAGGAAGATGAGCAGCGCGCACAAGCGACGTACGACGGACGGCCCGACGGCATGTTGTCCCACGGCCTACTAGGGCGGCCACCGCGCGGACGGGCCCAGCGCCCGACCCGGTCCACCCCGGTCCACCCCGTCGTGTCGACAGCTTGATGTGAGGCGTCTTCCCATGTTCGAACCAGCCATAGCGCCGAGCGGCACCCTGCTCGGTCTGCTGCAGCGGGGCCGCGGCGACGGCACCCTGCACGCCCTCGCCGCCCCCCGTGCCGAGGCCCTCGCGGCCCTCGACCGCTGCGTGCTCGCCGACCCCCGCCACGACTGGCGGGTCGAGAACCGCTCCCTCTACTACGCCCGGCTCTACCTCGACCTCCACGGAGGCCTGGAGGCCGTCGAGGCGCACCTCTTCGCCGCCGAGGACCACCTCGACACCGAGGAGCACCGCACCGGGCTCGCCCTGGCCGTCCTCGGCCACCTGGCCTCCTACGGCCGCCACGACGCCCTGCTCCTGCTCCGGCGCTACGCGGCCACCGGAGCCAACTGGACCTGGGCCCTCGACGAGCTCGCCCTCCGCGACGACGACGCGGGACTGCGCTCCCTCGCCGAGGCCGTCCTCGCCCGCTTCCCCCAGGACGAGGACGGCGACGCGCGGCTCGCCGGCACCGTCCGCGACGCCTTCGAGCCCCGCCCCTGGCGGCTGTGGGCCGAGGACCGGCGGGACGCCGTCGGCGCCCGCGTCCGCGCCGCCCAGGAACACGGCTCCTTCGACCGCTGGCAGCGGCAGCTGCGCCCCGCCGGGCCCCGCCCCGGCTGGAGCGTCCGCGCCGTCCTCGACTGGGCCCAGGAGGGCTACGAGCGCGGCGCCGACCTCGCCGGTCCCGCCGCCCGCTGCCTGGCCGCCGTGGCCGGTCCCGAGGACCGCTCCGAGCTGCTCGCCGCCGGCCGCCGGGGAGCCCCCGGCGCCCGCGCCGCCGCCCTGCACCACCTGGCCGCCACCCGCGACCCCGCCGTCCTCGACCTCGTCGAGGCCGCCGCCGACGCCGTACACCCCCTCGATACGGCCGCCGGCACCGCGCACGGACAGGCCGGGCCCTACCCCGACGTCCCCGGCGCCGTCGACCGGGACGCCCTGGCCGTCGCCCGGGCCGCCGTCACCGCCTACCTCCGCATGTGCGGCGAGGACGCGGTCGCCCGCGCCCGCGCCTGGATCCACCGCACCGATCCCCTCGGCGCCGCCGCCGGCGAGACCCTCGCCGCGCGCGGCGAGGACCGGGACGCCGGGCTCGTCCTCGGCGCCCTGCGCACCGCCATCCGCGCCGCCGGACCCGACGCGGCCGTCCTCGGCACCCTCGTCGACGGCGCCGGACGCCTCGGCATCGCCTGCGCGGCCCCCGTGCTGCGCCACGTCTACCGGGAGACGGCCTCCTCCCAGCTGCGCGGCCGCACGGCCCGCGCCCTCGCGGCCACCGACCCCTCCTTCGCGAGCGGCTTCGCCGTCGAGTGCCTCTGGGACTGCGAGGAGACCACCCGCGAGATCGCGGCCCAGCACGCCGAGACGGCCGACGCGCGCGTGGCCGAGCGATTGCGCCGCCTCGCCGCCGACCCGGCCGAGGAGGTCGAGGTCCAGACGGCGGTCCGCAACCGCATCGGTCCCGACCTCCAGGTCTGAGCCGGCCCGCCACCGCCCCGCCCCGGGGCGGGGCGGCCCCCGGCGGCACCCCGCCGAGCGGGGCCCCGCCCCGGGACCGGACGGACGGCCCCGCTTCTCCCGGCCGCACGGCCCCGGGTCCGCCGGACGCGCGCGGAGACCGCCCCCGCCGCCGCCCTCGCGGCGACAATGGGGGAATGAGCGGGCGCTGGGAGTTCTGGATCGACCGGGGCGGCACCTTCACCGACGTCGTGGGGCGCCGCCCCGACGGGCGCCTCGTGACCCGCAAGGTCCTCTCCCACGACCCGGCCCGCCGGCAGGACGCCGCCGTGGCCGGGATCCGGCTCCTCATGGGCCTCGCCCCCGGCGAACCCGTCCCCGCCGAGGAGATCGCCGTCGTCAAGATGGGCACCACCGTCGCCACCAACGCCCTCCTGGAGCGGCGCGGGGAGCCGACCCTGCTGCTGATCACCGAGGGCTTCCGCGACGCCCTGCGGATCGCCTACCAGAACCGGCCCCGCCTCTTCGACCGGCACATCGTGCTGCCGGATGCCGTGTACGCGCGCGTGGCCGAGGTTCCCGAACGGGTGGACGCGCACGGCACCGTCGTCCGCCCCCTCGACGAGGCCGCCGTCGCCGCCGCGCTCGCCGCCGCCCACCGGGACGGGCTCCGCTCCGCCGCCGTGGTACTCATGCACGGCTACCGCCACCCGGACCACGAGCTGCGCGTCGCCGCCGCCGCCAGGGCCGCCGGATTCACCCAGATCAGCTGCTCGCACGAGGTCAGCCCGCTGATCAGACTGGTCCCGCGCGGCGACACCACCGTCGTCGACGCCTACCTCTCACCGGTGCTGCGCCGCTACGTCGACGAGGTCGCCACCGAACTCGCCGGGATCCGCCTGATGTTCATGCAGTCCAACGGCGGACTGCGGGAGGCCGCCCACTTCCGGGGCAAGGACGCCGTCCTGTCCGGACCGGCGGGCGGCGTCGTCGGCATGGCCCGCACCTCCGCCCGGGCCGGACACGACCGCGTCATCGGCTTCGACATGGGCGGCACGTCCACGGACGTGTCGCACTACGCCGGCGCTTTCGAGCGTGAACTCGGTTCACAGGTCGCCGGGGTGCGGATGCGGGCGCCCATGATGAGCATCCACACCGTCGCCGCCGGCGGCGGCTCCGTCCTCCACTACGACGGGCGCCGCTACCGCGTCGGACCCGACTCGGCCGGCGCCGTCCCCGGCCCCGCCTGCTACCGGCGCGGCGGTCCGCTCACCGTCACCGACGCCCAGGTGATGCTCGGCCGGATCCAGCCCGGCCACTTCCCGGCCGTCTTCGGCCCCGACGGCGACCGACCGCTCGACGCCGGGATCGTCCGCGAGCGGTTCACCGCCCTCGCCGAGGAGGTCGGCGGCGGCCGCACCCCCGAGGAGGTCGCGGCCGGCTTCCTGCGGATCGCGGTCCTCGACATGGCCAACGCCGTCAAGAAGATCTCCGTCCAGCGCGGCCACGACATCACCCGCTACGCCCTCACCTGCTTCGGCGGCGCCGGCGGCCAGCACGCCTGCGCCGTCGCCGACGCCCTCGGCGTCGACACCGTCCTCGTCCCGCCGCTCGCCGGCGTCCTCTCCGCGTACGGCATCGGACTCGCCGACGCGACCGCCCTGCGCGAACGGTCCGTCGAGGCCCCGCTCGACGAACCCGGCACCCACGCGCGCGTGGAGGCCGTCGCCGCCGAACTCGCCGACCGCACCCGGGCCGAACTCCGCGCCGACGGCCTCCCCGACACGGCGATCACCACCCACGCGCGCGTGCTGCTGCGCTACGCCGGCACCGACGCGAGCCTCCCCGTCGACCTCGGCCCCGCGGAGGCGATGGCCGCCGCCTTCACCGCCGACCACCGCGCCCGCTACGCCTTCACCATGGACAAGCCGCTCGTCGCCGAGGCCGTGACCGTCGAGGCCGTCGGCACCGCGGGCCCGCACGGCCCCGTCCACGTCCCCGCCGGAGCCCGCACCGGCCCCCTCGCCCCCCGCGCCACCGTCACCACCCACGACGGAACCACCGCCGCCGACACCCCCCTCCACCGCCGCGAGGACCTGCGCCCGGGCGACACCGTCGACGGGCCCGCGATCCTCGCCGAGGACGACGCCACCACCGTCGTCGACCCCGGCTGGCGCGCCACCGCCGCGCCCACCGGCCACCTGCTGCTCACCCGCGCCGTCCCGCGGCCCGCCCGCACCGCCGCCGGAACCGACGTGGACCCGGTCCTCCTGGAGGTCTTCCACAACCTCTTCATGGCCATCGCCGAGCAGATGGGCGTCCGCCTGGAGAACACCTCCCACTCCGTCAACATCAAGGAACGGCTCGACTTCTCCTGCGCGCTCTTCGACGCCGAGGGCAACCTCGTCGCCAACGCCCCCCACATCCCCGTCCACCTCGGCTCCATGGGCGAGACCGTCAAGGAGGTCCTGCGCCGCAGGGCCGGCGACCTGCGGCCCGGCGACGTCTACGCCGTCAACGACCCCTACCACGGCGGCACCCACCTGCCCGACGTCACCGTCGTCACCCCCGTCTTCGACGACGCGGGGCACGAGCTCCGCTTCCTGGTCGCCTCCCGCGGCCACCACGCCGAGATCGGCGGCATCACCCCCGGCTCCATGCCCGCCTTCAGCCGCACGATCGACGAGGAGGGCGTCCGCTTCGACAACTGGCTCCTCGTCCGCGACGGAAGGCTCCGCGAGGCCGAGACCCGCGCCCTGCTCACCGGCGCCCCGTACCCCTCCCGCGACCCCGACGCCAACCTCGCCGACCTGCGGGCCCAGATCGCCGCCAACGAGAAGGGCATCGAGGAACTCCGCAAGGCCGTCGCGGAGTTCGGCCTCGACGCCGTCCGGGCCTACATGCGTCACGTGCGGGCCAACGCCGAGGAGTCGGTCCGCCGGATCGTCGCCCGTCTGGAGGACGGCACCCACCGGTACGAGACCGACTCCGGCGCCGTCATCCAGGTCGCCGTCCGCGTCGACCGCGAACGGCGCTCCGCCGTCCTCGACTTCACCGGCACCTCGCCCCAGCTCCCCGGCAACGCCAACGCCCCCACGGCGGTCGTCACGGCCGCCGTCCTGTACGTCTTCCGCACCCTCGTCGACGAGTCCATCCCCCTCAACAGCGGCTGCCTGGCCCCCCTGGAGATCCGCGTCCCGCCCGGCTCGATGCTCGCCCCCGAACCACCGGCCGCCACCGTCGCCGGGAACGTCGAGACCTCCCAGGCCGTCACCGGCGCCCTCTACGCCGCCCTCGGCGTCCAGGCCGAGGGCTCCGGCACCATGAACAACCTCACCTTCGGCGACGACCGCGTCCAGTACTACGAGACCGTCGCCAGCGGCTCCGGCGCGGGCGACGGCTTCGACGGCGCCGACGCCGTCCAGACCCACATGACCAACTCCCGCCTCACCGACCCCGAGGTCCTGGAGTGGCGCCACCCCGTCCGCCTCGACGCCTTCGCCGTGCGCGAGGGCAGCGGCGGCCGGGGCCGGTGGCACGGCGGCGCCGGCGTGGAACGGCGACTGCGGTTCCTGGAGCCGATGACCGTCACCCTCCTCACCGGACACCGGCGGGTGCCCCCGTACGGCATGGCGGGCGGCGCCCCGGGCGCCCTCGGGGAGAACCTCGTCGAACGCGCCGACGGCACCGTGGACCGCCTCGACGGCGCCGCGACCACCGAGGTCGGCCCCGGCGACGTCCTGGTGCTGCGCACCCCCGGCGGCGGGGGCTACGGCACCCCGCCGGAGGACGGCGTCCGGCCCGGCGGCCCTACGGAGCCGTGACGAAGCGGACCGGCGTCCCCGGCGCGGCCTGCGCCGCAGCCGCCAGGTCCGCCTCCCGCACCACCGCCACCACGGGGTAGCCGCCGGTCGTCGGATGGTCCGCCAGGAAGACCACCGGCCGTCCGTCCGGCGGCACCTGCACCGCCCCCAGGACCATGCCCTCGCTGGGCAGTTCCCCCGACCCGGCACGCTCCAGGGAGGGCCCGTCGAGCCGCAGCCCGATCCGGTTGCTCGCCGACGACACCAGGTACGCGCGCGTGGTCAGGGTCCGCAGCGCCCCGCCGGTGAACCAGTCGTCGCGCGGCCCGAGCCGGACCCGCAGGACGAGTTCGTCCGGCGGGCCCGGCCAGGGGGGAGCGTCGACCGGCCCCCGTACGGCCGCGGCCGCCCCCAGCGGCAGCACCGCCCCGTCCGCCAGCGGTGCCGGGCCGAGCCCGGACAGCAGGTCCGTGGAACGGCTGCCGAGCACCGGATCGACGGCGATCCCGCCGCCGATCGCCACGTACGAGCGCAGCCCGCGCACCGCCGCGCCGACCTCCAGGAGCGCGCCGGCCGGAACCCGTACCGCCGTGCCCCAGGGCAGCGGACGGCCGTCCGCCCGGACCGGGCAGGGCGCGCCGCCCACCGCCACGGTCACCGCGCGCCGGGGCCGCAGCGCGCAGCCGGTGACGGTGGTCTCCAGGACCGCGGCCCCCTCGTCGTTGCCCACCAGCCGGTTCACCAGGCGGGCGGCGGCCGGGTCCAGGGCCCCGGAGCGGGGCACGCCCAGATGCGCGAACCCGGTCCGCCCCTGGTCCTGCACGGTGGTCAGGGCGCCGGCCCGGACCACGGCGACGGCACGGTCGTTCACCGGCCCGCCCCCGTCCCCGTCAGGACGTCCGCCGGGACGAACCGCACGCGCGTGCCGGGGGAGAACAGCGCCGCCGGTTCGCGGCCGGTGTCCCACAGGACCGCGTCCGTCGTCCCGATCAGCTGCCAGCCGCCCGGCGAGGAGCGCGGGTACACCCCCGTGTACGGCCCCGCCAGCGCCACCGCCCCGGCCGGCACCGAGGTCCGGGGCGTCGCCCGGCGCGGCACCTCGTACCGCGCGCCGAGTCCCGTCAGATAGCCGAAACCGGGGGCGAAGCCGCAGAACGCGACCCGGAACTCGGCCGAGGAGTGGATCCGCACCGCCTCGGCGGGCGACACCTCCCACCGGGCGGCCACCTCGGCCAGATCGGGCCCGTCGTACCGGACGGGGACCTCCACGACCTCGCCCACGCGCGCGTGCCCCGGCCGCGGCTCCCAGCCGGGCAGCTCGGCCGCCAGGGCCGCCGGTTCGGCCACCCCGTCGAGCAGCACCGTCCGCGCGGCCGGCACGATCTCCCGCACGCCGGGCAGCGCGCCCGCCGCCCGGCGCCGCAGCAGCTCCGCGTGGAACGCCTCGGCGGCGGCGCCGTCGGCCAGTTCGACCAGGAGGGCGTGCTCGCCCACGCGCAGCACCCTCACGCGAAGGCCCCCACGGTGACCCCGGCGGACTCCAGGCCCGCCCGGACGCGCCGGGCCAGCTCCACCGCGCCCGGGGTGTCCCCGTGCAGGCAGAGCGAACGTGCCCGCACGCGCACGGCCGTCCCGCAGTGCGCGGTCACCGTGCCCGCGCGGACCAGCGCCACCGACCGCTCGACCACCACGTCGGGATCGTGCACGACGGCTCCCTCCCGCCCCCGTGGCAGCAGGGAGCCGTCGGCCCGGTACGCGCGGTCCCCGAAGGCCTCGGCGACCGCCGGGAGCCCCGCCCGCTCCGCCGCCTCGTGCAGCCGCGAACCGGGCAGCCCGAGCACCGGCAGCCCGCCGCCCGCGAGCAGCACCCCGTCGACGACCGCCGCCGCCTGCTCCGCGTCCCGCACCACCCGGTTGTAGAGCGCGCCGTGCGGCTTCACGTACGACACCCGGGACCCCGCCGCGCGGGCGAAGACCTCCAGGGCGCCGATCTGGTACGCCACCTCCGCGGCCAGCTCCGCCGCCGGCACGTCCATCGCGCGCCGCCCGAAACCGGCCAGGTCCCGGTAGGACACCTGGGCCCCGACGCGTACCCCCCGCTCGGCGGCGAGTTCGCACACCCGCCGCATGGTGACCGCGTCCCCCGCGTGGAAGCCGCAGGCCACGTTGGCGCTGGTGACGACGGAGAGCAGCCGCTCGTCGTCGGTCAGCGTCCAGCGGCCGAAGCCCTCGCCGAGATCGGCGTTCAGGTCGATCGAGACCCCGCTCATGATGGTGCTGTTCCCTTCACCGGTGCTGTGGTGCTGTGGTGCTGTGGCGGCACGCGCGCGTGGAGGAGTGGTTTCAGAGGACGAGCCGGTACTCCTCGTCCCGGACGTCGGTGACGAACATCCGCCCCGGCGCGTGGGTGATCGCGAACGGCGGACGCGAGGCCATGACGGCCGCCTGCGGGGTGACCCCGCAGGCCCAGAAGACCGGCACGTCCCCCGGCTCCGCCACCACCGGGTCCCCGAAGTCCGGCCGGTCCAGGTCACGGATCCCGAGCGCCGCGGGGTCGCCCGCGTGCACCGGCGCCCCGTGGACCGCGGGCAGCAGCCCGCTGATCCGCCGGGCCGTCGGTACGAGCTCCGCCGGGACCGGCCGCATCGACACCACCATCGGCCCGTGCAGCCGCCCGGCGGGCCGGCAGGCCCGGTCCGTGACGTACATCGACACGTTCCGGCCCTGCTCGACGTGGCGCAGCGGCACCCCCGCCGCGTCGAGCGCCCCCTCGAAGGTGAAGCTGCACCCGATCAGGAACGAGACCAGGTCGGTCCGCCAGTAGGGCGTGGCGTCCGCCGGCTCCGCCACCAGCCGCCCGTCCTCCCACACGCGGTAGCCCGGGACGTCGGTGCGCAGGTCCGCCCCCGGCGCGAGCGGGGTGGTCCAGGAACCGGCGTCGGTGACGTCCAGGACCGGGCAGGGCCTGGGATTGCGGGTGCAGAAGAGGAGGACGTCGTAGGCCCAGTCGGCCGGCACCGCGATCAGGTTGGCCTGGGCGTGGCCGGGGGCCCAGCCGGCCGTCGGACCGGCGGTCCCGGCCCGCGCACGCGCGCGTGCCTCCCGCGGACCCGGTACGCCCGCCCCCGGCTTTTCGATGCCGCTCACCCCAGCTCCTTCCCGCGCGTCTCCGGCAGTCCGAGCAGCGCGACGACCGCGATCCCGTACCCCACCGCGCCGAAGACCAGCGCCCCGCCGACGCCCCAGCTCTCGGAGAGGAAGCCGACCAGGGTGGGGAAGACCGCGCCGACCGCGCGGCCGGTGTTGTACGTGAGTCCCTGGCCGGTGCCGCGCACCGGCGTCGGGTACAGCTCGGCGAGGAAGGAGCCGAAGCCGCTGAAGATGGCCGACATGCAGAAGCCGAGCGGGAAGCCGAGCACCAGGAGGAGGGTGTTCGCGCCCGCCGGGATCTGGGTGTACGCGAGGACCGCCGCCGCCGACAGGACGGCGAAGAGCGCGATGTTCCGCTTGCGGCCGATCCGGTCCGTCAGGTGGCCGCCCGTCAGATAGCCGAGGAAGGCGCCCGAGATCAGCAGCGTCAGGTAGCCGCCGGTGCCGACCACGGTCAGCCCGCGCTCGGTCTTCAGGAAGGTCGGCACCCAGGTGGCGAGCGTGTAGTAGCCGCCCTGCACGCCCGTGGAGAGCAGGATCGCGAAGAGCGTGGTGCGCAGCAGCCCGGGCCGGAACACCGCCCGCAGCGAGCCCCGTTCCGGGCTCGCCACGCGTGCGGCGGCCGCCTGCGGGGCGTCCTCCACGTGCCGCCGCACCCAGAACACGAGCAGCGCGGGCAGGGCGCCCGTCCAGAACAGGATCCGCCAGGCCAGGTCCGCGTCGAAGAACTGGAACACCAGGGTGTAGACGATCACCGCGAGGGCCCAGCCGGCCGCCCACGCCGACTGCACGGCGCCGAGCGTACGGCCCCGGTGCTTCGCGGAGGCGTACTCGGCGACCAGGATCGCCCCGACCGCCCACTCCCCGCCGAAGCCGAGGCCCTGGAGCGCCCGGAAGACCAGCAGCGTCTCGTAGTCGGGCGCGAAGCCGCAGAGCACGGTGAAGAGCGCGTAGGTGATCACCGTGATCATCAGGGCCTTGACGCGGCCCACGCGGTCGGCGAGGACCCCGGCGAGCGCGCCGCCCACCGCCGAGACCACCAGGGTCACGGTGGTGAGCAGTCCGGTCTGACCCTTGTCGAGGCCGAAGTAGGCGGCGATCGCCACCATGGACAGCGGCAGGGTGAAGAAGTCGTAGGAGTCCAGGGCGTATCCGCCGAAGGCGCCGCCGAAGGCCCGCCGTCCGCGCGGGCCCAGCGCGCGCAGCCAGCCGAAGGCGCCCGTCGCGCCGGGGCCGTCGGGGGCGTCAGGGGCGTCAGGGGCGGCCGGGTGGTCGGGGTGGTCGGGGTGGTCGGGGTGGTCGTCCTGGGAGTGCTGCCGGGGCTGTGCCGTGCTCATCTGCACCTCGCAAGGGGGGGAGGCGTGCCGGAGACGTACGAAAGGCCGTGCGGAAGCGTGCGGGCCGCCGGGGACGGTCCGGTACCGGGGCGTGCTCCGGTGGTGACCGTGTGCGGTGGCGCCAAGGTAGAGGATTGTTCAACGATTCGACAAGGGGGATGTTGTCCCCGATCCGTTTCTGCGGTTGACTCGGCGGCCGGACGACGAGGGGGCCGATCGCCCCGGCAGGGAGGGGGACCGTGGACGCGAGCGGCACCGGGACGACCGGGGGCCTGGCGGACGACCGCGCGCTGCTCGGGCGCACCAGCACGGCGGAACGGGTCGCGGACATCCTGCGCACCCGCATCGCCGAGGGCTTCTTCCCGCCCGGCACCCGGCTCTCCGAGGAGAGCATCGGCGGCGCCCTCGGGGTGTCCCGCAACACCCTGCGCGAGGCCTTCCGGCTCCTCACCCACGAGCGGCTGCTCGTCCACGAGCTGAACCGCGGCGTCTTCGTCCGGGTCCTCGCCGTGGACGACGTCGAGGACATCTACCGCACCCGCCGGCTCGTCGAGTGCGCCGTCGTCCGGGGCCTCGGCGACCCGCCCTTCCCGGTGGACGGCCTCGCCGCCGCCGTCGCCGGGGGCGAGGCCGCCGCGCGCGCCGGCGACTGGCGCGCGGTCTCCACCGCCAACATCCACTTCCACCGCGAACTCGTCGCCCTCGCCGGCAGCGCCCGCACCGACGAGCTCATGCGGAGCGTCCTCGCCGAACTCCGGCTCGCCTTCCACGTCGTGGACGACCCCCGGGCCCTCCACGAGCCCTACCTCGTCCGCAACAAGGAGATCCTGGAAGCCTTGCGGGCGGGGGAGCGGGCCGCCGCCGAGGGCCTCCTCACCCGCTACCTCGACGACTCCATCCGCCGCGTCGCGGCGGCCTACGCCCGGGCCGTGGACGAACCGGCCGGGGCGTAGCGGGCCGCAGGCCGCCGGAGCGGTCGCGGAGGGTACCTCCCCGGGCGGGCGGGGCGGTGGTTTCTGCGCCGTTTCGACCCGTGTCGGTGCGAGGACCTACTCTGTCCACCGTGACTTCGCCTGCCTCGACGGACCTCGCTCCGCCCCAGCTCAGCGCGGGGCCGCGCCCCGCGCAGGGGCCGGCCGCCGACGAAGGGCTCGCGCGGCGCCTGCGCGCGCTCGCCTGCACCGCGCCGCTGCACGACCTCGACGCGCGCAAGGCCAACCTGGCGGGCGAGTACACGGTCTACGCGATGGCCGAGGTCGCCCTCGCCGCGATCGACCTCGTCACCCTCCACATGGACTTCGACACCGGCGCCGACCACGACCAGGTCGTCGCCCGGCTGTTGCCCCGCGTCGCGGCCCAGGCCCCGGGCCGCCCCGCCGCCGAGCACGAGCGCGTGGCCCGCTGGGTCCTGGAGAACCTGATCAACGTCGGCAGCGTCGACCGCGGCTTCCGCGCCGTCTACGGCACCTTCGGCACCGACGGCGTGTACGTCCGCCGGGACTACGACTTCAAGCTCGTCGAGGAGGTCCCCGGCTACGGCGGCGCCGTCTGCCTGCGGACCACCGACGAGGCCGTCAACGTGCTGGTCGGCGCCCTCGACACCGACGTCACCAGCGCCCAGATCGCCGCCGAGGTGAAGCTGGAGGTCCTCATCAGCCGGGGCCGCCTCGCCGACGCCCAGCTCGCCGCCGAACAGGCCCGCTACCGCACCGTCCAGTACGCCGAGACCCTCCGCAGGACCCTGGAGGCCACCCGGCGCAACGTCCGCGCGGTGGACTGGCTCAACGGCGTCCCCGACATGATCGCCGAGGCGCTCGACCACGTCGCCGACCGCTACCGCCACGAGAACGCGATCCTCACCAACATCCGCAAGGCCCGCGACGAGGCCGAGGAGCCCGAGCACAAGCGCCGGGCCGCCGAGCTGGTCGACATCGTCAAGGACTGCATCCGCCGCCACACCCAGCTCCAGTCCCGGCTCCTGGAGGCGGGCCCGCTCTTCCGCGCCGAGCAGGACCGGCAGGCCTTCGCCGCCCCCACCCGGTACACCGGCCTCGACCTGTACGGGCAGCTGGTCGCCCCCGTGCTGCCGCTCCCCGTCGAGCGGGCCACCCGGGTCACCGACGCCTTCTTCGCGCGTGGCACCGGCCTGCGCACCCCCGCCTCGGTCCGCCTCGGCGACCTCGTGGACCTGCTCCTCACCCCGCCGGTCGAGCGCGAGCACCTCGGCGCGGAGATGCCCGAGCCGGAGCTGATCGCCACCCCCGACGACTCCCGCTTCAGCGAGCGGCAGCTGGCGGACGCGCTCGGCCTGCTGGACCTGGAGCACGACGCCCCGCGCCGGCTCTCCGGCCTGCTCGCCGAGGCCCGTGCCACCGGCGGCGAGGACCTCGCCTACCTGGTGGCCCTCCTCGCCGTCCACGCCGCGAGCCCCCCGGTCGGCACCGCCTACCGCCAGGGCGAGGAGCGGCTGCTCTTCGCCGTCGACGACGGCACCCCGCTCGACGACCCCGGCTTCGGGGGCGCCGACCTCATCGTCGGCACGGCGCTCCTCGACGCCGCCGGCATGGCCGCCGACCGTACGGAGGCGACATGACCTACGTCTCCGGGACCACCCCGGCCGCTCCCGGCCCCGGCCAGGACCCCCGCCCCACGCGCGCGTGGCCCCCCGGGCCCGTACCCCCGGCCTCCCCGGCCGAGCCGCCGGAGGCCGAGGCTCCGGTCCTCGACTCGCCCGCGCCGTTCCGGCCCGTGACGCCCGCGCCGCCGGAAGCCGTGGATCCGACCCCCGCCGAGCCCGAGCCCGCGCCGGCCCCCGAGCCGTTCCGGCCCGTGGCGCCCGCCCCCGTGCCGCCGGAGGCCGAGCTGCCGGAGGCCGAAGGCCCAGCCCTCGCCGAGCCCGCGCCGGCCCCCGAGCCGTTCCGGCCCGTGGCGCCCGCGCCCGCGCCGCCGGAGGCCGAGCTCCTGGAGGCCGAAGCCCCGGCCCCCGTGGCGCCCGCGCCCGCGCCGCCGGAGGCCGAGCTCCCGAAGGCCGAAGCCCCGGCCCCCGCCGCCCCCGAGCCGTTCCGGACCGCCGCGCCCGTGCCCGCCGACGACGCCCCGGTCACCACCGGCACCCCCGCGGACCCGGCCACCGGCGCCCTCCGGCCCCCCGCGTCCCCCGGCCCCCGGCTCGGGGCCGTCCCGCTGCCGCAGGCGCCGAGGGCCGCCGCGCGGCGCCGGGAGCTGCCGGCGGTCCGCGCCGTACGCCTCGGCGTCCCCGGCGAGCCCGCGGCCGCGCCGGGCGAGGCCCCCGCGCCGCCGCCCGCCGCCGTCACCCCCGTGCCGCTGCCCCTGCCGAGGGGCGCCGACACCCCCGCCGTACCGCACGAGAGCCGCACCGAGGAGCCCCAGCCGTGAGCGACGACGCCGTCCAGTACACCGAGTACGCCGAGTACACGGACGCGCGGAGCGAGCAGGAGCCGCCCCGGCCCGCGGCCCCCGGCGGGCCCGCCGGCGTCACCCCGGCCGACGCCGCCGACGCCGCGCGGCTCGTCTCCTTCGGCCTCCAGCCCAAGCTGCTCCCTGCCCGCGACGCCGAGTACGCCGAGCTGCTCCGCCGCTACCAGGAGGACCCGGCCTTCGCACGGCTCGCCGACGCCGTCGCGACCGGCCTCGGCCTGATCGTCCTGGAGGTCTCCCCGCGCGCCGGCATGGCCGTCACCGCCGGCGAGGACTCCGTCTTCGCGGTCCGCATGGGCGACTACGCCCGCCGCGCCAACACCGACTCCGCCGACCGCTTCCTGCACGGCCTCGCCCACCTCGCCGTCGCCGCCATGGCCTTCCCGCGCCCCGAGGACCTCGCCGACGACGGCTACATCGGCCGCCTCACGGTCAACGGCGTCGACTCCTTCGTCCGCCAGGCGTGCCTGCGCCTGGAGCAGCGCGCCGAGGAGGAGGGCGAGAACACCGACCCCGCCTCCGACGCCCCCGGCCTGGAGGCCGCCTGGCGCGTCTGGTCCCGCCGCTCCACCACCGGCGCCACCAAGGACGCCCGCCGCCTCGCCGGCTCCACCACCGGCATCGTCGCCAAGGCCGTCGCCTTCCTCACCGACTCCGGCTTCCTCCAGCGCACCGGCGACGAGAACGGCGGCTCCTTCCGCACCACCGCCCGCTACCAGCTCCAGGTCCGCGACATGGCGGGTTCGGCCGCCCTGACCGAACTGCTCGACCTCGGCATCGTCCCCGTCAGCGACGGCACCGCCACCCTCGTCCCGCCGCCCGAGGGCGACGACCTGGACCTCGCCGCCGACGCCGGCCTGCCCTTCCACGCGTAGCCCCACCGCGCCGCACCCCGCCCCGCACCACCGAACTCCCCGAGCACGAGAGCACGAGAGTCCCTCGCCATGTACGAGCTGTCCCGGGTCCGCCTCTACTCCATCGGCCCCGCCGGCGCCCGCTACGCCGACACCGTCCTGGACCTGCGGGGCGTCGGCGCGCCCGTGCCGAACCCCGCCCCCACCCAGGCGGAGTTCTTCGAGGACGAGCCGGTCGGCCCGCCCCGCCGCCCCGCCCCCGCGGGCGTGCTCTTCCTGGAGAACGGCGGCGGCAAGTCCGTCCTCCTCAAGCTGATCTTCTCGGTGATGCTCCCCGGCCACCGCAACACCCTCGGCGGCGCCAGCTCCGGCGTGCTCCGCAAGTTCCTGCT
This sequence comes from Streptomyces sp. NPDC014656, assembly GCF_043084305.1. Lineage (NCBI taxonomy): Bacteria > Bacillati > Actinomycetota > Actinomycetes > Kitasatosporales > Streptomycetaceae > Streptomyces > Streptomyces sp. NPDC014656. The sequence goes on from NZ_JBIBZN010000007.1 coordinate 325,071, forward strand.
CGCCGACGACTGCGGCCACGTCGCCCTGGAGTGGCAGCACACCCTCACCGGCGAACTCGTCGTCGTCGGCAAGGTCAGCGAGTGGCGCGGCCGCCAGGTCTCCAACGACCCGCGGAAGTTCGCCGAGGCCTGGTACTCCTTCCGCCCCGGCCCCGGACTCAGCCTGGACAACCTCCCGGTCGCCGAGGCGAACTCCGTCCGCCCCGCCGCCGAGGGCGCCTCCGGGGCCACCGGCCGCCGCCGCACCATGAAGGGCTTCCGCGACGCCCTCACCGAGGCCGGCAAGGCCTACCCGCACCTGGACGTGGTGTGGGAGGAGATCCACGACCGCTGGAACGAGCACCTCGGCGAGCTCGGCCTCGACCCCGAACTCTTCCGCTACCAGCGCGAGATGAACGCCGACGAGGGCGAGGCCGCCGGCCTCTTCGCGGTCAAGAAGGACTCCGACTTCACCGACCTCCTCCTCCGCGCGGTCACCGACACCCGCGACACCGACGGCCTCGCCGACCTCGTCGGCGGCTTCGGCAACAAGCTCGGCCGCCGCGCCGAACTCACCGCCGAACGCGACTTCACCGCGGGCTCCGTCGATCTCCTCACCCGCATCGTCGACGCGGCCGGAACGCGCGCCCGCGCCCGGGAGGTGCACGCCGCCTCCGAACGCCGCACCCGCGCCCTCGCCCGCAGGCTCTCCGCCCGGGCCGCCGGGGAACGCGCCCGCGCCGCCGAACTGGCCCAGGGCGTCACCTCCGCCGCCCACGCCGTCTCCGAGGCAGAGACGGCCCGCGAGCGCAGCGCCCTCATCGCCGCCGAACTCGCCTACCGGCACGCCTCCCTGGCGCTCGCCGCCGCGGAGAAGGGCGCCGCCTCACAGCGCCGCGAGCTCATCGAGGCCCGCACCCTGCACTCCGCCTGGCAGGCCGCCGAATCGGTGCTCCGCCACCGCGCGGCCGGCGACCGCTCCGCGCGCGTGGCCGCCGCCATCCGCGAGGCCGAGCGCGACGCCGCCCCGGCCCTCGCCGCCCGCGCGGAGGCCGCCGCCGACCTCGTGCGGGCCCTGGCCGCCGCCGCCGAGGAGGGCGAGCGCCACGCCGCCGAGGAGGAGGAGCGCTCCACCGCCCTCCAGGAGGCCGGCGAGGCCGCCCACCGGGACGCCACCGCCGCCGCCACCGAGGCCCAGCGCGCCCGCAGCGAGGCCGGGCACCTGCGCCAGCGCCTCGCCGAGGTCGAGCAGGAGACCGCCGAGGCCGTCCGGGCCGGCTGGCTCGACGACTCCGCCCCGGACGCCGACCCCGCCCGCGCCGCGCTCGCCGCCGCCGACGCCGAGAAGACCGCCGTCGCCGCCTGGGACGCCGCCCGCGACGCGGCCCGCACCGCGAGCGACCGGGCCCGCGAGACGGCCGCCGCCGAGTCCCGCGCCGAACTCGCCGCCGCCCGCGCGGCCGACGCCGCCGAGGCCGCCGGCAGCGCCTACGACGCCGAGCGCCGCGCCGCCGAGGCCCTGGCCGGGGAGGAGCGCCTCGCCGAACTCCTCGGCCTGCCCGGCCCCGGGCGTCGTGGCGACGAGGCCACCGAGGACGCGGCGCGGGTCGACGGAACCGACGTCCGCGCCCCGCTCTCCGTCACCGACTTCGACCGCTACGCCGACGAGCTGCGCCGTCTGCTCGACGGCGCCGTCTCCTCCGCCGAGCGCCAGCTCTTCGACCTGCGCACGGCCGCCGCCGACGACTCCCGCATCCTCGGCGCCCTCGGCGACGGCGGCCTGCTGCCGCCCGGCCCCGACGTCCTCGCCACCGTCGAGTTCCTCGGCGAGCACGGCATCCCCGCCCTCCCCGGCTGGCGCTACCTCGCCCAGTCCGTCGACCCCGCCGACCACGCGCGCGTGCTCGCCGCCCGTCCCGAACTCGTCGACGGCGTCGTCATCACCGACCCCGTCTCCTACGGCCGCGCCCGCGAGGCCCTCGGCTCGGCCGCCCTGCTGCCCCGCTCCGCCGTCGCCGTCGGCACCGCCGCCGCCCTCCTCGCCCCCGTGCCGGCGCAGGACGCGGGCGACGACACCGGGGTCTTCCTGGTGCCGCCGAACCCGGCCATGCACGACGAGCACGCCGCCGACGAGGAGCGCCAGGCACTGCGCGCGCGGGCCGCCGCCCGCGACGAGGAGATCCGCGCCCTCGCCGCCAGGCTCGCCGGCGACCGTGCCCTCGCCGCCCGGATCGGCGCCTGGCGCGCCGACTGCCCGCCCGGCATGCTCACCGAGCTCGCGGCCGGCGCCGCCACCGCCCGGGAGGCCGCCGAGGCCGCCGCCCAGGCCCTCGACGAGGCCCGCGCCACGCGCGCGGAGGCCGAGGAGACCGCCGCCGAGGCCCTCGCCGTCCGCGACGAACGCCAGGAGGCCGCCCAGCGCGCCCGCCGGGCCGCCGACGCCCTCGCCGGCCTCGCCTTCCGGCTTCGCGAGCGCTCCGCCTGGCAGGCCAAGCTCCGCGAACTCGCCGACGACGCCACCGAGTACGAGGCCCGCGCCCAGACCTGCCTGGAGCGCGCGCGTGCCGCCGACCAGGACCGCCGGGCCGCCCAGCGCGCCGCCGACGACGCCCACCGCACCGCCCGCGCGCTGCGCGCCGAGCGCGCCGAGATCGCCGGCGCCCCCGAGCAGCTGCCGGAGGAGGCCCCGGGCGCGCCCCGCGCCGCGCTCCCCACCCTCCGCGAGGCCTACCGGGCCGCCTCCCAGGTGTACGAGAAGGTCGGCGTCGGCGCCGACCTGCGCGCCGAGCAGGCCCGCGCCGAGAGCGACGAGTCCGCCGCCCTCGCCGAACTGGACCGGCTCACCAACAAGGTCCGCACCCGCGCCGAGCAGCTCCTGGAGTCCACCGACGGCGCCGACGGCCCGTCCCGGCAGGCGGCCGCGGCCCGCGCCGAGTCCCTGGTGCAGATGCTGGAGACCCGCGCCTCCGAGGCGAGCGAGAAGCTCGGCCGGCTGCGCGGCGAGTCCGAGCGGCTGGCCCCCGAGGACGCCGAGGCCCACACCGAGCTGCCGGAGGAGCTGGTCCCGGCCGACGCTGACCGCGCCCAGGCCCTGCTGCGTACCGCGAGCGCCGAACTCGCCGCCCGCAGCGACGCCCTGGAGGCGGCCCGCGCCGCCCACGCCGGGCTGCTGCGCGACCACCGGGCCGCCGAGGACGCCGCGGGCGGCTTCGACGAGACCGCCGCGCTCCTGCGCGACCTGCTGCGCGACCACGCGGAGGAGGAGCAGGCGGAGCAGGAGCCGTACCCCGGCTCCCTGGAGGAGGCCCGGACCACGGCGGGCGAGGCCCGGCGGGCGCTGCGCGCCTGCACCGCCGAGCTGTCCGCCGCGGACTCCGCCGTCCGCGAGGCGAGCGACATCCTCGTCCGGCACGCCAACTCCACCCGCTACGAGCAGGTCCGCACCCCGGCCCGCCAGCAGATCCGCGAACTGCCCGCCTCCGCGCTGCCCGAGCACGCCGCCAAGTGGGCCGAGGCCTTCGCGCCCCGGCTGCGCGTCCTCACCGACGAGCTGGCCCAGCTGGAGCGCAACCGCGAGTCGATCGTGGACCGGCTGCGCGGCCTCGTGGAGACCTCGCTGGCCACCCTCCGCTCCGCCCAGCGGCTCTCCCGGCTCCCCGAGGGCCTCGGCGAGTGGTCGGGCCAGGAGTTCCTGCGGATCCGCTTCGAGGAGCCCGACCAGGCCACCCTCGCCGAGCGCCTCGGCGAGGTCGTCGACGAGGCGACCCGCGCCGCCGTGAAGAAGAACTCCGACCTGCGCCGCGACGGCATGTCGCTGCTGCTGCGCGGGGTGCAGGCGGCCCTCGAACCCAAGGGCGTCGCCGTCGAGATCCTCAAGCCGGACGCGGTGCTGCGCGCCGAGCGGGTGCCGGTCGGGCAGATGGGCGACGTCTTCTCCGGGGGCCAGCTGCTCACCGCGGCCATCGCCCTGTACTGCACGATGGCGGCGCTGCGCTCCAACGACCGGGGCCGGGACAAGCACCGGCACGCGGGCACGCTGTTCCTCGACAACCCGATCGGCCGGGCCAACGCCACGTACCTGCTGGAGCTCCAGAGGGCCGTGTCGGACGCGCTCGGCGTCCAGCTGCTCTACACCACGGGCCTGTTCGACACCACGGCGCTGGCCGAGTTCCCGCTGGTGATCCGGCTGCGCAACGACGCGGACCTGCGGGCCGGCCTGAAGTACATCAGCGTCGAGGAGCACCTGCGCCCGGGCCTGCCGCAGCCGGCCGGCGAGGGCGAGACGATCCACGGCGAGATCAAGGCGACCCGGATGTTCCGCCGCCACCAGGACGAGCAGCCGCCCACCGCGCCGTAGGCCCCGCCCGGCCCGCCGCGCCCCGGGCACGGGAAAGGCCCGGCCCCCTGGAAACCGCCCAGGGGGCCGGGCCTTCCTCCACGCACCGCCGCCCGACCGTCCGGCCGGGGGACCAGGTACCGCGTACGGCCGCCGGGCCGCGTACGGCCGCCCGGCCGCGTCCCGTCAGGCGACCTGTTCCTCCACCACCCGCTCCCGCCGCGCCGCGTAGGCGGTGCTGCTCGGCTCGGAGACCACGCCGTCGCGCTGCCGCCAGACCTGGCGGGTGATCCAGATGTCCAGCACGCTCCAGGTGGCCACCACCGTCGCGACCACGGCCGCGATCGTCATCGGATAGGCCAGCCACGAGCTGGTGACCGAGGTGAGGAAGGCGACCACGGCCAGGATGATCGTCACCGACATGATCATCACCGCCCGCACCGCGGCGTTCCGCACCGGATCCGGCATCCTCCGCAGTCCGCGCTCGTCCTCCACCCACAACTGACCCGCGGTCCGCGTCTCGTCTTCCATGTTTTCGTCACTCCCCACCGCACGGCGCTCTCAGGGACGGCTGCCCGGATCCGGCGGTCCTACACGGCGCGCGCGGCCGGCGCGCGGCCCGCCCCTCCAAGGGCAGAGCGTTCCCCCGTACTTCATGACGCTCCGGACAGGGAAAAGGTTTCCCCGCATCACCCGACATCGCGAGCGGAACGAATGATTCCAGCCATTGCGCCCAGGGCGGAAAATAGCGCACCGTCACGTGTCCTGCGCCACAGTGACCGATCCGAACTCCTGGAATACCAGGACATCTCATGATCAACGCTCACTCAGCAGGCTGAAAATCGCTCAGACACACCTTCGAGATGGTCGCGATGCAGTAGTAGGCTCACGCCGCCGTTTGTTGAAGCCGAAGGTTGACGCGCCGTGTTGACGCGGCGACGCCGTTCGAGTGACCTCCGTGGCCGCGGAGGCCGTACTGGGGGAGGCCATGCGCTTTCGCGGGAAGTCCATCCGCCGGAAGATCGTGGCGCTGCTCCTCGTACCGCTCGTCTCCCTGACCGGCCTCTGGGGTTTCTCCACCGTCCTCACCGGACGCGAGGCCGACCAGCTCCTGGACGTCGGCTACATCGTCGACAAGGTCGGCTACCCCATCGAGGACACGGCCCGGGTCATCCAGCTCGAACGCCGCCAGTCCCTCGTCTACCTCGCCGACCCGCGCGGCTCCGACGCGCTCACCCAGCTCCGCGAGGCCCGCCTCGCCACCGACCGCCAGATCGCCCGCATCCGCTCCAACGCCCAGGACCCCGGCGTCCGCGAGGAGATGCGCCCGGTCACCACCCAGAAGCTCAACTCGCTCCTCACCGCCTTCGAGGAGATCTCCTCCCTGCGCCGCTCGGTCGAGAGGCGCAGCATCGGCCGGCTCCAGGCCCTGGAGTTCTACAACCGCCTGGTCGACCCCTGCTACAGCTTCCTCGTCACCCTCCACGCGCTGGAGAACGTCGAGATGGACAAGCAGGGCCGCGCCCTCGTCGGCATCACCCGGGCCCGCGAACTCCTCTCCCGCGAGGACGCCCTGGTCCTCTCCGCGCTCGTCGCCGACCGGGTCACCGCCCAGGAGGTCCGCGCCGTCTCCGACCTCGTCGCCGTGCGCAAGCAGTTCTACGAGGTCAACCTCGAACTCCTCCCCGCCTCCGAGCGGCGGCGCTTCGAGCAGTACTGGCGCAGCCCCGAGACGACGGCCCTGCGCACGACCGAGGAGGCCTTCATCAAGGAGGGCCCGACCGAGCGGCCCAGGAGCGCCACCGCCGCCTACTGGCAGGACGAGGCCAGCCCCGTCCTCGACGAGCTCGCCCGCGCCAACACCGCCGCCGGCGACCGCTACCAGGACCGCGTGCAGCCCGCCGCCTACAGCGTGCTGCTCAAGGCGGGCGTCGCCGGCGTCCTCGGCTTCCTCGCTCTCCTCGCCTCCGTCGGCATCTCGGTCCGCGTCGGCCGCTCCCTCGTCCGCGACCTGCGCCGCCTCCAGAAGGAGTCCCAGGAGGTCTCCGGCGTCCGCCTGCCGAGCGTCATGCGCCGCCTCGCCGCCGGCGAGCACGTCGACGTCGAGACCGAGGTGCCCCACCTGCGGTACGGCGAGGACGAGGTGGGGCAGGTCGGCCAGGCCCTCAACACCCTCCAGCGCGCCGCCGTCGAGGCCGCCGTCAAACAGGCCGAGCTGCGCCGCGGCGTCTCCGAGGTCTTCGTCAACCTCGCCCGCCGCAACCAGGTCCTGCTCCACCGCCAGCTCACCCTGCTCGACACCATGGAGCGGCGCACCGAGGACACCGAGGAGCTGGCGGACCTCTTCCGCCTCGACCACCTCACCACCCGCATGCGCCGCCACGCCGAGGGCCTGGTGATCCTCTCCGGCGCCGCCCCCTCCCGCCAGTGGCGCAAGCCCGTCCAGCTGATGGACGTGGTCCGGGCCGCCGTCGCCGAGGTCGAGGACTACGAGCGCGTCGAGGTCCGCCGGCTGCCCCGGCTGGGCGTCGGCGGTCCCGCCGTCGCCGACCTCACCCACCTCATCGCCGAACTCCTGGAGAACGCCACCGTGTTCTCCCCGCCGCACACCGCCGTCCAGGTCCTCGGCGAGCGCGTCGCCAACGGCTTCACGCTGGAGATCCACGACCGCGGCCTCGGCATGAGCCCCGACGTCCTCCTCGACGCCAACCTGCGGCTCGCCGAGACCCCCGAGTTCGAGCTCTCCGACACCGACCGGCTCGGCCTGTTCGTGGTCAGCCGCCTCGCCCAGCGCCAGAACGTCCGGGTCTCGCTCCAGACCTCCCCGTACGGCGGCACCACCGCGGTCGTCTTCATCCCGGCCGCGCTGCTCACCGACGCCCCCGAGACGCAGGGCGCGGGCTTCCGCCTGGACCGCAAGACCCTCGACCCGCGCCCGGCGGAGGGCGAAGCGCGGCACGCCTCCGGCGGATCCCGTACGGCCTCCGGGGCGCCCGCGGGCGTGCTCGACGAGGCCCCGCTCCCGCAGCGTCGGCCCGCCCTCGCGCGCGTGCCCGATCTGGCGGACGGGACGACGCCGGAGGGCGGCGACGCCGCCCGCCCCCTGGACGGCCCCGTCGAGCTGGAGCCGCCGCTCGGCGCCGACGACCTGGACGCGCTCCTCGACCGCTCCGCCGACCTCCTCGACAGCGACAGCGAGCGCGGCGGCCTCTTCCGCCCCCAGCGCCGCCGCACCGGGCTCGTCCCGGCCGCCGAGCAGCACCAGCAGGCCCCCGACCAGACCTCGGGCCGCGGCGAGGACGACCCGGCCGGCGACGACGGCGCCCACGGCCCGGCGCCGCTGCCGCGCCGCCGTCAGCCGACCCTGGTCGTCGACCGGGGCCGGCGGCTCGACGAGCCCGGCCGCGCCCATCCGGCCCCCGGCCCGGGCCGCGACGAGGACCACCGGGTGCCGCCGCGCCCCGCCGGCCCCACGCTCGTCCCGGTCCGCCCGGAGGGCACCGCCGACGCCCGTACGGCTCCGACGCCGCCGCCCGGGGCGCCCGAGCCCGTCCGCGAGCCCGCCGCCGCCCCGGAAGGGTTCGACGGGCTGCCGCGCCGGGTCCGGCAGGCCAGCCTCGTGCCGCAGCTGCGCGAGTCCGACCGGCCGGCCCCCGAGGCCCGGCCCGACGGGCCCGGACCCGACGGGGACGACTTCGAGCGCGACGCCGAGGAGGTGCGGGCCCGCATGGCCGCCATGCAGCGCGGCTGGCAGCGCGGCCGCCGGCACGGCGCCGACCCGGACGACAGCACAGCACACGGAACGACACCCGAGGGGGACGGTCGATGACCGCACCGAACGCCGCAGCAAGCACCAGCAGCTCCGTCCAGGGCAACGGCGAGCTCAACTGGCTCCTCGACGAGCTGGTCGAGCGCGTCGCCGCCATCCGCAAGGCCCTGGTGCTGTCCAGCGACGGCCTGCCCACCGGCGCGTCGAAGGACCTGAGCCGCGAGGACGGCGAGCACCTCGCCGCCGTCGCCTCCGGCTTCCACAGCCTCGCCAAGGGCGTCGGCCGCCACTTCGAGGCGGGCAGGGTCCGCCAGACCGTGGTCGAGCTGGAGGACGCCTTCCTCTTCGTCACCGCCGCGGGCGACGGCAGCTGCCTCGCCGTCCTCGCCGACTCCGACTCCGACGTCGGCCAGGTCGCCTACGAGATGACGCTCATGGTCAAGCGGGTCGGCACCCACCTCGGCACGGCCCCCCGGACCGGTCTGCCCACGGGAGGGTGAGCCGCCCCGCATGAGCGACGCAGCCGAGCGCGACCAGCCCGACCGGGAGGCCCCCGGCCGGCGGACGGCCGTCCCCCACCACTGGTACGACGACGACGCGGGCCCGGTCGTCCGTCCGTACGCGATGACCCGCGGCCGGACGAGCGCCGCCGGCCGCCACCGGCTCGACCTCATCGCCGTGGTGGTCCCCGAGCCCGCCGCCGACGACCCCGGCCGTGACCAGTCGCTCTCCCCGGAACACGTGGAGATCGTCGAACGCTGCTCCGAGCAGCCCCAGTCGATCGCCGAGCTCGCCGCCGGACTGGACCTCCCCGTCGGGGTGGTCCGGGTCCTGGTCGGCGATCTCGTCGACGAGGAACTCGTCCGTGTGACCCGCCCCGTTCCGCCGGCCCAGCTGCCGGACGTGAGCATCCTCCGCGAGGTGATCAATGGCCTTCGGGCGCTCTAGCCGCAAGAAGACCCCCGTCGAGCCGGTGACCCTGAAGATCCTGGTCGCCGGCGGGTTCGGGGTCGGCAAGACGACGCTGGTCGGCACGGTCAGCGAGATCCGGCCGCTGCGGACCGAGGAGGTCCTCACCGAGGCCGGCCGTCCCGTGGACGACCTGCACGGCGTCGAGGCCAAGACGACCACCACGGTCGCCATGGACTTCGGCCGGATCACGCTCCGCGAGGACCTCGTCCTGTACCTCTTCGGCACCCCCGGCCAGGACCGCTTCTGGTTCCTCTGGGACGAACTGGCACAGGGGGCGCTCGGCGCGGTCGTGCTCGCCGACACCCGCCGCCTGGAGGACAGCTTCGCCGCCATCGACTACTTCGAGCGGCGCGGCATCCCCTTCACGGTGGCCGTCAACTGCTTCGAGGGCGCCCGCCGCTATCCGACGGAGACCGTGCGGGCGGCGCTCGACCTCGATCCCGAGGTCGAGCTGCTGATGTGCGACGCCCGCGACCGCGAGTCGGTCAAGAGCGTCCTCGTCGCCGTCGTCGAGCACGCCCTCGTCCTCGCCGACCGGGGGCACGAGCCCGTGGCGACCTGAGCGGTACGGCTCCGGCCGCCACGCGCGCGCGTGGACCCGTCGCGGGCGGCGGCCCTCAGCGGACCGCCACCACCGCCGACCCGTGCCCGAACAGGCCCTGGTTGGCGGTGATCCCGGCCCGCGCGCCCGGTACCTGCCGGTCGCCGGCCTGGCCGCGCAGCTGCCGGGTCAGCTCGCAGACCTGGGCGATCGCCTGCGCGGGCACGGCCTCCCCGAAGGAGGCGAGCCCGCCGCTGGTGTTCACCGGCAGCGCGCCGCCGAGCCGGGTCACCCCGTCCCGGAGCAGTTTGGCGCCCTCCCCTGGGCCGCACAGGCCGATGTCCTCGTACCACTCCAGCTCCAGGGCCGTGGACAGGTCGTACACCTCGGCCAGCGACAGGTCCTCGGGACCGAGCCCCGCCTCCTCGTACGCGGCCCGCGCGATCGATGCGCGGAAGGTGTGCGGCGAGGGCGCGAGCGCGGCGGTCGAGTCGGTCGCGATGTCGGGCAGGTCGAGCACGGCCTTGGGGTAGGTGGGGGAGACCGTCGACACCGCCCGGATCCGCACCGGGTCCGGATGCCCGTGCCGGCGCGCGAAGTCCAGGCTGGACAGCACCAGGGCCGCCCCGCCGTCCGAGGTGGCGCAGATGTCGAGCAGCCGCAGCGGATCGGCGACCACCGCGGAGGCGGCGACCTCCCCGGCCGTCACCGGCTTCCGGTAGCGGGCCAGCGGGTTGAGCGCCCCGGCCGCCGCGTTCTTCACCTTGACCTGCGCGAAGTCCTCGACGGTGTCCCCGTACAGGGCCATCCGGCGGCGGGCGTAGAGCGCGAAGTAGGCGGGGTTGGTCGCGCCGAGGATCCGGAAGCGCAGCCAGTCCGGATCGTCGGGCCGGTCCCCGCCCGCCGGGGCGAAGAAGCCCTTGGGGGTGGAGTCGGCGCCGACGACGAGGACCGCGTCGGCGAGCCCGGCCAGGATCTGCGCCCGGGCCGCGCCGATGGCCTGGGCGCCCGAGGCGCAGGCCGCGTACACGCTGGTCACCCGCGCGCCCTGCCAGCCCAGCGCCTGCGCGAAGGTCGCCCCGGCCACGTACCCCGGGTAGCCGCAGCGCACGGTGTCGGCCCCGACGACGGATCCGATGTCCGCCCACTCCACGCCCGCGTCGGCGAGCGCGGCGCGGGCGGCGGCGGTCCCGTAGGAGACGAAGCTCCGCCCCCACTTGCCCCAGGGGTGCATCCCGGCCCCGATGACGGCGACGTCGTTCACGCGCGCTCCTCCGTCGCCACGGGCCGCCACCGCCAGGTCGTCCACACGTGCCCGGCCTCCTCGCCGAGCACCCCGGGCACGACCTCGACCTCCATGCCCACCGCGAGGTCCGCCGTCCGCACCCCGGGCGCGGCCTGCCCGAGCACCACCATCCCCTCCGCCGCGAGCTCGACCGCGACGAGCGTGTACGGCTCCCAGGGCGCGTCCGGGTCGGAGACGTACGGCGCGGGCGGCCGGTACCGCCCGTCGGTGTACGACCAGACCCGCCCGCGCGGCGACAGCGGCGTCTCGGCGAGCGTGCCGCCGCCCGGACAGGCCGGATTGCGGCAGGCCTCGTCCTCGCGCGGGAAGAACACCGCCGCGCAGGCCGTGCACCGGGTGCCGAGCAGCCGGAACTCCCCGTCCGGGACCGTGTCGTCGGTGAACCAGCCGGGCACCACCGGCCCGCGCGTCCGTGCCATCTCCGGGACCTCCCACTGATCTGACGTAGCGTCAGGAATCTGGTGGCGAGTCTGGCACGGCCTCCCCGGAGGCGGAAGACGTCAGTGCCCGGCCACCGACCTGCGCGCCACCGGGAAGTCGAAGAACGTCGAGGGGAACGGCTCCGGCTTGAAGGTGAAGTGCCACCACTCCTCCGGCAGGTTCACGAACCCCTCCGCCTCCAGCGCGCCCTTCAGCAGCTGCCGGTTGGCCCGCTGGACACCCGTGATCCGCGGATCCTCGGTGTGCGAGAGCGTGTCGAAGCAGTCGTACCCGGTCCCCATGTCGACCGAGCTGTCCGGGAACCGCTCCTCCCGCGGCCCGGAGCACGACGTCAGCTCCTCGCCCGGCACGTACGCGCGCGTGCGCGCCGCGGGCAGCCGCACCACCGTCAGGTCCACCGTGGACCCCCGGCTGTGCCCGGACTTCTCCGCGATGTACCCGTCAGCGAACAGCCGCTCCTTGGCCACCAGCGGATAGAACTCCGCCTTCATCCGCTCGTCCGCCAGGTCCTGTGCCCACCGCACGAAGTGGTCCACCGCCCGCTGCGGCCGGTAGCAGTCGTACACCTTCAGCGTGTACCCCCGCGCCAGCAGCCGCGTCTGCGCCCGGTGCAGCGCCTCCGCCGCCGGGCGGGTCAGCAGGCACAGGGGCTGCCGGTACCCGTCGATCGGCTCCCCCACGAAGTTGTGCGCCGTGGTGTACCGCATCTCCTGGAGGACGGTCCGGTCCACCGAGTCCAGCGCCACGAACTCCCGCGGCGCCTTCGGCTCGGGAACGGAGCGGGCGGGGGAGGCGGCGGGAACGGCGGCTGCGGGCGAGGCGGCGGACCCGGCGAACGCGAGCAGGGCGGCAGCACCCGTGACGGCGAGGGCGCGCAGGGCAGAGGCAAGTCCATTCATGCGCACCGGGTCTACCAGTTCCGCCCCCACCGCGAAACCCCATCGCGTACGGTCCCCAGGTGACCGACCCCGCGCCCCACTCCCACTGCTCCGCCTGCGGAGCCCCCTATCCGCCCGGCACCACCGCCTGGCCCCGCACCTGCCCCGGCTGCGCCACCACCGCCTACCGCAACCCCCTCCCGGTGGCCGTGGCCCTCCTCCCGGTGACGGGCCCGGCGGGCACCGGCCTCCTGGCCGTCACCCGCGCCATCCACCCCGGCCACGGCGGCACCGCCCTCCCGGGCGGCTTCATCGACCACGGCGAGGACTGGCGCACCGCCGTGGTCCGCGAACTCCGCGAGGAGACCGGACTGGAGGCCGACCCCGCCGCCGTCCGCCTCGCCGACGCCCTCAGCTCCGGCGAACACCTCCTCCTCTTCGGCCTCCTCCCGCCCGTCCCCGCCCACTCCCTCCCGGCCTTCGTCCCGACCCCGGAGACCTCCGCCCGCCTCGTCCTGCCGGAACCGCGCGAACTGGTCTTCCCCCTCCACACCGAGGCGGCGGGGAAGTGGTTCGCGGGCGCGTACGGCTGATCCGGACGCCGCTCGGTCACACCGGGCTCAGTCCCACCAGAAGGTCCACACGTCGGCGCCCACCAAGTGCTCCGCGTACTCGGCGAGGTCCTTCACCGACCCCTGCCGGACGTTGTCCGGGCAGAAGGCGAAGTGCTCGGCGGCGACCGGCAGCGCCTCCTCCGGGGTGGCCGGGGGAGCGGCGACGGAGAGCCGCAGGGTGTCGAACCCGACCGCGAACACCCGCGCCCCGAAGCGCCGTTCCCAGTCGGTGACGACCGCGGCGATCCGCGCCGTGTCGTTCTCGTGGTTGGCCGGCCCCGACCAGCCCACCACGGCGAGCGCCTCCGCCCCGGACCCGGCCCCGACCAGCCCCAGGCGCGCCTCGGCGCCGAAGGACAGGAAGACCTCCGCGTGCTCCGCCGCGAGCGCGTCGGGATCCTCCGCGGGCGACCGCCCGGGCGCGAGCCCCGGCCAGACCGCGCCGTAGGGGGCGGTGACGGCGAGCCGTTCCTCCGCGGAGAGCGGGGCGTCCTCCTCGTCGACCGCGGCGCACCCCTCCCACCACTCCGCGAGGACCGCCGCCGGGTCGTGGCCGGCGGGACGGGTCACCCCGCCGGGGTACAGCTCGCCCGACGCCCACGGACGGAAGTCCCGCTCTCCCCCCAGCGGTTCGAGCAGCAGCGGCCACAGCCCCGTACGCGCGTGCGCCACGCGGATCCGCCCCCACGCCCCGTGGGGCGCGGGCCCGTCGCTCAGCCACAACGGGAGCGCCCAGCCCTCCTCCTCGCCGGCCGTGACCACACGGCCCGGGGGAAGCTCGACGACACCGCTCAACAAGGACTCGGGATGCATGGACCGGATGCTAGGCGCAGGGTCCGACAACGCCCCCGACGCACCCGGGAGCAAGGCCCGGCCCCGCGCGCGTCCGGCTTCGCGGTCGTTCGGCGCCGCGTCCGCCCGTCCCCGCGTCCGCCCGTCCCCCCCAGCCCCGGCGCCCCCGCCCGCACCCCTGTCTCCCCGCACCCCCGCCCCTCACAACCCCCGCACCCGCACCTCCGCCTCCGGCTCCACCGTCCCCGCCTCCGTCACCCGCTCCACCACGACCCGGCCCTCCACCAGCCGCGACTGGTAGCGCTCGATCTCCGCGGTCTCCCAGCCGTCGCCGGTGTCGCGGACGACGAGACCGCCGCCCGTCCGGCCCGCCGCCGGCGCCCACACCTCCAGCACCAGTTCGCCGTCCTCGCCCCGCACGGGAAGGACCGCGCCCGCCCGGGCCAGCACCGGCACGCGCGCGAGGGGCGCGTCGAGCAGCACCTGCCCGGGACCCTCGTACGCCTCGCCGGTCGCCGTGTCGTACCAGCGGCCGCGCGGCAGCCGGACCGCCCGCCGGTCCGCCCCCCGGTGCAGGACCGGCGCCACCAGGAGCCCGTCGCCCAGCAGGAAGGCGTCCTCGCACTCCCGCAGGGCCCGGTCCTCCGGCGTCCCCCACCACACGGGCCGCACATAGGGCGCGCCCGTCATCCGCGCCAGCCGGGACAGGGTCACGAAGTACGGGTGCAGCCGCTCGCGTTCGGCCAGCGCCACGCGCGCGTGCTCCAGCACCTCGGGACCGAACTCCCACGGCTCCCGCCGCCCCGCCCCCAGCGCAGCGTGCGTCCGGAACAGCGGCAGCCAGGCACCCAGCTGGAACCAGCGCAGGAACAGCTCCGGCGACGGACTCCCGTCGAAGCCGCCGACGTCCGGCCCCGAGTACGGCACCCCGCACAGCCCGAGCCCCAGGACCAGCGCGAGCGAGGCCCGCAGCCCCGGCCACCCGGTGGCCACGTCGCCCGACCAGGTGCCCCCGTACCGCTGCATCCCCGCCCACCCCGCGCGCGTGAAGAGGAACGGCCGCTCCTCGGGGCGCAGCCGCCGCAGCCCCTCGTACCCCGCCCGGGCCATCAGGAGCCCGTACACGTTGTGCGCCTCCCGATGGTCGCCGCCCCGCCCGTCCAGGTGGTGCCGGGCCGACCGGGGGAGCGTCGGGTCGCCGAAGGCCGCGAAGGACACCGGCTCGTTCATGTCGTGCCACACGCCCGAGAAACCCTGCCGGAGCCGCTCCTCGTACAGCCCGCCCCACCACTCCCGCACCGCCGGATCGGTGAAGTCCGGGAAGGCGCACTCCCCGGGCCACACCACCCCCCGCGCCTCCTCGCCCCGCGCGTCCCGCACGAACGCCCCGGCCGCCCGCCCCTCCTCGTACACCACGTTCCCCGGCTCCGCCGCGACCGCCGGGTCGACGATCGACACCAGCCGCACGCCCTGCCCCCGCAGCTCCTCCGCGAGCCCCGGCAGATCGGGGAACCGCTCCCGGTCCACCGTGAACACCCGGTGCCCGTCGTAGTGGTCGATGTCCAGATGGACCGCCGACAGCGGCAGCCCCCGCTCCCGGTACCCGGCCACCACCCGCCGCACCTCGGCCGCGCTGCCGAAGCCCCAGCGCGCGTGCTGCGGCCCCAGCGCCCACGCGGGCGGGAGCGCCGGCGCGCCGGTCAGCGCGGCCCAGTTGTGCAGCACGCGCGCGGGGGTCCCGACGACCACCCAGCACCGCAGCGGCCCGCCCTCCATCCGCACCTCGGCGGTGCCCGGCCGGTCGTGCCCCGACCCCGCGCCCTCCTCGCCCTCCGCGAGGGTCACCCGCCCGTCCCAGCTGCTGTCGTGGAAGGCCAGGTGCGTCCCCGCGTCCGCGACCACGAACTGCACCGGCATCGTGATGTACAGCGGATCGTCGCCCGGCCCGAACCGCCCCCCGGGATCCGTGTTCCACAGCCGGTACGAGCCGTCCCGCAGCCGCGGCCCCGCCGACCGCCCGCCCAGTCCGAAGAACCGCGCGTCCGCCGGCACCTCGGCCCGCTGCGCCCACCGCGACGGACCGCCGCCCACCGGCTCCCACCAGCGCGGCGGCAGGTCGCGGCGGAGCGTCACCCCGCCGGGCGTGCGGATCTCCACCGCCCCGTGCCGCGAGACCGCCACCGTCACCCGCTCCGACACCACCCGCCAGCCGCCGTCCGTGTCCGGTTCCAGGACCGCCCGCGGATCCGGCTCGGGCGCCGCCCCCGCCAGCGCGTAGGAGGGCCCGGGCTCCGCCCCGTCCCACCCCCAGAACACCGTGCCGCCCGCCGACACGCACACCCGCAGCGAGGACCGGGCGAACCGCACGGTCCCCCCGCCCGGCAGCGGCTCGGCACCCTCCGCGGGCCCCGGCACCCGGGCCCGCTCCGCCCCCCGCGGCGGCAGCCCCGCCGCGTCCGTCCTGCGCCGCCGCCACGCCGCCCGTACCGTCCTCAGCCCCCGCACCGAACCGAGGACCCCCACCGAACCGAACACCCCCGCCGCACCGAACACCCTCACCGCACGCACCAGTCCACGACCGTCCATGCCGGTCACCCTGCCACCCACCAGCGGCGATACGGGCCTCGTTCAGCTGCCGTTCACCCGTGGTGGGAGCACATGTTCAACTCGCCGACGATGTGCGGACGGCCCTGGTGCGAACGCCGCTCCCATGGCATCGTCCTGTCAGCCGCGTCACGCGCACACCCCCGCGCGTGCGCGCGACACACGCCGACCCGCGTACAGCCAGGGAGCCACCCGATGACAACTGCGCCGACCGAGCCGACCGAGCCGCTCTGGCAGCCGGACGAGGAGCGCGTCGCCCACGCCGCCGTCACCCGTTTCCAGGCGTGGGCGGCCGAACACCACGGCGCCCCCGCCGACGGCGGCTACCCGGCCCTGCACCGCTGGTCCGTCGAGGAGCTGGAGACCTTCTGGCAGGCCGTCGCCGAATGGTTCGACGTCCGCTTCTCCACCCCGTACGCGCGCGTGCTCGGCGACCGCTCGATGCCGGGCGCCGAATGGTTCCCCGGAGCCACCCTCAACTACGCCGAGCACGCCCTGCGCGCCGCCGCCGAACGCCCCCACGACACGGCGCTCCTCCACGTGGACGAGACCCACGAGCCGACCCCGGTCACCTGGGCCGAGCTGCGCCGCCAGGTCGGCTCGCTCGCCGCCGAACTGCGCGCCCTGGGCGTCCGCCCCGGCGACCGCGTCAGCGGCTACCTGCCGAACGTCCCCCAGGCCGTCGTCGCCCTCCTCGCCACCGCCGCGGTCGGCGGCGTCTGGACCTCCTGCGCCCCCGACTTCGGCGCCCGCTCCGTCCTCGACCGCTTCCAGCAGGTCGAACCGGTCGTCCTCTTCACCGTCGACGGCTACCGCTACGGAGGCAAGGAGCACGACCGCCGCGACACCGTCGCCGAGCTGCGCGCCGAGCTCCCCACCCTCCGCGCCGTCGTCCACATCCCGCTCCTCGGCACCCCGGCCCCCGAGGGCGCCCTCGACTGGGCGGACCTGGTCGCCGCCGACGCGGAACCGGTCTTCGAGCAGGTGCCGTTCGCGCACCCCCTGTGGGTCCTGTACTCCTCCGGCACCACCGGCCTGCCGAAGGCGATCGTCCAGTCCCAGGGCGGCATCCTGATCGAGCACCTCAAGCAGCTCGGCCTCCACTGCGACCTGGGCCCCGAGGACGTCTTCTTCTGGTACACCTCCACCGGCTGGATGATGTGGAACTTCCTCGTCTCCGGCCTCCTCACCGGCACCACCGTCGTCCTGTACGACGGCAGCCCCGGCTACCCGGACACCGGCGCCCAGTGGCGCGTCGCCGAGCGCACCGGCGCCACCCTGTACGGCACCTCCGCGGCCTACGTGATGGCCTGCGCCAAGGCCGACGTCCACCCGGGCCGCGACTTCGACCTCTCCGCCGTCGGGTGCGTCGCCACCACCGGCTCCCCGCTGCCGCCCGACGGCTTCCGCTGGCTCCACGACGAGGTCCGCGAGGACCTGTGGATCGCCAGCGTCAGCGGCGGCACCGACGTCTGCTCCTGCTTCGCGGGGGCCGTCCCCACCCTGCCCGTGCACATCGGCGAGCTCCAGGCCGCCGGCCTCGGCACCGACCTCCAGTCCTGGGACCCGTCCGGCAAGCCCGTCGTCGGGGAGGTCGGCGAACTCGTCGTCACCCGCCCCATGCCGTCCATGCCGATCCACTTCTGGAACGACCCCGACGGCAGCCGCTACCGCGACAGCTACTTCGAGATGTTCCCCGGCGCGTGGCGCCACGGCGACTGGATCACGATCACCGACCGAGGCTCGGTCGTCATCCACGGCCGCTCCGACTCCACCCTCAACCGCCAGGGCGTCCGCATGGGGAGCGCCGATATCTACGAGGCGGTGGAACGGCTCCCGGAGATCCGGGAATCCCTCGTCATCGGCCTGGAGGAACCGGACGGCGGCTACTGGATGCCGCTCTTCGTCCACCTCGCCGAGGGCGCGACCCTCGACGACGCCCTGATCGGCCGGATCAAGGCCACCATCCGCGCCGAACTGTCCCCGCGCCACGTCCCCGACGAGATCATCGAGGTCCCCGGCGTCCCGCACACCCTCACCGGCAAGCGCATCGAGGTCCCCGTCAAGCGCCTCCTCCAGGGCACCCCCCTGGAGAAGGCCGTCAACGCGGGATCGGTCGACGACCTCGACCTCCTGCGCTTCTACGAGTCCCTCGCGGCCGCCCGCCGCGCCTGACACGACACGGGGCGCCCCACGCGGGGCGCCCCTCTCCGTCACGGACCGGTTCAGCCGGGCAGCTGCCCGGCCCGCGCCACCGACGCCTTGGTCAGCACGGCCGTCTCGCTCAGCACCGTCCCCGCCGGACCGGCGGCCGAGGCCGAGACGAGCACGGTCCGCTCCCCGAGGAAGGCCGAGGTCGACCGGTCGAAGACCCACTGGGTCCGCTCCCCGCCGGCGGTACGGGCCACGGCCACGCCCTCCCGGCCCGCCGCGTCCCGCGCCGAGGGCACCACCACGACCCCCGGGATCCGCGCCGCCGCCTCGAACAGCGCGGCCGTCACCCGGGGCGGCGCCCAGGTCTCGGCCAGCAGCGTCCCGATCGCCGAGAACGCCCGCTGGTCCGCGTCGCCGCCGCCGGTACGGCCCTGCTCCCGCACCAGCCGCAGCAGCGCCTCCGGGTCCGTGGGCAGCCCCGCCACGAAGGCGTGCGTCGGGTCCTTCACGGACGGCTCCCCGGTCTCCAGGAAGGTCTTCCGGGGCTCGGCCCCGGGGCGCTCCACCTCGTACACGGGCAGCCGCGGCGCCAGCTCGCTGTCCCCGGCCCCCTCCTCCCGCAGCAGCCCGGGCCGGCTCCCGTCGGCCGACAGCCACACCTGCCGCCGGTGCACGGGCTCCACCACGGCGCCGCCGCCGCCCGCCGGAAGGGCCGCCCGGGACACCAGGCTCTCCACGTACACGAACTCCTCCGGCCGCGCGTCCGGCGCCGGCGCCGAGGCGGCGGCGAGCGCGGCCCGCGACAGCACCGCGGAAGCACCGTCCTCCGCGCGCACCGCCGGACGCCGCCCGCCCGGCTCCGGGGGAGCGGCGACCAGCACCGCACCGGCCGCGACGCCGCACACCACGGCCGGCACGGCGAACCGCACGGCCTTCCGGGTCCACCACGCCGCGGGCCGCGAAGGCCGCGCCGAGGCCAGCAGGGCGCGCCGCAGTTCCCGCTGCCGCTCCGGCGCGAAGTCCGGTACGGCGGGCGGGGGCAGCAGCTCCGTCAGCTCGGCGCGCAGCGCGTCCTGAGGACGGGGGTCGATGTCGTTCATGCCTGCTTCTCCGGGGAGGTTCGGGGGACGAGGACGGTTCGGCCCGCGCTCACGGGCAGGGAGGGCGCGCCGGCACCGGGCCACGCGCGCGTGCGGGCCCCTTCGGCGGCGTCAGGAGCCCCGGGGCGGGGCGAGGGGGGAAGGGGGCCGGGTCCGGCGCCGGGGGAGGACGCGGTACGGGAGGCCGCACCGGCCCCGCCGCCGGGACCGGCCACGGAGCCGGGCCCCGGACCGTCACCGGCCCCGCCCCGCCTCCGCCCGCGCCGTCCGGCGCGCAGCTCCGCCTCGGCGAGCGACCGCAGCCGCTCCCTGGCCCGCGAGAGCCGGGACCGCACCGTGCCGACGGGGACGCCCAGCGCCTCGCCCGCCGTCGCGTAGTCGAGTCCGGCCCACACGACGAGCCCGAAGACCTCGCGCTCACGGCGCCTGAGCCGGCCGAGGGCCACGCGCGCGGCCCGCAGCCGCTCCTCGTCGGCGAGCCGGGAGGCCACCGCGTCGCTGAAGTCCGGGAGCACCCCCGGGTCGGGCAGCCGCGCCAGCGCGGCGTCCCGCCGCCGCGCCTCCCGCGCGGCCCCGCGCAGGACGTTGGTGGCGATGCCCAGCAGCCACGGCCGCAGACTCCCGCCCTCGGCGTGGACCTTGCCCCGGCAGCGCCATGCCTCCAGGAAGGTCGCGGACACGACGTCCTCGGCAGCGGCCCGGTCCCCGCACATCCGGTACGCGTACTGGAACAGCACGCGCGCGTGCTCGTCGTACGCCTCACCGAGCGCCGAGGGGTCCCCGGCCCGGAAACGTTCTCTCATCTCTGCTTGCACACCGGGTACTGGCCGCCGGTCCGTCCGGGTTCCCGTGACCCGCGCCACACCGGCCCCCCCCGGGGGCCCCGCCTCACCCCCCGTACGTGGCCTGCGCGTCCCCGAGCACCCGCGCGAAGTCCGCCGCGAGCCGCTCCGCCGCCTCCGGCGCGAGGACGGACGCGGTGATCCGTACGGCGGGCGGCGCGGCGATCCGGAAGCGGGCACCGGCCGCCACCCACCACCCGTGCGTCCGCAGCCCGTTGACCACCGCCGACTCGTCCCGCACCGGCACCCACACGTTCAGCCCCTCCGCCCCGACCGCGCGGATGCCGCGCGCGCCGAGCGCGTCGATCAGCGCCCGCCGCCGCTCGGCGTAGGCGGCCTCCCCGCGCGCCACGAGCCGCGCCACCTCCGGATCGGAGAAGAGGCCGACGACGGTCTCCTGGAGCACGTGGCTGACCCAGCCGGAGGTCATCAGCATCCGGCCGTCGTGCCGGGCGAGCGTCACCGCGTCACCCGTCAGCCCCGCCCACCGCAGGTCGACGCCGAGCCGCTTCGAGACCGTGCGCACCTGTGCCCAGCGGGCCGGCCCGAGGGCGCCCACCGTCGGTGCCGGAGGCCCGTCGAGCTCGGCGAGGTAGTCGTCCTCGATCACGAGGACCTCGGGGAACTCCCGGAACAGCGCGCCCAGTTCGTCCCGCCGCGCGACCGAGAGCGAGGCGCCGGTGGGGCACTGCGCACGCGGGCTGAAGACGACCGCCCGCACCCCGGCCCGCAGCGCCGCCCGCAGCGCGTCCGGCGTGATTCCCTCGCCGTCCACGGCCACCGGCACCATCCGCAGCCCCAGCGCGGGCACCAGGTCGAGCAGGTGGTGGAAGCCGGGGTCCTCGACGGCGACCGCGTCCCCCGGCCGGAGCTCCACCGAGAGCAGCCGCGCGACGCAGTCCAGCGCCCCGTGCGCGAAGGTCACCCGGCCCGCGGGCACCCCGTCCCGCCGGAACCACGCCCGGGTCAGCTCCTCCAGGGCCGCGAGCCGCGGCGCGGCGCGGTGCGACCCGTAGACGGGGCGCACCTCGGACGGGGGGTGGAGGACGGGGAGGAAGGCGGGGTCGGGCAGTCCGCTGGCGAGGTCCGTCAGCCCCTCGGGCATCCGCGGCGGCCGCCGGGACGCCACCGACGGCGCCTCGGCCACGACCGTGCCGCCCCGGCCGCGGGTCACCACCAGCCCCCGGGCGCGCAGTTCCTTGTAGGCGGTCGCCACCGTGCCCGGACTGACCCCCAGGTCGTCCGCGAGCTTCCGTACGGGGGGCAGCGCGTCGCCCGGGGCGAGTTCGCCCTCGGTCACGCCGCGCTCGACGGACGCGGCAATCCCCTTGGCCGTCGTCCCCTGGATCGAATATTGTGTTGCCACGTTCCAAACTATGTATCAATACATAAATCGCGTCAAGGGGGAACCGCGTGAGCCGCCCGTCCTCGTGGCACCGCACCGCACTCGACCGCATCCCGGGAGGCCGTGACGGCCGCCGGATGCTCGTCGTCAGCATCATCGACAAGACCGGCACCGGACTCTGGGCCGCCTGCACCGCCCTCTACTTCACCTATGTCTCGGGAATGACCCTCGGCCAGGTCGGCCTGCTCATGACCGTCTCCGGCGGCGTCGGCATAGCCGGAGCCCCGCTCGCCGGCCTCCTCGCCGACCGCTTCCCCCTCGTCCGCGTCATCGCCGCCACCCAGCTCATGCGCGGACTCGGCCTCCTCGCCCTCCTCACCACCGACCACGTCCTCCTCCTCACCCTCTACTCCGCCCTCGGCGCCCTCCCCGACCGCGCCGGCAGCGTCCTCATCAAGCTGTACGCCGCACGCCAGGCCGGCACCGAACGCGTCCGCTACCAGGCCATCCAGCGCACCACCGTCAACATCGGCTGGTCCCTCGGCGGCCTCGGCGCCGCGGCCGCCCTCGCCACCGGCTCCACCCAGGCGTACACCTGGCTCCTGGTCGGCAACGTCCTCTCCTACCTCGTCATCGCCGTCCTCACCCTGCGCTGCGCCGAACCGCCCGCCCCCTCCCGCGTCGCCGCCACCGCGGACGACACCCCCCGGGACAGGCCCACGAACCCCTGGCGCGACCGCACCTTCCTCGGCTACACCGCCACCGACGCCGCCCTCTTCCTCGACGACACCATCCTCCAGGTGGCCATCCCCCTCTGGATCGTCCACGCCACCGACGCCCCCGTCGGCCTCGCCCCGCTCCTCCTCGTCCTCAACACCGTCCTGGTCGTCCTCTTCCAGGTCCCCCTCGCCCGCTTCGGCGCCACCACCCCCGCCGCCCGCCGCCTCCTCGTCCCCCTCAGCGGCCTCTTCGTCCTCGGCACCCTCGCCCTCGCCGCCTCCGCCGCCGGCGGCCGCGCCCTCGCCATCACCGCCCTCGCCGTCGCCGTCGTCGCCCTCACCTTCGCCGAGATCCTCCACGCCACCTCCTCGTGGGAACTCTCCGTCGCCCTCGCCCCCGCCGACGCGCAGGGCGCCTACCTCGGCGTCCACGGCCTCGCCCAGTCCACCCAGCGCTTCGCCGGACCCCTCCTCGTCACCGGCGTCATGACCGCGGGCCCCCTCGCCTGGCCCCTCCTCGGCCTCGCCCTCGTCGGCGCCGGCGCGGCCCAGCACCGCCTCATCCGCGACCGCGTCGCACCCCCCGCCAAACCGTCACTGTCAGTGCCGACGATTACGGTGAGTGAGCGCTGATCGCCGTGATCAGACCACCGCATCCGAGGGGGACCCATGACGACCACCACCACGACCCGCCTCCGCCGCGCCCTGCGCCGCGAGATCCCCAGCACCGTCGGCCTCCTCGCCGACGAGCAGGACTTCGCCGCCATGCGCCGCTACCGCACCTTCGCCTTCGATGACCACCCCACCTACCTCAAGGAGGTCGAAGCCCTCCTCAAGGCGCTCGCCCGCCAAGGCGCCCACACCACCGTGGCCCTCTTCGACCCCGACGAGTACGTCTCCTACTGCGCCGAGACCGGTCTCGACCCCGACCACCCCACCAGCCGCAGCCGCTTCACCGACCACCTGGCCACCACCGGCGCCCGCGTCACCTACACGGGCCAGCCCCTCACCGCCCTCCTCCCCGAACTCGTCGACACCGCGGTCCGCCGCGCCACCTGGGAGTACGCCACCACCGTCCTCGCCACCGCCGGGGACTGCGCGGACTGCGGCCTGGACCTCGGCAGGGACGCCTTCGACCGCGCCACCCGCCTGCTCCTCGCCCTCCTCGACGGCGCGGGGACCGGCACCCACCACCTCGTCTGCAGCGTCCCCGCCGCCGACGACCACCTCCTCGCCGTCCTCCACACCGCCCGCGACGACCACGGCACCAACCACCACGACCCCACGGCCGCCACCGAGTTCGCCGCCGTCCTCGCCGCCGGGATCACCCTCGCCTCCCCGGGCGGACTCGTCCTGCGCGCCGGCCGCCCCGGCGAACCCGACCGGCTCCACGGCTGGCGCCTCGCCGACGGCACCCTCGCCCCGCTCACCGAGGCCGAGGTCTTCGCCGCCTACTGCACCGACGCCCGCACCGGCGAACCCCTGCCCCCGGAGCACGGCGTCGACCACCGCGCCGGCTTCCCCCTCGCCCCCGGCCCGGACACCCACCACCACGACCACCCCTGACCCCGGACACGCCGGAGGGGCTCCCCGCCACCAGGTGACGGGAAGCCCCTCCGGACCACGCGCTACGCCGCCGGGATCACTCCCCGGACAGCACCGCCTGCGCGGCGAGCCGCGCCTCGTGCGCCGTGTCCGCGGCACGCGCCGCGGCCGCCGCACGCTCGCACTGCGCGAGCGTGTACTTCGCCAGCGTCGCCCGCACGTACGGAATCGACGCCGCGCCCATCGACAGGGAGGTGACACCCAGACCCGTCAGCACACACGCGAGCAGCGGATCCGAGGCGGCCTCACCACAGACACCACAGCTCTTGCCCTCGGCCTTGGCCGCCTCGGCGGACAGCGCCACCAGGTCGAGCAGCGCAGGCTGCCACGGGTCCTGCAGCCGGGACACCGCGCCGACCTGACGGTCGGCGGCGAAGGTGTACTGGGCCAGGTCGTTCGTGCCCAGCGACAGGAACTCGACCTCCTGCAGGATCGAGCGGGCGCGGAGCGCGGCGGACGGAATCTCCACCATCGCGCCGAACTTCGCCTGCAGCCCCGCCTCGCGGCACGCGTCGGCGAACGCCTTGGCGTCCGTCCGGTCGGCCACCATCGGCGCCATGACCTCCAGGTACACGGGCAGACCCTCGGCGGCCTTCGCCAGCGCGGTCAGCTGCGTCCGCAGCACCTCCGGGTGGTCGAGCAGCGACCGCAGCCCCCGCACGCCCAGCGCCGGGTTCGGCTCGTCCACCGGCGTCAGGAAGTCGAGCGGCTTGTCGGCACCGGCGTCGAGCACCCGCACGACCACACGGCCCTCCGGGAAGGCTTCGAGCACCTTCCGGTAGGCCTCGATCTGCTTCTCCTCGGACGGCGCCTTCTTGCTGTCGTCCAGGAAGAGGAACTCGGTACGGAACAGACCGACGCCCTCGGCGCCCGCCTCCACCGCGGCCGGCACGTCCGCCGGACCGCCGACGTTGGCGAGCAGCGGCACCTTGTGCCCGTCGGACGTGGCCCCCGGACCGCTGGAAGCGGACAGCGCGGCCTTCCGCGCCTCCGCGGCCTCGGTCAGCGACGCCTTCTTCTCCTCGCTCGGGTCCACGAAGATCTCGCCGGTGGAACCGTCCACCGCGATCTCCGTACCCTCGGCCAGCTCACCGGCGCCGGGCAGCGCCACCACGGCCGGCACGCCCAGGGCACGCGCCAGGATGGCGCTGTGGCTGGTCGGCCCGCCCTCCTCGGTCACGAACCCGAGCACCAGCGCCGGGTCGAGCAGCGCCGTGTCGGCCGGCGCGAGGTCCCGGGCGATGAGCACGTACGGCTCGTCGCTGTCCGGGACACCGGGCATCGGCACCCCGAGCAGCCGCGCGACGATCCGGTTGCGCACGTCGTCCAGGTCGGCGACCCGGCCCGCCATGTACTCACCGGCGCCCGCCAGCAGCTCGCGGTAGTGCGAGAAGGCGTCGTAGATACCGCGCTCGGCCGTGCTGCCGACCGCGATCCTGCGGTCGACGTCGGCGATGAGCTCCGGGTCCTGGGCGATCATCGCCTGGGCCTCCAGCACCGCCTGGGCCTCGCCGCCGGCCAGGTTGCCGCGCGCGATCAGGTCCGCGGCCACGGCCTCCACCGCCTGGCGGGCGCGCCCCTGTTCGCGCTCCGCGTCCTCGGCGGGGATCTGCTTGGCCGGCGGCTCGAGGACCGCCGTACCCATGTGCCGCACCTGGCCGATCGCCACTCCGTGGCTGACGCCCACGCCTCGCAGCGTTGTCTCCATCTCACCCGTCTCCGATAGAGCGGTGGCCGTTGCCACCGCGTTGAATGTCGTTCGCGCGGCCGCCTTGACGACGGACCGGCCTCAGCTCCAGTCGAAGAGCTGGTCGCCGGCCTTCACGTCGCCGTCCTCACGGACGCCGGAGAGCGAGTCGGCGGTGGCCTCGAGGGCGACGACGGGGCAGATGGGGGACTTGCCGGCGGCCTCGACGTCGGCGGGGTTCCACCGGACGACCGCCTGTCCGCGGGTCACGGTGTCGCCCTTGTTGACGAGGAGCTCGAAGCCCTGCCCGTTGAGCTGGACGGTGTCGATGCCGAGGTGAGTCAGCACCCCGTGCCCCTCGCCGTCCACGACGACGAAGGCGTGCGGGTGCATGGAGACGACGACCCCGTCGACGGGGGAGACCGCCTCCGAGGGCTCACGTACGGGATCGATGGCGGTGCCGGGCCCGACCATGGCACCGGAGAAGACCGGGTCGGGAACATTGGCGAGACCGATGGCGCGTCCAGCAAGCGGCGACGTCACGGTTGACATGGGAAGCCTCCCAGGGGCGGAGATCGTGTGGCGCCGCCACACCTGTCCTGGGCGGCGCGTACTGTTCAGAAGCGTAAGTCATAAGAAGTCCCGGTTCCGCACGAGACGTACCAGTTGGCGGACCTAGGGACTACCGGAAACGATTTGCCTCTACTGACGGTGGGATGTACTGTCGTACTCCTGCCTGACCCCAACGCGGCTTTGAGTCGCGGTCGGCAGCACCGATCAAGCCAGATCCTAACCCCAGTGGTCTACACCTCTTGCTGCCCCGGTTCGTCCGGAGCGGGCAGGGGAGTGGTCAGGGGGCCGGAGAAAGCCTGGTAATGTTTGACCCCGCCGGAAGGCCCCGAGGAAAACAAATTCGGGACCGGAAAGCACCGAGGAAATCGGGTCGGAAAGATCTGATAGAGTCGGAAACGAAGGAAGCGC
>NZ_JBIBZN010000008.1:0-351266 GCF_043084305.1 Streptomyces sp. NPDC014656
CACGTCGCCCCCTCGAACGCTGCCGATGCGGCCGGGCAGACGTCCACGGCCGAAGCAGAGGACGCAGGCCAGACACCACCAGAGAGCGATGCGGACTACCTTGATATCGCGGCCTTCTACGAGCACATCGACGTAGCCATCCTCGGAGACGATCTAGAAGCGCTCGGTGGTGACGGTCAGGCTGCCAGGTACATCATCGCCTTCCTTACCCGGTTTCAGACCATCAATCACGCTTGGGGGCTGCCTCAAGGGCCGGACGCCTCAGGCATACTCGCCAATCTCTACCTCGCCCCTGTTGATTCCTACTTGGCCCAGAACCGCGCCCGGTTCCTGCGCTATTCCGACGACATCAAGGTCTTCCATCCCGACTGGAGTGAGCTGCGCGATCTCTTCCTCGGAGTGAACAGCCAACTGCGATCCAGGAGGCTCTCTGTTTCCTCCAGTAAGACCGTCATTCTCGACCCTCAGGACGCCCGGGAACGTGAAACCGACATCCGTCACGACTCCCTGGCTAGTGCTATCAGACACGGACGCCCTCGCGCTCGGGAAGATCTCGTTACCTACTTCGATGAGATTGTCAAAGAGGGAAAGTTCAATGGTAACCAGGTCCGCTTTGTCCTCGGCCAGCTCCGCTGGCTTAGAGATGATCGCGCGGTCGGCTGGTGCCTGGATAATCTCACTCATCTCCCACACGCCATCACGCACGTGTTCAAGTACCTCAATGCGGCCAAATCCAGAGCCTCCGAGGTTGAAAGTGCCCTGGTCCATTTCCTGCACTCCAGTCGCAGCGCCGCCCACCCTCTGATTGAGCAGCGCGTCCTGCGCTACTTCATCGCCATGGGCTTCAAAGATGAACGAGCGAAAGAAGCGGCGTGGGATATTCTCGGGGACCGCAACCGGGTTGACTATGCCCGCGAGTTCGCCGCCCGTTACGTCGGTCAGTATGCATCTACTGCCGAGGGCCAGTTGCTGCGCCATCGCTTCGAGGGAGAAACCAGTGTCGCCGTCCGACGTGCCGTACTCGTCGCATTGTACGAGGCCGGCTACCTCTCTACGCGCTACCGCAACGAGATCATGGCCTCCGTCGCCGGCATGGAATGGCTCTGTAAATTCCTTGCTACTGACCCGTACATAAGACCGCCCCGGATTGGACCCCATGTCTACTTCTGACACGCAGTTCGTGAGCATTGAGACCGAGCTGAAGCGCATCCAGAGCAACTGCCTCTACACCGCTCAGGGCTACTTCGAAGCGGCCAAGAGCGCCGAGAAGTGGGGACGGCTGATGGTGTTCATCCCTGCCTGTGTGGCCGCCGTCTCCGGCTTCCTGGTCGCGGTCAAGGTCGGGCCCGAAGTTTTTTTCAGCGGGCTTGGCGCCGTTGCCGGAGCGATCGCGGCCACCGCAGCCTTCCTGGGCTCGCCAAAGACGGCCGCTGACCATCTCGCGTCCGCTCGTGCCTACACTGCGCTCAAGCACCGCGCTGACACCGAGATCAGCCTCATGACCGAAGCCTCCGACCTGACGGTCCTCGAAGCCAGAACCCGAGAGCTGAGCGCCGACTACGTACGCATTACCTCCACCGACACCCCGATGGCGAATAGGTTCTACGAGAAGGCACGCCAGCGGATACAGCAGGGCTCGGCCGAGTAACAGCCGCCAAGCACACCGAAAGTCCCCGTCGGGAGGGGGCTGGCCCCCAAGCGGCTTCCACGGGCACGGCGATGCTGGTAGCGGTTCGGCCGTCGGTCGGCGACTGCGACTTCCCGCTACTCAGCCCACCTGAACGGGAAGGGGACTCGAAGTGTGCGTAGCGGTACGTGGGCACTGCATCGTTGTGTTCAGGTCAGGAAAGGGCGGCGGTTCGGAAGGTGTTCCTGACGCCAGTCAGTGGCTCACGGTCGCGGGTGTAGTAGAGCTTGTTCGTGAGAAGAGCTGCCCAGCGTTGCTGCTTCGGGCTGATCCACATGCCTGTGCCCGTGAAGCCGTAATGGACCCAGACGTCATCGCGGAGCTCGGTGCCGGGTGCGGGGTGCCAGAAGAGGCCGCGGGCGAGGGTGAGTTCGCCGGTTTGGATGCGGAGGGAGTCGGCGATCCAGGTCGGGCCGAAGGTGGCCTGTGCCGGGGCGAGCATGTGCTGGAGGAAGCGGCTGAGGTCGGTGAGGGTGGAGAAGGCGCCGGCGATGCCACAGGTGCCGCCGAGGAGGCGGGCCGAGAAATCGTGCGCGGTGCCTTTGAGATGAGTGCCGGTTTCCTCGTCGAGTTCTGTGGGGGCGCAGCGGGCGATCGTGGCTGCGGGCAGGGGACCGAAGCGGGTCTCGGTCATGCCGAGGGGAGCCCAGATTCGGCTTGCGGCCAGGTGGTCGAGAGGTTGGCCAGAGAAGTATTCGGCCAGGTAGCCGAGGATCAGGGCGGCTCGGTCGGTGTACTCGACGGCCTCGCTGGGGGCGCGATGGAGGCTCTCATGGAGGACGCCGTCGCGGATGTCCTGGGGGTCGGTGCCGTACAGGTTCTTGAGGTTGGCGCGTAGAGGCAGGCCGGCCGTGTGGGTCAGGAGCTCGTGGGTGGTGACCTGGGCGAGCGGGTGGCTGGTGACCTCAGGCCAGAAGGCGCCAAGTGGGGTGTGGAGCTGGAGCTTGCCCTCCTCGACGAGGGTGCCGATGACAGCCCACACGGCGATGATCTTGGTGAGGCTGGCGATGTCGAAGACGGTGTCGAGCCGCATCGGCTCGTCGGGACGGGTCGGGTCGAGGAGGCCGACCGCCCCGCTCGCCGTCGTACCGGAGGCGTTGCCGACGGCCCAGACGGCTCCGGGGTAGACCCGGTCGCGGACGCCGTCCTGGAGGAGCTGCTCAATGCGCGGGATGTCGAGCGTCATGGTGTTCCGATCGTAGTGAGACGGCCAGCCCTGGTGGGGGTGCGCCACGGGTGATCAAGCGAGTCGCCTGCCGAGCTCGGCGAGGGCTGCGGCGGTGGCGCCCAGGGGGAAGCGGGCCGCGTTGGTGGCGCCGGCCGCGCGGAGCGCCGGCAGGAGGCCGGGGCTGGTGCGGAGGCGGTCGAGTTCGCGGGCGACGGCGTGCGGGTCGGCGAAGTCGGTGGCGAGCCCTGTGCCGCCCAATGCCTCGGTGAGGCCGGGCACGGGCTGGTAGAGGACGGGAAGGCCGCATGCCTGGGCTTCGAGCGCCACGAGACCCATGGCCTCCAGCGTCGTGGAGGGCATGACGAGGACGTCGTGGTCGGCGAAGGTCCTCCAGAGCTGTGGCCGGCGCAGCCAGCCGAGGTAGTGGACGTGTACTCCGCGCTGGTGGAGGCGGGGGCGGAGGGCGTGGAATTCGGCTCGGGGTGCGGCGATGGACATCTCGGCGGAGTGGGTGAGCGGGAGAGCTGAGAGGAGGGTGTCGAAGCCCTTCTCGGGGGTGAGGCGGCCGGCGTACAGGATCCGCAGGTGGCTGGAGGGCTGGTTTCGGCGTCGTGGGGGAGGGGCGGCGATGAGGTGGTCGGGGATGCCCCAGGGGATCTTCTCGATCTTGCGGCGTCGGGTGTCGGGGGCGAGGAGGAGCAGTCGGTCTGCCATTGCGCCGGTTGGCACCACGATCGTGTCGGCGGCCCAGGTTGCCTCGCGCAGGGTGGCCAACTGATCGGGGTGCGTTTCGGCGAAGAGGAGGTCGGTCCCGTGGACCAGGGCGATCCGAGGGATCTTCGGGAAGGCTCTGAGCAGGGCAGGTGTGGCGCCGAAGGCCAGGTGCTGCAGATGCAGGACTCCGGCGTCGCCCGGATCCACTGCCTCGGCCAGGGGCCGCTGGAGGGTGGCGACGTAGCGGCGGAAGGCGTACCCCGTCAGGCACTTTCCCGGCGCCTGCACCAGCTCCAGCCCCGTCGGAATGGGCGGCCGCGGGCCCCTGTGCTCGGGCGCGAGCATGAAGGCGCGGGCTGGCAGGAGGGGAACGCGGCCGGTGTACAGGTCCAGGAAGAGCTCGACGCTTCCGCCGGGGCTCGGGAACGGCAGGTCGAGGGCGGTGACGACGGTGGGGTTCACGCGGGGCCTCCCGGGTTCTCCTCGTAGAGGCGGGACGTTTCGATGCCCTGGCTGGCCCGGTATTTGAGGCCGTGGTTCTGGTAGCTGGCAGTGGCGCCGAGGGCCTGGAGGAAGACCAGCTTCCCGAAGGTCATGCGCGGGTAGACCCGGATCGGTCGGCTCGCCCGGATCTCCAGGGTCCAGCGGATGGCGTGGCCCTGGTGCCCGAGGGGAGCGGAGACGTGGACCCAGATGCCGAGCGCGCCGATCGTCCGGTCGCCGTTGAGGAACTGCGCGTATGCCTCCGAGCCGGTCCGCTCGTACGTCGTCCCCAGGTAGAGGACCTCCGGCCGCAGCACGTACCCGGCCTCGGGGATCGGCACTTCCTGGAAGTCGGTCGGTCTCGCCGCGTCCAGGGAACCGTCGTGGAAGCGCAGGGTGTCGCCGAGACGCCAGTCGTAGGCGTTGGGGGAGATTCTCCGCGGCTCGTACGGCTCGATGGTGATCTCACCGGCGGCTCTGGCGGCGGCGATGGCGGGGCCGGTAAGGATCACGAGGCCACCGCCCCGAGGGTGGCGAGGTCGCGCCAGTACGCGGAGGGCTGGGGGCCGGCGGACGACTGGTACTTGCCCGCGTATAGCGCCACCGGGCCGACCGACACGAAGAACATGATCTGTCCGATCCGCATGCCCGGGTACACGCGCAGCGGCCGGATCGGGGAGAGCATGAGCGTCCACTGGCCGTGGAAGCCGATGTCCCCGATGGGAGCGGTGATCTCGACGAACAGGCCGAGGCGGCCGACCGAGGAGCGGCCGAACAGCAGGGGCACGAAGGTGTCCGAGCCGACCTCCTCGATCGTGTGGCCGAGGTAGAGCTGGCCGGGCTGGAGCTCGAAGCCGTCCGGGCCGATCTCGATCGACTCGGTGGCGTTCGGGCGGTGGGCGTCCAGGGCGTGTCCGGTGTACGTGAGCAGGGTCCCGCCGAGACGGACGTTGTAGCTGTTCGGGTTCACCTGCGTCGGCTCGAAGGGGGAGATACGGATGCGGCCGTCGGCCGTGGCCTGGGTGATCTCGGGGCCGGTGAGGATCATCGGGATTCTCCATCGGTGAGCGTGCGCTGCACGGCCTGGCTGAGACGGACGCCGGCCTGCCGGGTGCGGCCTCCGAGGTACGCGTCGGCGAGATAGCCGGTGGTCAGCACGGTCGGCAGGCGGTCGGGCAGGGGACGGGGCGCGGACACGACCGGGCCCGCCTGCTCGGTGAGGTGGGCGAGGAGGGCCGCCGGGTCTGCGAGGAAGCGCTCGGGTACGTGGGCGTGTACGAGCTCGTTGTTGAAGGGCTCGATGGCCAGGAGGTCGCCCTGCGTGAGTACGGTCCCCAATCTGGGAGACCGAAGTGCGGTCTCGTTCAGCAGGACGGCTTCGGCGCCCAGACCGTCGTGGAGGCGGCCGGCGACGTCGGTGAGCAGGGCGCGACGGTCGAGCAGGCCGTTCGCGTACGGGGCCCGGAGCGGACCAAGCGGCGTGCGCAGCTCCTCGCGGATGGCGTCGATGGCCTCCCGTACGGGGGCGAGTTCTCGGGGGAGGTCGGCTGTAGGCGGGAAGGAGTCCACCCGGGCTGCCCAGCCGGCGCCCACGGGCTCGGCCAGCGCGTACCCGGCCGCGAGTTCACGCCCCTTGAGGACGAGCGTGTCTCCCACGGGCACCGGGCCCGGCCGCTCGCTGTGGCAGTGCCCGGCGAAGACGACGTCCAGGAACGGGCAGGCAGCAGCCAGCTTGAGATCCTCGTCGAACCCGGAGTGGCTGAGCACCACCCAGGAGTCGGCCTGGTGGTGATGGGTCAGCATCAGCTCGCGCAGTGCCTGGACCGGTTCGGTGACACGGTGTCCGGCGCGCTGGTCGGCGGGGATGGCGTTGAACGCCTGGGGACCGATGACGCCCGTGACGGCGACGCGGCGGGTGCCGACATTCACGAGGTGGGCCGGACGGAATAGCGGATTGCCGGTCTCGGCGTCCACGGCGTTCGCGCACACCGTGATGCCATGGAGGTCGGACTCGAAGTGGTGGACCCAGCCGTGGTTGCCAGGGGCGACGGCGTCGTAGAGGCGGACCAGGACGTCCCGCTCGATGCGGCCCTGTCCGAGCCGGTAGTAGCCCGTGCCCTCGAAGAAGTCCCCGCAGTCGACGACGAGGCTGTCGTGCCTTCTGGCGTGCAGGTGCGTGAGCATCGGTACGGCGTCGTCGAAGGCCGAGTGGAAGTCGGTGGTGGCGATGATCCGGCGGAGGTGTCTGGCTGCGGTCATGGGGTGACCTCGCAGATGTCGGCGCCGAGGGCGAGGAGCTTGCCGGGCAGGTCGGCGTGGCCGCGGCGGATCTGGTCGACCCCGCCGAGCGTGGTGACGCCACGGGCAGTGAGGCCGGCGACCATCAGCGCGGAACCCGTGCGGATGTCGGTCGCCTCCACTCCGGCACCCGTCAGCCTCTGGGGGCCGGTGAAGCGGCATTCGGTCGAGGACAGTTCGGTGATCTCCCCGCCCATGCGGACGAGCTGGGGGATGAGGTTGCTGTGGCGCCCGGGGTTGATCGGGTCCGAGAACAGGTGCGTGCCGGGGAAGCCCAGGGCGAGCCCGAGCAGCGGTGGTTCGAAGTCGGCGTCGAGGCCGTTGGGG
This sequence comes from Streptomyces sp. NPDC014656, assembly GCF_043084305.1. NCBI lineage: Bacteria > Bacillati > Actinomycetota > Actinomycetes > Kitasatosporales > Streptomycetaceae > Streptomyces > Streptomyces sp. NPDC014656. Next base: position 6,678 of record NZ_JBIBZN010000008.1, read on the forward strand.
GCGAGGGTGGCCATGGCCCGGAGGGGCCGACCGGTCGGCTGAGTGTCCCGACCGTGGACGGCCAGCGCCTCGGTCTCCTCGGCCGTGGGGATGCCCATCCGGTTCAGCGCCGCGATCAGCGGACCGATGTCAGATCCGTGGACGCCCTCGATCCGCGCGGTGCCGCCGGTGGCGGCCACGGCACAGGCCAGGGTTCCGGCCTCGATCTTGTCTCCCGGCACTTTCCAGACGGGCGCGTCCCCTGAGATCGAAGATGGCGGTGCGAGCGTGAGGACGCGCTCGCCCGCACGGTACGCGTACCCCACGGCCGTCAGAGCGTCCAGAACGCAGAGGACCTCCGGGGAGAGGTTCGGCTGCCCGAGCCGCAGTGGCGCACCTGCGACCACGGCACGCAGGACCGCGGCGATCGTCGCCCCGCGCGAGCGGAACGGCAGGGCCAGCGACACCGTGCCAGGGACCGCCTTGCCGGCTTCGACCACGTACCCGCGATCGTCCACGCGGACGCGGTCGCCGAAGGCTTCGTACACCTTGAAGTGCTGCTCCATCCCGCGGTCGCCGATCCGGCAACCGCCGGGCCAGGGGAGCCCGGCTCGACCGCACAGGGCGATCAGGGCGGGGACGAGGTAGTACGAGGCCCGGATGCTGGAAGCGTCCTCGTCGAGCCCGTTGGCCTTCGGGGCCGCCTCGCCGGGGAGGACGAGGACGGTGCGGCTGTCACCGACCGAATGGGCGGTGTTCCATCCCGCCTGCCGCAGCAGGTCCAGCAGGGTCTGGACGTCGGAGCTGGCGGGGACGTTGTCGAGACGTACGGGGCGAAGGAGAGCTGCGGCAGCCGCGATGAGCGGGAGCGCGGCGTTCTTCGAACCGTCGACCGTCACGGCACCGGCGAGGGGCCGGCCGGGCCGGATCGCTATCACCTGGGACGTAACGGCGGGGACGTGGGTACTCACGTACAACTCCTCTGCGTGGGAACGGATAAGGCGGAGGCGGATCTGGTCGGGGATGCGCCGGCGACGTCGATCTCGGCCCAGCAGCACTTGCCAGAGCCCGTCGGCGCCGTACCGAAGCGGTCCGCGAGCACGCCGACCAGGAAGAGCCCGCGTCCGCCCTCGCTGTCCTCGTCCGGCAGTGCGGCCGTCGGCAGAGTGGGGCTCGCGTCGCTGACCTCCACCCGCAGAACCGCGTCGGAGAGCTGGGTTACGACGCTGATCGGCTGATGACCGGCGTAACGGACCGCGTTCGTGACGAGCTCGCTGACGACCAGCTCGGCCGTGTGGACGGCTTCCGACGCCGCGGGCACCGCCGGCCAGGCGGCTATGGCCTCCCGTACCTGGCGTCGTGCCACGGGCACGGCGGCCGGACTCGGCGGGAGGGAGAAGATGAGCTGGTGCGCTTCCACGAGCGGCCTCCAGAAGTCGGATCGACCACCCCAAGGAACAGCGCCGCCAGCACACTTCGCGACGGCCTGTGCCTGTACTGCATCGTTCATGCAGAAGCTGCATGAAGCGCTCATACGACTCGCCTACCCTGCGTTCCAGGGGCATGCTCGACGCGGACGGAAGGGCATGGATGGCAGACGTGAAGACCGAAGCCGAGAAGATCGGTGAGACGATCAAACGGGCTCGCCTGCGCACCAGTCGTTCGCAGGCAGATGTCGCCATCGCGCTCGGCTACCACCAGTCGAAGATCAGCCGCCTGGAGAGCGGACGGGGCACGGAGGACACCCGGGTCTTACGCGCCGTCGCCGCCGAACTCGGCATCCCACTCCACCTCCTCGGCCTGAGCGGCCCCAGCCCGTCCGCAGAACCGACAGACGATCCCGAGACAGAAGACATGCGCCGCCGCACCTTCCTCGCCGCGAGCATCGCGTCCCTCGCGGCCCCCACCGCACCTGCCACGGCTGCCCACGACGACCTCGTCCGCGCACTCCTCCCCAGCCCACGCATGGCTTCCGCCCGAGTGGACGGCATGGACAAGGAGTCCCTGGAATCACGGATCGCCGTAGCCCGGCGCCTCTTCTATACCTGCGACTACGCAGCGCTGGAGGCAACTCTTCCCAGCCTCATCGCCGACCTGCGCGAAGCTGCGGGCGGCGATCACCACGGCGACGCGGCGATGGCCGGGCTCCTCGCCACCGCCTACCAGACCTCCACAAGTTTGCTGCTCAAGCAGGGAGACCACGGCAACGCCTGGCTCGCCGTGGGTCGTGCCATGGCCGAAGCAGAACGCTGTGGCGACCCCGTCGTTCTCGCCTCCAGCGTTCGCGTCCACGCCCACGTCCTGACCCGCGAGAAGCACACCGCCCAGGCCGTCACCCTGGTCCGGCACACCGCAGGACAGCTCGCAGGCTCATACGACCAACGCTCCCCGCGCTACCTCGCGGCAGTAGGACTCCTTCTCCTGAGAGGCGTGACTGCCGCCAGCACGGCCGGCGACCGTGCCGCCACCCGCGAATTCCTCGACGAGGCACGGGACATCGCCCGCTACGTCGCACTCGACCGCCCCGACGCCTGGGCCAACTTCAGCCCCACGAACGTCGCCCTCCACGCGGTGAGCGCTTCCGTGGCCTTCGGCGACGCTGGCATCGCCCTCAACACCGCCGCGCCCCTCATGCGTCGTCACATCCCCGTCCCCGAACGCCGGGCGGCGCTGTGGGTCGAGGCCGCCCGCGCCTACAACCAGCAGGGCCGCCTCTCCGAGGGCTACCAGGCCCTTCGCATCGCTGAGACCTGTGCCGCCCAGGACGTACGCCGTCCCGCCGTCCGTGACCTGGTCGCCGACATGGCCGCCCGCGATCGGCGACGTACGCTGCCCGAGCTCCACCACTTCAGCCGCCGACTGGGAGTCCCCGCGTGACCGCACAGCCGTTCCTGTACGTCGTCGTCTGCGCCGCCGGCATCGCGGGCGACGCCCACAAGCTGATCACCGCCGCGCAGGAGCAGGGCTGGGGCGTCGGCGTCGTAGCCACACCACAGGGCCTCGGCTTCCTCGACACCGAGGCGGTCGAGGCCCAGACGGGCTACCCGATCCGATCGGCCTGGCGCAGGCCGGGCGACGCGCGTCCGCTTCCGCCCGCCGACGCCATCGCCGTCGCGCCGGCCACCTTCAACACGATTAACAAGTGGGCCGCCGGCATCGCCGACACTCTGGCCCTGGGCATCCTGTGCGAGGCGCACGGGATGGACATCCCGACGGTCGTCCTGCCGTACGTGAACGCCGCCATGGCCGCACACCCGGCGTACGGCCGGAGCCTGGACCAGCTGCGGGAGATGGGCGTGCTGGTCGGGTCGTACGAGCCTCACCGGCCGAAGGCGGGCGGGGGTGCGGACCGTTTCCGGTGGGAGGAGGCGTTGGAGCTGCTGGACGGTAGGAGCACAGGTCTCTTGGGAAGGTGACCGATGTGTCGTCGGGTCGGCTGCCGTCCTCGTACACGAGGGTGGCCGTGATGCGGATGCGGTCGTCGGCATGCTGTACAGCGGCCCAGCGGGAGCTGGGCCGCTCCGTAGAGGCAGGCGGGCACGCTGATGGTCCGGCCCGCCGGGTGGGCCGGTGCTGGGGATCACGATGCCTGCTGACGTTCGAGGATGACGGTCGAGGCGGCGTGCACCGAGTCGGCGGCTCGGCGTACCGCCGCGACGGTCTCTTCCAGCTGCGGTGTGTTCACGCCGGAGTTGAGAGCCTTCACGGCCTGGTTGAGATTGCTGCCGGCCCAGCCGAGCTTGCGTCGGCTGTCGAACAGGGCGGTGAGGATGTCGCGCTCGGTGGCGATCTCGGTACGGGCGCGGTCGAGGTCGCGGGCTGCGGCAAGGGCGGCACGGGCGAGGAAACCGGCGACGGTCAAGTCGCAGTGGGCGGCGGCGGTGGCGACGAGCGCGTACTCGTCGTCGTTGAAGCGCGTCGCGTGCTGGTGACGGCGCTTCTTCGCAGGCGGCTGACGCGGGCGCTGGCGGGCACGGCGCTCACGACGGCGCGGCTTCGGCTTCTGCTCTTCCCCCGGCTTCGGTCCGCCCTCGGGCGAAGCCTCCAGGACCTGCGCCCTTTGGTGCGGGTCCTCTCCCGTCCCCTCGGGGGCGGGTACAGCGGAAGCGATGCTTCCGCCCCAACTTGCTCCGCCCGGGGCAGTGGCGGTGGGCTCCTGCGGCGGTGTGGGCCGGTCGTTCGGCTGGGGCGGGATCGTCGAGGTACGGGTGGGGCGTTGGAGGGCGGGTGTCATGTGGGGATCCTTCGGTGGGGCGGCGGGAGGGGGAGGTCCGTGCTTCGTGGACGTCTCGACGGGGCTGGAGGCTGTCCGGAAATGCGGAGAGGACGGGCCGGTCGGTCCGGGTTGGGGTGACCCGGACCGACCGGAATCGGGTTGACCTGCGGTTATTTCCGGTCAGTGGTCCTCAGGGGTTTCGGACGGCCCCTTGGGAGACGTCCCGCCGCGGAGCTCCTGGAGTTCCGTGAGCCGCTCGTTGCTGATGGTTTGGCCGATGGCGCGGAGGGTTGCCCGGATGGTTTCCCGGGTCTGCTTGCCCTCCATCTGCTCGACGATCCGGACGAACTCGTCGAGTTCTCCGGTCGGAGGGCGGCCGACCTTGCGCGGGCGTACCGGGGGCTTGTCGTCGGCAGCTGCCTCGGTGGTGCGGTCGGGGCCTTCGGCGGCGGACGGGGTGGGGACGGGGTGCGGTCGGGGGCGGTTCCCTTCCCGCGGTTGCCCGGCCACCGCAGGTCCGGTGACCCGGAGACGGCCGGGGCCGATCTCACGGTTCGGCTGCGCGAGGTGCTGGTGGATCTGGCGCATGAGGACGCCGAAGGCGAGGAGGGCTGCGGTCGGGGGTACGGCGGCGACGACGTAGTCGAGGACGGGGACATCGCCGGGGTCGCGGGTGCCGGTGACGCCTGCGACGTTGAGGGCGATGGAGCCGAGGGAGCCGGTGGCGGTGAGGGCGATGGCCCACCAGTCGGGCTTGCGGTGCAGGCCGGCGCGGAGCATGAGGAGTTCGCCGGCGACGACGAAGGCGTCGAGGGTGGCGGGCCAGGCCCACATGCGGGCGGGGGAGTTGCCGAGGCCGTGGTCTGCGGCGACCTCGGCGAGGTGGGCGTAGGAGAGCCAGAAAGAGACGGCGGTGAGGGCGATGATCACGGCACCGGCGGCGAGGAGGACGTACCGGTCGGTGGGGTGCGGGGCAGGGGAGGGCGAGGTCAAGCGGGGATGCTCCAAGGGCAGGGGGCGAGGCGGCCGTCGAGGTGGACGGACGCTGGGAGAGGGGGGGCGCCGCGGTGTGGCGGCGGGTGTCAGGCGGCGGGTGTCAGGCGGCGGGTCTGGTGCGGCGGCGGTCGTCGCCGTCGAGGGTGACGCGCTCGGTCATCTGGGCCAGGCGGGAGGCGACACGGTCGCCCAGGGCCGCCCGCAGGGTGTCGGTGGTGAGGTTGCTGGTGATCAGGGTGGGGCGCAGGTGCTCGTACCGGTGGTTGATCAGCCGGTAGGTCAGCTCCTCGGTCCACTCGCTGGTCTTCGCCGCACCGAGGTCGTCCAGGAGCAGCAGCGGGCAGCGCATCAGGCTCTGCAGGTCGCGTTCGCTGTCGATCCCGGGACGTGGGCGCAGCCGGGCGTACAGGTCGGCGGCGGTGATGGCTTCCCAGCGCAGGCGGACTCCGGCGGCGAGCAGGGTGCGGATGGCGCCGTAGGCCTGGTGGGTCTTGCCGGTGCCGGTCGGGCCGACGATCCGCAGCGAGGGACCTTCCGCGATGCCCGGGGCGCCGGCGGGGCCGCGGCGTCCGGTGCGGGCGATCTCGTCCGCCCAGGCGGTGACCTGGGGATGGTCGGCGAGGGCGTGCCGGAAGCGGGCGGGGATACGGGCTTCGGCCAGTTCCAGTGCGGTGACCGGCTCGGGTACCGGCTCCTGGGCGGCGGTGTCGGGGGCGATGCCGCGCCGGGCCAGGATGTCGCCGAGGCGGCTGGTGATCCGGGCGGGCTGCTGCGGATCGCGGGCGAGGGTGGCGGTCAGAGTTCACCTCCGTAGGCGGCAGCGGTGTCGGTCGGGTTGGTCCACGGCTGGTGGGGAGCGGTGGCGGCCGGGACAGCGTTCATGGCCTCGTGCACGAGGCTGGGCAGGGTGCTGGGGTGCAGGCCCTTGGCGCGGTGGCGGGCGAGGCCGGCGCGGATGTGGTCCGGGGAGATGCCCTCGGCGAGGAGCTTCTTCACCTCGCGGCCGAGGTGGTTGAGCACGTCCTGCGGCGGGCGATGGGGGCACGCGGCGGCGTACTCGCCGATCAGGTCCTGCGCCGAGACCGGCTGGGGCGCGGGGGCGCTGGCGCCCCCCAACGGGGTAGATCCTAGATCCCTGTTCCTAGGTCCTAGATCCGGACGGTGAGGGCTCACGGAGGGCTCGGTGAGCCCTCCGTGCGGCTGCGGCGAGTGTTCAATGAACCGGCTCTGACCTGCGGATTCGACGTTCACGGAGGGCTCCGTGAGTCCTCCCGGACCAGTCGCGGAGGACTCCGCGAGGGCTCCCTGCGTCTGCGGTGAGGGCTCGCGCGGAATCCCGAGATCGTGGTGCGGGCACGGGGGAGTGCGGACGCCGCTGGGCCGGTTGATCTTCTGGTGCTGGGCGAAGGTGACGATGTGCAGGTACCGCTTGCCGTCCCCGCCCTCGTACCGGCAGATCAGCCCGGCGCCGTCGAGCTGGATCAGGTCGTCCTCGACCGCCTCCGGCCCGTGCTCGCGGCGCAGCGACCACAGCTGGCCGGCGATGACGGCGGCCTGGTCGCGAAACCGGCCCTGGTCGTCGGCCTGGGTGAGCAGCCCGAAGAAGGTCCGCTCGGCGGACAGCGACACCGCCGCCAGGGACTCGGACGAGAACGCCTCGGGCTTGATGGTGCGGATACGGGCGATGGCGATCGACCACCTTTCAGGGGAGGGCAGGGGAATCCGGCGGCGCCGGGTGCATGGCCAACACAGCCACACCTGGTGCGCAGAAGTCCAGACTTTGCACTGGAATTCCGTACAGCCCGTCGGCATGCCGCCTCAGCGAGTCCCGCAACTGTAGGGCCGAATTCCCGGTCACCGAAATCGCCACCGAAAATCGCCGGATGATTCGCATCGCTCACGGCAGACAGGAAAACCCTTCCGGACCGGCCGGCGCGCAAGCTACAACACCACCCATGCCGCCACGACCCCTCGCCATCGGACCCGCCGGACACGCCGCCGCCCACGCCATCGAACGCACCCGCACCGCCCGCGGCTACTCCCAGCGCCAGCTCGCCGCCCGCGTCACCGCACTGGGCCGCCCCATGACCTTCACCGCGCTCTCCCGCATCGAACGCACCGTCCGCCGCTGCGACATCGACGACCTCGTCGCCATCGCCACAGCCCTCGGAATCGCCCCGCAGGCCCTCCTCACCGGCGCCCTCGCACCCCCAGGGGCGGTCGGAGCGGGCGAAATATAGCCGACGATCCCCGGTTAGGGAAACCGGGGATTCTCCGGATCATTGTGCGTCCCGGAACGCCCGTCGTACCGGTCCCTGCCAGAGCCATGCCCTTTTCCCGGAGGAGACACCTTGCGCCGACCCCCGATAACCGCCACTCGCCGCTCCGAAGAAAAGCTCACCGTCGACGAGCTCTGTGAAGAACTCCGGATTTCCCGGTCGACCTTCTACGACTGGCGCCAGAAAGGACGCGCGCCCCGCTGCGTGAAACTCCCAAACGGCAGCCTGCGCGTCCGCCGCAGCGACCTGGAGAACTGGCTCACCGACTGTGAGGCCGCTGCGTGACCAATCGGTCCTACAAGGTCCGGTTCCGTACGACCGAGGTCTACAAGGGGAAGCGCGGCACCACCTACACCGTGCGCTGGTCGGTCAACGGTCAGCGCCACGGAGAGACCTTCAAGACGAGCGCTGCCGCAGACTCCTTCCGCGCCACCCTCCTCGTCGCCGCCAACAACGGCGAGCCCTTCGACCAGAACACCGGCCGGCCGGTCTCCCACGCGGCACCGGCGGCCGGGACCACCTGGTACGACTTCGCCCTCCAGTACGTCGACATGAAGTGGCCCCGCATCTCGGCGAACAACCGCATCAGCACCGCCAAGGCCCTGACCAAGGCCACGCTCGCGCTCCTGCGGACCGAGCCCGTCCAGTACGAGGGCGTCGACGTCCGCAAGGCGCTGCGCGAGTACGCCTTCAACAAGAACCGCCGGGACGAAGCCCCGCCTGAGTACCGCGCGATCCTGGCGTGGGTCCGCCGCAACTCGCTGCCGATGAGCGCCTGGGAGGACAGCAAGCACGTCGACGCTGTCCTCCAGGCCCTCGACACCATGCTCGACGGCACACAGGCCGCCGCCAGCTCGGCCAAACGCTACCGCCGCATCCTGAACGTCGTCCTGAACTACGCCGTCCGCCAGAACGTCCTCCAGTCCAACCCCATGCCCAAGGGCAAGGGCGAGAACACCGCCCCGAGGACGTCCGGCGCCGTCGACAAGCGCTCCCTCCTCAACCCCCACCAAGTGGCCGCCCTGCTCACCTGGATCGCCGCCCGCCCCCGCACCGGCCACCGGCTCATGGCGTTCTTCGCGACCCTCTACTACGCAGGGCTGCGCCCTGAGGAATCGGTCGCGCTACGAGTCGAGGACGCCATCCTCCCGGCGAGCGGCTGGGGCGAGCTCCGCGTCCACACCGCCGAACCCGAGGTCGGCAGCCACTGGACCGACGACGGTGAGGTCCACGAGACCCGCGACCTCAAGGGCCGGGCGGCCGGCGACACCCGTACCGTCCCCGTCCACCCAGCCCTGGTCGTGATCCTCCGTGCCCTCCTCGCCCGCGACGAACTCAAGCCCGGCGATCTCCTCTTCCCCGGCGAGAAGGGCGGCCTCCTCGCCGGCTCCGTCTACCGGCGGGCCTGGAGCAAGGCCCGCGAGGCCGTCCTGCCCGAGCACGAGTTCAAGTCGCCCGTCGGCAAGCGCGTGTACGACCTCCGCCACACCTGTCTCACGACCTGGCTCAACAACGGCATCCCGCCCGCCCAGGTCGCCGACTGGGCGGGCAACAGCGTCCCTGTCCTGCTCTCCACCTACGCCCGCTGCATCACCGGCCAGATCGCCGAGCTCCAGCGACGCATCGAAGGACCCCAGACACTCCCCGCAGGCGTCCGCTCCCCGGCTCCCAGGGCTGCCTCCGGTGCGCGGCGTGGTGGCTGAGGTCGTGGAACTCCGAGCCGAAGCGCTGAAGGAGAACGACCGGCTCAAGGCCGACAACGAGGTACGCGTCGGCGCACTGCACTAGGTCGTGATGGAGAACCGCCAGCTCCGCCTTCAGCTGGCCGAGAGGCCCGACAACCTCCGGGGCCTCCCGACCCAACCGCGGCCTGTAGCACGGTGAGGCCACAGGGAGACAAATCGAGCGGAGTTGTCAGAGGCGGGCGCTACCCTCAGATCTAGCTCAAAGAGGACCCCGGCGGCGTCGAGGTCGACGGGCACCGGGGTCTCTCCTGATTGGCATCTGGAACATACCTCGAACGCAACGCCGAAGGCACCCAGTGTCGCGCCGTTGTGACCACCGCCTCTCGACCTGGCACGCCGGGCCTCTCGCACACGTGAGGAAGGACCCACCAGGCAAGATGCACCTGATCAAGGCACACATCACCAACTACCGGTCCGTCGAAGACTCCGACATATTCGACATCGAGGAAGACGTCACCTGCCTCGTCGGGAAGAACGAGTCGGGCAAGACGACCCTCCTCCAGGCGCTCTTCCGGCTCAACCCCGTGGAGGCCGCCACCTTCGACGAGGTGGTCGACTTCCCCGCCCGCAAGACCCGCGAGCGGAAGCAGATCCCGGCCGGCCAGAAGATCCCCGTGGTCCGGGCCACGTTCCGCTTCGACGACGCGGAGATGAAGGCCATCGCGGAGGAGCTCGGCCCCAAGGCCATGAAGAGCCCCGAGTTCGACGTCGTCATCGGCTACCGCGACAACACCAAGACCTTCACCTTCTCCCACGACGAGTCCGAGGTCGTCAACCACCTGCGCTCCGCCCTGGACCTTCCGGCTGCAGCCGCCAAGGCCCTCGGGAGTGCGAAGACCGTCGCGGACCTCCTCGATGCCTTCGACGAACTGGATGAGCTTCCGTCCGACGCCACCGCGCTGGCCGACCGCATCCGCGGCTGGCGCAACGGCAGTCTCGGGTGTCACCTCATCGACCAGTACGCCAGCCCGTCGATGCCGAAGTTCGTCTACTTCGCGGACTACGACACGATGCCGGGCAAGGTCGCCCTGCCCGATCTGATCCGGCGGCGAGCGTCCGGAGATATCACGCGCGGTGAGCGGGCTCTGCTGAGCCTGCTGGACATGGCGGGAGTTTCGCCGGAGGAGTTCCAGGACTCCGACCAGCACGAACGGCTCATCCGGGAACTGGAGAACTCCGGCAATGTCATCTCGGACGAGGTCTTCGACTACTGGTCGCAGAACACCGAGCTGGAAGTGCAGCTGAAGGTCTTGGCCCCTGAGACCGGAGCCCTGCCGCCCTTCGATGAGGGACCGATCCTCCAGGTCCGCGTCTTCAACACCCGGCACCGCGCCTCGGTGCCGTTCGACGAGCGGTCCCGCGGCTTCGTGTGGTTCTTCTCGTTCCTCGCCTACTTCAACGAGCTGGAAGCGGCGGGCAGCGCTGACCTGATTCTCCTCCTGGACGAGCCCGGCTTGTCCCTTCATGGCCGGGCCCAGGAGGACCTGCTCCGTCTCATCGACGAGCGCCTTGCCCCCAAGCACCAGGTCCTCTATACCACCCACTCCCCGTTCATGGTCGACCCCGACAACCTCCAGAGGGTCAGGACGGTCATGGACTTGGAGCGCGGCGGAGCGAAGGTCTCCTCGGAGATCTTCAAGGCCGACGAGGACACCGCCTTCCCGCTCCTGACCGCGATGGGTGTCGAGATGACCCAGACGCTGTTTGTGGGCGAGCACACCCTGCTCCTCGAAGGCCCGAGCGACCTGATCTACCTCGATGTCCTCACCGACGTCGCCGAGGCAAACGGCTCCACCGGACTCGATCCTCGCTGGGTGAAGACCCCCATCGGTGGCTCCGGCAAGCTGTCTACCTTCGTGACCCTGCTGGGCGCGAACAAGCTGAACGTCGCCGTCCTTGTCGACTCCAGCACCAAGGACGTCGGGGCCGTCCAGCGCCTCCGGGACAACGACCAGCTTGCCAAGAACGGCCTCGTCGAGATCAGCGAGTTCACCGGCACGGGTGATGCAGATGTCGAGGACCTGTTCGACCGCGACTTCTACCTCGACCTCGTCAACCGTGCCTACGCGGACCAGCTCACCACCCCGATCGACACCGCGGAACTCAACGCCAAGGACCCCCGCGTCGTCCGGCAGATCGAGACGGTGTTCAAGAAGCGCAAGATTGCCACTCGGTTCAACCACTACAAGCCGGCTGCCGTTCTCCTCCGCGAACAGGCAGCGCTCGCCCCGCGCATCGACGCGGCAACGATCACGCGCGCCGACCAGCTGTTCACGCGACTCAACTCCCTGCTCCCCAAGCGCTAGATGAACCGAGGGTAGGAGAGGATCTGGCCTGGCCGGGGCGTCGCTGCGTACCGGCCAGGCGCAGGGCCGCCACGTACTCGTCGATCACCTCGTCCGCCTCGGTCCCTTCCCATGTCGGAAACAGCGCCTCTGGGATGAGCGCGTAGCGGGCGAAGCCGGTGCTGGCGAGCCAGGTGGTCATGCGGCGGATCATCACGCCCACAGCCGACAGGCGCTGAGAGGGCCGCGATACCGGATCAGAGGGGCTCGGCTGCGGCCGGGCCCTTCTGCCGTGCCAGTTCGCCGGAGGCGGACAGGGAAGAAGCCCGAGGGACTGGAGACGTCCCTGCGGCCATGTCAACGTAGACGACCGCCCAGAACCTCAGCCGCATGGAGGCGCCCTGTACCGGCAGCACCACGATGACTCCTTCCTCCCCGACCCGATCTACTGGGTCACCCCTCGCCACCTGGCAGGCGACGACGAGGCTCTCGCCGACCAGGTGGGCGTGGTCCTCACGTCCGCAGGCTGGCGGATGTGGCCGACCGCCCGTGACACCCTCCTCTACACAAGCCCCGACGGGCTGTGCGGCGCCGAGTGGACGCGCGCCGCCTGCTCCTTCGAACTGGGATACCTTCCGGTTGCCTGGCAGGTCTCGGCCCGGACCCGTCCGACCAGCGCGCTGGCGGAATGGAACGCGTACTTCACCGCCGGCGTCCCCCATGAGGCGCTGACCGACTTCCTTCTCGCCCTCGACGCCCGCTCGGAACCGGCGGGCTCCTTCGACAGTCCCGAGACCGTCGTAGCGGCGGTCTGCGCCCAGGGGTGGGCTCGCGACATCGACCGTCCGCACACGGCTGCCCTCGCTCCCGGACTCTCGGCCGGCATCTCCTTGGAGGAGGTGCCCCTGCTCGTCCGCGATGCCGACCCGCGGCCCGGAAGGTTCGGCTGGCAGGCGTGGGCGGAGCCCGTCGTCGGGGATCCGTACCTGTGGTGCACCACCTTCAGCAGCAGCGTGCCGCATGACCTCGTCGCGATCTTCGCCTCCTCGCTCGCCTCGCCGTACCCCGTGCAGCGTTCCTGCCTGCCCGCGGGAGTCGAGGGACGACTGACGGTCGTCCGGCCCGGGGTTGACCGACAGGGAAGAGCGAGTGGGGCGGAGTGAAGCGGGCAGTGGGCGGCCTAAAACTTCGGGCCATTTTCGGGCCGAACGGTCGCCGGAGGCCGCCCTTGGCCGGTTTCAGCCGGACAGATCAAGCCATCCACGGGCCGCCCCCGGCGCCCCTACCCCCGGACCGAAAACCGCCCCTGACCAGCAAAAAGGACCCTCCCGAAGGAGGGTCCCGGTGTTGCGCCCCCGGCAGGACTCGAACCTGCGGCCAAGTGCTTAGAAGGCACCTGCTCTATCCGCTGAGCTACGGGGGCCGGTGGTGGCCTCGGGCCTGGTGGCCCGGGTGGGTGGGGTGGGGCTGCCGGGACAAGGATAGGGGTCCGGTCGCCTTGGCCCTGGTGCTTCACCTGCGTGGCACGATGTGGAGGTTCGGTGAAGCGAACCGATAATCGCAGGCAGGTGCGATTCGCGCAGCGCTTTTCGCGCCACGCGCGGCGGGTGTTGTGCACTCGTTATGCCCGGGGTTCCGGGTACCCCCTCCTTCTTCGGCGCGCAGGGCCGCCATACGCTTCAAAAACGCTCATAAATTGGGCATTCTTCGCATGTGGTGACCTTGGACGAACGGCCTCAGCTGATCGACGCACTCTCGGCCCTGCGCGACCGAGTCGCGGCCGTGCGTCTTCCCCTCCCCCTTCCCGACGTGCCGCGCGCCCGGCAGACGCGGGCCGAACTGCTGGCGCAGCTCGACGACTACCTGGTGCCTAGGCTGAAGGACCCGGACGCGCCGCTGCTCGCCGTCGTGGGCGGGTCGACGGGGGCCGGGAAGTCCACGCTCGTGAACTCGCTCGTCGGGCGGCGGGTGAGCGAGGCGGGGGTGCTGCGGCCGACCACCCGGACGCCGGTGCTGGTCTGCCACCCCGAGGACCACCACTGGTTCGCGGGGCTCCGGGTGCTGCCGCAGCTCACCCGGGTGTGGCTGCCGCAGGCCGACGACGACCACCCGGCCGTCGAGTCGGCCGACGCCGAGGACAACGCGCTGCGGGTCGAGACCGCCGCCACCCTGCCCCGCGGGCTCGCGCTGCTCGACGCCCCCGACATCGACTCCCTGGTCATCGAGAACCGGCTGCTCGCCGCCGAGTTGATGTGCGCCGCCGACATCTGGGTGATGGTCACCACCGCGTCCCGGTACGCCGACGCCGTGCCCTGGCACCTGCTCCGTACCGCCAAGGAGTACGACGCCACCCTCGTCACCGTCCTCGACCGGGTGCCGCACCAGGTCGTCGGCGAGGTCTCCCGGCAGTACGGGGCGCTGCTCGACAGGGCCGGGCTCGGGGACGTACCGAGGTTCACCATCCCCGAGCTGCCCGAGTCGACCGGCGGCGGGAGCGGACTGCTGCCCGAGAGCGCCGTCGCCGCGCTCCGGGGGTGGCTCGCGCACTGCGCGCAGGACCCGGCCGCCCGTCAGCAGGCCGTCTCCCGGACCGCCTCCGGCGTCATCGACTCGCTCGACACCCGCCTCCCCGAACTGGCCGGCGCCGTCGCCGCGCAGTACGCCGCCGCCGGACGCCTCGGGGGCGCCGTCGAGACCGCCTACCGCCGGCAGGGCGCGCGGGTGCGCAAGGAGCTCGGCAAGGGCGCCGTCCTCGCCGGGGACGCGCGGGCCCGCTGGCGCGCCTACCCCCGCGACAGCACCGCCGAGGAACTCCTCGACGCGCTCACCGAGTCCCTCGCCGCCCTCCTCCACTGCGCGGTCTCCGCCGCCGAGGAGGAGATCCGCGAGGTCCACCGGCGCGAACCGGCCGCCGCCGCCCTGCGTACGGTGCCCGCCGGCGGCGACCGGGAGGTCGCCGAGCGGGTCGGCCTGGAGGTGCGCCGCTGGCGGCGGGTCCTGGAGGAGCTGGCGGAGGAGGAGGTGCGGGGCGTGGAGAAGCCGACCGGGCGGGGGGCCGCCCGGGTCGCCCTGCCCGACGCCGAGACCGTCGCCGCCCTGCTCGCCGCCTCCCTCCTCGGCGGCCGGCGCGCCCGGCCCGCGGGCGAGCGGCTCGCCGAACTCCTCGGCGCCCAGGCCGCGCTGCGCCTGCGCGACAAGGGCGGCGACCTCGTCCTCACCCACGTCGACCGCGTCCTGCACGCCGAGCGCGACCGGAGCCTCGCGCCCCTCGACGCCCTCGGCGTCACCCCCGAGCCGCAGGCGGAGCTGATCGCCGCGCTCTCCGTACTGCAGAAGGAGAAGTGACGTGGCGCAGAAGCCGCAGGAGAAGGACGGACCGAAGCGGTGGGACGACGGGCTGATCGCGCGGCGCGCCGCCGAGCGGGCCGCCCCCGAGGAGCCGGCCGCGGAAGGGGAGGCGGCCGAGGACACCGAGCGGTTCGGGGGGAGCTACGGCGGCGGGCTGCGGACCCGCCTCGACGCCCTCCACGAGCTCGTCGGGCTCTCCCGCACGCGGGTCGAGAGCGAGGCCCTCGCCGAGGCCGGGCGGGTGCTGGACGAGGCCGCCGCCCGGCAGCGGCTCTCCTCCCGGCACACCGTCGTCGCCCTCGCGGGCGCCACCGGCAGCGGCAAGTCGACCCTCTTCAACGCCCTCGCCGGCGTGTCCGTCTCGGAGACCGGGCTGCGCCGGCCGACCACCTCCGCGCCGCTCGCCCTCACCTGGTCGGAGGGGGCCGCCGGACTCCTCGACCGGCTGGGCGTGCCCGGCCGGCTGCGGCGCCGGCCCCTCGCGGGCGGCGCGGCCGACGCCGAACTCCAGCCCCTCGTCCTCATCGACCTGCCCGACCACGACTCGGCCGTCACCGCCCACCGCGACCAGGTCGACCGGGCGCTCGGTCTGGTCGACGCCGTCATCTGGGTGGTCGACCCCGAGAAGTACGCCGACGCGGCCCTGCACGAGCGGTACCTGCGGCCGCTCGCCGGGCACGCCGAGGTCACCTTCGTGGTGCTCAACCAGGTCGACCGGCTCGGCGCCGAGGCCGCCGAGCTCGTCCTCGACGACCTGCGCCGGCTCCTCGACGAGGACGGCATGGCCCTCGGCGAGCACGGCGAGCCCGGCGCCACCGTGCTGCCCGTCTCCGCCCTCACCGGCGAGGGGGTGTCCGAACTCCGCGAACTCCTCGCCCGGTTCGTCCAGGAACGCACCGCGCCGGAGCGGCGCATCGCCGCCGACATCGACGCCGCCGCGGCCAAGCTGCGGCCCGTCTACGTCGCCGACGCGCGGACGGGGCTCGGGGAGCGGAGCCGCGAGGAGTTCGCCGGGCGGCTCGCCGTCGCCGTCGGGGCCCAGGCGGCCGGCGAGGCCGCCGAGCGGGTCTGGCGGCGCGGCGCCATCCGCGCCTGCGGCTCGCCCTGGCTGCGGCTCCACCGCTGGTACGGGCGGCAGCGCGCGCACGGCTCCACCGACCCCCGGCTCGCCTCGCCCGTCGAGGACGAACTGACCGCCCGGCAGCGCGTCGAACAGGCGGTGCGGATCGTGGCCGACGAGGCCTCGCACGGGCTCCCCGCGCCCTGGGCCCACGCCGTGCGGGAGGCCGCCACGCGCGGCGCCGAGGGGCTGCCCGAGGCGCTGGACGAGCTGGCCGCCGACCTCGGCGACCCGGCCGCCCGGCCGCCGCGCCCCGCCTGGTGGCCGGCCGCCGTCCTCGCGCAGGCCCTGATGACGCTGCTCCAGCTCTTCGGCGCCCTGTGGCTGGTCGGCCAGATCGTGGGCTTCGTGGAACCGGGGCTGCTGGCCCCGGTCCTGGTGATGATGGGCGGGATCGCCGGCGGGCCACTGATCGAATGGGCCTGCGAGAGCGCCGTGAAGGGACCGGCCCGGAGGTACGGGCAGGAGGCCGAACGCAAGCTCGCGGAAGCGGCCGCCGCCTGCGGTAGGGCCCGGGTCCTCGACCCCGTCTCGGCCGAACTGCTGCGCTACCGCGAGGTGCGCGAGCAGTACGCGAAGGTGGCCGGACCCCGGCCCTCGGCGCGGATCGTCGGCGCGGGCGGCCGCGGCGCGCCGCGGCTGGGCGCGACCCGGGCGGGAGCCCGCGTCCGGTAGGGCTTTTTCAGGTAGGGCCGTTCCCGGCAGGGCCTTTTCCGGTAGGGCCGCGTCCGGTAGGGCCGTTCCCGGCCGGGCCGCTCCCGGCAGGGCCGTTCCCGGCAAGGCCGCTCCCGTAGGGCCCTTTCCGGTGGGAGTGCCCCTGTCCATCCCCCTTCCGGGTGGGCGAGTTGTCCACAGCCCGTCGGTCGTCCACAGGCGCCGGCGGGCTTCTCGCCGCCCCGCCAGCATGGTGTCCACCAGAACGGGAGCGGGCTCACAGCTCGGGAGGGGACGCGAGGCATGAACGACACGATGGTGACCCTGGTGGGGAACGTGGCGACGACCGTGGACTGGCGGGACACGGTGGCGGGGAGGGTGGCCCGCTTCCGGTTCGCGGTGACCGCCAGGCGGTGGGACCGCGAGCGGGCGGTGTGGACCGACGGGCCGACCAGCTTCTACACGGTCTCGGCCTGGCGCTCGCTCGGCGCGAACGTCATGGCCTCGGTCGCGGTGGGGGAACCACTGGTGGTGCACGGCCGGCTGAGGGTCCGTGAGGACGAGCGCGACGGGCAGCGCAAGACCTTCGTCGACATCGACGCGTTCGCCGTCGGGCACGACCTCACCCGGGGGACCTCCGCCTTCTGCAGGAACCCGCGGGGGGAGCCCCGGCCCGCCGGGGAGGGCGACCTGACGGAGAGCGAGGCGGTTCCGGAACTCGTCCGGGCGGGCGGGGAGGACCCCTGGACGAGCGCGGCGCACCAGCTGGTAACCGCGCCCTGACCTTGAGTTGTGGGGATTTGTCGACCAACTCGCCGGGGGTATAACGATTCCGAGACGGAATGGTTATCTCACCGTATGACCGGGGACCGGGCCCTTCCGCCTCCCTAGGATTCCCGAGTACTCATGAGGCACGTGAGCCCATGGAGTCACTGAGTCTGCTGGCGGGCGCTCCCCCCACGTGAATAGACCAAGTTCGCGGAGCGACTCGCCCGGAGGGGAATGCAATGTTTTCAGTTCGTGGGCGCGGTGCTGCCCGTGCGGCAGCCGCGACCCTGGTCTCCGGCCTGGTCGCCTCCAGCGCGATAGCCCTCGCGGCTCCGGCGATGGCCGACGGCGGCGTCGCCGCGACGCTGGGCGGTCTCAAGGAGTCCGGCAGGATCCAGATCGAGAGCGACCGGGGCGACTCGGTCGAGCGCGGCGGTCTGTTCGACCTGACCGTGGAGGGCGGCGGCTCGCTGCAGGCGTACTGCATCGACCTGTGGACCTCCACCGACCCGGGTACGGCGTACAAGGAGACCGACTGGGACAAGTCGACCCTCCACGACAACCCGAACGCCGGCAAGATCCGCTGGATCCTGCAGCACTCGTACCCCGAGGTGAACGACCTCAACGCGCTGGCCGGCAAGGCCGGCGTGGCCGCCCTGACGGGCGAGGAGGCCGCCACGGCGACCCAGGCCGCGATCTGGACGTACTCCGACAACGTCAAGGCCACCCCGGAGGACCCGGAGGCCAAGGCGCTGGCCGGGTACCTGGTCGCCGAGGCCGCCAAGGCCCCGGAGCAGGAGGAGCCGAAGGTCTCCCTCGCCGCCGCCCCGGCCTCCATCGCGGGCAAGGCCGGCGACAAGATCGGCCCGTTCAAGGTGACCACCACGGCCGCCGACGGCGCCGTCAAGGTCTCCCTGCCGGCCGACGCCCCGGCGGGCGTCAAGGTCGTCGACGCGGCCGGCCAGGCCGCCACCACCGCGGGCAACGGCAAGGAGCTCTTCCTCGACGTCCCGGCCGGCACCCCGGACGGCACCACCAAGATCTCCCTGCAGACCGAGACCGAGGTCGCGATCGGCCGCGTCTTCGGCAGCGTCGAGGGCCACGAGCAGACGCTGATCCTGGCCGGCAGCAGCAAGTCCACGGTCAACACCGAGGTCACCGCCGCCTGGGCGAAGAAGGGTGCGGTCCCGGCCGTCACCGTCGCCGAGAACTGCGCCAAGGGCGGCCTCGACATCACCGCCTCCAACGAGGGCGACGAGGACTGGACCTTCGACGTGAAGGGCGTCTCCTACACGATCAAGGCCGGCGAGTCCAAGACCGTCACGGTCCCGGTCGCCGAGGACACCGCGTACGACTTCACCATCACGGGCCCGAACGGCTTCTCGAAGTCCTTCCAGGGCGTCCTCGACTGCAAGACCGCCCCGAGCCCGGAGCCGTCCACCGCCACCCCGTCGGCGACCCCGTCGACCGGCACCCCGTCCGAGACCCCCTCGGCCAGCGCGTCCACCCCGGCGCCCAGCGCCTCCACGGACGCCTCCACCGGTACCACCGGCACCACCGGCACCACCGGCGGTGACCTGGCCGAGACCGGCAGCTCCAACGCCACCCCGATGATCGCCGGCATCGCCGTCGCGCTCGTCCTGGCCGGCGGCGGCGCGGTGTTCTTCCTCCGCAAGAAGAAGGCCGCCGGTCAGTGACCACGGCCCGCAGCACGGCATGACGTCACGGGGTGATCGCACCCCGTGACCCGCACGGCCCCGGACGCCCTCGGCGCCCGGGGCCGTCGCACGTCCGCCCCCGCCCCCGCCCGTCCGGCCCCGCTCGCCACCCGTCCGCCGCCCCTCCGCCCCCCCGTCAGCGGCGGCCGCAGCGCCCCCGGGCCCGGGCGCGCCAGGTACTGGTTTCCGCCTGGGGGCGGCGGTGCGGCAAGATGGGTGTATCTGCCCACTCACTCTTTGCCGGACGGTTTCTCTTGGCTGAGTACATCTACACGATGCGCAAGACGCGCAAGGCGCACGGCGACAAGGTCATCCTCGATGACGTGACGCTGAGCTTCCTGCCGGGTGCGAAGATCGGTGTGGTCGGCCCGAACGGTGCCGGTAAGTCCACCGTTCTGAAGATCATGGCCGGGCTGGAGCAGCCGTCCAACGGCGACGCCTTCCTCTCCCCGGGCTACTCGGTCGGCATCCTCATGCAGGAGCCGAAGCTCGACGAGTCCAAGACCGTCCTGGAGAACGTCGAGGACGGCGTCGCGGAGATCAAGGGCAAGCTCGACCGGTTCAACGCCATCGCCGAGGAGATGGCCACGAACTACACGGACGAGCTCATGAACGAGATGGGCAAGCTCCAGGAGGACCTGGACCACGCCGAGGCGTGGGACCTCGACACCCAGCTGGAGCAGGCCATGGACGCCCTGGGCTGCCCGCCCGGCGACTGGCCGGTCAACAACCTCTCCGGTGGCGAGAAGCGCCGCGTGGCGCTCTGCAAGCTCCTCCTGGAGGCCCCCGACCTGCTGCTCCTCGACGAGCCCACCAACCACCTCGACGCCGAGTCGGTGAACTGGCTGGAGCAGCACCTCGCCAAGTACAAGGGCACCGTCGTGGCCATCACCCACGACCGGTACTTCCTCGACAACGTGGCCGAGTGGATCCTGGAGCTCGACCGCGGCCGTGCCATCCCGTACGAGGGCAACTACTCGACCTACCTCCAGAAGAAGGCCGAGCGCCTCAAGGTCGAGGGCAAGAAGGACGAGAAGCGCGCCAAGCGCCTCAAGGAAGAGCTCGAGTGGGTGCGGTCCAACGCCAAGGGGCGTCAGGCCAAGTCCAAGGCCCGCCTCGCCCGCTACGAGGAGATGGCCGCCGAGGCCGACAAGATGCGGAAGCTGGACTTCGAGGAGATCCAGATCCCGCCGGGCCCGCGTCTGGGCTCCGTCGTCGTCGAGGTCAACAACCTCTCGAAGGCCTTCGGCGAGAAGGTCCTCATCGACGACCTGTCCTTCACCCTGCCCCGCAACGGCATCGTCGGCATCATCGGCCCGAACGGCGCCGGCAAGACCACGCTGTTCAAGATGATCCAGGGCCTGGAGACCCCCGACGCCGGCGAGATCAAGATCGGCGAGACGGTCAAGATCTCCTACGTCGACCAGGGCCGCGCCAACATCGACCCCAAGAAGACGCTGTGGGCCGTCGTCTCCGACGAACTGGACTACATCAACGTCGGCCAGGTCGAGATGCCGTCCCGCGCCTACGTCTCCGCGTTCGGCTTCAAGGGCCCGGACCAGCAGAAGCCGGCCGGCGTGCTCTCCGGCGGTGAGCGCAACCGCCTCAACCTCGCGCTCACCCTCAAGCAGGGCGGCAACCTGCTGCTCCTCGACGAGCCCACCAACGACCTCGACGTCGAGACCCTCTCCTCGCTGGAGAACGCGCTCCTCGACTTCCCCGGCTGCGCCGTGGTCGTCTCCCACGACCGCTGGTTCCTCGACCGGGTGGCCACGCACATCCTGGCCTACGAGGGCGACTCCAAGTGGTTCTGGTTCGAGGGCAACTTCGAGTCCTACGAGAAGAACAAGGTCGAGCGGCTCGGCCCGGACGCCACCCGTCCGCACCGCGCCACGCACAAGAAGCTCACCCGGGGCTGAGGCCGTCGTGGCGAGACACCTCTACAGCTGCCCCCTCCGCTGGTCGGACATGGACGCCTTCGGGCACGTCAACAACGTGGTCTTCCTCCGCTACCTGGAGGAGGCCCGGATCGACTTCATGTTCCGGCTGGCGCCCGGGGACGGCAGCCCGTCCTTCTCCGGCGGGTCCGTCGTGGCCCGCCACGAGATCGACTACCTGCGCCCGCTGGTCCACCGGCACGAGCCGGTGACCATCGAGTCCTGGGTCACGAAGATCGGCGCGGCGTCGCTGACGATCGCGTACGAGATCAAGGACCCCGACGTGACCTACGTCCGGGCGTCCACGGTCGTCGTGCCCTTCGACCTGGAGGCGCAGCGGCCCCGCCGCATCTCCGAGGAGGAGCGCAGCTTCCTCCAGGAGTACGTCGACGACGGGATGACGTCCGCCGCATGACCGTGTTCGCCCCGCTCCACTTCGCCGACCCCAGGGAGGCGGCGGCCCTCGCCGCCTTCCTGGGCCGGCTCGTGCACTACGACCGCGCCGCCGCCGTCCGCCTCCAGGCCGGGGGCGGCGCGCTCGCCGTGTTCGGACGCCCGCCGTCCTTCGAGGTCCTCGCGATCCGCACGGCCCGGCTGGAGGACGCCGTCGACCTCGACGTCACCGTCTCCGCCGGGGAGCTCCTCGACGGCGTCGAGGAGGCGGCCGGCAAGGCCGTCGTCCCCGGCCCCGTCACCGGCCCGCCCTGGGCCGGCGTCCTCCCCTCGCGCACCGGCTGGCGGCCCGTCGAGGGCCTGCCGGGCGCCGCGGAGCTGCGCGGGGCGGTCGCCGCCGCCGTCGCCGAGTTCCGCCGCCGCGACGGGGAACTGCCCGAGGAGCGGCGCACCCGCGCCGAGCGCGACCGCGTCGGCCGGGAGATCTGGTCCCGGGTCCTCGGCACCACCGGCCTGCCGCTGCGGGCCGTGCACGCCGCACAGTCGCTGGGCTTCCTGCCGCCGCGGGACGTGCCCGTCGCGCTGATGGCCGCCGGCCCCTGGCTGCGGCTGCGCACCCCGTACGGCTCCGTCGCCCTGCGCACGGCCCCGGCCGGGCTCACCGTCACCCCCGCCCGGTAGCCCTCACCAGACCCGGCCGTCCGTCCCCTCGACCGCCAGCGCGGCCACCGAGAGGCCCGCCGCGAGCAGCAGCAGGCCCGCCGGGACGAAGGGGGCGCCCCGGGCGACGTTCTCGTCGGCCGGGACCGGGTCCATCCGGCGCGCCGGGTCGTAGGCGATCCTGATCGGCTCGCCCGCCTCGCCGAGCCTCGCCTCCCAGGAGAACTCCTTCGGGTGGCCGCCCGGGCAGTCCAGCGCGTGGTGGTACAGCCGTTTCGCCTCCGGGGCGCCCTCGCCGAAGGTGGGGTGGTCGGTGACCCGCACCTTCCCCACCACCACGCACTCCACCGTCTCCCCGCGCACCCGCGAGTCCCGGGCCTCGATCCACACCGCGCCGAGGCCCGCGAGCAGCAGCACCAGGGCCAGGACGCTGCCGCCCTCGCGGAAGAGCGCGTCGTGCGCCGCCACCGCGAGCCCGGTGAGGACGAGGGCGACGAGGACCGCGAGCGCGGTCGGCGTCCCCAGCGGGGACCGCATCGACCAGGTGCCCCACAGGTGCAGCAGCGCGCCGGCGCCGAACGGCACGGCCACCGCCCCGGCGTACGTGAGGACGCGTCCCCTTCCCGGCCCGGCCATCCCGACCACCCCCGGACTGGGACGGGTCCGGGGCGGGACCGGTTCCTCAGTCCTCGGCGTCGTCCGGCCACACCCCGATGTGGTCCTGCTCCAGCTCCAGCGCCACCCGGTGCTCCATGCCGAGCGCCTTGGTGTAGTCCGCCGGGAGCTGGAGCCGGCCCGCGCGGTCGAGCATCGCGTACTCCCGCGCCACCAGCGACTCCTGGCCCTCCTCGTCGACCTCCGTGCGGCGCAGCACCTCGGAGGAGGTGCGGCCGTCGCGGATCGCGACCGTGCGGCGCACCTCGGTGGCGACCGCCTGGTCGTGGGTGACGATGACGATCGTGGTGCCCAGCTCCTCGTTGGCCCTGCGGAAGGAGGCGAAGACCTGCTCGCCGGTGGCCGAGTCCAGCTCGCCGGTCGGCTCGTCAGCGAGGAGGACCTTCGGGTCGTTGGCGAGGGCGACGGCGATCGCGACCCGCTGCTGCTGACCGCCGGAGAGCTGGTGCGGCCGCCGGTCGGCGAGGTGCGCGATGTCCATCATGGCGAGCAGTTCCGCGGCCCGCTCGGCCCGCTTCCTCCTGCTGCCCGCCAACTGCATGGGCAGCGCCACGTTCTGCGCGGCCGTCAGGTAGGGGAGGAGGTTGCGGGCGGTCTGCTGCCAGACGAAGCCGACCACCTCGCGGCGGTAGCGCAGCCGGTCCTTGCCGGTCATGGCGAGCAGGTCGCAGCCGGCCACCCGGGCCGCGCCCGCGGTGGGCACGTCCAGCCCGGCCAGGATGTTCATCAGGGTCGACTTGCCGGAGCCCGACGCCCCGACCAGGGCCATCAGCTCGCCCTCCTTTACCAGGAGGTCGAGCCCCTGGAGGGCCTGCACCTCCACCCCGTCGGTGGTGAAGATCCGCACCAGGCGGTCGCAGGCGATCAGCGCGTCATGGCCGTACGAGGGCCGGTCGCGGTGCGCGTTGGCCCGCCGCTCCAGCTCCTCCAGGGTCGTGTTCGCGGTCGTCGTCATCGTGCGTCTCCTGCCCTGAGTTCCTTCACCGAGCTCTGCCGTCCGGTCCACCACGCCTGCACGCCCGCCGCCGCCCCCGTCAGGAGGACCACGGCCACGGCCGGCAGCACCAGCGACCACGGGTCGGCCCGCAGCGGCACGCCGCCCGGTCCCACGCCGCCCGCCGCCGCGGCCAGCGCCAGCCGGTGCAGGTCGACGCCGGGCGCGAGCAGCGGCACCGTCGCCCAGCCGGCCAGCGCCCCGCCGAGCGCGGCGAAGACCGCCGGCGGCAGCGCCTCCAGGCCGAGCAGCCGGCGCCCCTGCCCGCGGGTGAGGCCCATCGTCCGCAGCCGGGACAGCAGCGTCGCCCGCTCGGGGCCGCTCTGCGTCAGCGACAGCAGCACCGCGACCACCGCGTAGGCGGCGCCCGCGCCGATCGCCGCGGAGTACAGCCCCTCGGCGCCGGACTGGAGCGGCGAGTCGACGTACGAGCGGCGGGTCTCGGTGCTCAGCGTCACCGCGAACTCCTCCGACTTCGCCGCGACGGCCGTCCGCAGTGCCGCGCCGGAGGGCGCGCCGCTCACCAGGACGGCGGTCGGCCGCCGGTTGGTGATGTCGGCGGCGTTGACCACGAGGAAGTCCTCGCCGCGCACGGCGGGGGTGGACTTCCGTACCGCGACGACCTTCACGCGGAAGCCGCCGGACGCCGCGTTCAGCGCCATCGGCTGGTCGCCGAGGCGTGCGGCGACCTCGGGCGAGGCGATCGCGGGCAGCACCCGTTCGGTGTCGCCGACCGCCTCGGGCCCGCCCTTCCCGGTGGAGGCGAGCAGCTCCGCGGGGAAGGCGCCGTTGTCGGTCCGCCCGGCGAGCCGGGCGTAGGCCGCCGGGTCGACGGAGACGAGCGGGGCGCTCATCGGCTGGTCGGTGGCGACCGGCGACGGCAGCGCCAGCCCGTACTCGACCTGGACCGGCAGCGCCTCCTCGACGCCCTTCACGCCGCGCACCGCCTCGGTCATCCCGGCCGGCAGCGGCACGCCCTCGGTGCGGCCCTCGATCCGGGCGTCGGCGCCGGTGGCGAGCAGCGCGGCCCGGTCGCGGGCGTCGGCGACCCCGGCGAGCACGGAGCCGCCGAAGGCCGCCGTGGTCAGCGCCAGGACGAGGGCGAGCAGCGGCAGCACGCCGGTGGCCGAGGAGCGGGCGGCGCGGGCGATGGCCAGCGGGCCGACGACACCGCGCATCCGGCGGGCCGGGCGGGCCAGCCAGCGCAGCGGCAGCGGCTGGATCCGCACGAGCGCGAGGGCGGCGATCACGCCGACGAACACCGGCGCCGCGCTGACCAGGTGGTCGCCGGCGTCCTCGGTGCCGCGCAGCCGCAGCGAGCCGATCGCGCCCGCCGCCAGGACGAGCAGGGTCAGCTCGGCGACGGTGCGGCGCCGGGACGGCCTGGCGTCCACCAGGTCCTCGCGGGCCCCGTGCGGCCGGGGCGCCCGGTGCCGCAGCACGGCCCGGACGGGCAGCACCAGGGCGGCGATCAGCGCCACCAGGGCGGCGCCGAGGACCGAGGGGAGGAGCGGCACGGAGCCCGAGAGGGCGGGGGCGCCGGGGGTCTCGGGGCCGCGCACCACGGCCACCGCCACCGCCAGGCCGAGCAGGGCCGCCGGGACCGCGACGGCGGCGGTCTCGCCGAGCAGCCGCAGACCGAGGCCCGGCAGGGAGGCGCCGCGGGCGCGCAGCAGGGTCAGCTCGCCGTCCCGGCGGCTGAGGAACAGGCCGCCGGTCATGGCGACGACCACCGCGGCGACCGCGCCGATGCCGAAGACGGCGACGGCGACGACGGGGGTGATGGCGTCCTTCGTCGCCCCGTAGGCCTTCATGATCTCGTCGAGGCCGGTGGTGACCAGGCCGGTGTCACCGGTCACCTTGCGGATCTCGGTGGAGACGGGGCCGCTGCGCGTCGAGTCGACCGCGGCGGCGAGCGGTGCGGCGTCCCGCGCGGTCAGGTGGTCGGCGAGCGCGGGGAAGCGCCAGTAGACCTCGGGGGTGCCCGTGGTGGAGGCGAGCGCGCTCCCCGACTCCGGGCCGACGATGAGGGAGGCCCGCCAGTACCGCTTGGGCTCCGTCGGATGGTCGGTCATGGCCAGCACCGGCGTGGACAGCAGCGGGTCCACCACCCAGTACGGCCGCCGGGGGTCTCGGGGCTCCACGAGGCCGGTGACGGTGAAGGCGACCGGCTCGGCGGAGATGCCGGGCACGTGCACCACGGACCCCGGCCTGATCCCGAGGGCCTCGGCCGTCGCCGTCGTCACCACGGCCTCGGGGCGCTTCGGGTCGCCCTGGGCCATCCGTCCCTGTCGCAGGACCGCGTGCGCGGCGAGGTCCGAGGGCGAGGAGAGCGTGAACTTCGCCGGCTCGTGGTCCGGCTTGGGCAGCCACGGGTCGAGGCCCTGGACGGGCTCCATCGTCCGGACGCCGTGGACGGTCTGCTCCGGGTCGGTGAGCAGCGGCGCGGGCAGCAGGCCCCGCAGCTCCTCCTGCTCCTCGCGCAGGGTGGCGGGCAGCACCTCGGCGGCCTGCTCCAGCGGGTAGGTGATCTCCAGCTGGGACTGGCCGGCGGCGGCGGTACGGATGCCGTGCCGCAGCCCCTCGGTCTCGTACGCGTCCATGACCCGCGGCAGCGCGGCGGCGAGCAGCGCGGTGACGAAGACCAGCAGGGCGAGGCCGGCGGCGGCGCCGGGCGAGGCCCGCAGCCGGGTCCGCACCCAGGGGGCGACGGGCCGGGCCGCGCCCTTCGCGGGGGCGGTCGGCCGGTGGCCGGGGGACTCGCCTGCGGGCTGCATCGGGCGGGACTCCTCGCGCGGGGCGTCGGACATCAGTTGTCTCCCTGGTGGCGCAGGGTCACCGCCGGGTCGTTGCGGCGCAGGGCGATGGCCGCGACGACCGCGAGCGGCAGGGCGGCGACGCCCGCCAGGAGCAGGGCCACCTCCCCGAGGGGCAGCTCGACCAGGACCGGCGGGACCGGGCGGGTGGCCCGTCCGGTGAGCACGACCAGCGGGACGACCACCCGGGCGAGCAGGCTGCCGAGGGCGAGGCCGACGAGCAGGCCCACCCCGATCAGGACGCCCTGTTCGGCGGCGAGGAGCCGGGCGAGCCGGCGGCGCGGCGCGCCGAGGGCCCGCAGGACCGCGAACTCGGCGGCCCGTTCCCGTACCGATCCGGCCGAACCGACCGCGAAGCCGACCGCGGCGAGGGCCGCCGCGGCGGCGGCCACCGCCATCAGGGCGGTGTTGGGGCCCGCGCCGAGCGGGTCGCCGAGCAGGTCGGCGGCGATCTCGTCGCGGACCACGAGGCTGCCGGAGGCGCCGTCGG
Source organism: Streptomyces sp. NPDC014656 (assembly GCF_043084305.1). Taxonomy (NCBI): domain Bacteria; kingdom Bacillati; phylum Actinomycetota; class Actinomycetes; order Kitasatosporales; family Streptomycetaceae; genus Streptomyces; species Streptomyces sp. NPDC014656. The sequence goes on from NZ_JBIBZN010000008.1 coordinate 33,751, forward strand.
TGGCCGCGCGCAGCGCCTTCGCGACGCGGTCCGCGCCGCCCGGTTCGGGGGTCAGCCACCACTCGGTGGGCGCCACCGGGGCCAGCGGGTCGGTCGTGGCCAGGTAGCGGTTGACGGCCGTCAGGTCGACGAGCACGCCGCCGCCGTCCTGCGGCACGTTCCCGGCGGCCTCCGCGTCGGTGGTCCGGCCGCCGGTGCCGGTCGTCGGCAGGTCCTCGACGACCCGGTTCACGACGGCGTAGAGCCGCCTGCCGCCGAGCGAGAGCTCCAGGTGGTCGCCCGGCTTCGCCTTGGCCGCGCTCATGAACGCCTCGGAGGCGATCGCCGGCAGCAGGTGGTCCTGCCGCCCCACCGGGGAGGTCAGCCGCACCGTGTAGTCCTCGGACAGCGGCGGGAAGGGCTCGGAGAAGAAGCCCTTCAGCCCGTACGCGACGGAGTACGGGGTCCCCCGGCCGCCCGCCGCGGGGGCGCCGGCCCGGCCCTTCACCGATTCGGGGTCCTGGACGTCGCCCCGCTCGGTCTGTTCGCGGGCGGCGGTCCAGCCGGTCAGCGTGCGCGCCGGGTCGGCGGTGCGCAGGGCGCCGTCCTTCCCGGTGGTGCCGAGCAGGTCGACGTGGAGGGTCTGCGCGCGCTCGTCGCCCTCGGTGAAGTCGGCGGCGAGCTCGATGCCGGTGAGGACGAAACCGCCGTCGGCGCGGGCGCCGTTCGCGGTGAGCTTCGCGAGGTCGAGGGCCAGCCGGTGGGTGCGGCCGTCGGCGGGCAGCTGTCCCGCGTACTGGCGGTACGGCACGCCGTACACGTCCTCCAGGACCAGCGTGACCCGCGCCTCGGAGGTGCCGGGCGGGGCCTGGCTCCGCAGGCCGACGACGACCGAGCGGCTGCCCTGCGGCACGGCGAGGCCGGGCCGGGCGCCGTCCTCGGGGGAGAGCGGGCCGAGGAGCTCGGCGGCGCTGCCGCCGGCCAGGTCCTCGCGGAGGAGCATGCCGCCGGCGAGGCGTTCGGTGGCGACGGCGAGGACCGTCGCGTTGTGGCCGGCCAGGTCCATGGAGGCCCGGTGGACCGGCGCGACCTCGCGGACGCCGGGGACCGCGGCGAGCTGCGAGGTCCTGGCCGGGTCGCCGGGGCCGACGCCGATCACGCGGAGCTCGGCCCCGGCCCGGAAGTCGGCCTGGTCGTGCTGCGACCGCTCCCAGGAGCGGCTCTGGCCGATCGCCAGCATGCCCATCGCCACCGCGAGGACCAGCAGCAGCACCGGACCGGCCCCGCGCAGCGGGCGGCGGCTGAACTGCCAGCCGGCCAGCGCGGCCGACAGGCCCCGGCCGCCCGCGGCGCGCCGCTCGGCCAGCTTGGCGGCGGGCGGCAGCAGACGCAGCGTCAGGACGGTGCCGGCGAGCAGCGCCAGCGCGGGCGCGGCGACGAGTACCGGGTCGACGGAGGAGCCGTCGGCGGCCGCCTCCGGCTGCCGCTGGAGCTGCCAGAGCGCGATGCCCGCGACGAGCAGCAGGGCGAGGTCCGCGCCCGCCCGCACCGGCCACGGCAGGGTGCCGGCCCGCGCCTTGCGCAGCGAGACGGCGTCGCCGTCCCGGGCGGCGAGCGCGGGGGCGACGACCGCCGCCGCGCAGGCCAGCGCCACTCCCGCGGAGACCAGCCAGACCGTCGGGCCGGCCGAGGTGTCGAGCCGCACCCCGAGCGAGGAGAGCGCCGAGCGCTCGGCGAAGAGCCGGGTCAGCGGGCCGGCGAGCAGCGGGGCGACGACGGCGGCGGGCACCGCGAGGAGCAGTGCCTCGACGCCGGCGAGCCCGGCGATCCGGCGCCGGGAGCCGCCGCGGGCGCGCAGCAGCGCGGTCTCGCCGGAGCGTTCGGTGCTCAGCAGCCGGGCGACGAGCAGCAGCGTGTAGGCGGCGAGCATCACCAGCTGGACGGCGACGATGAGGAGGGTGGAGCGGGAGACGGCGAGGGCGCGTTCGGTCTGCGCCAGGACGGTCGGCAGGCCCGTGACCACGTTGAGGGTGGTGCCGAAGGTCGTGCCGTCGGCGAGGAGCCGCTCCGGCTCGCGGGTGGCGGCCGTGCGCAGGGACTCGATCCCGCCGGTGTCGAGGCGGGAGAAGTCGGCGGTGCCGAGCCAGGAGGTCCCGCCGGGGGCGAGGCCGCCGGAGGCGAGTACGGCCGGGTCGGCGAGCAGCGGGCCGTAGGTGGTGAAGGAGACGGTCCGCACGCCCTGGCCGCCGGCGTCGTCGAGCAGCCAGTACGGGTCGGCGGTGTCGGCCGGCGCGTAGACGCCGGTGATCCGGACCTTCACGCGCTGGTCGGTGAGCCGGTCGGTGAGTTCGAGGACGACGCCGGGACCGGTTTTGAGCCGCTCGGCCGCCTCCTGGGGCAGCGCCGCCTCCAGCACGCCGCCGGGGCGGGCGGCCGACGGCCAGGCGCCGCGGACGAGCGCGAGCCGGGAGCGGTCGAGCGCCGCGAAGTAGGTCAGGTCGGGGTCGCCCTTGCGGGCGGCGGGCGGCTGGAGCGAGCGCGGCAGCGCGTACGGCCCCGACTTCTCCAGGCGCCGCACGGTGACGGGCAGCCCGTCGAAGGTGCGGCGGGCGCTCTCCGCCACGGCCTCGTCGGCGGCGGCCCGCCGCTCGGCCGGGATCTGCCCGGAGACGAGCAGGGTCGCCGCGGCGGCCGAGCGGTCACGCAGGACGGCCTGGAGCGCCGCGTTCCCCATGGAGCCGGAGAAGCCGGCGAGGGCCGCGAGCACGGTCGTGGTCAGGACGACGGCGAGCAAGGCCGCGCCGAGCAGCAGCCGGTGAGCCCTGACGCGCAGAAGTACGAACCCCGTCACCCATCCCCCTGGCCGCTCCACGCGCGTCCGCATCGCGGCGAACGCTTGTCGAACTGTCGAAATCTCCTGGGAATGCTTTCATCGGCCACGGGCTGCTGGAAACCGCTTGCGCATGGACCTTGATGCGATCGTGACCGTTAATCGGTCAACGATCCCCGGAATGTGTTCATCCGGTGGCGAGGAGTGGTCTGAACCTGCTGAATCGGGATCAGCCTGCGGTGTTCACCATCGAGGCCGCCGCGTACATCATGTACCGCCACAACTGGGCGTCGTGCTCCGGCGCGAGCTCCAGGCTGTCGATCGCGGCCCGCATGTGCCGGAGCCAGGCGTCGTGCGCGGCCCGGTCGACGGCGAAGGGGGCGTGGCGCATCCGCAGCCGGGGGTGGCCGCGGCGCTCGCTGTAGGTGCCGGGGCCGCCCCAGTACTGCATCAGGAAGAGCGCGAACCGCTCCTCGGCGGGGCCGAGGTCCTCCTCGGGGTACATCGGGCGGAGCAGCGGGTCCTCGGCGACGCCCTCGTAGAAGCGCCGGACGAGGCGGCGGAAGGTCTCCTCGCCGCCGACCTGCTCGTAGAAGGTCTGCTCCTGCACCGCGCCGTCCCCGGGAATCTCGTTCACCGTTCCATCGTCTCAGACGGGGCGGCGGAGGACCGGAGGTCTAGGACCCCCGGCCCCCCGGGCGGCACGGACGTCAGCCGCGCCGGACGGTGATCGTCGTCCAGGCGCCGACGTGCACCCGGTCGCCGTCCTGGAGCTGCACCGGGACGTACGGCTGGATCGGCTCCTCGCCGCCGTTGACCGTGGTGCCGTTGGTGGAGTTCTGGTCCACCACCGCCCACGAGCCGTCCGGCTGCTGCACCAGCACCGCGTGCTGGTGCGAGACGCCCGGATCCTCCGGCGGCACGGCCAGGTCGACGTCCGGGGCCTCGCCGGTGGAGTGCCGGCGGCGCCCGATGGAGACCTGGTTGCCCTGGAGCGGCAGCTGCTTCGGCGGCGCGTACGCGGGCAGGTTGAGGCCCGAGGCCTCCGGACCGCTGCGGCGCATCATCGCCATGAAGTAGTCACGGTCCGGACCGATGTGCGCGGTCCACCGCTGCGGTGCCTGCGGCTGGGGCGGCTGCGGGGCCTGCGGCGGCTGCGCCTGGGACGGCGGGGAGAGCACCCAGTCGTCGTCGGCGCGCGGCCGCGGCGGGGCCTGATGATGGGTCGGCTCCGCGCCGAGCGGCTCGGCCGGCCGGTTCACCTGCGAGGGCCGCGAGTCGTGGTACCCGAACGGGTCCTGCGACGGTGCGGGCGCGGGTGCGGGCGCCGGCGGCGACTGGAAGCCCGGCGGCAGGTTCAGCCCCGGCGGCGGCCCGGCGGGACGGTTCGGCTGCGGGGCGGGCGCGATCGGCGTGTACGAGGTCGCGGTACCGGTCAGGAAGTTCCACCGGCACTCCTCGCAGTACGGCGCCATGTGCTCGCGCGGCGTACGGCACTGCGGGCACAGCTCCGCCTGCGCGGTGGCGTTCGGATCCCCACCCGCGGAGAACCCCCCGCCGCCACCCTGGTACGAGGCGGCCGACGGAGGCGGAGGCGTACCGGGCCCCCCGGAAAACCCGGGGCCACCGGGCGCGCCACCGGGTCCGCCCGGCGTACGAGGGCCGTCGGGGAAGCCGGGGCCGCCGGGGCCACCAGGGCCGCCGGGCGGGAAGCCCGGTCCGCCCGCACCGGCGGGAGCGCCGGGGAATCCTGGGCCACCCGGGGCGCCGGGGCGGTCGGAGCCGCCGGGCGCGCCGGGGAAGCTGGGGCGGTCGGAGCCGCCGGGTGCGCCGGGCGCACCGGGGCTGCCAGGGAAGCCGGAGCGGTCGGAGCCGCTGGGAGCGCCGGGTCCGCCGGGGAAGCCGGGGCGGTCGGAGCCGCCAGGCGCACCGGGGCCACCGGGCCCGCCGGAGAAGCCAGGGCCCTCAGGACCGCCGGAGAAGCGGGGATCTCCGGCACCTGCCGGAGCGCCGGGGCCGCCGGACGTGCCCGGACCACCGGGGAAGCCGGGGCCCGCCGGGCCGCCGGGCGCACCCGGGCCGTCAGGGAAACCGGGCCGGCCGGCGCCCGGGGCACCGGAAGAGTCGGGTCCGCCCGGGAAGCCGGGGCCACCGGCTCCGCCGGGCGCACCGGGTCCGCCGGGGAAGCCGGGGCGGTCGGAGCCGCCGGGCGCACCGGGGCCACCGGAGAAGCCAGGGCCACCAGGGCCGCCGGCCGTACCGGGTCCGCCGGGGAAGCCGGGCGCACCGGGTCCGCCAGGATTACCGGGGCCACCGGGCGCACCGGGTCCGCCGGAGAAGCCGGGTCCGCCGGGGTTGCCAGGACCACCGGGGCCGCCCGGTCCGCCGGGTGTGCCCGGACGGTCGGGGAAGCCGGGTCCGCCGGCGCCCGGGGCACCGGGTCCGCCGGGGCCGGGGAAGCCGGAGCCGTCCGAGGGGCCAGGCCCGCCGGGGAAGTTCGAAGAGCCGGACGCGCCGGGGCCCCCGGGAGCGCCGGGGAAGCCGGGACCGCCCGAGGGGCCCGGGCCGCCGGGGAAGCCGGAGCGGTCGGAGCCGCCGGGCGCACCGGGGCCGTCAGGGAAGCCGGGCCTGCCGGCGCCCGCCGGGCCGCCGGGAAAGCCGGGAGCACCGGGACCGCCGGGGCCAGCGGGTCCGCCGGGGAAGCCGGGGCGGTCGGGACCGCCGGGCGCACCGGGACCGCCGGGCGCACCAGGACCGCCGGGCGCACCGGGACCGCCCGGGAAGCCGGGGCGGTCGGGGCCGCCCGAGGTGCCGGGGAAGCCGGAGCCGTCAGGGCCGCCGGGCGTACCAGGACCGCCCGGGAAGCCGGGGCGGTCGGGGCCGCCGGGCGAGGGGGTCGGGTGGGGGTAGCCGTACGCCGGGGGCGGCGGGCCGGGGGGACCGGGCGGGCCGGGGGGACCGGGAGGGCCCGGGGGCGGAGGGGGAGGCGGCGGTACGGCACCCGCCGGCGCACCCGCCCCGGCCATGCGATGGCCGCAGACCTCGCACCAGTCGTCGGAGACCGACTGGTGTCCGTTCGGGCAGGTCGGCATGTCGGTGCTTCCCCCTCTCGTCGTCCGGCCCGGTGGCCGGGCTACCTCTTGACGCGAACGGTCTTGGTGGAACGGGTCTCGAGTGTCATCTCGTCCGCCTCCGCGACCTTCGCCTTCAACCGCACAGTACCCGCCGCCGCGTCGACCACGTCCACCACCTTCGAAAGGAGTTTCGCGGTATCCGCGTTCCCGGAGGCGGCCGCCAGCTGCACCGCGCGGCCCAGTTTCGCGGTCGCTCCGTCCTGATCGCCCGATTTGCGGGCGTCCAGACCGGCCTGGATGGCATCCGCGAGTTCCGCCTGGCCCGTGTAGTGGGCGACCTGCGGATTGATGGCCGTGGTCATCGCCACGTCGTGCGTCCACACGGCCCGTACCAGTCCTTGGGACACCGGCCGGGCGTCACCGCCGGCCGGGTCGGGGACGATCAGGGAGACCCGGGCGGCGAGCATCTCCTGCCCCACCGCGTTCGCCGGCACCCGCACGCGCACGTGGTAGTCGCGGGACTCGTCGCCCCAGGAGCCGGTGGGGTAGTCCCCGGCGCGCGGCCCGCTGTCGGTGCGCCGGCCGGTGAGGTCCGCGACGGCCGGGGCCACCTGCTTGACGAAGACGACCTCCGCGCCGAGCGGCGTCCACAGCCGCAGGGCCACGTCGGAGACGCCCTTGCCCATGACGTTCTCCATCATGGCCGTGAAGTCGGCGGTGAGACCGGCCGGGTCGGCGACGATGTCGGCGGAGCCGAGCAGCGCCGCGGCGATCCCGGTGACCTCCTTGACCTCCCAGTCGGTGCCGACGCCCCGCGCGTCGCAGGTGAAGCGGCCCGCGCAGGCGTCGAGCGCGGCCCGCAGCGACTCGGGCGACTCGTGCTCGTTGCGCCCGTCGGTCAGCAGCACGGCGTGCCGGATGACCAGGTCCTCGCCGCCGAGGAGCGCGTCGGCGAGCCGCAGCCAGGTGCCGATCGCGGTGCCGCCGTCGGCGCGGAGCCGGCCCAGCGCCTCCTTGGCCTCGGCGCGGGTCCGGGCGCCTGCGACGGCGAGCCGCCCGTCGCCGGGGTAGAGCGGGGTGGCGACGTGGTTGCCGGCGACGACGGCGAAGGAGGTGCCGTCGCGCAGGGTGTCGATCGCGGCGGCGGTGGCGGCCCGGGCGCCCTCCATCTTGGTCGGGGGGTAGTCCATCGAGCCCGAGCAGTCGACCATGATCACCACGCCGGCGGGGCCGCCCCCGGTGACGCCCGTCGCCCCGCTGGTGCCGCCGCCGGTCGCGGTCACGGTGACGACGGCGTCGACGTCCCGCCCGCCGGCCGGCAGGTACTCGTTCTGGTAGACGTCCACCGAGAACTGCGGCACGGACGGCTTGGCGAAGTTCGCCATCTGGTTTCGGCTCCTCGGCGACGGTGCGACGGTGCGACGGTGCGACGGTGCGACGGTGCGACGGTGCGACGGTGCGGTGGTGGCGGCGTTACGGGCGCGGGTGGTGACGAGGGGTCAGGGAGAGCCTGCCCCCGCGGGCGGCGGGGTGAACGGCGTCAGCGCGACCGTGATGTTGTCGTGTCCGCCGCCGTCGAGGGCGTGGCCGACGAGGACCCGCGCCGCGTGCAGCGGCCGGAGCGCCGCGTCGGCGGGGAGCGCCCCGGCCATGGCCTCGGCGGCCTCGGCGTAGTTCCACAGTCCGTCCGTGCAGACCACGACGACCCCGGGCCGGTCGGGCTTGAACGCGGCGGTGTGCGGCTCCAGTTCGTACGCGTCGGCGCCGAGCCAGCCGGTGATGGCGTGGGCGCGCTCGTCGGCGTACGCCTGCGCCTCGTTCATCAGGCCCGCCTTGACCATCTGCGCGGCCCACGAGTCGTCCTCGGTGAGCCGGGCGGCGGGCGCGGCGCGGTCGTCGGGCACCCAGTAGGCGCGGCTGTCGCCGACCCAGCCGACGACGAGCAGCCCGTCGGTGACGACGGAGCCGACGATGGTGCAGGCGGGGGAGTTGCCGCCGTGGAGGGAGTCGGCGCCCGCGCCGTCCCCGCCGGCGGTGCGGGCCAGCGCGGTGACGGCCTCGGCGGCGGCGACGATCGCCTCGTGCATCGCCTGCTGCGGGTGGGTGCCGCGCGGCAGGGCCTCGCCGAGCACGGCGCCGGCGGCGCGGGCCGCGGCGGCGGACGCCTCGTCGGGGCGGTGGGCGGAGGAGACGCCGTCGCAGACGATCGCGACGGTGGCCGGCCGGCCGTCGGGCAGGCTGGTCTCGGTGAGCGCGAAGGAGTCCTCGTTGCGGTGGTGGCGCAGGCCCCGGTCGCTGACGGCGGCGACCGTGCCGAGCTCCCGCTCCATGTGGTCGCGCTCGCGGGGCTGGGCGTGCCCGCAGTTCTCGCAGTACCCGTCCCCGTCGACCCGCCCGGCCCGGCAGGCCACGCAGATCCCCTCGGCCGGCTCCTCCGCGGTCCCGGGCGCCGCGGGCGCGGGCTCGGGCTCGGCGGCGGCGGGCTCGGCGCGCACGGCGGCCCGCGGGTCGGGCGCGGCCAGCTCGAAGTCGCCCCCGCCCCGCACCGTCTCCCCCTTCGGCGGCTCCGGCGCGGGCCCGGCCTCGGGCGCCGCCACCGGCTCGTCCGTCCGCACCGGCACCGCCGGCAGGTCCCGGCCGCCCGAGTCCGTGCCCGGCAGCTCGCCGGGGTGCTGGGTCAGCGTCGACAGCGAGCCGGGGTCCCGGGGCGGCGCCTCGGGCCAGACGGGCGCGGCGATCGGCATGGTCGGCCGGTCCTGTCCGGCCGGCAGCTCCACGGTGGCCGACAGGTCGTAGCCGCAGGCCCCGCAGTAGCGGTCCCTCGGGTCCACGGGCTCCGCGCACTCCGGGTTCGGGCAGGCGGCGAGGCCGTGCGACGGCGGCTGGGGCTTCTGGTCCATCCTCACACCCACGTCCTGGGGCGGTAGCGGTTGGCCCGCTCCACCAGTTCGATCCTCTCCTCGCCCCGCTGGGCGAGCCGGGCCAGCACCCGGTAGGCGCGCTCCAGGCCGAAGCGGAGCCCGCTCTCGTCCAGTGCGCTCCCGAGCAGCGGCTCCCCGCCGCCCGGCGCGGCACCGGGACTCCCGGAGAGTACCCAGTCGAGGGCCGTACCGAGCACCTCCGCCGACAACCGCTCCCGGCGCACCGGGTCCAGGCCGAAGCCGCCCAGCGCCGAGACCTGCGCGGCGGCGGCCGTCAGGTCGGCGCCGAGCGGTTCGTGCGGCGGGCGCCGCCGCAGCCGCGCCCGGACGGCCGCGACCCGGGCCGCCGTGTAGTGGATGGAGGACTCCGGTACGGATTCGAGCGCGGCGACCGCCCCCGCGCGGTCCCCGGCGGCGAGCCGCACCCGGGCGAGCCCGAAGGCGGCGCTGACGAAACCGGGGTCGGTCGCCCACACCAGGTGGTAGTACTCGGCCGCGTTGTCGAGCTGCCCCAGCACCTCGGCGCAGACGCCGAGCGCCAGCTTGGGCGCGGGCTCGCCGGGGAAGGCGTCGTAGACGGCGTCGAAGGCGAGCGCCGCGTGTGTCAGGTCGCCGCCCACCAGCGAGGCCACGCCCCGGTGCCACACCACCCGCCAGTCGTCGGCGTCCCACTGCTCCAGGGCGCCCAGCGTCTGCCCGGCGGAGACCAGGTCCCGCAGGTCGAGCTGGGCCCGCAGGGCGCGCAGCCGCAGCTCGGGGGTGTCCGCGGGCGCGGCCCGCAGCGCGCCGAGCAGCTCGGCGGGCGCGGCGGCCAGCAGACCGGCGAGGAAACCGGCGTTGGCGTCCGAGGGGTCGACCCGCGGCGCCGGCAGCGCGAGCGCGGTGGCCGCCACGTCGAGCGGGGCGAGCAGCGAGCCGAGCTGCTGCCCGGCCGGGATGCCCGCCGCGGCCGGGGGAGCGGAGCGCCGGGCCCGGCCGGTGCGGCGGGCGCCGAGCACCGACACGTCCTCGGTCGGCTCGGCGAAGAGCACGGTGTCGGTGACCCTGGTCTCCGCGCCGAAGAGCGTGGACAGCGCGGGCCGGGGCCGCCCCGACTGGAGCGCCACGACCTCCCGCAGCACTCCGGTCAGCTGCTCCGCCATCTCCTCGGCGGAGGCGAAGCGGCGTGCCGGGTCCGGGTCGGTGGCGCGGACCAGGAAGCGGTAGAACGACTCGTACCGCTGGAAGACGTCGATGTGCTGCGGCTCGGGCAGCGAGTCCGCGAAGACGTTGGTGTAGCCCTGGAAGTCGAAGGTGAGCACGGCGAGCGTGCGGGCGACCGTGTACAGGTCGCTGGCGACCGAGGGGCCGACCTCCGCCACCTCGGGGGCCTGGTAGCCGACCGTGCCGTAGATCGCCGACTCGTCGTCGTCCATCCGCCGGACCGCGCCCATGTCGATGAGCTTGAGCTGGTCCTCGGACTGGATCGCGTTGTCCACCTTGAAGTCGCAGTACAGCAGGTTGCGGCTGTGCAGGTGGCCGAGCGCCTCCAGGGCCTCGATGCCGTACGCGCAGGCCTGCTCGACGGGGAGCGGGTCGCGCCGGCCCTCGGGGGTCCGCCGGTCGTTGGCGATCTCCTTGAGCGACTTGCCGCCGACGTACTCCATGACGATGTAGCCGTCCAGGGAGCCGGTGCGCGGGTCGAGGTGCTCGACGAAGTTGTAGATGCGGACGATGTTGGAGTGCTCGATCTCGGCGAGGAAGCGGCGCTCCGAGATCGCCGCCGCCATGGCGTCCTGGTCGCCGGTGTCGAGCAGGCCCTTGAGGACCACCCACCGGTCCGAGACGGCCCGGTCGACGGCGAGGTAGATCCAGCCGAGGCCGCCGTGCGCGAGGCAGCCCGCCACCTCGTACTGCCCGTGCACCACGTCGCCCGCGCGCAGCTTCGGCACGAAGGAGTACGGGTGCCCGCACGAGGTGCAGAAGCCCTCGGTGCGGCCCGGCCGGTCACCGCGCGAACGGCCCACCGGGGCACCGCAGTCGGAACGGGAGCAGAATCGCTTCCGCTCGGGCACCTCGGGGTTCGCCATCACCGCCGCGCGCGGGTCGGGGCGCGGCACCTCCGGGATCGAGACCAGCCCCGCGCCCAGCCGGTTCCGCGCCGACTGCGCGGTCGACGAACCGGAGCTGCGCACCGACACCGAGCGGCCCGTGGCCTGCCCGGACAGCGCCCGCGACAGCCGCCCGGAGACCGAGCGGCGCGAGGACGAGGAGCGGGACGAGGCCCGTGAGGACGCCCGCGAACCGCTGCGCGCGGACGACGAGTCGGGCCCCCAGGCCGCCGCCTCGGACGGCGTCCCGAAGCCCGCGCCCGTCCCGGTGCCGTGCTTCCCGGGCACCGCGACCCCGGTCGGATTGGCCTGGAGCCGTCCGTTCGGCGCCACCACCGGCGCCAGCCCGCAGGTGTCGCAGTACAGCTCGCCGCCGCCCACGTCCTCGTACGCGCCCTCGCACGTGGGCCGCTGGCAGCCGCCCGCCCCGCCCGCCGCCTGACCGCTCACCACTGTCGTCCTCCCGTGTCCGACGGCCCGGACAGCAGCTCCGCCACCGCCCCCTGGTAGCGCAGCACGGCCTGCTCCGCCGCCCGCAGGTCGCAGGGCGCGCTCCACAGCATCCGGCGCGCCGTGTCGTACCGCTCGGTGAGGACCGGGTCCTCCGCCCCGCCGAGCCGGGTCGCCTTCGCCCGGTACGCGTCGAGCCGGCCGCGCAGCTCGGCCCGCACCGCGAGCGGCGCCGTCACCGCCGTCAGCGAGTCCCGGGCCCGCAGCAGCTCCTCCTCCGCCTCCCGCTCCAGCGCGTCGAGCAGCGGCGACAGCCGGTGCCACAGGGCGTGCCGGCGGTACTCGGCGGCGGCCTGGAGCCGCTCCTGGAGCGCCGTCGGCGGCCCGCTCACGGCCGGCACCTCGGAGGCGGCGATCTTCGCGAGCACCTCGCCGCGCGCCACCCGGGCCTCGGCGAGGGTCCGGTCCGCCCGGGACAGCACGTCCCGCAGCCGCAGCAGCCGCTCCTCGGAGTCCTGCCGCACCGCGAGGACCGCCTCGATCTCCCGCCGCACGTCCTCCAGCGCGAGCGCCGCCCGGTCGTACCGCACGGTGTCGGGCCGGCCGCCGCCGGGCGCCGAACTGCCCGCCGCGGGCCGCCAGAACGCCAGCGGATCGGTCACCACGAGGGACCGCAGCTCGGTGAGCTCGGCCGTGATCGACTCCAGCTCGTCGCCGGCCGGGTGCTCGCCGGGGCGCACCCCGACCGAGTGCGCCAGCGAGCGGGTCCGCCCCAGCTCGGCCGCGAGCAGGTCTATCCGCGCGGGCAGCGCCGACCACACGGCGTCCGCGGTGACGACCACGTCGAGCGAGGCCGCGTACAGCTCGTTCATCCGCCGCACCAGCCCGTCGAGGGTGAACCGCTCGGCCAGCAGCGCCCGTTCGCCGGCGCCGCCGGGCACGTGCACCGTCTCGCCGCGCAGCCGCTCGGTCAGCTCCGCCAGCTCCTCCCGGGTCGGCCACTTGTGCCGCGACCGGATCTCCCGGGCCTCCCGCAGCGCCGCCGTGTACGCGTCGAAGCAGTTCCAGAGGACGGTGACGGCCCGCTCGGTCTCCGCCCAGCGCTCCCGGGTGGTGCCGGTCAGCCCGGCGCCTTCGAGGAGCCGCCGCCCGGCGTGGTCCTGGAGCGCGAGGAGCGAGTCCTCGACCGCCTTGTGCTCCGCGCCGAGGCGCGCCAGCGCACGGTCCACCTCGTCCCGGTCCATCACCGGCCCAGGGGGTCCCGTGACGCCCATCGGTCTCCTCATCTCGTTCGGTTCGTGCGGGGCCTACTTGTACAGCGGCTCGGGCGGTCCGGCCTTCCCGAGCCCGGCCTCCAGCCAGCGTCCGTACGCCTCCTGCCAGCGGCCCTTGCGGTAGTCCTCCAGGACCTTGTTGACCCGGCGCACCAGGTCGTCGTTGCCGAGCTTGGCCGCCACCCCGTAGTACTCCTCGGTGAACGGCTTCCCCTTCAGCTCCACCGCCGGGTCCTGCGCGGCCTGGCCGGCCCCCAGCGCGTTGTCGGTGACGACGGCGTCGACCTCGCCCATCTGGAGCCGGGCCAGGCAGTCCAGCTGGTTGGGCACGGTGAGCAGGTTCCGGTCGGCGGGGGTGCCGTCGCCCTCGTCCCTGATGACCGCGCCGAAGGACTTCTCCTCCAGGGCGTCGTGGGCCGTGGAGCCCTCGGCGGTGCAGACCCTGCGGCCCTTCAGCGAGTCGTCGTAGCCGGTGATCGGGGAGGACTTGGGCGCCAGGACCTGCTGCCCGGCCCGGAAGTAGGCGGTGGAGAAGGCCACCTGCTGGATCCGCTTGCAGTTGATCGTCATCGTGCGGACCACCAGGTCCACCTTGCCGCTGTCCAGCGCCGCGATCCGCTGGTTGGTGGGCACGGCGCGGAAGACCACCGCGTCCTCGCTGCCCAGGAGGTCCTCGGCTATCGCCCGGGCCAGGGTGATGTCGAAGCCCTCCAGGGCTCCGGTCTCCGGGTTCCGGAAGCCCCAGCGGTAGCTGGACTGGTCGACGCCGACGACCAGCCTGCCCCGCGCCTTGATCGCGGCGACCGAGGGCCCGTCGGCGGTGGAGGGCCGCAGCGAGGCCTCCGGGTGCTCGCAGGTGTCGGCCTTGACCTGGACGCCCGTGGCCACGCCCGGTCCCGGCCCGAAGGGGCCGGCGGGCGCGCCCGCGTCGGCCGCGTCCCGGGCCAGCGGCAGCAGGGTGAGGGAGGCGGTCAGCGCGCAGGCCGCGCCCATCGCGGCCACGCCGCCCCAGCCCCGCAGCCGCCGTGCCGGTCGTCGCGCCACCGGCTCGCCGTCGTGTGCCATTCCGCCCCCTCTCACCGGTACTCCGACAGTCTTCGGTTGATGCCGAGCACCGCGCCGAGGGCGCCGAGGGCGCCCAGCGCCGCCGCGCCCAGCGGCAGCCCGGTCAGCGCGTCCACCGCCCCGCGCGCGGAGCCGGTGAACTGCTCCTGCTCGTGCGCGAGCGCCCGCTCCAGGGCCGCGTCGACCTGGTCGAAGGACCAGCCGGCCGAGTCCTTCGGCTCCTGGGTCCCCTTCGGGCCGATGATCCGGTCCAGGGCGCCCTGGTAGTCGCCCGCCTCGCCGAGCTCCCGCGCGGCGGCGTGCCGCTCCTGCCACTCGGCGGCCCGGGCGGTCGCCTCGGTCAGCGGTGCCCGCCCGGCCTCGTCGTCGGCGAGCCGGGTGGCCCGGGCGAGCGCGTCGGTGAGCGCCGCCATGCCGGTGGCGTACTCCGCCTCGTACTTGTCGTTCTTGCCGTCCTCGGTGAGCACCGCGCCCCGGGCGACCTGCGTCAGGTTCTCGTTGGCACGGGCCTTGAGGGAGCTGATCCGCGCCTCGTTGAGGAGCTGGAGGGACTGCTGTCCCTCGGTCCGCGCGGAGCTCAGGCCCGCCCGGGCCACGGTGTGCGACCCGCCCAGCCAGAGCAGCACCAGCACGGAGGCGGCGGTGGTGGCGAGCAGCCCCCGGCTGAACACCCGGTTGGTCCGCCGGTACTCCCGCCGCTGCGCCCACACCAGGGCGCCGAGGGCGAGCGCGCCGGCGCCCAGCGCCAGGTACGGCCAGGTGCGGGCGTCCTCGTCGTCCCGGTGCAGCCGGGCGGTCTCCGCCGCGTACAGCCGCTCGGCGGCGGGCAGCAGGCGGGTGGTCATCTCCTGGTTGGCGTACCGCAGATAGGCGCCGCCCAGCGGCAGGCCCTGCCGGTTGGCGGCCCGGGCCCGCTCCATCAGGCCCGCGTACCGGGGCAGCAGTTCGTTGAGCGCGGTGATCTCGCGGGCGGACTCGGCGGAGCCGTCCGTGTTCGCCGCGGCCTTGACCAGCAGCCGGGAGGCGGTGGCGAGGTCCCGGTCGTAGCGGGCGCGGGACTCGGCGGGTTCGAGCGTGCCGGCGAGGAAGCCGGCCGCGGCGGTGGAGTCGGCGTCGGCCAGGGAGCGGTAGATCGCGGCGGCGTCGGCGCTCAGCGGCTGGCTGCGTCCGACGACGTCCTCGGCGGACGTGGCCCGGTCGGCGGCTTCGAGTCCGGCGATCGTGCCGAGCGCCAGGACGAGCAGCGCCAGGACGGCGCCCAGGATCCGCAGCCGGCCCGGCTCGGTGGTCGCGGCCTCCCGCAGGACCTCGCGCCCGACGGCCCAGGCCCCCCGGGCGGGCGGCGGAGCGGCCCCGACGGCGGCGGCGCGCGAGACCTGCCCCGGCACCGTCGGCCGGGCGGGCGCGGTTGCCGGGCCCCGCGCGGCGGCGGGCGCGCTCGGTGGCTGTGTCACGTGACCTCCCCCTCGGTCTCGACGTCGATCGACCCCGGCGAGCAGTATGGCCGCAGGCGGCCCGCCCGCACACCGGGAATGACACGATCTTGTGCCTATCGTGCCCCACTCCCGCGGGACTTCCGCAGGCGAGCCCCCCTCGCCGTCTCCCCGGACTCCTCCCGGACTCTCTCCGCAATCTCCTCGAACCCTCTTCGAACACCCTTCACTCTGAATACGTCGGATCCCCCGGATCGGTTCCGCCCGGGGGATCGCTCGAACAGGTGAACACGCCGGTGGGGCGCCTCCGGACGGGAGGCGCCCCACCGGCGGCACGTCAGGCCGCGTACTGCTCCCGCAGCCGCTCCGCCGCCTCCGCGCCCGCCCCCCGCTCGTCCAGGGCGAGCAGCCCCGCGCCCAGCACCGGCGGCGCCGTCACGAACCGGACGACCGCCTTCGGCGCCCGCTCGGCGAGCAGTTCGCGGATCCGCGCCTCCAACTGCGGGTGCCGGGCGGCCAGGACGCTGCCGCCGAGTACCACCGGCGCCTCCTCGTCGAGGAGTTCGAGCCGCCCCAGCGCCACCGCCGACAGCGCCACCACCTCCTCGGCCATCCGGTGCACCAGGGCCAGCGCCACCGGGTCGCCCTCCGCCGCCACCCGGAACAGCACCGGCGCCAGCTCGTGCCGCCTGGCGTGCGGGATCCGGCCCAGGTGCACGGCCTCGATCAGCGCGTACATCGTGTCCAGGCCGAAGTGCGCGGGCAGCGCGCGGGCCAGCTCCGTCGGCTCGCCCCGGCCGTCCTCCGCGCGGGCCGCGAACCACATGGCCTCGTCCGAGAGGCCGCCGCCCCCGCCCCAGTCCCCGGAGATCTTCCCGATCGCGGGGAAGCGGGCGGTCCGCCCGTCCGGGGTCATGCCCACGCAGTTGACGCCCGCGCCGCAGACCACGGCCACCCCGCGCGGCTCGTCGAGCCCGGCCCGCAGTATGGCGAAGGTGTCGTTGTGGACCCGCACCGAACGGCTCCACCCCCGCCCCAGCAGCTCCCGCTCCAGCTCCAGCTCCTCGACCGGCAGGTCGGCGTTGGCCAGGCAGGCGGTGACATGGGCGAAGGCCGGGGGCAGCCCGGCGCCGCCGGCCGCCTCCCAGGCCCGCCCCACGATCTCCGCCAGCCCGTCGACGGCCGCGGCCACCCCCACCAGCGGCGGCTGGAACCCCCCGCCGCGCGCCGTCCCCAGCACCGTGCCGTCCGGCGCGAGGACCGCCGCGTCGGTCTTGCTGTTGCCCGCGTCGACCGCGAGCAGCGCCCCGTTCACGCCCACGCGAGGTGCTCCCGGTTGTGCGCGATCAGCCGGTCGGTGAGCTGCTCGGCGTAGGCGTACTGCCCGACCAGCGGGTGCGCGAGGAGGGCCTTGAAGACCCGCTCCCGGCCGCCCCGCAGGGCCGCGTCGAGCGCCAGGTCCTCGTAGGCCGTGACGTTCGCGATCAGCCCGGCGTACAGCGGGTCGACCGGCGCCACGGGCAGCGGCACCGCCCCGTCCGCGCCCACCGCCGCCTGCGTCTCGATGACGGCGTCGTCCGGCAGGAACGGCAGCGTGCCGTTGTTGAGCGTGTTCACCACCTGGTACGGCGAACCGCCTCCGCCCAGCAGCGAGGCCGCCAGGTCCACGGCCGCCTCCGAGTAGAAGGCGCCGCCGCGCTTGCCGAGCAGCGCCGGCTTCTCGTCGAGCGCCGGGTCCCCGTACATCTCCAGGAGCTCCTTCTCCATCGCGGCGACCTCGGCCGCCCGCGAGGGCTTGGTGCGCAGCTCCTCCACCACCTCGTCGTGCGCGTAGAAGTAGCGCAGGTAGTACGAGGGGACGACGCCGAGCCGGTCCACCACCGGGCGCGGCAGGCGCAGGTCGCCGGCGATGGCGTCGCCGTGCTCGGCGAGCAGGCGCGGCAGCACGTCCTCGCCGTCCGGGCCGCCGAGCCGCACCCCGGTCTCCCAGGTGAGGTGGTTGAGGCCGAGGTGGTCGAGGTGGACCTCGGACGGGGCCACGTCGAGGAGCTTCGCGAACTTCCGCTGGAAGCCGATGGCCACGTTGCACAGGCCGACGGCCTTGTGCCCGGCCCGCAGCAGGGCGCGGGTGACGATGCCGACCGGGTTGGTGAAGTCGATGATCCAGGCGTCCGGGTTGGCGCGCCGGACCCGCTCGGCGATGTCGAGGACGACGGGGACCGTGCGCAGCGCCTTGGCGAGGCCGCCGGCGCCGGTGGTCTCCTGGCCGACGCAGCCGCACTCCAGCGGCCAGGTCTCGTCCTGGTTCCGGGCGGCCTGGCCGCCGACGCGGAGCTGGAGGAGGACGGCGTCGGCGCCCTCGACGGCGGCGTCGAGGTCGCTCGTGGTGGTGATCCGCCCCTCGTGCGCCTGCTTGGCGAAGATCCGGCGGGCGAGCCCGCCGACCAGGTCGAGGCGGTCGGCGGCCGGGTCGACGAGGACGAGTTCGGTGAGGGGCAGGGTGTCGCGCAGCCGCGCGAATCCGTCGATCAGTTCGGGGGTGTAGGTCGATCCGCCCCCCACGACAGCGAGCTTCATTCTCGTATCAGCCCTTCACTCCGGTCAGTGTGACTCCCTCGACGAACGCCTTCTGGGCGAAGAAGAACACGAGGATCACGGGGGCCATGACCAGTACGGTCGCGGCCATGGTCAGGTTCCAGTCGGTGTGGTGCGCGCCCTTGAAGGACTCCAGGCCGTAACTGAGCGTCCAGGCGGCCGGGTTCTCCGAGGCGTAGATCTGCGGCCCGAAGTAGTCGTTCCAGCAGTAGAAGAACTGGAAGAGGGCGACTGCGGCGACGGCGGGCTTCGCCATCGGCAGCACGACCCGCAGCAGGATGCGCAGTTCGCCGCAGCCGTCGATCCGGGCCGCCTCGACGTACTCGTCGGGGATGGTGAGGAGGAACTGGCGCAGCAGGAAGATCGCGAAGGCGTCGCCGAAGGCCATCGGGATGATCAGCGGCCACAGCGATCCGGACAGGTCCATCTGCTGGGCCCAGAACAGGTACATGGGGATGATCACGACCTGCGGCGGCAGCATCATCATCGAGATCACCAGCAGCAGCGACAGGTGCCGGCCGCGGAAGCGGAACTTGGCGAGCGCGTACGCCACGGGCAGCGACGACACCACGACGAGGACGGTGCCGAGCCCGGCGTACAGCAGCGAGTTCTTCCACCAGGTGAGGAAGCCCTCGGTCTCGAAGACCTTGAGGTAGTTCCCGAAGTGCCAGGAGTCCGGGGTGAGGTCGCGGGTCAGCGCCTGCTGGTCGCTCATCAGCGAGGTGAGGACCACGAAGACGAACGGCAGCACGAAGAAGAGGGCCGCGGCGATCCCGAGCGAGTGGACGGCGATCCAGTGCAGCAGGGCCGTGCGGCGGGCCCGCCTCGCGGCGGCGCCGGTCACGGGGGCGGTGAGGGTCATGGTTCAGTCACCCGAGCCGATCAGGCCGCCGCGCCGGCGCATGAGCAGCGCGGTGAAGGCCATGGAGAAGGCGAAGAGCACGAGCGCCACCACACAGGCCGCGCCGTAGTTGAACTGGCTGAAGCCGAGGCTGTAGACGAGCTGCGGCAGGGTCAGCGTGGAGTCGTCCGGATAGCCGGGGACGAAGGTGACGCCGGAGCCGCCCATCACGCCGGAGGCGACCTTCGAGGCCACGATCGGCTGGGTGTAGTACTGCATCGCGCCGATGATCCCGGTGACCACCGCGAAGAGGATGATCGGCGAGATGTTCGGCAGCGTGATGTGCCGGAACCGCTGCCGGGAGTTGGCCCCGTCCAGCTCGGCGGCCTCGTACTGCTCCTTGGGCACGTCGAGCAGGGCTGCCATGAAGATGACCATGAGGTCGCCGATGCCCCACACGGCGAGCAGGGTCAGGGCCGGCTTGGCCCAGGCCGGGTCGGTGAACCAGGCGGGGGCGGGCAGGCCGATGCCCTCCAGGAGCGTGTTGACCGGCCCGGTGCCGGGGTTGAGCAGGAAGACGAAGGCGAGCGTCGCCGCCACCGGCGGAGCCAGGAAGGGCAGGTAGAAGAGGGTCCGGAAGATCCCGGCACCGGTCTTGATCTTCGTGATGAGCATGCCGATGCCGAGTCCGAAGACGACCCGGCAGCTCACCATGACGACGCAGAGCCAGAGGGTGTTCCGGAGGGCCGGCCAGAACTGCGGGAAGGACGTGAGGACGTACTCCCAGTTGTCCAGGCCGCGCCACTCCGGCGCGTTGAGCCCGTCGTACTTCATCAGCGAGAAGTAGACGGTCGAGACGAGCGGGTAGGCGAAGAAGAGGCCGAAGCCGATCAGCCAGGGCGACATGAAGGCCAGGGTCCGCAGGGCGTTGCTCCGGCGCCTCGACCGCAGGGTGTTGCGGCGGGCGGCGGAGGAGCCGGGGCCGGAGGCGGCCGGGGAGGCCGCCTCCGTCGCGGGCAGGGTGTCCGTGCTCATGGGCGGGGTCCGGCCGTCACTTCGCCGCGGCGATGTCGCGGTCGATCTGGGCGGCGGTGTCGGCGAGACCCTTCTTCAGGTCGGTGACCTGGCCCTTCTCGTACTGCTGGGCGAACTTCTGGAGGGTGTCCTGGTAGGCGGAGCCGTTCACAGCGCCGTCCGAGGTGGTGGACTTCGGGTGCCGGGCGATGTCGAGGAAGGTCTTGAAGCGGGCGTCGAACTTCAGGTCCGGGGACTTCAGGGCGTCCAGGGTGGAGGGGACGTTGCCGATGGCGTTGGCGAATCCCACGACGGCCTCGGTGTCCGTGGTCATGTACTTGACCAGCTCCCAGGCGGCGTTCTGCTTCTCGCTGCGCGGCGAGATGCCCATGATCGTGCCGGAGAGGTAGCCCTTGCCGTACTCGGCGGCCTCGTCGTCGGCGACGGGCAGCGGCGCGACGCCGACCTCGAAGGGCACCTTGGCGTCCTTGATGAAGTTCAGCCGCCACTCGCCGTCCAGCTGCATGGCGACCTGGCCGGTCTGGAAGGGGTGCTTGGCGCCCCACTCGTCGCCGAAGGTGGTGCGGTACTTGTCCAGCTTCTGGAAGCCGCCGAGCGCGTCCACCAGCGACTTCTGGTAGGTCATCATCTCGCCGAACGCCGGGTCGGAGGCCGCCGTCGACTTGCCGTCCTCGTCGAAGTAGCCGCCGTGGCTCCACTGCGACATGTAGTGCGAGACGACCGTCTCGTAGCCCAGGTAGTTCGGCATGAAGCCGAGCCGCTCGAAGGAGTCGCCCTTGGGCTTCGTCAGCTTCTTGGCGGCCTCGGTGAACTCGGACCAGGTCTTCGGCGGGGCCTCGGGGTCGAGGCCGGCCTCGCGGAAGGCGTCCTTGTTGTAGTAGAGGCCGTACGCGTCGGAGAGCAGCGGCAGCGTGCAGCGCTTGCCCTCGAACTGGGTGTAGTCCTGGAGGACCTTCGGGAAGATCTTGTCGAGGTCCAGCTTGTCCTTCTCGACGAAGGGCTTGAGGTCGGCGAGCGCGCCGGTGTGGCAGAACTTGCCGACGTTGGCCGTCGTGAAGGACGCGACCACGTCCGGACCGTTGGAGCCGCCCGCGCGCAGCGCCTGGCCGAGCTTGTCGTCGTTGATGTTGCCGACGACCTTCACCTTGATGTTCGGGTGGGCCTTGGTGAACCGGGCGACGTTCTCCTCGATCGCCTTGACCTCGGCCGGGGCCGACCAGCCGTGCCAGAAGGTGATCGTGGTCTCGGCCTTGGGGTCGTCGCCCGCCTTGTTGCCGGCGGAGCCGGTACAGGCGCCGGCGAGGAGGGCGACGGAGGCGGTGGCGGCGAGCGCGGCGACGGCTCTGCGCGGGCGTACGGGCATGGCGATGTCTCCCTGGGCGGGCGGAGGGTGAAAGGGGGGAAGAGGCGTGGGGCGGGGGTCAGCGCGAGGTGTCGAAGACCTCGTCGCGGGTGGTGGCGAGGGCGCTCTCCAGCGCCCCGCGCAGCACGGGTTCACGGGGGACGGCGGTCAGGACGAGTCGCGGCCGGGAGGCCGCGAGGTCGGCGAGCTCGGCCTGGACGCGGGCCCGCAGCGGTTCGCCGCCGGCGACGAGGACGTCTCCGGACAGCACGATCAGTTCGGGGTCGAGGACGGCGGTGAGGGAGGCGAGACCGGTGGCGAGCCGTTCGGCGTACCGGTCGAGCAGCCCCGCGTACGGCCCCTCGTCGGGGGTCTCGGCGGCCCGGGCGAGCAGCCCGGACGCCACCGGCACATAGGGGTGGTCGGGGGTGTCGATGCCGGCTTCGCGGGCGAGCCGGGGCACCGACTGGACGCCGGCGAGCTCCTGGAATCCGCCGGAGTTGGCCTTCGCGACCTGGCGGACCAGCGGGGTGCCGGGGACCGGCAGGAAGCCGACCTCGCCGGCGCCGCCGGTGAAGCCCCGGTGCAGCCGGCCGCCGAGGACGAGGGCGGCGCCGAGGCCCTCCTCGTTCCACAGCAGGACGAAGTCCTCGTGGCCGCGGGCGGCGCCGACGGCCCGCTCGGCGACGGCCACCAGGTTGACGTCGTTCTCGTACTCGAAGGGCATGGGCAGGACCGCGGCCAGCTCCTCCAGGAGGGTGGGGGAGTGCCAGCCGGGCAGGTGGGAGGCGTAGCGGAGCCGTCCGGTGGCCGGGTCGAAGGCGCCGGGGGTGCCGATGACCAGGCGCCGGACGCCGGCCCGGGTGAGCCCGGCGGCCTTGACGGCCCCGTCGAGGGCGTCGGTGACCTGCCGGACCACGCCTTCGCCGGTACGTCCTCCGGTGCGGAGCTCGTACTCGCCGGTGACGGTGCCGGTGATGTCGGCGACGGCGGCGCGGATGCGGTGCTGGTTGACGTCGAGTCCGGCGGCGTGGCCGGCGTCCGGGTTCAGCGCGTACAGCTGGGCGCTGGGACCGGGCCGGCCCTCGGTGGTGCCGGTGGCGCGGACCAGGCCGGCGGCTTCGAGGCGGGCGAGGAGCTGGGAGGCGGTCGGCTTGGACAGGCCGGTGAGCTTCCCGATCCGGGTCCGCGAGAGGGTGCCGTGCTCCAGGAGGAGGTCGAGCGCGGCGCGGTCGTTCATGGCCCGCAGGACGCGCGGGGTGCCAGGGGTTCCCTGGATGCCTGCCATGACCTTCGCACCTGCCCTCTTCGACGCTGGGAGGTTCATTCTGGCGCCTGGCGGCGACCGTTCCTCCCACCACACTGTTAGGAAAGTTTCCTATCCGGTGGGAGGACGGTAGGACGACCGCCACCGGGCCGTCAATACCCGTGAACGCGAGACGCCCCCGGCGGCAACCGAAGCGTTACCGGCGGGGGCGTCGAGGCCCGAGGGGGACGGGGGTCAGGGCTTGGAGAGGTCCGTCCTCGGCAGCGGGGTGGCCGCCGCCGACTGGGGCGAGGCCGCGTTCGA
Organism: Streptomyces sp. NPDC014656; assembly: GCF_043084305.1. Classification (NCBI taxonomy): domain Bacteria; kingdom Bacillati; phylum Actinomycetota; class Actinomycetes; order Kitasatosporales; family Streptomycetaceae; genus Streptomyces; species Streptomyces sp. NPDC014656. The sequence continues at coordinate 56,250 of NZ_JBIBZN010000008.1, forward strand.
GAAGACCGAGGGGGCGGCCATGCCCGCCGTCGGATCGGCCGCCGCCTCCTCCGCCTGCGCGGGCAGCCCGCCGACGATCCGGATGCCGGCCTCGTCCAGGCCCCGCTTGATCCGCCAGCGCAGCTCGCGCTCCACGCCCAGCTTCTTGCCCGGCATCGTCTTCGCCGAGACCCGGACCGTCATCGAGTCGAGGAGCACCTCGGTCAGACCGAGCACCTCCACCGGGCCCCACAGCCGCTCGTTCCACGGCTCGGCCTCGGCCATCGACTCGCCCGCCGCCGCGATCACGGCCCGCACCTTGTCCAGGTCCTCCGTCGGCCGGACCGTCACGTCCACCGCCGCCGTCGCCCAGCCCTGGCTGAGGTTCCCTATCCGCTTGATCTCGCCGTTGCGCACGTACCAGATCTCGCCGTCGATCCCGCGCAGCTTCGTCACGCGCAGCCCCACCTCGACGACCTCGCCGGAGGCCACGCCCGCGTCGACCGAGTCACCGACGCCGTACTGGTCCTCCAGGATCATGAAGACGCCGGAGAGGAAGTCCGTCACCAGGTTCCGCGCGCCGAAGCCGATCGCCACGCCGGCCACACCGGCCGAGGCGAGCAGCGGCGCCAGATCGATGTCGAAGGCGCCCAGCACCATCAGCCCGGCGGTGCCCAGGATCAGGAACGACGCCACCGACCGCAGCACCGAACCGATCGCCTCGGAGCGCTGCCTCCGGCGCTCCGCGTTGACGAGCAGTCCGCCGAGCGCCGTCCCCTCCACCGCCTGGGCGGAGCGGTTCATCCGCTCGATCAGCTTCGTCAGGGCGCGCCGGACGGCCCACCGCAGCATCAGGGCGACGACCACGATCAGCAGGATGCGCAGACCGGTGTTGAGCCAGGTGGACCAGTTCTCCTCCACCCAGCTCGCCGCGTTGGTGGCCTTCTCCGCCGCCTCGTCCAGAGACACCGGGATGGGCTCGGGTTCGGTGGCGGCCGCCAGGACGGACCAGGACACGGGACAACCTCCAGGCATCGCGTACGCAGGCCATCCACCCTAACGGGGCACCGGGCGTGCACCCGTTGCCCTGTTCGAGGGAGAGACCGACCTCACCCGGGCACATACCCGGAAGACATGCCGGTGTGGTCGAGAACACGTCCGCCGCGCCCCCCGCGATCGTGGGAACGTGGTGGCGCTCCGACCAGGCATGAGGAGAGACTGAGAGCAGTTCGTCCCGGCGCGAGCCACGCGCCGCCGGCGCCATAGGAGGCATCCGTGCCGCATGTCCTGGTCCTCAACGCGTCGTACGAGCCCCTGGGCGTCGTACCGCTCCGCCGCGCACTCGTCCTCGTTCTGGAGAACAAGGCCCTCTGCATCGAGGAGTCCGGCGCCTTCCTGCACAGCGAGCATCAGATCGTCCCCGCGCCCAGCGTGGTACGGCTGAAGCGCTTCGTGCGGGTCCCCTACCGGGGGCCCGTTCCCCTGACCCGCAGGGCCCTCTTCGCACGCGACGGCGGGCGCTGCATGTACTGCGGGGGAGTGGCGACCAGCGTCGACCACGTCATCCCGCGCAGCAGGGGAGGGACGCACGCCTGGGAGAACGTGGTGGCGGCCTGCCGCCGCTGCAACCACCTCAAGGCCGACAAGCACCTGCGGGAGATCGGCTGGCGGCTGCGCCACCAGCCCGCGCCGCCGACCGGCCTGGCCTGGCGGATCATCGGGACCGGACACCGGGACCCACGGTGGCTGCCCTACCTCACGCCGTACGGCGCCGAGGACGCGATGGCCCGGATCGACTCCGTCGCCGACACCCCCGCGGGGGCGTTGACGACCGGCTGAGATCCGGGCCTTCCGCGTTCCCGGCCCGGCCCGGCCCGGACGGGGTACGCAGGCGAGGGCGCCGCCGCTCAGGGGGCGGCGCCCTCCTCCGGCGCGTCCGTCTCCGGTCCGTCGTTGTCCGGCGCCTTCGTCTCCGGCCCGTCCTTCTCCGGCGCCTTCGTCTCCGGCCCGCCCTTCTCCGGTCCGTCCTTCTCCGGCGCCCTCGTGTCCGTGGTGCCCTCCGGCCGCGGCGTCACCGCGTACGTCTCCACCGACCAGAGCGAGTAGCCGTACGGGGTCGCCCGCTTCTCGCCCTGCACCCGCAGGAAGCGGGTGTCCGCCGCGTCCATCCGCACCGACTCCCGGCCGCCCCGCCCGTCCGTCACGGTCGCCGCGGTCCGCCAGTTCCGGCCGTCGGCCGAGACCTGCACCCGGTAGCGGGAGGCGTGCGCGTCCTGCCAGTGCAGCACCACCTGCCCTATCCGGGCCGGTTCGGCCAGCTCCAGCTGGAACCAGGCCCCGTCCTCCGCCGGCGAGGACCAGCGGGTCGCCGGATCGCCGTCCACCGCCAGCGCGGCCGGGAAGTCCGCCGTCTCGTCGCCGGAGGAGGAGGCCGTCGCCGTCCGGGCCAGGTCCGGGCCGCCGGCGCGCGGGAAGACCCGCACCGTCAGCACCCGCTCCTCGCCCGCGAACGCCACCGGCACCCGGTACTCCCCGGTCGGCGTGTCCGCCGCCGCCGACACCTCCATCGGCACCGTCGTCGTGCCGCCGCGCTCCACCGCGGCCTCCTCCGGCAGCCGTACGGAGATCCCCTTCGGCGCCCGCGCCGTCAGCGGGCCCCGCACCTCGGCCGCCCGCCGCCCCGTCAGCTCCAGCTCCACCCGGCCCGCCGGGCCGCCGGCCTCCAGGTCCGCCGAGGCCCGGGACAGCTCCAGGCCGGCCTTCGGGCCGTCCGCGAACCACGGCACCAGCGACCGCACGTCGGGCGCCGGGCCCCCGCCGTCCCAGACGATCCGCAGCGCCTCGGCGCGCAGCCCCTTCAGCTCGGTCTGCGTCCAGCCCGAGGAGTCCAGCGGGCCCAGCGGCCGCCAGCCCTCGCCCGTCACATACGCCTCCACGCGCGCGCGTGCGGCCTGCTCGGCGCCGGGCTCCCAGCCGCCGGCGGACCCGGCCGGGGTCTTCCCGGTCAGCACCGTCACCGACTCCACCGGACGCGAGCGGTCCAGCTTCACCGTGTACGAGCCGGTGGCCCGGTCCACCGGTCGCTCCGGCTCCCGGTCGGCGCCCGTCCAGGCCGCCGCCTCCTTCACCGCCCGGTCCAGGAAGGGGTCGAGGACCCCGTCGCCGACCGTCGCCCCGCTCGCCGCGAGCCGCGGCCGCAGCGGCTCCAGGCGCAGCTGCGCCTGCCAGGCCGCGGGCCCGTCCCCGCGCGCCTGCGCGAGGAGCATGTCGACGGCCGCCTCGCCCGCCGCCCCGTACCGCCCCAGCTGCTCCAGCCAGGGCCCCGACTCGGCGCGCAGGGCGCCGTCCGCCGTGCCGGCCAGCCGCTCCGGCGCCTCCCGCATCACGGTGAAGGCGGCCCGCAGCTCGGCGCCCGCCTTCTCCCGCGCCGCCGCCGGGCCTCCGGCCCGGGCCGACCAGAAGGCGCTCATCAGGGGCTTGAGGCCGGCCGACTCGGCGTCCGGGGCGAGGAGCGACGAGGCCGCGTTCCCGGCCAGGGCGCCGAGCGCCGCCCGCGCGGCCGGCCCGGGGCCCGCGAGGTCGGCGACGGCCGCCCGCCAGGACTCCCCGGGCCGGTAGCCGCGCGGGTTCCAGGCGAAGTCGGCGGTGGTGAAGAGCGGGATCCGGGAGGCGGCCGGCTGCTCCATCGCGTGCGCCAGATAGGCGGCGGAACCGGCCGCCACCGCCGGCTCCCGGCCCCGGGTGGGCCCCAGGAAGAGCCGGTCCTGCGCGTAGTCGTTCACCGGGTAGTTGTCCATGGTGACCAGCGGGCGCTGCCCCAGGGCCGCCCGCACCCCGGCCAGTTCGGTGCCGGTGATGGTGCGCGGCACCACCCCGACGCCCGTCCACGCCACCCGCACGCGCGGGTCCAGGGCCTCCGCGAGCGCCGAGCGGTACTCGCTGGTGCCCTCCTGGTAGTACTCCGTCGGCAGCACCGTCAGCGGCTCGGCGTCCGCCCGGCGCCCGGCCAGGTGCCGGGCGACCGTGTTCGCCACGCGCGCGTGCGCCCGGGCCGCGCCCGCCGCGTCCCGCCCGAAGGCGTCGGCGTCCTCGTCGCAGGCCCACTCGCCGTACCCGGCATCGGGGAACTGGAGCTGGAAGGAGCGGAAGCCGAGCTCCGCCATCGCGTCCAGCTTCCGCGTCAGCGCCGCCACGTCCGCGTCCGAGGACAGGCACATCGACTGCGCGGGCGCCACCGCCCAGCCCAGCGTCACGTGCCGGGCCCGGGCCCGCTCGGCCAGCGCGCGGAACCCGGCCCGCTGCGCCTCCGGGTAGGGCTCGCGCCACTGCGCCGCCCGATACGGGTCGTCACCCGGCGCGTACAGATAGCGGTTCTGCTTGGTGCGGCCCAGGAAGTCGACCATCGCCAGGCGCTGCCCGGTCGTCCACGGCGTGCCGTAGAAGCCCTCCGCGATCCCCCGCTCGGCGGTGCCCGGCCAGTCCCGGACGACGACGCCCGGCACCTCGCCGCCGAGGCCGTCCGGCCCCTCGCCCAGGAGCTGCCGGAGCGTCTGCACGGCGTGGAAGAGCCCGTCCCCGCCGGCCCCGTCCAGCACCACCGTGTCCCGCCCGCCGAAGCGGCCGGTGGCCAGCCGGTAGCCGCCGTCCGGCAGATCGGCCCGCTCGGCCACCCCGAAGGACGCCAGCGCCTCCTGCGCCGCCTCCCCCGAGGGACCCGAGACCCGGATCACCGGACCGGCGCCCGGCAGCCCCTCGCGCACGCTCCGCACCCCGGCGCCGGCGAGCAGTTCCCGCAGCGCCGCGAGGGCGTACGGATCGGCGTCCTCGTCCGCGACCAGGGTGACCCGCTCGCCGAGGCGCACGGCCGGCCCGGCGGCCGTCAGCGACTGCGGCCGGGGCCACACGGCGGGCACCGCCGCCGCCACGCGCGGGGAGCCGGTCCGGGGCGCGGGCACGGCCGGGCTCGCGGCGGGCCCGGTGGGGGCCTTCGCGGGCTTCGGGGGGGAGGCGGCCGGGCCGGGCGCGGTCACGGGCGGCGGGACGGCGCCCGCCGAGCCGGGCACGGCCCCGCCGAGGAGGCCGCCGATGACGGCGGCGGCGACCGCGGTCGCCGTACGCGGGCCGCGGCCCGGACGCACGGGGGTCACGGGGTCTCCCTTCGCCGGGGCCGGGACCCGCCGGGTCGTCAGGGGCGGGCCCCGCCCGGCCGGTTGGTCACGAGCGGGTTACGACCCCACCACCCGTCGCACGCAGGTGTCAATCCACCGGGGCGAAGTGTCGGCTTTGCCCGGCGAAGCACCGGCGAGCTGTCGCCCTTTCGCCGCGTTCCCCCGGTAAAAGGGGCAAAGGGAGGTGTGGTGGGTAGGGCTATCACTCGTCGCACCCACGGCCGGGCGGCCACCCGCCGCCCGGCCGGCCACCACGTCGAGACGAGACCCGGGAGACCCCCGTGACCACGACCGCCCGCCACCTCTCCGGACGGATACGGATCCCACGCCAGGCCGCGCCCGGCGGCGCCCCGCCGGCCGCCGGACCGGCACCGGCCGACCCCGCGCCGCTCACCAGCGAGCCCCCGTGCGCCGACCTCGCGCCGCTGACCAGCGAGCCCCCGCTCGCCGGCGCCGCGCCCCTCACCAGCGAGCCGCCCCTCACCGGCGCCGCCCCCCTCACCAGCGAGCCCGCCGCCCCAGGAGGCCGGTGCGGCACGGAGTCCCCCGGAGTGTGAAGTGACCCTGGCCCGCCTCGCCGCCCGTCACGGCGTCGCCACCGCGTTCAGCCCGTCCGAGGGCGTCACCGTGCCCGTGCCCGAGGCCACCGTGGTCGCGGTGCTCGGCGCCCTCGGGGTCGACGCGACCACCCCGGAGGCGGTCGCCGCCTCCCTCGGCGCGGCGGAGCGGGCCGACCGGGAGCGCCTGCTCCCGCCCACCCTGGTCCGGCACACCGGCGGCGACCCGGTGCGCCCGCCGGACGGACTGCCCGGCGGGACCCTGCTCCGCGTCACCACCGAGACCGGCGAGGTCCGCACCGGCGACGACTGGGAGCGGCTGCCGCTCGGCGTGCACACCGTGGACGCCGAGGCGCCCGACGGGCGCACCGCCCGGGCCACCCTGATCGTCGCCCCCGCGCGCGTGCCGGCCCCGGCCACCCGCGCGTACGGCCTGCTCGTCCAGCTCTACTCGCTGCTCTCCGAGCGCTCCTGGGGCATGGGCGACCTCGGCGACCTGCGCGAGCTCGTCTCCTGGGCGGGCCGCGCGCACGGCGCCGGCTTCGTCCAGGTCAACCCGCTGCACGCGGGCGTGCCCGGGGCGCCCTGCGATCCCTCGCCGTACCGCCCCTCCTCCCGGCGCTTCCCCGACCCCGTCCACCTGCGGATCGAGCGGATCCCCGAGTACGCCCACCTGGACCCCGGGCGGCGCGAGGAGATGGACGGGATCCTCGCCTCCGCCGCCGAGCTCCGCGAGAGCGTCCTGGCCAAGGGCACCGCGGTCGACCGGGACGCCGTCTGGGCGCTCAAGCTCCGCGCCCTGGAGCTCCTCGCCACGGTCGGGGCGGGACCCGGCCGGCGGGCCGAGCACCACGACTTCCTCGCCGAGCGCGGCCGCGCCCTGGAGGACCACGCCACCTACCAGGCGCTGGCCGAACTCCACGGCCCGCACTGGCGCTCCTGGCCCGAGCCGCTGCGCACCCCGGACGGCGCCGCGGCGGCCGTCCGCGCCGACGCGGCGCTGGCCGCCCGGGTGGACTTCCACTGCCGTCTCGCCTGGCTGACGGACCGGCAGCTCGGCGAGGCGGCCGAGGCGGCGCGGGAGGCCGGGATGGCGGTCGGGCTCGTCCACGACCTGGCCGTCGGCGTGCACCCGGAGGGCTCCGACGTCTGGGCCCGGCAGGGCGACTTCGCCGCCGGGATGTCGGTCGGCGCCCCGCCCGACGCCTTCAACTCCCGGGGCCAGGACTGGGGCCTGCCGCCGTGGCGCCCCGACGCCCTCGCCGCCGCCGGGTACGCGCCGTACCGCGGCCTGCTGCGCGAACTCCTGCGTCACGCGGGCGCGCTGCGCATCGACCACGTGATGGGCCTGTTCCGGCTCTGGTGGGTGCCGGAGGGCCGGGAGCCCACCGAGGGCACCTACGTCCGGTACGACGCCGAGGCGATGCTGGCCGTCCTCGTCCTGGAGGCGCACCGGGCCGGCGCCCTCGTCGTCGGCGAGGACCTGGGCACCGTCGAGCCGGGCGTCCGCGAAGCGCTCGCCGCGCGCGGGGTGTTCGGCACCTCCGTGCTCTGGTTCGAGCGGGACTGGGCGGGCGGCGGCGCCCCGCTGCCGCCCGAGGCGTGGCGGGCCGACTGCGTGGCCACCCTCACCACCCACGACCTGCCCCCCACCGCCGCCCGGCTCTCCGGCGACCACGTGGTGCTGCGGCACCGGCTGGGCCTGCTCGCCGGCGACCTGGTGCGCGAGCGGGCCGCCGACGCGGCGGAGACGGCCGAGTGGCGCGGCGTCCTCCAGCGGCTCGGGCTGCTTCCCGAGGGGCCGGGCGGCGAGGAGGCCGAGGTCCGGGCCCTGCACCGCTTCCTGGCCCGCACCCCGGCCCGGATGGTGGGGGTCTGGCTGCCGGACCTGGTGGGGGACCGTCGGCCGCAGAACCTGCCGGGCACCTGGGACGAGTACCCCAACTGGCGGCTGCCGGTCGCGGGCCCCGACGGGCAGCCGCTCACCCTGGAGCGGATCGCCGCCTCGCCCCGCGCGCACGCGCTGCTGCGGACCGCCGCGGAGGGGGTCGGAGCCCGTACGGCACCCCCGGGCGCGCGGGCCGTTTAGGTGTTCGCTACTTTTGCACCGTGGACAAGAAGAACGCCCTGCGCGCCGGCGCCGTCGCGGCCGGTACGACGCTGATGATGCTGCTCATGTCGTCCCCCGCGCTCGCGCTGACCCGCGACGACGGTGACGACCCGGCCCCCAAGCTGGAGGTCATCGAGACCCTCGGCCTGTTCGTTGCCGCCCCGTTGGTGCTGTTCCTGGTCATCACCGGTCTGGTGATGGTCCTCGACAAGTCCAAGAAGGCGTGACCCGCGGGAGGCCCCGCCGCCTCCCGTGACCGTACTCCGAGGGCGCCGCCCGGCCACACCGGCCGTGCGGCGCCCTCGCACGTCCGCGCGCGGCCCGCGCGGCCGCCGTGCCCGGCCGTCAGGCGCGCCCGAAGCGCGCCCGCCCGGCCGCCCGGCGCGCCGGAGACGCGGCCCCGCGCGTCACGCCGTCGTCGCGAGCAGCTTCCGCAGGAGTCCGGCCAGCTGCTCCGCCTCCTCCTCGGTCAGCGCCGACTCCAGGGCCTCGCGCTGCCGTTCCAGGCCCGCGCCGACCGCCCGGTCCACCAGCTCGCGGCCGCGCCCGGTGAGCGTGACGCGCAGTCCGCGCCGGTCGTTCGGGTCGGGGCTGCGGGTGAGCAGCCCGGCCTTCTCCAGCTTGTCCAGCCGGCCGGTCATCCCGCCGGTGGTGATCATCAGGGTGGCGGTCAGCTCGCGCGGGGAGAGCGTGTACGGCTCCCCGGACCGGCGCAGGGTCGCGAGCACGTCGAACTCCCCGAGCGCCATGCCGTAGGGCGCGTACGCCTTGTCCACCTTGCCGCGCATGGCGGCGGCCAGCCGGTAGATCCGCCCGAAGACCGCCATGGGGAGGGTGTCCAGGTCGGGGCGGACCGCCGCCCACTGGTCGGTGATGGCGTCGACGGCGTCGTGCGCCGGGGGCTGCGTCTTCATGACCTCAGTGTTCCGCCCTTCCCCGGTCGATGGCAAGAAAGCCACTTGCAAGTAAGTAGCTTAGTGCTAAGTTAATTACCGCCAAGCCAGTCGTGCTCCGGTCCACCGGAGCCGCACCGCTTCAGGGGGAGTCCTGCCATGTCCCGCAAGGCCGCCGTCGTCGCGCTCACCGCCCTCGCCCCGATCTCCTGGGGCTCGACCTACTTCGTCACCACCGAGTTCCTGCCGCCCGACCGGCCCCTCTTCACCGGCCTCGTGCGGGCCCTGCCGGCTGGCCTCCTGCTCCTCGCCCTGACCCGCAAGCTCCCGAGCGGCGCCTGGTGGTGGAAGTCGGCGGTCCTCGGCGCCCTCAACATCGGGGCCTTCTTCCCGCTGCTCTTCCTCGCCGCCTACCGGCTGCCCGGCGGCGTCGCCGCCGTCGTCGGCTCCGTCGGCCCGCTCTTCGTCGTCGGCCTCGCCGCCCTCCTCCTCGGCGAGAAGCCCGCCGTGCGGACCCTGCTCACCGCCGTCGCCGCGGCCTTCGGCGTCAGCCTCGTCGTGCTCAAGGCCGGTGCCGCCTTCGACCCGATCGGCGTGGGCGCCGGACTCCTCTCCTCCCTCTCGATGTCCGCGGGCGTCGTCCTCACCAAGCGCTGGGGCCGCCCCGAGGGCGTCGGCGCCCTCGCCCTCACCGGCTGGCAGCTCACCGCCGGCGGCCTGGTCATCCTCCCGATCGCCTTCCTGGCCGAGGGCGCCCCGCCCGCCCTCACCGGCACCCACCTCGCCGGCTACGCCTACCTCGCCCTCGGCAACACCGCGATCTCCTACTTCCTCTGGTTCCGCGGCATCGAGCGGCTGAGCGCCTCCTCGGTCACCCTCCTCGGCCCGCTCTCCCCGATCACCGCCGCCGTCATCGGCTGGGCCGCCCTCGGCCAGGCCCTCGGCCCCGTGCAGGTGCTCGGCATGGCGATCGCCTTCGGCGCCACCCTGGCGGGCCAGCTGGCCCCCGCGAAGCCCGCCCCGGCCGCCCCCGCCCCCACTGCCACCGCTCCGGAATCGTTCAGCCCTACTGAAAAGAACGGTCAGGAAGTTTCGATGGACCTGGAGGTTTCGGGAGTGCGACGGTAGGCCGCATGACCCTCACGACAGCCCGCCACCCGACCGCACCCGAAGAAGCCACCCGGAGACCGGCGCCCGCCAGGGGCGCCGGTCCCGGCCTGCTCCTCGCCCTCCTCGCCACCGTCGTCTGGTCCGGCAGCTTCGTCGCCACCCGCGACATGGCCGACTCCGTCCCGCCCGTCCAGGCGGTCTTCTGGCGCTGGGTCATCGCCCTGCTCGCCGTCGCCCCCCTCGCCGCCCGCCCCTTCTGGCGGCAGCGCGCGCTCCTCCGCCGGCACCTCGGCTTCACCGCCCTGGCCTCGCTGTTCGGCGTCGCCCTCTACAACACCCTCGTCCACCAGGCCGGCCTCACCACCTCCGCCACCAACATGGGCATGATCATGGCCGCCTCCCCGGTGATCATGGCGGTCTACGCCCGCCTCGGCGGCGAACGGCTCGGCGCCCGCCGGCTCCTCGGCATGGCCGTCGCCGTCCTCGGCGTGCTCCTCCTCGTCGGCAGGGGCTCCCTCACGGTCGACCCCGCCCCCGGCGACCTGTGGATGTTCGCCGCCGCCCTCTCCTTCGCCTCCTACAGCGCCCTCCTCAAGCGCCGGCCCCCGGAGATCGACGGACTCGCCTTCCTCTTCACCACCTTCGTGCTCGGCGCGCTCATGCTCGCCCCCGCCTACGCCGTCTCCCTCGCCGTCCAGGGCGGCTTCCCCGCCGTCCCCGCCACCGTCGGCCCGCTGCTCTACGTCGGCGTGCTCTCCTCCGCCGTCGCCTTCTTCTGCTGGAACAAGGCGGTCTCCCTGATCGGCGCGGCCCGCGCCGGAGTTGTCTACCACCTCCAGCCGGTCTGCGTCGCCCTGCTGTCGTACCCCCTCCTCGGCGAGGAGCCGGGCCTGACCGGGGGCGCCTGCATGGCCCTCATCCTCGGCGGAGTGGCACTGAGCTCCTCCCGCTAGCCCGGGCCGGATATGTTGCGCCCCATGACCGAGTGGGACATCAAGAAGCTGCACATCCTGCGCACCCTGCGGGACCGGGGCACCGTCACCGCCACCGCGGAGACCCTGCTCATGACCCCCTCGGCCGTCTCCCAGCAGCTCACCAACCTCGCCCGCCAGCTCGGCGTGCCGCTCCTGGAGGCCCACGGGCGGCGCGTCCGGCTCACCGACGCCGCCCACCTCGTCCTGCGCCACGCCGAGGCGGTCTTCGCCCAGCTGGAGCGCGCCGACGCCGAACTCGACGGCTATCTGCGCGGCGAGGCGGGCCAGGTCCGCGTCGCGGCCTTCTCGACCTCCGTGCCCGCCCTCCTCGTCCCCGCCGTACGGCAGCTCCGCGCCGCCCACCCCGGGCTCGGCGTCCGCATCCGGGAGGCCGAGGCGGGGGAGGCGTACGAACTGCTCGGCGCCGGCGAGGCCGACCTCGCGCTCTCGCTCGCCGCCCACGCGCCCACCGCGCGCGACCCGAAGTTCAGCCGGGTGCCGCTGCTCGCCGACCCCCTCGACGTCGCCCTGCCCGCGGGCCACCCGCTCGCCGGCGCCCCCGGCCTGCGCCTCGCCGACCTCGCCGCCGAGCCCTGGATCTTCGGCGGCTCGGGGCCCTGGTCCGAGATCACCACCGCCGCCTGCGAGGCGGCCGGCTTCGTGCCCGAGCAGGCCCACAGCGCCTCCGGCTGGACCGCGATCCTCGCCATGGTCGAGGCGGGGCTCGGCATCGCCCTCGTGCCCCGGATGGCCGCCGCGGACCGCCGCCCCGGCGCCGGCGTCGTCATGCGGGTCCTCTCCGCCGACCAGCCCCGCCGCCACGTCGTCGCGGCCGTCCGGCGCGGCGCGGAGGAGGCCCCGGCGCTGGCCCGGGTCCTCGCGGCGCTGCGCCAGGTCGCCGTGGAGCGGGAGAACGTTCAGCAGGGCTGAAAAGACCTGTCGAAAACATTCGATGGACCCCGGTCCCGCGGCGCGGGACAGTCGGACCATGACCGCCATCGAGGACACCCAGGACCCGCACGCCAACGACGCCGCCCCGTACGCCGGAGGCGACCCGTACGCCGACTACCGCACCGGCGACTTCCCCTTCACCGAGCTGGTCGACCTCGCCGACCGCCGCCTCGGCGCCGGCGTCGTCGCGGCCAACGACGAGTTCTTCGCCGAGCGCGAGAACCTGCTCGTCCGCGAGCGGGCCGTCTTCGACCCGGAGCACTTCGGCCACAAGGGCAAGATCATGGACGGCTGGGAGACCCGCCGCCGCCGCGGCGCCGACGCCGAGAACGTCTTCCCCGCCCCCGAGGACCACGACTGGGCGATCGTCCGCCTCGGCGCCCCCGGCGTCATCAGGGGCCTGATCGTCGACACCGCCCACTTCCGCGGCAACTACCCGCAGAAGGTCAGCGTCCAGGCCACCGCCGTCGAAGGCAGCCCGAGCCCCGAGGAACTGCTCGACGCCAAGTGGGAGGAGCTCGTCCCGCCCACCCCCGTCCGCGGCCACGCCGCCAACGGCTTCGCGATCGACGGCGACCGCCGCTGGACCCACGTCCGCCTCTGCCAGCACCCGGACGGCGGCGTCGCCCGCCTCCGCGTCCACGGCGAGGTGCTGCCCGACCCCGAGTGGCTGGGCCTCCTCGGCACGATCGACCTGCTCTCCGTCCTCAACGGCGGGTCGTACGAGGACGCCTCCGACAAGTTCTACTCCTCGCCGACGCAGATCATCCTGCCCGGCACCTCCCGCAAGATGGACGACGGCTGGGAGAACCGCCGCCGTCGCGTGCGCGGCACCAACGACTGGGTCCGCTTCCGTCTCCCCGCCCAGGGCGCCGTCCGCGCCGTCGAGATCGACACCGCCTACCTCAAGGGCAACTCGGCCGGCTGGATCGCCCTCCAGGGCCGCAACGGCGAGTCCGGCGAGTGGTTCGAGATCATTCCGCGCACCCGCCTCCAGCCCGACACCCCGCACCGCTTCACGCTCGCCGCCCAGGCGGTCGTCACCCACGTGCGCCTCGACGCCTTCCCCGACGGCGGCGTCGCCCGCATGCGCCTGCACGGCTCCCTGACCGAGGAGGGCGCCGCCGACCTGCGCGCCCGCTTCGACCGCGCGAGCCGGTAGCCGCCCCCGCACACGGCGAAGGGGCGCCTCCGTGGGGGAGGGCGCCCCTTCGTCGTACGGATGCCGCCGGATCCCGCGTACGGATACCGGCGGTTTCTACTTCGCGGCCGCCGCGTCCGCCGCGCGGGCCTTCAGGGCCCGCTCGACGCCCGCGCGCGACTCGGTCACCAGACGGCGCAGCGCCGGGACCGGGTCGTTCGCCGCGATCCACGCGTCCGTCGCGTCCAGCGTCTCCTGGGAGACCTGGAGCGTCGGGTAGAGACCGACCACGATCTGCTGGATCATCTCGTGGCTGCGGGTCTCCGACACGCGCTTGATCGAGGCGAAGTACTTCTCCGTGTACGGCGCCAGCAGCTCGCGCTGGTCGGCCTGGACGAAGCCGCCGATCACCGCCTCCTGCACCGCGTTGGCCAGCTTGTCGTCCTCGACGACCGCCGCCCACGCCTCGGCCTTGGCCGCCTCGGTCGGACGCGCCGCACGGGCCGTCGCCGCGTGCCGCTCACCGGCCGCCGTGCGGTCCCGCTCCAGCTCCGCCGCGATCTCCGGCTCGTCGAAGACGCCGGTCGCGGCGAGCCGCTGCACGAACGCCCAGCGCAGCTCGGTGTCGACGGCCAGGCCCTCGATCGTCTCCCGGCCCTCCAGGAGCGCGGCGAGCAGGTCGAGCTGCTGCGGCGTCCGGGCGGTCGCGGCGAAGGCCCGCGCCCACGCCAGCTGGTGGTCGCTCGCCGGCTCCGCCGCCTTCAGGTGGGTGAGCGCCGCGTCGGTCCAGCGGGTCAGGCCCGCGTCCCGCCACTCCGGCGCCGCGTACAGCTCCAGGGCGGCCTTGACCTGGCCCTGGAGGGACTGCACCACGCCGATGTCCGACTCCTTGGCGATGCCGGACAGCACCAGCTCCAGGTAGTCGCGGGTGGCCAGCTCGCCGTCCCGCGTCATGTCCCAGGCCGAGGCCCAGCACAGCGCGCGCGGCAGCGACTCGGCGAAGTCGCCGAGGTGCGCGGTCACGTTCTGCAGCGACACCTCGTCGAGGCGGACCTTGGCGTACGACAGGTCGTCGTCGTTCAGCAGCACGACCGCCGGGCGGGACTTGCCGACCAGCGCCGGCACCCCGGTCAGCCCGGCCGCCTCGATGTCCAGCTCCAGGCGCTCGGTGCGGACCAGCTTGCCGGCCGCGTCCAGGTCGTAGAAGCCGATCGCGATGCGGTGCGGACGGAGCACGGCCTCGCCCTTGGCGCCGGCGGGCAGCGCCGGGGCCTCCTGACTCACCGCGAAGGCGGTGATCGAGCCGTTCTCGTCGGTCTCGATCTCCGGGCGCAGGACGTTGATGCCGGCCGTCTCCAGCCACGCCTTCGACCAGGTCTTCAGGTCGCGCCCGGAGGTCTCCTCCAGCGCGCCCAGCAGGTCGCTCAGACGGGTGTTGCCGAAGGCGTGGCGCTGGAAGTACGCCTGCACGCCCTTGAAGAACTCGTCCTGGCCGACGTAGGCGACGAGCTGCTTGAGGACCGAGGCGCCCTTGGCGTACGTGATGCCGTCGAAGTTGACGAGCACGTCCTCCAGGTCGTTGATCTCGGCCATGATCGGGTGCGTCGACGGCAGCTGGTCCTGGCGGTAGGCCCAGGTCTTCTCCGCGTTGGCGAAGGTGGTCCAGGCGTTCGGCCAGCGGGTGCCCGCCACGGACGCCTGGCAGGCGACCGAGGTGTAGGTGGCGAACGACTCGTTCAGCCACAGGTCGTTCCACCACTCCATGGTCACCAGGTCGCCGAACCACATGTGGGCCAGCTCGTGGAGGATGGTCTCGGCGCGGCGCTCGTAGGCCGCGTCCGTCACCTTCGAGCGGAAGACGTACTGGTCGCGGATGGTGACCGCGCCCGCGTTCTCCATCGCGCCCGCGTTGAACTCCGGCACGAACAGCTGGTCGTACTTGGCGAACGGGTAGGCGTAGGCGAACTTCTCCTGGAACCAGCCGAAGCCCTGCCGGGTCACGTCGAAGATGTGGTCCGCGTCCAGGAACTCCGCCAGCGACGGACGGCAGTAGATGCCCAGCGGCACGACCTGCCCGTCCGGGCCCTCGTACGAGGAGTGCACGGCGTGGTACGGGCCGACGATCAGGGCCGTGATGTACGAGGAGATCCGCGGGGTCGGCTCGAAGGCCCACACCCCGTCCTTCGGCTCCGGGGTCGGCGAGTTGGAGATGACGCTCCAGCCCTCCGGCGCCTTCACCGTGAACTGGAAGGTCGCCTTGAGGTCCGGCTGCTCGAAGGAGGCGAAGACCCGGCGCGCGTCCGGCACCTCGAACTGCGTGTACAGGTACGCCTGGCCGTCGACCGGGTCGACGAAGCGGTGCAGGCCCTCGCCGGTGTTGGTGTACGCGCAGTCCGCGACCACGCGCAGCTCGTTGCGGCCCTGCTCGAGGTGCGGCAGGGCGATCCGCGAGTCGCGGAAGACGGCGGCCACGTCCAGCGAGCGCCCGTTGAGCACGGCCTCGTGGACGGCGGGGGCGACGAGGTCGATGAAGCTCTCGGCACCCGCCTCGGCGGAATCGAAGCGGACGGTGGTGACGGACCGGTAGGTGCCGCCCTCCTGCGCACCGGTGAGGTCCAGTTCGACCTCGTACGCGTCCACGGTCAGCAGCGCCGCCCGCTGCTGGGCCTCTTCACGGGTCAGGTTCGTACCAGGCACCCGGTCAACTCCTCGGTTTCGTGACGTTTGGGCCATCCTTCCACGGGGTGAGTCGTAGGCGCATCGCGCATTTCCCAGGGCGAACACGCGAGGGGCGGCCACCCACCCGGGTGGCCGCCCCTCGGCGCGTACGGTCCGGCGTCAGCCCTTCAGCTCGGCCGCCACCAGCTCCGCGATCTGCACCGCGTTCAGCGCGGCGCCCTTGCGGAGGTTGTCGTTGGAGAGGAAGAGCGCCAGGCCGTTCTCCACGGTCTCGTCGACGCGGATGCGGCCCACGTAGGAGGCGTCCTTGCCGGCCGCCTGGAGCGGGGTCGGGATCTCGGAGAGCTCGACGCCCTCGGCGTCCTTCAGCAGCTCGTAGGCGCGCTCGACGCTGATCGGGCGGTCGAAGCGGACGTTCACCTGGAGCGAGTGGCCGGAGAAGACCGGGACGCGGACACAGGTGCCGGAGACCTTCAGCTCCGGGATCTCCAGGATCTTGCGGGACTCGTGGCGGAGCTTCTGCTCCTCGTCGGTCTCGAAGGAGCCGTCGTCGACGATCGAGCCGGCCAGCGGGACCACGTTGAAGGCGATCGGGCGCTTGTAGACGGCGGGCTCGGGGAACTCGACGGCCTCGCCGTCGAAGGCCAGCTGCTCCGCCCGCTCGGCCACCGCGCACGCCTGCTCGCGCAGCTCGGCGACGCCGGCCACGCCCGAGCCGGAGACGGCCTGGTAAGTGGTGGCGACCAGCGCGGTGAGGCCGGCCTCCTGGTGGAGCGGCTTGAGGACCGGCATGGCGGCCATCGTGGTGCAGTTCGGGTTGGCGATGATGCCCTTGGGGCGGTCCTTGACCGCGTGCGGGTTGACCTCGGAGACGACGAGGGGGACCTCGGGGTCGCGGCGCCAGGCGGAGGAGTTGTCGATCACGACGGCGCCCTGGGAGGCGACCTTCTCGGCGAGGGCCTTGGAGGTGGCGCCGCCGGCGGAGAAGAGCACGATGTCCAGGCCGGTGTAGTCGGCGGTCGAGGCGTCCTCGACGGTGACGCCGTCCACGACCGTGCCGGCGGACCGGGCGGAGGCGAAGAGCCGCAGCTCGTCGACGGGGAACTCGCGCTCGGCCAGGATCTTGCGCATGACTGTGCCGACCTGACCGGTGGCTCCGACGATTCCGACCTTCACGGGGACTCCTCCGTACGTGTGTGCAGGTGCTGCCGCCCTCCATCATGCGTGCCGCCTGCCGCTTCTTGTCCAATCCATTGTCCGAGGGGCGGGATGCGTGACCGGGACGAACGTTTCGGGACGCCGCCGCGTCCAAGGGGGGACCGGACGAGGGAAGGGGGCGGGGTGGAGCAGATGGACGCGGCGCTGGTGGACCGGGTGCGGGCGGTCCTCGCGCTGGGCGGGGTGCCGTACGCGGAGCTCCAGGACGGGGTGCAGCAGGTGGGGCTCCGCCTCCTGGAGGCCCGGGCGAAGGGGGACCCGCCGCGCTCCCCGGCCGCCTGGTGCGCGGTGGTCGCCACCCGGGTGGCCGCCGACTGGCACCGGGCCCGGCGCCGGGAGGAACGCCTCGGCGCTCGGCTGACCGCGCTGCCGGCCCCGCCGGGCGGCGGCGGGGAGGAGGCCCGGGTCCTCGCGCTCGCCGTGGCGGACGGCCTGGAGGAGCTGCCGGAGAAGCAGCGCCAGGTCCTGGTGCTGCGTTTCTACGCGGACCTGCCGGTGGCCCGGATCGCCGAGGAGCTGGGGGTCCCCGAGGGGACGGTCAAGAGCAGGCTGCACGCCGCCGTCCGCGCGATGCGGGAGCGGCTCCGCACGGACGAGGTGGTGTGAGGTGGACGCGCAGGAGAGGGACCCGCTGGCGGCGGCGCTGTTCCCGGAGGACGGGCCGCCGGGCGCCGGGGACGACCCCGAGGTCGCCCGCGCCCGCGCGGACGTGGACCTGCTCCGCGAGCAGCTGGGCGTGCTCGCGGCGGCGCTGACGACGGGGCCCGTACGCCCGGAGCCTGCACGCCCGGAGGCCCCGGTGTCGGCGGAGCCCGTACCGCCGGAGCCCGTCGTGCGGCCCCGGCGGCGCGCCCGGGCCGCCGGCTGGGCACTCGCCGCCTGCGTGGCGCTGGGCGCGCTCGGCACCGGCGGGGCCTGGCTGGCCGCCCGCCCGGGGGAGACCGCCGGCGGTCTGCTGGGCTCCGGCGCCGAGGCCAAGCTCGCCCCCGGCGGGGTCGTGGCGTGCGCCACGGACGCCGCCGAGGGCACGGTGGTGCGCGCCGAACCGCTCGCGGAGGGCGAGGTGCGGGTGGTGCTGCGGGTGGAGCGGCGCTACAAGCCGGCGGGGCCGGACTCCGGCGAGCTGGCCTTCCGCGGCTGGGCGGCGGAGGCGTCGTACTACCGGCCGGGCACGCGGATGCTGGTGGTGGTCTCCCGCTTCCCGGACGAGGGGGTGCTCACCTTCCGGCAGGACGCGGAGCCGCCCGGCGAACTGGGCGAGGACGTCGGCCCGGTCCGCGACGAGCTGGAGTACGGCCGGAAGTGGCTGGCGAAGGCCCTGCCGGAGGCCGGCGGGCCCTGTCCCGGGCGCGGCTGACCGGCCGGCGGCGGACGCGGAAGGGGCGGGCGCCCTCACGGGTGCCCGCCCCTCGTACCGCCCGGGGTGTTACGGGGTGACGCTGCCGATCAGGACGCTGCCGGTGCCCGCGACGGTGCCGCGCGCGTTGAGCAGCTGGACCTCGCCGAAGAACTGGCGTCCCTCGGGGGCCGGACCGCCGACGACGACCTCGGCCGGGACCTCGGTGCTCGCACCGTTGGCCAGCGGGTAGGTCTTCGTCTCGTCGACCTTCACGGTGCCGAGCGCCGAGGAGAAGTACACGTCCTTGTAGTCGTAGGTCGTGCCGCCCTCGGCCTGGACCGCGTAGCCGTCGATGACGACGGTGTACGTGCCGGCCTTCGGCTTGACCAGGGAGACGGCCTCCTCCGAGTCGCCGTCCGCCGAGGAGGCGACCTTGACGCCGTCCAGGAGGACGGTCAGGTCGAGGTCGGCGGCCTTGTCGGAGGTGTTGCCGATACCGATGTCGAGGCGCTCGACGCCCTCACCGATGGTGACGGTCTTCGTCTGCGTCTCGTGGTGCTGGATGGTCGGGGTCTCGACCTTGGCCGAGCCCAGCGAGCCGCCCTTCAGCTTGCCGTCGAGGCCGGCGAACTTGTTGGTGACGGTCCACTCGACGGCGGACGGGACGCCGACCTTCGCCTCGGCGACCGTCTGGACGGCCGGGTCGAAGGAGGCACCGAGCACGGTGACGTCGAGCTTGTACGGGTTGTCCAGGTCCGGCGAGGTGCGGCGCGCCTCGACCTCGATCTCCCAGACGCCGGCCTGCGGGTTGGCGTAGGAGCGCTGGTCCGGGCGGCAGGTGTTCGCCGGGTTGTAGTGCGGGTAGCACATGGTGGTCGTGGTCGGGTCGACCGGGACGCCGTACGGGTGGATGGAGATGAACCGGGTCTGGCTCTTCTCCTTCAGGCCGCCGATCGCCACCTCCAGGGAGGTCGCGCCCTTCGGCACGGTCACGAAGTACGACTTGTGGCTGTTGCGCTGGACCGAGCCGGCGGCGGAGAAGCCGTAGCCGGGGGCGACCAGGTCGCTCGCGACGACCGAGGTGGCGAGGATCTGCTTGTCGACGCCCTCGGTGCGCTCGTCGTCGGCCTCCAGGATCACGCTGTGCACGCCGGCGGTGCGCGGGCGGGCCTCCAGCCTGACGGTGACCGGCTTGTTCAGCGGCAGGTCGATCTCGTCGTCGCCGAGGATCCGGAAGGTGCCGTCGTTGTACTTGAGGTCCAGCTCGTGCTCGACGGCACGGTCCGGGCCGCTGGTGCGGGTGACGGTGACGTCGTAGACCTTCTTCTGGCCGACCTTGAGGCCGCCCTCGCGGTCGTACACGCCGGTGCCGGTGTGCGGGGCCGGGAAGATCACGGTGTCGACCGGGGCCTCGACCTTGTAGGAGTGGGCGGTGGCCCCGTCCTTGATCGACTCCCAGGCCTCGTTGATGTCGACGAGGCCGGCGCCCTGCTCGTGGGCCGCGACACCGGGGATCCGCTTCGCGGTCGAGGTGAGGGCGGTGCGCAGGGTCAGCGGGGAGAGCTCGATGTGCCGCTGCTTGGCGGCGGAGAGCAGCAGCGCGCTCGCGCCCGCGACCTGCGGGGACGACATCGAGGTGCCGTTGAGCATGCCGTAGCCGGCGGGCAGCGCGTAGCCGGCCTCGGCGACGCCGGCGCCGGCCTGCCAGGTCGGGATGGTGTTCACGGCCGAGCCCGGGCCGGTGACCAGCGGGGCGGCGCCGCCGTCCTCACGCGGACCGCGCGAGGAGAAGGGGAACATGGCGTACTTCTTGTCGACGGCGGAGCCGTAGTTGGCGGCCCAGGTCGACTGGGAGACCGCCGCGCCGACCGAGAGGACCTTGTCGGCCAGGCCGGGGTCGCCGATCGTGTTGGTGCCCGGGCCGGAGTTGCCGGCCGAGATCACCAGCTGTACGCCGTACTCGTCGATGAGACGGGTGTAGAGGCGGGCGCGGACGTTGTCGCCGTCGTTCAGGGCGGGCAGGCCGCCGATCGACATGTTGACGATGTCGACGCCGCGGTTGACGACGAGGTCGACCATGCCCTCGGTGAGGGCGACGTTGGTGCAGCCGCCGTCCCAGGTGCAGGCGCGCGAGGAGACGATCTTCGCGCCGGGGGCGGCGCCGTTCATCCGGCCGCCGAAGAGGCCCTTGGCGGCGGTGATGCCGGCGACGTGGGTGCCGTGCGAGGACTCGACGACGCCGATGTTGACGAAGTCGCGCTTCTGGCCGACCCAGGAGCCGCCCAGCGGGTCCATCGGGACGTCCTTGCGGATCTGCACGACGAACGGGGTGCGCTCGACGACGTCGGTGGCCGGGTCGTCGGTGCCGAAGTAGTTGACCCCGTAGCCGTCCTTGAACGGCTTCATCGGCTCGTTGTCCGTGAAGTCGTTGTCCTGGTCGGTGTCGACGCGGACGGTGCCGGCGGCCGGGTCGTACAGCATGCCGAAGACGTCGGTGGTGTCGCCGTCGCGGTTGATGTCACCGGCCGGGTCGCCGCCCGCGGTCACCGACTCGCTGAAGCGGCTCCACTGGTAGGAGCCCGCGGGCGCCTTCCAGGACTGGGTGGCGGCGGTGAAGACCGGGCCCGCGACCGGGGTGATCTGCGCGCGCCAGGTGGCGTCGCCGTCGACCAGCGGGTCGGTGGCGGTCACCCAGTCGACGATCTTGCGCTCGCCGGTGGTGGTCTTCTGCAGGGCCGGGTGGGCCAGGTCGACGCCCGAGTCGAGGATGCCGATGGTCACGCCGCGGCCGTCGGCGCGCGGGTGGTCCTCGACGAACTCGACCGCGCCCGTCTCGTGGGACGGGTTGTACGGGTTCTTCGCCGGGGTGTACTTCGACGGCGCCGGGTAGGTCCGGTCCACCGTGGTGCCCTCGACGGCGCCGGTGACGCCCCCGTCGGGGCGGGGGTCGTCCAGCTGGATCTCGGCCCGGAGGTCGACCGACTGGACGGAGGAGAGCTTCGTGGCGGCCTTGATCGCGGCGTCGGCCCTGCCGGTCGGCAGGGTGGCGCGGACGTAGCCGAGCTCGTCGTTGCGGTTGCCGACCGAGGCGCCGGGGACGGCGTCGAGCTGGCCGGCGACCTGCTCGGTCGCGCCGGGCGCGGTGGCGACCAGGATGGTGACGTGCGACTCGCCGGAGGCCTCGGCCTCGGAGAGGCGCTGGGCGTCGGTGGCGCCGAGCTTGTCGGCGGGCTCCGCGGTCTTCACGGGGGGAGTGGCCGCCGGGTCGTCGGCGGCGAGGACCGGGGCGGCACCGGCCGCGACGAGCGCGGTCACCAGGCCGGCGGCGGCGGCGATCCGGGCCGCTCGTCTGGTCCCGGCGGTCGAGCGCCCGGGTATGGAGCTCTGCGTTTCGGGGGTGGTCATTTACATCCCTGTTTGTGAAAGAAGAGGGTCCGGAATCCGGTACCGGATGACCGCTCAGCCTTTCGTAAGTGACAGGGCTTTGTGGAGAGTTCGCGGAGGGCGGGTTGTGTCAGTGGCGTACATCCGCCACCGCGCCCCATGCGCCACGGAAGACGAATCGCCCTCAACGAGGGCGATTCGACCGGTGCTCGCGGCTCATGTCTCCTTGGTCCGGGCGTAGTGCCGGGACGCCTTCGCGCGGTTGCCGCAGGTCGCCATCGAGTGCCAGCGCCGGGTGCCGTTCCGCGAGGTGTCGAGGAAGTGCAGGATGCACGCCTCGTGCGCGCAGATCCTGATCCGGTCCGGGGCGGTGCGCAGCAGGTCCAGGTAGTCGCGGGCGGCCGTCCAGGCCGGCCCCCAGGCCGGGTCGGCGAACTCGGCCCGCTCGCCGGGTCCTTCGGCGGTGAGCACGGCGCGGATCCGGCCGTGCTCCAGGACGGCGTCGAGCCGCGCGACCGCGTCCGGGTCGCCGGGCCGGTCGACCAGCGCCTTCAGCGCCCCGCGGGCGGTGCGGGCGTGGCGGAGGGCGGCCTCGTCGGCGGCGAAGCGGCCGTCGAGGCCGTTCGCCGCGAGCCAGACCGCGAGCCCCTCGGTGTCGGCGAGGAGGTCCTGGCGCTCGCCCTCGCTCATCCAGCGGGTGTTGAGCAGGTCCAGGGAGACGGGTTCGCCGGTCAGCGGCCGTGGATCGGTGACGGTCATGAAGGACATCCTCCTCGATCCCCCGGACGTTCTAACCCCTCAAGCGTACGAGACCGGTTGCGCATGCTCACTTCTAACCCCTAAAGTCGAGTTAAGCGGTTAGCCCGAAGGGGGCGACCGAAGACGAGGGGACCGTCATGTCCGCGATCGGCACGCTGAACACGGCGCACATCGGCATCAACGTCACCGACCTGGACCGCTCGCTCCGCTTCTACGGGGAGGTCCTCGGTTTCGAGGTGATCGGCTCCGGCGACGCCGACGGCCGCCGCTACGCCTTCCTCGGCCAGGGCGGCAGGCTCGCCGTCGCCCTCTGGCAGCAGGCCGGGGACGGCTACGACGCGCACCGCGCCGGCCTGCACCACCTGGCCTTCGAGGCCGAGTCCATCGAGAAGGTCCGCGAGGCCGAGGCCGCCCTCAAGGCCCAGGGCGTCACCTTCGCCCACGACGGCGTCGTCGCCCACCGCGAGGGCGCGGCCTCCGGCGGCATCTTCTTCCACGACCCCGACGGCACCCGTCTGGAGATCTCCGTCCCCAAGGGCGCGGAAGGCGCCCCGGCCCCGAACGGCGCGGCCCCGACCTGCGGCTTCTTCTAGGCCGCGCCCCACCCGCCCGGGGCGCCCCGCGCGCCCGCCCCTTCCACCGGAGGTCCGCCATGACGACCGCGTACCACCACGGCTCCCTGGCCGTACAAGAACGCCTCGGCGTCCAGCGGGCCGCCGCCCACATCGCGCCCAGCGTCAACCCCGGCATCCGCCCGGTCGCCGCCGCCTTCCTGGAGCTCCAGCCCATGCTGGTCCTGGGGGCGGCGGCCCCGGACGGCCGCGTCTGGGCGAGCCTGCTGACCGGCGAGCCGGGCTTCGCCCGCGCGACCGGCCCGCACACGGTGTCGATCGCGGGCGGGCTCGCCCCGCACGACCCCCTGGCGGAGGCCCTGACCGGGGAGACCCCCGTCGGCACCATCGCCCTTGACCCCCGCACCCGCCGCCGCATGCGCCTCAACGGCACCGCCCGGCCCGGCGCACGAGGGCTCCTGATCGAGGCCGGGCAGGTCTTCGCCAACTGCCCGAAGTACCTCCAGAAGCGCGAGCTGTACGGCTCCGGCCCCGCCGGTTCCGGTACACCGTCCGAGGTCCGCAGGGGCACGGCCCTCACCGGGCCCCAGCTGGCCGCCGTCCGCGCCGCCGACACCTTCTTCGTCGCCACCACGGGACCGGACGGCGCCGACGCCAGCCACCGCGGCGGCAACCCCGGCTTCGTCCGGGCCGAGGGCCCCCGTGGCCTGCTCTGGCGGGACTACCCCGGCAACGCGATGTTCCTCACGCTCGGCAACCTGGAGGCCGACGGCAGGGCGGGCCTCCTCTTCCTGGACTGGGAGACGGGGACGACCCTCCAGCTCAGCGGCCGGGCGAAAACGGTATACCATTTGGAGGAGCGGTACGTCCGCTTCCGGGTCGACAGCGTCGTCGAGACCCAGGCCGCCAGCCCCCTGCGCTGGTCCGCGCCCGAGTACTCCCCGGCCAACCCGACCACCCCGTGAATCCCGCACCGCACCCCGCCGCCCGCACGCGGACTCCCGATCCACGATCCCGAGGAACCCGTGACCACTGCCGCCCAGGCTCCCGAGGCCACCGTGCCCGCGCCGCCCGCGCCCGCGACCGCCCCCGCCGAGGCCGGGGCGGCCGCTTCCGCCCCCGTACGGCGTCCCGGCCCGCCGCCCCGCCCGCGCCCGCCGGCCGTCCTCGCCGCCACCGGCACCAGCACCGCCGCCCTGCTCCTGCTGGTCGCCCTCGGCACCGTCCTGCACCACCCGCTGCTCATCCCGCCGCTCGCCGCGAGCATGGCGCTGGTCGCGGCCGCCCCGGACCTGCCGCTCTCCCAGCCCCGCTCGGTGATCGGCGGCCAGCTCCTCTCGGCCCTCACCGGCTTCGCCGTCCTCGCCGTGGCGGGACCCGGCCCGTGGAGCGCCGCCGTCGCCGGCGGGCTCGCGCTGGGCACGATGGCGCTCGCCCGCGCCCCGCACTCCCCGGCCGCCGCCACCGCGGTGATCGTCGCCCTCGGCGGCCCGCCGTTCTGGACCTTCACCGGCCTGCTGCTCGCCTCCTGCGCGCTGCTCGTCGCGGTCGGCGTCCTCTCCGCCCGCGTCACCCGCCGCACCTACCCGGTGTACTGGATCTAGCCATCCGGGACCCGTCCGCCCCGCCAGGCCCTAGCCTGCTCGGCATGAAGCAGGAACTGCGGGTGGCGGCCTACGCCGTGGTCGTCCGGGACCGGGAGATACTGCTCGCCCGCTGGGTCGCCAGGGACGGCACCAAGCGGTGGACGCTGCCCGGCGGCGGCATGGACCACGGGGAGGAACCCCTCGGGACCGTCGTCCGCGAGGTCGAGGAGGAGACCGGGTACACCGTCGAGCCGACCGCCCTCCTCGGCGTCGACTCGATCATGCGCGGCTGGATCGCCAGGCTCGGCACGGCGGGCTCCTTCCAGGGGCTCCGCATCCTCTACGAGGCCCGGATCACCGGCGGCGCGCTCCGCCACGAGACCGGCGGCTCCACCGACCTCGCGGCCTGGCACCCGCTGGACTCCGTCCTCGCCCTGCCCCGGGTCGAACTGGTCGACATCGGGCTCGACCTGTGGCGGGAGCGTCCCCCCGTGGGCCGCTCCCGGCTCGCCGATCCGGCGAACGGCTGAAAAGGGCTCAACCGGTACGCCGCCGCTCAACCCGCCCCGCCCCGCCCCGGTCCTCCCCGCCGACCGCAGTACCGGACCAGGGAAGCAGGGGAACCCCGCATGAGCACCGCCCGATCCGCCCGCACCGCCCGCACCGTCGTCGCCGCGGCCCTCGCCGCCGGCCTCACCGTCACCGCGCTCGCCGCCCCGGCCCTCGCGGCGGGCCCCGCGGCACCCGCGGCCCCGGCGAAGAAGGACCACGCCGCCACCCAGGCGGCCCTCCGGGCCAACGTCGACGCGGGCGTCCCCGGCGCCGTCGCCCAGGCCCGCGTCGACGGCCGCGCCTGGACCGGCACCGCCGGCGAGCGCGGCGGCGACGACCGCTACCGCGTCGGCTCCATCACCAAGACCTTCACCGCCACCGTCCTCCTCCAGCTCCAGGCCGAGGGCCGGATCGACCTCGACGACCCGGTCGAGAAGTGGCTCCCGGGCCTCGTCCGCGGCAACGGCCACGACGGGCGGAAGATCACCGTCCGCCAGCTCCTCAACCACACCAGCGGCGTCTACAGCTACACCGAGGACCCCGGCTTCCAGCAGAAGGTCTTCGGCCCGGGCTTCCTGGAGCACCGCTACGACACCTGGAACCCGCGCGACCTGGTCGCCGTCGCCACGAGCCACGCCCCCGAGTTCGCCCCCGGCACCTCCTGGCGCTACTCCAACACCAACTTCGTCCTCGCCGGACTGGTCATCGAGGAGGTCACCGGCCGCCCCTACGGCAAGGCCGTCGAGAACCGGATCATCAAGCCCCTCAAGCTCCGCGCCACCAGCGTCCCCGGCACCCGGGTCGAGCTCCCGCGGCCCAGCAGCCGCGCCTACTCCACCCTCGCCCCCGAGAAGTCCGCCCCCGTCCACGACGTCACCGAACTCAACCCCTCCCTCGCCCACGCCGCCGGCGAGATGATCTCCGACTCGGCCGACCTCCAGACCTTCTACCGCGCCCTGCTCAAGGGCCGGCTCCTCCCGAAGACCGAGATGCGCGAACTCACCGCCACCGTGCCGGTCTCCGCCGAGCACCCCGACTTCCGCTACGGCCTCGGCATCTCCTGGCAGAAGCTGAGCTGCGGCACCGAGATCTGGGGCCACGGCGGCGGCATCCACGGCTCGCTCTCGGAGGCGTACACCACCCGCGACGGCCGGCACACCCTCGCCGCCAACATCAACGCCGACTGGACCGGCGACACCCAGGCGGTCATCGACGCCGAGTTCTGCGGCACCGCGCCGAAGCCGGTGAAGTAGCCCTCACCGGGGCAGGACGACGACGTACGCGGCGGGCTGCCGCTCCGACGCGGCCATCAGGGCCGTACGGACCACGGTGGCCTGCTGGTCCATCGCCTCGCGCAGCTTGCGCGGGGTCAGGTGGACCACCGTGATGCCCAGCCGCTCCAGGTGCTCCCGCTTGCGGGTGTACTCGGACCAGAGCGCGTCCTCGTCCTGCCGCGGCGCCCGCGTGTCCAGCTCCACCGCCACCGACTGGTCCGGCCAGTAGGCGTCCACCCCGCCCAGGTGCGGGCCGCCCGGCAGCCGCAGGTCCACGTTCCACAGCGGGTCCGGCAGCCCGAAGTCCCGCACCATCTCGTACAGCCGCTCCTCCGACAGCGCCCGCCCCTCCACCAGGAGCGAGTCCACCGCGTCCACCACGTGCGCCCGGGTCAGCAGCCGCGCCCGGCTCAACTCGCGTACCAGCACCGGGGGTTCGCAGTGGCCGCCGCGCACCGCCTCGGTCAGCAGCCGGCGGACGGCCTCGGCGTCGTGCAGCCCCGAGACGGCGTCGGCGAGCGCCCGGGCGACCGGCGCGACCGGCAGCCCGTCCAGCTCCACCGGCTCCGGCGCCTCCGGCGCCCGCACCACCCGCACGAAACCGGTCGAACGCAGCCGCCGGGTGCGGCCCACGAGGACGTCGATCCGCTCCAGGGCGGGCGCCGGGGGCGCGGAGGAGAAGCCGTGCAGGGCGAGCGCGGCGAGCCCGGTGAGCATCGCGCCCGGGCCGTACGGCGGCGCCTCGCCGTCCCGGCGGGCGTAGAGCAGCGCGGCCCGCAGCCGGTCGTCGCTGGTCGGCGCGCCGGGGCGGAGCAGGAAGACGCCCGGCAGCAGCTGCTGCCAGTCGCCGCCGGCCGCGGACCGCCCGGCGACCTCGGCGGCGGGCACGCCCATGGCCCTCAACTGGCCGGTGGAAGCGAGCCGTTGCGTGGGGACCGCGGGGGAGGAGGCGGGGCGGGTGCGGGGGGTGATGGGGGTGTTGTGGTTCATGCCGGGGGTGTTCCGCACCCCGGCCCGGTCCTAACGGCCTGTTACAAGGCGGTGGCCGAACCCGGACAAGCCCGCACTAAAGTACGCGCGTTCGACTGCCGAGAGGGGCCCCGGACTCCGCGCGACCGCCGAGGGGGCCCGCCGGCGACGGGCCCCCTCGGCGCCGGCTCAGTCCTCCAGCGCGTCGCACTCCTGCGCCCGCAGCGCCCGGGCCAGGTCGTCGCGGGACTCCAGGACCAGGCGCCGCAGGGCCGGGGCCGCGTCCGCGTGCTCCGCCAGCCAGGCGTCGGTCGCCGCCAGGGTCTCCGGCCGGTCCTGGTGCGCCGGGAAGAGGCCCCGCACCACGTCCATGCCGATCTGGATCGACCGCTCGGCCCAGATCCGCTCGATCACCGCGAAGTACCTCTCCGCGTACGGCGCGGTCAGCTCGCGCTGCGAGGGCTGCGCGAAACCGGCGATGGTCGCGCCGACCAGGGCGTTCGACAGGGTGTCCGACTCGACGACCTGCGCCCAAGCCTGCGCCTTGACGGCCGCCGACGGGCGGGCGGCGAGCAGCCGCACCTGGTGGCGCTTGCCGCTCGCGGTGTCGTCCCGGGCCAGCTCCTCGCCGATCCGCGCCTCGTCGGCCCGGCCGGCCTCGGCGAGCGGGGAGAGCAGCGCCCAGCGCAGCTCCTGGTCGACGTCGAGGCCGTCGATCCGGGCGGTGCCGGCCAGCAGCCCCTCCAGGAGCTGGAGGTCGGCGTCGGAGGAGGCGGCCGCGGCGAAGAAGCGCGCCCAGGTCAGCTGGTGCTCGCTGCCCGGCTCGGCGGTCCGCAGCTCGCGCAGCCCGCCCTCGGCGAGCAGCCGCCCGCCCTCCTCGCGCCATCCGGGGGCGGCGTAGTGGGTGACGGCGGTCTGCGCCCAGGCGTGCACCATCTGGAGGACGCCGATGTCGGTCTCGCGGCCCGCGAAGGCGAGCACGGCGGCGACGAAGTCGCGGGCCGGCATCAGCCCGTCCCGGGTCAGGTTCCACAGCGCCGACCAGCACACCGCGCGGGCCAGCGGGTCCGTGATCGCGCCGAGGTGGCCGCGGAGGGTGTCGAGGGAGCCCTCGTCGAAGCGGACCTTGCAGTAGGTGAGGTCGTCGTCGTTGACGAGGATCAGGGCCGGCCTCTCGCTGCCGGCCAGCCCCTCGACGGCCGTCCGGGTCCCGGCGACGTCGGTCTCCACGCGCGCGTACCGGACGAGTTCGCCGTCGGTGAGCCGGTAGAGGCCCACGGCGATCCGGTGCGGGCGCGGCTCCCCGCCCTCCTGGAGGACCGCGAGCTCGGTGATCCGGCCCTCGGCGTCGTAGGTCACCTCGGGGGCGAGGACGTTGACGCCGGAGGTCTGGAGCCAGGACTTCGACCAGGCCTTCATGTCCCGGCCGGAGGTCTCCTCCAGGACGGCGAGCAGGTCGGCGAGGCGCGTGTTGCCGTAGGCGTGGCGCTTGAAGTAGCGGCGCGCGCCCTCCAGGAAGGCGTCCCGGCCCACGTAGGCGACGAGCTGCTTGAGGACGGAGGCGCCCTTGGCGTAGGTGATGCCGTCGAAGTTCAGCTTGGCGTCCTCCAGGTCACGGATGTCGGCCGTGACCGGGTGGGTGGACGGCAGCTGGTCGGCGCGGTAGGCCCAGGCCTTGCGGTTGTTGGCGAAGGTGACCCAGCTGTCGGTGAAGCGGGTGGCCTCGGCGAGCGAGAAGGAGCCCATGAAGTCGGCGAAGGACTCCTTCAGCCACAGGTCGTCCCACCACACCATGGTGACGAGGTCGCCGAACCACATGTGGGCCATCTCGTGCAGGATCGTGTTGGCGCGCCGCTCGTACGCCGCCCGCGTGACCTTGCCCCGGTAGATGTACTCCTCCGTGAAGGTGACCATGCCCGGGTTCTCCATGGCGCCGAGGTTGTACTCGGGCACGAAGGCCTGGTCGTACTTGCCGAAGGGGTACGGGAAGTCGAAGTTGTCGTGGAAGAAGTCGAAGCCCTGCTTGGTGATCAGGAAGACGTCGTCCGCGTCGAAGTGCTTCGCGAGCCCCTTGCGGCACATCGCGCCGAGCGGGATCTCGACGTCGCCGCGCCGGTAGGTGTCGGTGACGTAGTGGTAGGGGCCGGCCACCACGCAGGTGATGTACGTGGAGATCGGCTCGGTCTCGGCGAAGCGCCACACGCCGTCGGCGCCCAGCTCGCCGGCGCCGTTGCTCCACACCGTCCACCCGTCGGGCGCGGTCACCTCGAAGCGGTACGGCGCCTTGAGGTCGGGCTGCTCGAAGTCGGCGTACACGCGGCGGGCGTCGGCCGGCTCGTACTGGGTGTACAGGTACACCTCGCCGTCCTCGGGGTCGACGAAGCGGTGCATGCCCTCGCCGGTGCGGCTGTACGCGCACTGGGCGTCGACGACCAGCACGTTCTCGTCGGCCAGGCCGTCCAGGGCGATCCGGGCCCCGTCGAAGACGGCCGCCGGGTCCAGGGCGCGCCCGTTGAGGGTGACGGAGGTGACCGACGGGGCGATCAGGTCCACGAAGGTCGCGTCGCCCTCGCCCGTACGGCGGAAGCGGATCGTCGTCACCGAGCGGAAGGTGCGTACCGCCTCCGTGGACTCGCCGACCGCCGAGCGGAGGTCGAGGGCGACCTCGTAGCCGTCGACGGACAGCAGCGCGGCCCGCTCACGGGCCTCGTCGCGGGACAGGTTCTCACCGGGCACGGTCACTCCTTCGTGGCGTGTTCGAAACAGCACCGATCCTCCCATGCGCACCTTTCACCCGGCGCACGGGAATGCCGACGCGCCCCTCCGGCGTTGCGCCATGTCGGCGCACCCCGACCGATCACCCCGAGGAGTCACATGTCCGAGAGCAGGACCACCGCAGAGTTCTTCTTCGACCCGCTGTGCCCCTGGGCCTGGATGACCTCCCGGTGGATGCTGGAGGTGGAGCGGGTCCGTCCGGTGGACGTCCGCTGGAAGGTGATGAGCCTCGCGGTCCTGAACGAGAACCGGCTGGACGAGCTCCCGGAGGAGTACCGGGACATGCTGGAGACCAAGGCGTGGGGCCCGGTCCGCGTGGTCGTGGCGGCCCAGCAGCTGCACGGCGACGAGGTCGTCGGCAAGCTCTACACCGCGCTCGGCACCCGCTTCCACAACGACGGCGAGGGCCCCACCCGCGAGGCGATCGCCGCCGCCCTGCGGGACGTCGGCCTCCCCGAGGACCTGGTGGAGTACGCCGACAAGGACACCTACGACACCGAGCTGCGCGCCTCCCACGCGGAGGGCATCGGGAAGGTCGGCCAGGACGTCGGCACCCCGGTCATCGCGGTGCCCGGCCCGGACGGCGACGAGGTCGCCTTCTTCGGCCCGGTCGTCACCCCGACCCCGCGCGGCGAGGCGGCGGCCCGGCTGTGGGACGGCACCCTGCTGGTGGCGTCGACCCCGGGCTTCTACGAGATCAAGCGCACCCGGACGGCGGCGCCCAGCTTCGAGTAGGCGCTCCCGCCCGGCATGGAAGAACCCCCGCGATTCACGTCATCGCGGGGGTTCTTCTTTGATCCGCCTGCGGGTGAAGGCTGAGAAGACGATCACGAGCAGGACGACCGGGGGCCGTCGGGCGGGTCAGAACGAGATCAGCGGAACGCTGGCCTTCGCGGCCCGGTAGCGCTTGTTCACGTCCTGCCAGTTGACGACCTGCCACATGGCCTCGATGAAGTCGACCTTCTGGTTCTTGTACTGGAGGTAGAAGGCGTGCTCCCAGGCGTCGAAGACGAGGACCGGGACGGAGCCCTGGCCGACGTTGCCCTGGTGGTCGTAGACCTGCTCGACGATGAGGCGGCCGCTGACCGGCTCGTAGGCGAGGACGCCCCAGCCGGAGCCCTGGGTGGTCGCCGAGGCCTTGGTCAGCTGGGCCTTGAACTTGGCGAAGGAGCCGAAGGACTCGGTGATCGCGTCGGCGAGCTCGCCCACGCCGTCGGCCGCCAGCGGCTCGCCGCCGCCCTCGCCGCCCTTCGGGCTCGCCATGTTGTTCCAGTAGATGGAGTGGAGGATGTGGCCGGAGAGGTGGAAGGCCAGGTTCTTCTCCAGGCCGTTGACCGCCCCCCACTGGTCCTTGTCGCGCGCCTCCTCCAGCTGCTCCAGGGTGTCGTTCGCACCCTTGACGTACGCGGCGTGGTGCTTGTCGTGGTGCAGCTCGATGATCTGCGGGTTGATCACCGGCTCCAGCGCCGCGTAGTCGTACGGCAGCTCCGGAAGTGTGTAGATCGCCATGTGTGCCGAGCCCTTCGACTGACTGCTGCTTATTGCAACCTATATGCAAGTGCAGGCTAGCAGCACCTGCGGAAGAAGTTGATCAGCCCTTCGACCTAGGCCCGCCGCGCGTCCGCGCGCACGCGAAAGCCCCGCCGGCCGGGCCGGCGGGGCTTCGTGCGGGACGGGGAAGGGTCAGCCCTTCCCGGCCGGGGCCGCGGCCGCCTTCGCGCGGGACTTCTGGAGGGCGAAGCCGGTCGCGGCGAGGACCAGAGTGAGGGCGCCCGTCGCGTACAGCTGGACGCGCGTGCCCTCCTCGCGGGCCATCAGGAAGAAGATCGCGGCCATGCCGGCCAGCGCCACCCACGTCAGCACCGGGAAGGCCCACATACGCACGACCAGCTTCTCCGGCTCCTCGCGCTCGGTGCGGCGGCGCAGCACCAGCTGGGAGGCGGCGATGAAGAACCAGACGACGAGGATGATCGCGCCGATGGTGTTGAGCAGCCAGATGAACGCCTTGTCCGGCGACCAGTAGCTCAGCAGGACGGCGCCGAAGCCGACGACCGAGGAGAGCAGGACGGCCGGGCGCGGCACGCCGCCGTGGGTCCGGCCGAGCGCCTGCGGGCCCTGGCCCCGGCCGATCAGCGAGCGGGCCATGCGGGAGGCGCCGTAGATGTTGGCGTTCATCGCGGAGAGCAGGGCGACCAGCACGACCACGTTCATGATCTGGCCGGCCGCGGGGATGCCCAGGAAGTCGAGGGTGGCGACGTACGGGCCCTTCTCGACGACCGCCGGGTCGTCCCAGGGGACGAGGGTGACGATGACCGCCATCGAGCCGATGTAGAAGAGCGCGATGCGCCACATCGCCGTGCGGACCGCCTTGGCGACGCCCTGCACCGGGTGCTCGGACTCGGCCGCCGCGATGGTGACCGTCTCCAGGCCGCCGTAGGCGAAGACGGAGGCGAGCAGGCCGACGATCAGGCCCTCGGAGCCGTGCGGGAAGAAGCCGTGGTCGCCGATGAGGTTCGAGGTGCCGGGGACGTCGTCGGTGCCGGGCAGCAGGCCGGTGATGGCGAGCACGCCGATGCCGAGGAAGAGGACGATCGCGCCGACCTTCAGCGCGGCGAACCAGAACTCGAACTCGCCGAAGTTCTTCACCGCCGCCAGGTTGGTGCCGCAGAAGACCACCATGAAGAGCGCCACCCAGGCCCACTCGGGGGTGCCCGGGAACCAGCCCGTCATGATGTTCGCCGCGCCGATGCCCTCCAGGCCGACGGCCACGCAGAGCAGGAACCAGAAGGCCCAGCCCGCGGTGAAGCCGGCCCACGGGCCGAAGGCGCGCTCGGCGTGGACCGAGAAGGAGCCGGAGGCGGGGTTCGCCGCCGACATCTCGCCGAGCATCCGCATCACCAGCATGACGAGCACGCCGGAGATCGCGTACGCGATGACGATCGAGGGACCGGCGGCGGCGATGCCGGCGCCGGAGCCGACGAAGAGGCCGGCGCCGATGACGCCGCCGAGCGCGATCATCGACAGGTGGCGCTGCTTGAGGCCGTGGGAGAGGCCCTCGGAGGGAGCGGCCTGGCCGTCCTCGCGGTCGGCCTGCGCGGGCGCGGTGGTCCGGGACATGGGCAACCCTGTTCATAGGCTGAGACGGGGAGGGGAGCCCACAGTCTGGGTGCCCGCCCCGCTCAGAGGGAACGGGTGTCCGCTATACGGTCACCACCTTCACACAAGGTGAAGATTCAGTTCCGTTTCGTCGTGGACGTGCGGCTTCCCCGCGAGGCGCGGACCTCCCGCAGCCACGCCACGAGCAGCACCGCGGCCGTCGCCCCCGCCGACCACAGCACCTGCGGCCGCGCCGCGTCGTCGGTCAGCATCAGGACCAGCACCGCGCCCATCGCCGCCAGCGCCGTCCACGTCAGCCACGGGAAGCCCCACATTCGCAGCGTCAGCGTCCGGGGCGCCTCCCGCTCGATCCGCGGCCGCAGCCGCAGCTGCGACACCGCGATCAGCGCCCACACGAAGAGCAGCACCGCGCCGACCGCGTTGAGCATGTAGAGGAAGACGGAATCCGGCCACTTCAGATTGAGCAGTACGGAGACGAAGCCGAAGGCCACCGAGGCGAGCACCGCCCGCCGCGGCACCCCGCCGCCCGACACCCGCAGCAGCCCCTTCGGCGCCTCGCCGCGCTCGGCCAGCGAGAAGACCATCCGGGAGGAGCCGTACAGATTGGCGTTGAGCGCCGACAGCAGCGCCACGAACACCACCACGTTCATGATCTGTCCCGCCCCCGGCACCCCGATCGCGTCGAGCACCGCCACGTACGGCGACTCGCCCGGCACCATCGACGTCCACGGCAGCAGGGTCACGATCACCAGCATCGAGCCCACGTAGAAGAGGAGGATCCGCCACACGGCGCTGCGCACCGCCCGCGCCACGTTGCGCGCCGGGTCCTCCGACTCGGCGGCGGCGATGGTGACGACCTCCAGGCCGCCGAAGGCGAAGACCACGGCGAGCACCCCGGAGACCACCCCGGACCAGCCGTTCGGCAGGAAACCGCCCTGCCCCGTCAGGTTCGCGAGCCCCACCGGATCCGTGTCGGGCAGCCACCCGGCGATCGCCAGCGCCCCGAGGCCCAGGAAGAGGACGATCGCGCCGACCTTCAGCGCCGCGAACCAGAACTCGAACTCGCCGAAGTTCTTCACCGCCGTCAGGTTGGCGAGGGTGAACACGACCATGAAGAGCAGCACCCAGCCCCACTGCGGCACCCCCGGCACCCAGCCGTGCGCGATCCGCGCCGCGCCCGTCGCCTCCACGGCGAGGACGACGACGAGCAGGAACCAGTACAGCCAGCCCACCGAGAAGCCGGCCCAGCGGCCCAGCGCCCGCTCCGCGTGCACCGAGAACGCGCCGGACGCCGGCATCGCCGCCGACATCTCGCCCAGCATCCGCATCACCAGCATCGCGAGCGCGCCCGCGATCAGGTACGAGAGCACGATGCCGGGCCCCGCCACCGCGATGCCCGCTCCCGAGCCGACGAAGAGCCCCGCGCCGATCACCCCGCCGAGCCCGAGCATCGTCAGGTGACGCTGCTTCAGGCCGTGGGAGAGCGGCTCGGGTTCGGTGAGGGGGGCCGGCGGTGCTGCGTCGCGCATGGTGGGGGGCTCGCGCTCTGGGAGAAGTGACACACGGGGAAGGTCTTTATGGAGACCCCACAGTCTCTCCGCTGACCCGCTCCTGACGCAAAAGGGGCGTTGTGCACCGACTCCCCAGTGACAAGCGTCACGTGGCGCCCGGCGCTCGCACCGTCCTTTGTCGGAACCCCATGAAGCCCCGGCCGGTGGCTTTGTCGGCGGCTGACGGTGATCGGGCGTTCACTCCTGGCATAGCGTCAACCTGTCCCGACACCCTCACCCCCGCGGAGTACCGATGAGCACCGCCGCCGCCCCCGTCCGCACCCTCCGTACGGGCACCGTCCTGGCCGACCTCCTCCCGGCGAGCCGCGTCCGCGACGCCGTCCTCGTCGTCGGCGGAGCCGCCCTCACCGGTCTCGCCGCGCAGCTCGCCGTCCCGGTCCCGGGCTCCCCGGTCCCGGTCTCCGGCCAGACCTTCGCCGCCCTGCTCGTCGGCACCGCCCTCGGCGCCCGCCGCGGCTTCCTCTCCCTCGCCCTCTACGCCGTCGTCGGCATGGCGGGCGTCCCGTGGTTCGCGCAGGCGAGCTCCGGCTACGCGATGCCGTCCTTCGGCTACGTCCTCGGCATGCTGCTCGCCGCCACCGTCGTCGGCGCCCTGGCCCGCCGCGGCGCGGACCGCTCGGTCCTGCGCACCGCCGGCACCATGGTCCTCGGCTCCGCGATCATCTACGCGGTCGGCGTCCCCTACCTCGCCCTCGCCACCGGCATGACCCTCGGCCAGGCGGTCGCCGCCGGCCTGACCCCCTTCCTCATCGGCGACGCCCTCAAGGCCGCCCTCGCGATGGGCGCCCTCCCGGCCGCCTGGAAGCTCGTCGGCCGCAAGGGCTGACCCCGCGAGGCCGTACGCGAAGGGGCCCGCCGCTCCGTGCCGGAGCGGCGGGCCCCTTCGCGCGTCCCGGTCAGACGCGCTCGGCGGCCTTCCCGGCCCGCTCGCGGACCAGCGCGATCGCCAGCACCAGCGCGGCCACCAGCAGCGAGAGCACGACCTGCTCCCGGGCGCCGCCACCGTCGTAGATCATGTAGCCGAGGACGAAGACGATCATGCCGATCGTGGCCCACGTCAGGTACGGGAAGAGCCACATCCGCACGACGAGCTTCTCCGGGGACTCGCGCAGGATGATCCCGCGCATCCGCAGCTGGGTCACGCAGATGACCAGCCAGACGAAGAGCGCCACCGCGCCGGAGGAGTTCAGCAGGAAGGCGAAGACGGTGTCCGGCCACTGGTAGTTGAAGAACACCGCGACGAAGCCGAAGACGACCGAGGAGAGGATCGCGGCCTTCGGCACGCCCCGCTTGTCGACCTTGGCGAAGGCCTTCGGCGCGTCCCCGCGCCGCCCGAGCGAGAAGGCCATCCGGGAGGCCGTGTAGAGGCCCGAGTTCAGGCAGGACAGCACGGCGGTCAGGACGATCACGTTCATGATCTGGCCGGCCGCGGGGATGCCGATGGAGTCGAGGGCGGCGACGTACGAGCCCTTCTCGACGATCGACGGGTCGTTCCACGGCAGCAGCGTCAGGACGACGAAGATCGAGCCCAGGTAGAAGACGCCGATCCGCCAGATCACGCTGTTCGTCGCCTTGGTCACGGCCCGCTGCGGGTCCTCCGACTCGCCGGCCGCGAGGGTCACGATCTCGCTGCCCATGAAGGAGAAGACCACCATCAGCACACCGGTGAGGATCGCGCCCGCGCCCATCGGCATGAACCCGCCCGCGTCCGTGAGGTGCGCGAAGCCCGCGCCCGGGTTGTCCGAGCCCGGCAGCACGCCGAAGACCGCGAGCAGGCCGATCACCACGAAGGCGCCGATGGCGACGACCTTGATCCCGGCGAACCAGAACTCGAACTCGCCGTACGAGGCCACCGAGGCCAGGTTGGTAGCGGTGAGCACCACCATCACGATCAGCGCCCACGCCCACTGCGGCACCGCCGGGACCCAGCCCTCCAGGATGACCGCGCCCGCGGTCGCCTCGACGGCCAGCACGACGACCCAGAAGAACCAGTACAGCCAGCCGATGGTGAAGCCGGCCCAGCGGCCGAGCGCCTGGTCGGCGTAGGCGGAGAAGGAGCCCGAGGAGGGCCGCGCGGCGGCCATCTCGCCGAGCATCCGCATCACGAACACGACCATCGCGCCGACGAGCGCGTACGAGAGGAGGATCGCGGGACCGGCGGCGGCGATGCCGGAGCCGGAGCCGACGAACAGGCCGGCGCCGATGACGCCGCCGATCGCGATCATCGACAGATGGCGGTTCTTGAGCCCGGCCTTGAGGCCGTCGGACGGCGGCGTCTGACCGGGGTGACCGGTGCCGCTGCCTTCCTCGGCGAGGGTCGGCTGCGTGTTCATGAACGCTTCCTTCGGGTGCGGGGGCGGCTCGGATCGCGAGCCGGAGCCATGAAACCGGGCGACCGGCCGGTACGGAAGGTCTGATTCCGGATCGTGATTCAGGACATACTCGGGCCATGAGGTCCAGACCAGGCGGGCCGAAGGTCCGTGACCCGCCGGGACCAAGGTCCCGACCCCGCTGACGCCTGCCCCGTCCCGGCCGTGCCACACTCGGTTCATGCGCGTCTACATCGGTTCCGACCACGCCGGCTACGAACTCAAGACCCACCTCGTGGAGTGGCTGAAGGCCCACGGCCACGAGCCCGTCGACTGCGGTCCCCACATCTACGACGCCCTCGACGACTACCCGCCGTTCTGCCTGCGCGCCGCCGAGAAGGCCGCCGCCGATCCGGACGGCCTCGGCATCGTCATCGGCGGTTCCGGCAACGGCGAGCAGATCGCCGCGAACAAGGTCAAGGGCGTCCGTGCCGCCCTCGCCTGGAGCGAGCAGACCGCCGCCCTCGGCCGCGAGCACAACAACGCCAACGTCGTCGCCGTCGGCGCCCGCATGCACACCGAGGAGGAGGCGACCAAGTTCGTCGAGATCTTCCTCTCCACCCCGTACTCCGGCGACGAGCGCCACACCCGCCGCATCGAGATGCTGAGCGCGTACGAGACCACCGGCGAGCTCCCCCCGATCCCGGCCCACCACCCGCAGGAGCCCACCGCCTGATGCCCGAAGGGCACACCATCCACCGGCTGGCCGCCGACCACCGCGAGCGGTTCGGCGGCCGGCCCGTGCGCGTCTCCAGCCCCCAGGGCAAGTTCTCCGACTCCGCCGCCCTCCTCGACGGCTCCGTCCTGGAGACCACCGAGGCCCACGGCAAGCACCTCTTCCTCGGCTTCCCGCGCGACCAGTGGATCCACATCCACCTGGGCCTCTTCGGCAAGGTGGGCTTCGGCGACGCCCCCGCACCGCCGCCCGCCGACACGGTCCGCCTGCGCCTGGCGAACCCGGAGTCGTACGTCGACCTCCGCGGCCCCACCACCTGCGCGCTGATCACCGACGCCGAGAAGCGGGCGATACACGACCGGCTCGGCCCGGACCCGCTCCGCGAGGCCGACGACCCCGACGCGGCCTGGCGCCGGATCTCGAAGTCCCGCACGACGGTCGCCGCCCTGCTCATGGACCAGAAGGTCATCGCCGGCGTCGGCAACGTCTACCGCGCCGAGGTCCTCTTCCGCCACGGCATCGACCCGTACCGCGCGGGCAGGGACCTCACGCCGGGGGAGTGGGCCGCGATCTGGACCGACCTCCGCGCCCTCATGCGCGAAGGCGTCCGCCTGAACCGCATCGACACGGTCCGCCCCGAGCACACCCCCGAGGCCATGGGCCGCCCCCCGCGCGTCGACGACCACGGCGGCGAGGTCTACGTCTACCGCCGCGCGAACCTCCCCTGCCACCTCTGCGGCACCGCGGTCCGCACGGCGGACCTGGCGGCCCGGAACCTCTTCTGGTGCCCGACCTGCCAGCCCTAGGGCCCGCCCGCCGCTAGAACCCGTGCGGCAGCCAGGGCGCGACGTCCGAACCGAACGCGAGTGACGCCTCCGCCAGCGCACCGCCCCGCAGCTCGGTGACCCGCCCGGCCAGGGCCAGCGCCGCCAGGGACGTGCCGCCCAGATAGGCCGCACCCAACTCCCTTACGGAAAGCGCGAGTTCGGCGGCGTCGGAGGTCCTCGCGCACGAAGCCCCCTTCGCGTCGCCGCTCAGCCGCCACCGCCCCGCGTTCCAGGGGCAGAAGTCGTCCTCGACCTCGAACACCACGTCCACCGGCGCCCGGTACGTCCGCGCCTCCAGCGCCGCCCCCACGTCCACGAGCCGCGCGAACAGCGCCTCCCGCACCGTCGGTTCGCACCGCCGCACGTCCGAGACCAGGTGCTGCCACGCCGCGTCCACCGGCGCGCTGTTCACCCGCACCTTCGACGTCAGGTCGACCGAGCACAGGAACCGCCACAGCGCCCCCTCCGCCGCCGGATCGAGCCCGTACAGCTCGTGCACGGTCACCGCACCGTCCGCGCCGGCCCAGGTCCAGTCCGCCTTGATCGAGTAGTAGGCGTGCCCCACGACCTCGCCG
The DNA here is from genome assembly GCF_043084305.1 of Streptomyces sp. NPDC014656. NCBI lineage: Bacteria > Bacillati > Actinomycetota > Actinomycetes > Kitasatosporales > Streptomycetaceae > Streptomyces > Streptomyces sp. NPDC014656. Next base: position 95,375 of record NZ_JBIBZN010000008.1, read on the forward strand.
CCCCGCTCCGCCAGCACGCACAGCTTCGGCGAGGCGCCCTCCCGCGACCCCGGCGGGTCCAGCAGCGGCAGCCGCTCCCAGCCCGGCCGCCGGGCCAGCATCCCGGGCCGGCGCGGCACCATCCGCGCGTACACCGCCTCCGTCGCCGCGGAGGACTCCGCGAGCGGCACCATCCGCACCGCCACCCCGTCCGCCCCGGCCGGCACGGAGAGCCGCACCCGGGTGGTGTCGATCACGGCCCGCTGCGTCCAGCTCGCCGTCCCGTACCCGAACCGCCCGTAGATGGCCGCCTCCGAGGCGGTCAGCACGGCCAGCGGTTCGCCCAGCGCCCGTACGTCGTCGAGCTGCCGGCGCATCATCGAGGTCAGGATCCCCCGCCGCCGGTGCGTTCCGGCCACACTCACCATCGTGACGCCCGCGGCCGGCACCGAGGCCCCGCCCGGCACGGTCAGCCGGAACGAGAACGCCCCCGCCGTCGCCACCGGCCGCTCGCCGCCGTCCCACACCGCCAGCGACCGCTCGCACTCGGTCAGGTCCCGCCACAGCGCCCGCTCCTCGGGTTCCTCCGGAACGCCCCCGAAGGCGAGCTCCAGCATCGCGAACCAGCGATCCCACTCCGAAGGGTCCAGCACCCGCAGTTCAGTCGTCATATGCCATCGATATCAGCGCCTCCCGCCCGGGGCGACCCGATTTCACGCACCTTGTCACCGGGGTACCCCTGCACGGGAGCGGCCCGGATCGATAGGGTCCAGGCCAATGGCCCACCACGGAGTGAACACGTACGCGGCCCGGCTGCGCCGACGCGCCCACCGGGCCCGCGTCGCGCTGCGCCGGACCGGCGTCGACTACTTCCGCGGCGGCACCTCCGACCGCCTCGCCCTCGCCGGGCTCCTCCTCACCATCCCCGCCATCGTCTGCGGCACCGTCCTCGACCCGATCTGGTGCTCGCCCGCCGCCCTCGTCCTGCCGATCGTGGCCGGCGGACTGCTGCTGCGCCCCGCCAGCCTCCTCGGCCTGTACGCGGCGGCCGCCGGCGGCCTGATCGTCGAGTCCGTGATCCTCGGCCCGTACGGCGAGGGGCCCGCCCGCGTCACCCCCGGCACCGTCCTGGTGGTCGCCGCCTGCGGCCTCTTCGGCCTGCTCATCGCCCAGTTCCGGGCCCGCGTCGGAGTGCCCTGGCGGCGCGGCGGCACCATGCTCTTCGACCTGCGCGAACGGCTCCGGGTGCAGAGCGCCCTGCCCCGGCTGCCGCGCGGCTGGCACCGCGAGATGGCGCTCCGCCCGGCCGGCGGCCAGTCCTTCTCCGGCGACTTCGTGGTCGCCGCCCGCACCCACGGCGGCCGCACCCTGGAGGTCGTCCTCACCGACGTCTCCGGCAAGGGCATGGACGCGGCCTCCCGCTCCCTGCTGCTCTCCGGCGCCTTCGGCGGCCTCCTCGGCTCGCTCCCCCCGCACGGCTTCCTGCCGGCCGCCAACGGCTACCTGCTCCGGCAGAACTGGGACGAGGGCTTCGCCACCTCCATCCACCTCGTCCTCGACCTGGACTCCGGCGACTACGAGCTCTTCTCCGCCGGCCACCTGCCCGCGCTCCAGCTCCACTCCGGCACCGGCCGCTGGGAGGAGAAGGACGGCGACGGCCCCCTCCTCGGCGTCTACGACGGCGCCGAGTTCCACCCGGTCAAGGGCAGCCTGCGCCCCGGCGACGTCCTGATGCTCTTCACCGACGGCCTGGTCGAGGCCGCCGACCGCGACCTCGCCGAGGGCATCGACCGCCTCACCGGCGAGGCCGACCGCTGCGTCTCCGCCGGATTCGAGGGCGTCGCCTGGCACCTGATCGAAGCGGTCGCCAAGGACGTCAACGACGACCGCGCCCTCCTCCTCATCTCCCGCCCGGCCTGAACCTCTCGCGCCCGTGGCGCGTCCCACGATTCGTCACCCCCCGCCGGGGGCACCGGGGTTGGTGGCACGATAGAACCGAGGGGGTGTCCGGAAGCGCACCCCGGGGCCAGGCGGGACCGACCGAGGGTGTGAGCAGTCGTGGCGATTTCTTTTTCCGCGGTGTTGTTGTTGGGGATCGTCCTCGTGGTGCTGATCCGCGGGGGCAGCCTCAAGGCCGGCCCCGCCGTCGTCGCCGTCCTCTTCGGCTTCTTCCTCGCCTTCACGGGCATGGCGGACGACATCCAGCGCTTCCTGAACTCGATATCCCAGACGATCAGCGCCATCAGGTTCTGACCGGGACGGCCCGGAAACGGCTCCGGGCCCGAGTCCCTCGACGAGGAACCGGGCCCGGAGCCGTACACAGAGCGGGCGACGGGAATCGAACCCGCGTAGCTAGTTTGGAAGACTAGGGCTCTACCATTGAGCTACGCCCGCACGGAACGCGCCGCAGGTCGGAACCAGCGCGGCACGGAAAGCATCGTAGCCGGTCCGGAGCGGTCCGTGCACGTCCCTCGGAAGAGGGGGCGTCGCAGCGTCCCCGTGCATGTACCCTACGTGTCGCACCGACGGGGTGTGGCGCAGCTTGGTAGCGCGTCCGCTTTGGGAGCGGAAGGCCGTGGGTTCAAATCCCGCCACCCCGACCAGCATGATCCCCCGCGCCTCCGACCTCGCGGGTTCTTGATCACGTTGTGGGCCTGATCCCACGTGCGGTTACTATGCAAGCTGCGTGCCCGTGTGTCTTTCTGACCGGGCCCATCGGCCGGAACCGCCCCGCGCGGCTCCGCCGGAATCCAGGAATCAGCCACAAGGAGACCGAACCGTGAAGAGCGCCGTGGAGACCCTGAACCCGACTCGGGTTCGGCTCACTGTCGAGGTGCCCTTCGAGGAGCTCAAGGACAGCCTCGACGCGGCGTACAAGAAGATCAACCAGCAGGTCACGGTCAAGGGCTTCCGCAAGGGCAAGATCCCGGCTCGTGTGATCGACCAGCGGTTCGGCCGCGGCGCCGTGCTGGAGGAGGCCGTCAACGACGCGCTCCCGAAGTTCTACACCGAGGCCGTGAACGAGGCCGAGGTCAACCCGCTGGGTCAGCCCGAGGTCGACATCACGGAGCTGAAGGACGGCGAGCTGCTCTCCTTCACCGCCGAGGTCGACGTCCGCCCGGCCATCGAGATCCCGGACTACTCCGGCATCGAGGTCGAGGTCGACGCCATCGAGGTCACCGACGAGGACGTCGAGAAGTCCGTGGAGCAGCTCCGCGAGCGCTTCGCGTCGACCAACCCGGTCGAGCGCGCCGCCGCCGAGGGCGACGTCGTCACCGTCGACCTGACCGCCAAGGTCGAGGGCGAGGTGCTGCCCGACGGCATCGCCGACGGCGTCTCGTACACCATCGGCTCCGGCGAGCTGCTCGACGGCATCGACGCCGCCGTCACCGGCCTGGAGGCCGGTGGCGAGGCCACCTTCACCTCCGAGCTGAAGGGCGGCTCGGCCGCGGGCAAGGAGGCCGAGGTCACCGTCAAGGTCACCGCCGTCGCCGCCCGCGAGCTCCCCGAGCTGGACGACGAGTTCGCGCAGATGGCGTCGGAGTTCGACACCCTCGACGAGCTCAAGGCCGACAGCCGCAAGCGCCTCGAGAACATGAAGCAGTTCGACCAGGCCACCCAGGCCCAGGAGCGCGTCCTGGAGAAGTTCCTGGAGCTGGCGGAGATCCCCGTCCCCGAGAAGCTGCTCGAGGACGAGGTCAACACCCGCAAGCACAACCTGGAGCACCACCAGCTCGGCCAGATGGGCCTGAGCCTTGAGAAGTACCTGGAGCTCCAGGGCAAGACGGTCGAGGAGTTCGAGACCGAGACCAAGGAGCAGGCGGTCAAGGGCATCAAGACCCAGTTCCTCCTCGACGAGCTGGTCTCCAAGGAGGAGCTGAACGTCGAGCAGGAGGAGCTCACCGAGCACCTCTTCCGCCGTGCCGCCTCCTCCGGCATGTCCCCCGACCAGTTCGCCCAGGCCGTCGTCCAGGGCGGCCAGGTGCCGATGCTGGTCGGCGAGGTCGCCCGCGGCAAGGCCCTCGCGGTCGTCGTCGAGGCCGCCAAGGTCGTCGACACCAACGGCGAGGTCGTCGACCTCTCCGACGACGAGGACGAGGTCGAGGCCGCCGCCGAGGCGGTCGAGGCCGTCACCGGCGAGGCCGAGGTCGCCGAGGAGAAGTAGGCCCCACCAGGCCGACGCCGGGGCCCGCGCCCCGCGCGCTCCGTATCGCGCCACGGGCCCGGACGCACTGCTGTGCGGCCGGGCCCGTGGACGTACGCGGACCTTTTATGCGCCGCCAACTACCTTGCGCTCCCAGCGAACAGTTCGGGAACCGGGATGGCGTTGTCCCACCTGCGCGTTAGGGTCCATGGATACGGGGGCACTGCCCTCTGAACGAGACGCTGAGACGGCCCGGGGCCGTCGGAGACGAGCAGGTGGATACGTGACGAATCTGAAGCCTTACGCCGCGGGTGAGCCGTCCATCGGTGGCGGCCTCGGCGACCATGTCTACAACCGGCTGCTCGGCGAGCGCATCATCTTCCTCGGCCAGCAGGTCGACGACGAGATCGCCAACAAGATCACCGCCCAGATGCTCCTCCTGGCCGCAGACCCGGACAAGGACATCTTCCTCTACATCAACAGCCCCGGTGGCTCCGTGACGGCCGGCATGGCCGTCTACGACACCATGCAGTACATCCCCAACGACGTCGTGACCATCGGTATGGGCATGGCGGCCTCGATGGGCCAGTTCCTGCTCACCGGCGGCACCCCCGGCAAGCGCTTCGCGCTGCCGAACACCGACATCCTGATGCACCAGGGCTCCGCCGGCATCGGCGGCACGGCCTCCGACATCAAGATCCAGGCCGAGTACCTCCTTCGCACGAAGAAGCGCATGGCCGAGATCACCGCGCACCACTCCGGCCAGACCGTCGAGGCGATCATCCGCGACGGCGACCGCGACCGCTGGTTCACCGCGGAGGAGGCCAAGGACTACGGCCTCATCGACGACATCATCACGCACGCCGCGGGTGTTCCGGGCGGCGGCGGCACGGGCGCCTGAGCGCCGGCAGCCCCCCGAAGAGCCCCAGCCCCCCGCCGAACGCCACCAGGACGGTGAACACCCAGATGCAGAACAACCTCTCCCCGAGCGGCCTCTACACCGGCGCGCCGATGGACAACCGCTACGTCGTCCCGCGCTTCGTCGAGCGCACCTCGCAGGGCATCCGCGAGTACGACCCGTACGCGAAGCTCTTCGAGGAGCGCGTGATCTTCCTCGGCGTGCAGATCGACGACGCCTCCGCCAACGACGTCATGGCGCAGCTGCTGTGCCTGGAGTCGATGGACCCGGACCGCGACATCTCCATCTACATCAACAGCCCCGGTGGCTCCTTCACCGCGCTCACGGCCATCTACGACACGATGCAGTTCGTGAAGCCGGACATCCAGACGGTCTGCATGGGCCAGGCGGCCTCCGCCGCGGCCGTGCTGCTCGCCGCCGGCACCCCCGGCAAGCGGATGGCCCTGCCGAACGCCCGCGTGCTGATCCACCAGCCCTCCGGCGGCACCGGCCGCGAGCAGCTCTCCGACCTGGAGATCGCGGCCAAGGAGATCCTGCGGATGCGCGACCAGCTGGAGACCATGCTGGCCAAGCACTCCACCACGCCGATCGAGAAGATCCGCGAGGACATCGAGCGCGACAAGATCCTCACGGCCGAGGACGCCCTCGCGTACGGCCTGGTCGACCAGATCGTCTCGACCCGCAAGAGCACGGCCGCCGCGGCGCACTGACGCCCGACCTTCCCGTGGCACGGAGCGCGTGGCCGAATCGCGACCATGTGAACCGTGCCAAGGGGGGCCCGAACGGGGGGCCCGGCAAGGTACCGTCGAATATGAGGCACCAGGAGTCGCTGAACCAAGCGCTCCCAGGCGAAGGGGAAGCACCTCGTGGCACGCATCGGTGATGGCGGCGACCTGCTCAAGTGCTCGTTCTGTGGAAAGAGCCAGAAGCAGGTGAAGAAGCTCATCGCGGGACCCGGTGTGTACATCTGCGACGAGTGCATCGACCTCTGCAACGAGATCATCGAAGAGGAACTCGCGGAGACGAGCGAGGTGCGCTGGGAGGAACTCCCCAAGCCCCGCGAGATCTACGAGTTCCTGGAGGGGTACGTCGTCGGCCAGGAGCCGGCGAAGAAGGCCCTCTCGGTCGCTGTGTACAACCACTACAAGCGCGTTCAGGCCGGCGAGAACGGCGGCGCGCAGGGCCGTGACGACGCCATCGAACTGGCCAAGTCCAACATCCTGCTGCTGGGCCCCACGGGCTCCGGCAAGACGCTCCTGGCCCAGACCCTGGCCCGGATGCTCAACGTCCCCTTCGCCATCGCCGACGCGACGGCGCTGACGGAGGCCGGCTACGTCGGCGAGGACGTCGAGAACATCCTGCTCAAGCTGATCCAGGCCGCGGACTACGACGTCAAGAAGGCCGAGACCGGCATCATCTACATCGACGAGATCGACAAGGTCGCCCGTAAGAGCGAAAACCCGTCGATCACGCGAGACGTCTCCGGCGAGGGCGTGCAGCAGGCCCTCCTGAAGATCCTGGAGGGCACCACGGCCTCGGTCCCGCCGCAGGGCGGCCGGAAGCACCCGCACCAGGAGTTCATCCAGATCGACACGACGAACGTGCTCTTCATCGTGGGCGGCGCCTTCGCCGGCCTGGAGAAGATCATCGAGTCGCGGGCGGGCGCCAAGGGCATCGGCTTCGGGGCGACCATCCGCTCCAAGCGCGAGATCGAGGCGAGCGACCAGTTCCAGGAGGTCATGCCGGAGGACCTGGTGAAGTTCGGGATGATCCCCGAGTTCATCGGCCGTCTCCCCGTCATCACCTCGGTCCACAACCTCGACCGCGAGGCCCTCCTCAAGATCCTCGTCGAGCCGCGCAACGCGCTGGTGAAGCAGTACCAGCGCCTCTTCGAACTCGACGGCGTCGAGCTGGACTTCGACCGTCCGGCCCTGGAGGCCATCGCGGACCAGGCCATCCTCCGCGGCACCGGCGCGCGCGGCCTGCGCGCCATCATGGAGGAGGTCCTCCAGTCGGTGATGTACGAGGTCCCCTCCCGCAAGGACGTGGCCCGCGTCGTCATCACCGCGGACGTCGTCCGCAACAACGTGAACCCGACCCTCGTCCCCCGGATCGTCAAGAACGACGGCCGCCACGAGAAGTCGGCGTAACCCGTACCGACGCCGAAGGGGCGCCCCACCGGAATCCGGCGGGGCGCCCCTTCGCGTGGGTCCGGTGCGTCAGATCTTGACGCGGACCTCCTTGCGGAGCTTGGCGGCGATCGCGGCGACCTCCTCGGCCGTGCCGGCCTTGCCGGTCATCAGGTCGGCCAGGTTGAAGTGCATCACGTAGCCGACGGTGCTGTGGTCGCCCCAGAGGCAGACGGGCATCGTCAGTTCCTTGGGGCCGAGGCCGCCGGACTCGGCACCCGTCGGGGCCTTGACCTCCTGGCACTTCAGCACGGCGCCGTCGAGGCCCTCGGGGGTGTACGCCTTGGGCTCGCCGACCAGCTCGCCCTTCTCCTTCTCGTCCTTCTCCGCCTGGGCCTCGGCCTTCATGTTGGCGAAGATGGCGTCGACGGTCTTCTCCGGGTCCTCGATCTCGCCGTACACGCCGCCGAACTGGAGCATCTTGCCGGCGAGCGGGTTCGCCTTGTCCTCGACCTTCCAGGAGCCGTTGACCTCCTGGGGGTTCTTGACCCCGTACTTCGCGGCGTCCTTGACGACGTCGTCGTTGCCCGAGCCGCCCCCGCTGGAGGCGTCCTTCTTGTACTCGGTCAGCACCGTCTCCGGCGTCACCAGCTTGTGCGGCCCGTCGTTCGCGACGGACGCGCCGCCACCGCCGCCGATCAGGAAGTACGCGCCGACCGCGATCGCCGCGACGACGGCGACCGCGCCGATGATGATCGGGGTCTTGGACTTCTTGGGGGCCGGCGGGTGGGGCACGTAGCCGCCGGGCCCCTGGGGGGCGCCGTACTGCGGCTGCTGGCCGTACGGGTTCGGCTGCTGCTGCGGGTAGCCGTACGGCTGCTGCTGCGGCGGCACGCCCTGGGGGGCCTGCTGGGGGTAGCCGTAACCGGGCTGACCCTGCGGCTGCCCGTACGGGCCGGGCTGCTGGCCGTAGGGCCCGGGCTGCTGAGGCTGCTGGCCCCCGTACGGACCCGGCTGGTTGTAGCTCATCTACTGCTTCCCCTCACAGGACGTTTATGCGTAGCGAACATCCTGGCGGAAGCCGCCCCGTGGTGGGGCGGCGGGGGTCACACCGTTACCGAACAATCGCGTTTCAGGACACGACCGTCACCCCCCTAAACTGGGCCCGTGACCGAGAACACTCAGCAGCAGACAGCAGCCACCACCGAATTGCCGACCCAGTACACGCCGGCCGAGGTAGAGGGCCCGCTGTACGAGCGCTGGGTGGAGCGCGGCTACTTCGAGGCGGACGCGAAGAGCGAGAAGCCCGCGTACACGATCGTCATCCCGCCGCCGAACGTCACCGGCTCGCTCCACCTGGGCCACGCCTTCGAGCACACGCTGATCGACGCCCTCACCCGCCGCAAGCGGATGCAGGGCTTCGAGACGCTGTGGCAGCCGGGCATGGACCACGCCGGCATCGCCACCCAGAACGTCGTCGAGCGCGAGCTCGCCAAGGAGGGCAAGTCCCGCCACGACCTGGGCCGCGAGGCCTTCGTCGAGCGCGTCTGGGAGTGGAAGGCCGAGTCCGGCGGCCAGATCGCCGGCCAGATGCGCCGCCTCGGCGAGGGCCTGGCCTGGAGCCGGGACCGCTTCACCATGGACGAGGGCCTGTCCCGGGCCGTCCAGACCGTCTTCAAGAAGATGTTCGACGACGGTCTGATCTACCGCGCCGAGCGCATCATCAACTGGTGCCCGCGCTGTCTGACGGCCATCTCCGACATCGAGGTCGACTACCAGGACGACGACGGCGAGCTCGTCTCCATGAAGTACGGCGAGGGCGACGACACCATCGTCGTCGCCACCACCCGCGCCGAGACGATGCTCGGTGACACCGCCGTCGCCGTCCACCCCGACGACGAGCGGTACGCCCACCTGATCGGCAAGCAGATCAAGCTGCCGCTGACCGACCGTACGATCCCGGTCGTCGCCGACACCCACGTCGACCCGGAGTTCGGCACCGGCGCCGTCAAGGTGACCCCGGCGCACGACCCGAACGACTTCGCCATCGGCCAGCGCCACGACCTCGAATCCATCGAGGTCCTCGACGAGCGCGGCGTGATCACCGTCCACGGCCCCTTCCAGGGCCTGGACCGCTTCGAGGCCCGCTCCGCGATCGTCGCCGCCCTGCGCGCCGAGGGCCGGATCGTCGCCGAGAAGCGCCCGTACGTCCACTCCGTCGGCCACTGCTCGCGCTGCAAGACGACGCTGGAGCCGCGCCTGTCGATGCAGTGGTGGGTCAAGGTCGAGACGCTGGCCAAGGCCGCCGGCGACGCGGTCCGCGACGGCCGGGTCAACATCCACCCGGCCGACATGTCGCAGCGCTACTTCGACTGGGTCGACAACCTCAACGACTGGTGCATCTCCCGCCAGCTGTGGTGGGGCCACCGCATCCCGGTCTGGCACGGTCCGAACGGCGAGCTGGTCTGCGTCGGCCCCGACGACGAGGCGCCCACGGGTGACGGCTGGACGCAGGACACCGACGTCCTCGACACGTGGTTCTCGTCCGGCCTGTGGCCGTTCTCCACGCTCGGCTGGCCGGAGCAGACGCCGGACCTGGAGAAGTTCTACCCGAACTCCGTCCTGGTCACCGGCTACGACCTGATGTTCTTCTGGGTCGCCCGGATGATGATGTTCGGCCTGTACGCGATGGACGGCCAGCCGCCGTTCCGCACGATCGCGTTCCACGGCATGGTCCGCGACGAGTTCGGCAAGAAGATGTCGAAGTCGTTCGGGAACACGGTCAACCCGCTCGACTGGATGGACAAGTACGGCTCCGACGCCCTGCGCTTCACCCTGGCCAAGGGCGCCAACCCGGGCGTCGACGTCCCGATCGGCGAGGACTGGGTCCAGGCGTCCCGGAACTTCGCCAACAAGATCTGGAACGCCACGCGCTTCGCGATGATGAACGGCGCGACGGTCGAGGGCCCGCTGCCGGACGCCTCCGCGATGTCGGCGACCGACCGCTGGATCCTGTCCCGCCTGAACAAGGTCGTCGCCGAGGCGGACGCCTACTACGACGACTACCAGTTCGCGAAGCTCGCCGACGCCCTGTACCACTTCGCGTGGGACGAGGTCTTCGACTGGTACGTCGAGCTGTCGAAGACGACGTTCTTCGACGGCGGCGAGCAGGCCAAGGTCTCGGCGCGCGTCCTGGGCGAGGTCCTCGACGTCACCCTGCGCCTGCTCCACCCGATCGTCCCGTTCGTCACGGACACCCTGTGGACCACGCTGACGGGCGGCGAGTCGGTCGTCATCGCCGAGTGGCCGAAGGACTCGGGCTTCCGCGACGAGGCCGCCGAGAAGGAGATCGAGCTGGTCCAGCGGGTCGTCACCGAGGTCCGTCGCTTCCGCTCCGACCAGGGTCTCCAGCCCGGCCAGAAGGTCCCGGCCCGCCTGGAGCTCGACGGCACCGCGCTCGCCCCGCACGAGGCGGCCATCCGTCAGCTGCTCCGCCTCCAGCCGGAAGGCGACGGCTTCGCCGCCACCGCCTCCCTGCCGGTCGCCGGCGCCACCGTCGCGCTCGACCTGTCCGGCACGATCGACGTCGCCGCCGAGCGCAAGCGCCTCGCGAAGGACCTGGCCGCCGCCGAGAAGGAGAAGGCCCAGGCCGAGGCCAAGCTCGGCAACGAGGCCTTCCTGGCCAAGGCCCCCGACAACGTCGTGGACAAGATCAAGGGCCGTCTCGCCAAGGCGGACGAGGACATCGCCCGCATCCAGTCCCAGCTGGACAGGCTGCCCCAGGCGTAACGCGTACGGAGGAAGGGCCCGGGACCGTCGTGGTCCCGGGCCCTTCCGCGTCCCCGCTCCGGAAGGAAGGGGACGAAGTGCCCGATCTCACAGCAGACGGGACTTCGGGTCCACGGCGTCGGGACCAAGGACCCTGGATGATGGAGGCATGCTCCGCCTCCCCGCCGACCCCGCGCTGCGCCGCCGCGCGGACCGGTGGGCCGGTTCGCCCCGGGCGCTGGACGTCGTGGCCGCGCTCAGCGCCTTCGGGCTGATGGTCCTGGACGTGCCGGGGCTCGCCCGGCAGGACAACTCGCTCACCGGGGTCACCGCCACCCTGGTCCTCGCCGCCGGCGCCGCGACCCTGGTGCTGCGGCGGCGGGCGCCCTGGGTCCCGTACCTCGTGGCGCTCGGCCTGATGGGCTGGCTGCACGAGGTGACCCTGATCCAGTTCGCGCTGTACTCGATCGGCCGCTTCCGGGGCCGGCGGGCCGCCGTCGCCGCGACGCTGCTCTACATGGGGGTGGCGTACGCCTACTTCCTGATGCCGGGCTGGCCCGTCCGGCACGGCGCCACGCTGAGCGACTTCCTCAGCCTCGTCATCCCCATCGGGGTGCTCGCGGCCGGCGTCGGCATCGCCGCCCACCGCCACGACCTCGTCGGCGCCCTGGAGGTCCAGCGGCGCGAGGCCGCCGCCCGGCAGGCCGTCCAGGAGGAGCGCATCCAGGTGGGCCGGGACGTCCACGACCTGGTCGGGCGCGAGCTGACCGTGCTCGCGGTGCGGGCCGAGGTGCTCGCCGTGAGGGCCCGGGGAGATGCCCACCAGAAGGACTTCGAGGAGCTGGCGGAGACCGCCCGGCGCGCCCACCTCATGCTGAACGAGACGCTCGTGCGGCGCGCCGACCGGGAGGGCGGCACGCCCGGTCTGGAGGGCCTCGCGGACCTGGCCGCCGAGAGCGAGCGGATGGGCAGCCCGGTGGAGCTGGACGTGGCCGAGGACGTGAAGGCGCTCTCGCCGCTGCGGCAGACCGCGGTCCACCGCGTGGTCCAGGAGTGCCTGACGAACGCGGCGAAGCACGCGCCGGGCCTGCCGGTGCGGGTCGCGATCGGCGTCGACGGGCCGAGCCTGTGGATCGAGGTCCGCAACCCGCTGCCGCGGACCCCTCCGGACCGAGTCCCCGTCTCCACCGGCACCGGCCTCGTCTCGATGGACGAGCGCGTCGCCAGCATGGGCGGCACCCTCACGGCGGGGGAGAAGGACGACGCGTACGTGGTCCGGGCGACGCTGCCGGCCGGTCTGACGCGCTGAGCCGGAGCCGTACGCCCCGTACGCCCCGTCCGCCCCCGCGCGTCACCGCGTCGGCTCCGCCTTGCCCAGGACCCGCTGGAGGCCGTCGAAGTCCTCCACGCAGCGGCCCGAGCCGAGCGCCACGCAGTCCAGCGGGTCGTCCGCCACGAAGACCGGGATGCCCGTCGACGAGGCCGTCCTGAGGTCCAGACCCGGCAGCAGCGCGCCCCCGCCGGTCAGGACGATGCCGTGCTCCATCACGTCGCCGGACAGCTCCGGCGGGCACTCCTCCAGCGTCGCCCGCACCGCCGCGATGACCGCCTCCACCGGCTCGTCCAGGGCCTGCCGGACCTCCGGCACGGAGAGCTCCACCGTGCGCGGCAGGCCGCTGACCTTCTCCCGGCCGCGCACGGTGAAGACGCTCCGCTCGAACTCCTCGCCGCCCGGCACCGGCCACGCCGAGCCGATCGCCACCTTCACGTCCTCCGCCGTCCGCTCGCCGATCAGCAGCGAGTGCTCCTTGCGGACGTGGTCGGTGATCGCCGTGTCGAAGCGGTCGCCGCCGACCCTCAGCGAGCGCGCGGTGACGATGCCCCCGAGCGAGATCACCGCCACCTCGGTCGTCCCGCCGCCGATGTCGACGACCATCGAGCCGCGCGGGTCGGAGACCGGCAGGCCAGCCCCGATCGCCGCCGCCATCGGCTCCTCGACGAGGTGGACGGCCCGCGCGCCCGCCGAGAGCGAGGCGTGCACGACGGCCCGCCGCTCGACCGGGGTCACCCCGCTGGGCACGCACACGACCATCCGGGTGCGGGGGCGCCGGCGCCCCGGCACGGCCTTGCGGACGAAGTGCCGGATCATCTCCTCGGCGGCCTCGTAGTCGCTGATCACGCCGTCCCGCAGGGGCCGGATCGCGGTGATCGTGCCGGGCGTCCGGCCGATCGTCTCCTTCGCCTCCGTGCCGACCGCGAGCGCGTGCCGGGAGCCCTCCTTGACCGCCACCACGGACGGCTCGTTGAGCACGATGCCCCGCCCGCGCGCGTAGAGGAGGGTGTTGGCCGTGCCGAGATCGATGCCTATGTCCATGATCGCCAAGTTTGCCGGGCGGCCCCGGCGGACGGCGGGCCGAAGGTCCCGAACGGGGTGGGCCGATGGTCCTGTCGGCGGGGCTCCGTAGACTTGGCTCCGTGAGTGACCCGAGCGACCCGCGCGACCACGCCGACCACACCGACGACGGCTTCGACGACATCGTCGGCGAAGAGACCGATCGCGACCCCGACCTGGCGGTGATCGAGGCCGGCAGCCGCACCCTGCGCGCACAGGCCGGACCCCCGCAGGGCGACCCCGTGCCGACCCGCCCCGAGGACCCGGAGCTGGACAAGGCGCTGCGCGAGGTCGAGACCGAGCTCTCGACCCGCTGGGGCGAGACCAAGCTGGAGCCGTCGGTCAAGCGGATCGCGGCCCTGATGGACGTGCTGGGCGAGCCGCAGCGCGCGTACCCCTCGATCCACATCACGGGCACCAACGGCAAGACGTCGACGGCCCGCATGATCGAGTCCCTGCTCGGCGCCTTCGAGCTGCGCACCGGCCGCTACACCTCGCCGCACGTGCAGACCGTCACCGAGCGGATCAGCCTGGACGGCGCCCCGATCTCCGCCGAGCGGTTCATCGAGACGTACCAGGACGTGAAGCCGTACGTGGAGATGGTCGACGCCCGGGAGGAGTACCGCCTCTCCTTCTTCGAGGTCCTCACCGGCATGGCCTACGCGGCCTTCGCGGACGCCCCGGTCGACGCGGCCGTCGTCGAGGTCGGCATGGGCGGCACCTGGGACGCGACCAACGTGATCGACGGCTCCGTCGCCGTCGTCACCCCGATCGACCTGGACCACACCGACCGCCTGGGCGAGACCACCGGCGAGATCGCCGGCGAGAAGTCCGGGATCATCAAGCCGGGCGCGACGGTCATCCTGGCCCAGCAGCCGGTGGACGCCGCCCAGGTGCTCCTGAAGAAGGCCGTCGACGTCGACGCGACCGTGGCCCGCGAGGGCATGGAGTTCGGCGTGGTCTCCCGCGAGGTGGCCGTCGGCGGACAGCTGCTGACCCTGCGCGGCCTCGGCGGCGAGTACGACGGGATCTTCCTGCCGCTGTACGGCGCCCACCAGGCGCACAACGCGGCCGTGGCGCTCGCCGCCGTCGAGGCCTTCTTCGGCATCGGCGCCGAGCACGCCCGCGCCCTCGACGTCGAGACCGTCCGGCGCGCCTTCGCCCAGACGTCCTCGCCCGGGCGCCTCGAAGTCGTCCGCTCCTCCCCGACGGTCATCCTCGACGCCGCGCACAACCCCCACGGGGCCCGGGCGACCGCCGAGGCCGTCTCCGAGTCCTTCGGCTTCTCCCGGCTCATCGGCGTCGTCTCCACCAGCGGCGACAAGGACGCCCGGGGGCTCCTGGAGGCATTCGAACCGATCTTCGCCGAGATCGTGATCACCCAGAACTCCACCTCCCGCGCCACCGACGCCGACGCGCTGGCCGCGGTCGCCGTCGAGGTCTTCGGCGAGGACCGGGTCGTCGTGGAGCCGCGGCTGCCCGACGCCCTGGAGGCGGCGATCACGCTCGCCGAGGAGGAGGCCGAGTACGGCGGCGCCGGCGTGCTGGTGACCGGTTCGATCTTCACGGTCGGCGACGCCCGGCTGCTGCTCAAGAGGGGCTGACCCGGAATGCGCACGCTCTGCTCCTCCACGCTCATCGGCGAGTTCTTCGTCATCGGCTTCGCCGGTCTCGTCGCGATGAAGGACGACGGCCTCAGCACCTCCACCGTCTGGTGGGTGTGCGGTGTGGCGATGGTCCTCTCCGTGCTGCTCTGCGGGATGATCACCCGTCCCGGCGGCGTCCAGCTCGGTTGGGCGCTCCAGATCGGACTGATCATCAGCGGCTTCTTCGTGCCCGTCATGTACTTCCTCGGGGCCGTCTTCGCGGTCCTGTGGTGGTGCTCGGTGCACTACGGGCGCAAGGTGGACGAGATCAAGGCCCGCTGGGCCGCCTCGAACGCCGCCGGACAGGGCTCCGCAGGGCCTGACGCTGCGTGACGGAGGGCGGTGCGGGCCCTGTAGATTCATAGACCCGCACACCCTTCCCGAAGGAGTTCCCCCCGTGAGCCAGCGCACGCTCGTCCTGCTCAAGCCCGACGCGGTCCGCCGCGGTCTGATCGGCGAGATCATCGGCCGCATCGAGCGCAAGGCCGGCTGGACCCTCGCGGCCCTGGAGCTGCGCGAGCTGGACCAGGAGACGCTGGAGCAGCACTACGGCGAGCACAAGGGCAAGCCCTTCTACGAGCCGCTGATGGGCTTCATGTCCTCCGGTCCGGTCGTCGCGCTCGTCGTCGAGGGCGAGCGGGTCATCGAGGGCGTCCGCCAGCTGGCGGGTCCGACCGACCCGATCGCCGCCGCCCCGGGTTCCATCCGCGGCGACTTCGGCACCATCGTCCGCGAGAACCTCATCCACGCCTCGGACTCCGAGGAGTCCGCCGCGCGCGAGCTGAAGATCTTCTTCCCCGGTCTCGCGTGACGCAGTGCCCCGTGTGACGCGCGGCTGACCCGTCGTCAGCCGAACGGCAGCACCTGATGGGGCGACCGAAGGAATTCGGCCGCCCCCAGGCATATGAACGCCAATCCCGGGAACGGATCGCCGCGTCCTACCGTCACCTAGTACAGAGGTGGACCAGCGCGCGCCATCCGCGTGAGCGGCACTACGATGAAAACTCTTCGCCGCACCACCCTCAGCCATGGGAAACAAGGGGAACTTCATGTCGTTCATCGGCCGTGACATGGCTGTCGACCTCGGGACCGCCAACACGCTGGTGTACGTCAGGGGTCGAGGCATCGTCCTCAACGAGCCGTCCGTCGTCGCGATCAACACCAACACCGGCGGAATCCTCGCGGTGGGTGCCGAGGCGAAGAAGATGATCGGCCGGACCCCCGGCAACATCGTCGCCGTGCGTCCGCTCAAGGACGGCGTCATCGCCGACTTCGAGATCACCGAGCGGATGCTCCGCTACTTCATCCTGAAGATCCACAAGCGGCGCTACCTCGCCCGTCCCCGCGTCGTGGTCTGCGTGCCCTCCGGCATCACCGGCGTCGAGCGCCGCGCCGTCATCGAGGCCTCCACCCAGGCCGGTGCCCGCCAGGTGCACATCATCGAGGAGCCCATGGCCGCGGCCATCGGGTCCGGCCTCCCCGTCCACGAGGCCACCGGCAACATGGTCGTCGACATCGGCGGCGGCACCACCGAGGTCGCGGTGATCTCCCTCGGAGGAATCGTCACGGCACAGTCCATCCGGGTGGCCGGCGACGAGCTGGACAACGCGATCATCCAGCACATCAAGAAGGAGTACTCCCTCCTCCTCGGTGAGCGCACCGCCGAACAGATCAAGATCACCATCGGTTCGGCCTACGACCTGGAGCAGGACGAGCACACCGAGATCCGCGGCCGCGACCTCGTCTCGGGCCTCCCCAAGACCGTCGTCATCTCGGCCGCCGAGGTCCGCAAGGCCATCGAGGAGCCGGTCAACGCGATCGTCGACGCGGTGAAGACCACCCTGGACAAGTGCCCGCCGGAGCTCTCCGGTGACGTGATGGACCGTGGCATCGTTCTCACGGGTGGCGGCGCCCTGCTGCGCGGCCTCGACGAGCGGCTCCGCCGCGAGACCGGCATGCCGATCCACATCGCCGAGGACCCGCTGGACTCGGTGGCCCTCGGATCCGGCAAGTGCGTCGAGGAGTTCGAGGCCCTCCAGCAGGTCCTGGACGCCCAGCCGCGCCGCTGACCCCCCGGCCGGGCGCGAGCCCGTACGGTACGGACATCTGCACAACGAACCACGAGGAAGGGCACGGCCGCCGCACGTGAGGGACACACGAGAGAGCCGGCTGCTCCTGGTGCTGCTGGTCGCCATCGCGTTCGCGCTGATCACGGTGGACATCCGCGGCGGCCAGGAGTCGCCGGTGGACGGGGCCCGGCAGGCCGCCGCCGCCGTCTTCGGCCCGGTCGAGAACGGAGTCGCGGCGGCGGTCGATCCGATCGGCAACGCCATAGGCGCCGTCCGGGACTCCGGCGAGCGGCACACCCGGATCGCCGCCCTGGAGAAGGAGAACGCCGAGCTCAAGGCGGAGCTCGGCAGCGACGACCGCAACCGCAACCGGCTGCGCGAACTCGACTCCCTCCTCAAGACCGCCGGCGCCGGCCAGTACGGCATCAAGGGCGCCCAGGTCATCGGGATAGGGGCGGCCCAGGGCTTCTCCTGGACCGTCACCATCGACGCCGGCGCCCGCGACGGCATCCAGCGCGACATGACGGTCCTCAACGGGGCCGGACTCGTCGGCCGGGTCACCACCGTCGGCCCGTCCACCTCCACCGTCCTCCTCGCCAACGACCCCGACTTCACCGTCGGCACCCGGCTGGAGAAGAGCGACGAACTCGGCTTCGCCACCGGCCAGGGCGACCGCCCGCTGCTGGTCCAGCTCCTCAACGGCAAGGCCAAGGTGAAGCCGGGCGACCGCCTCGTCACCTTCGGCTCGGCCGGCGACCGGCCCTTCGTGCCCGGCGTGCCCGTCGGCGAGATCGTCCGCGTCGACCCCATGGGCGGCGGCCTGACCCGCAACGTCTACGTCCGCCCGTACGTCGGCTTCAGCAAGCTCGACATCGTCGGCGTCGTCGTCCAGGCCCCCCACTCCGACCCGCGCGACACGGTGCTGCCGCGGAAGCCGAAGCCCGCGCCGACCGTCACCGTCACGGTCACCGCGAAGCCGCCCGCCGAGGGCGAGCAGCCGCAGGGGGAGAAGGCCGACCAGCCGCTCCAGAACCAGCCGCGGAAGCCCGCGCAGGACCAGAACCAGGACCAGGGCCAGGCGCAGGACCCGAACCAGGACCAGGCGCAGGACCCGAACGACCAGGGGGACGCGACACCGTGAAGTTCAACCGCATCCTCCTCTCCGCGACCCTGATCGTCGTCGCGCTCGTCGTCCAGGTCTCCGTCCTCGCCCGGCTCCAGCTCCCCGGCGCCGTGCCCGACCTCGTCCTGCTCACCGTCGTCGCCCTCGCGCTGGTCCACGGTCCCGTCACCGGCTCGCTCGTCGGCTTCTCCGCCGGCCTCCTCGCCGACCTGGCCCCGCCCGCCGACCACGCCGCCGGCCGCTACGCCCTCGTCCTCTGCGTCGTCGGCTACCTCGTCGGCCTCGCCCGGCCCGAGAACGGCCGCTTCACCTCCGCGATCGGCCCGATGGCCGCCGTCGTCGGCGCGGCCGTCGGCTCGACCCTGCTCTACGCGGGCGTCGGCGCCCTCGTCGGCGACACCGCCGCCCGGCACGTCGGCCTCGCCTCCCTGCTCTTCACCGCCGTCGTCTACGACCTGCTGCTGGCCCCCTTCACCGTGCCGCTCATCATGGCGCTGGCCCGCCGCGCCGAGAACGACCCGGTCGCCGACGCCACGGGGGCGGGCGCGGGGGACGTCGCCTCCGGCTGGCTCTCCTCCGGCACCGGCCTGAGGATCGGCACCCAGCGCGGCGGCCTCCGCGTCAAGGCCGCCCGCAACCGCGCCACGCGCGCCGGACGCATCAAGGGAGTCAAGCGACTGTGACCGAGGGGGCCCCGGCAGCATGACCAACATCCCCGAGACCGGACGGACCCCCCGGGTCCAGACCCGGCTCGTCGTCATCCAGATCCTCGTCTTCTCGCTGCTGCTCACCCTGGGCGGCCGGCTCTGGTACCTCCAGATCCGCAACGGCAAGGAGTACGCCGACGAGGCCAAGAGCAACAACATCCAGCAGGTCGTCACGCCGGCCGTCCGCGGCTCCATCCTCGACGCCCGCGGCGTCCCGCTCGCCGACAACGAGACCCGGCTCGTGGTCTCCGCCTCGCGCACCGAGCTGATGAAGATGAAGGACGACGGCAAGGCCGTTCTCACCCGGCTCGCCGGCGTCCTGAACATGAAGCCCGAGGACGTCGTCAACAAGATCCGGCTCTGCGACTCCAAGACGCCCAAGCCCTGCTGGAACGGCTCCCCCTACCAGCCGATCCCGGTCACCGACGAGGCCACCGTCCAACAGGCGCTCACCATCCGCGAGAGCACCGAGGACTTCCCCGGCATCACCGCCGAGCTCACCGCCGTCCGCCGCTACCCGGCCCCCGGCAAGGCCCGCACCGCGCAGGTCCTCGGCTACCTCTCGCCGGTCACCGACGACGAGATCACCAAGGCGAAGGACACCGACTCGCCCTTCCTCCGCTCCGACCAGGTCGGCCGCTCCGGCATCGAGCGCACCTACGACAAGGAGCTGCGCGGCAAGGCCGGCGTCACCCGCTACGAGGTCGACAACCTCGGGCGCGTCATGGGCCAGACCAGGTCCGACCCGGGCGTGGCCGGCTCCACCCTCGTCACCAGCATCGACGCCCGCGTCCAGTCCGTCGCCGAGTACGAGCTCGCGCAGGCCATGAAGACGGTCCGCGGCGAGACCGACAAGATCACCGGTCGCAAGTACGAGGCCGACTCCGGCGCCGTCGTCGTCATGGAGACGAAGACCGGGCGGGTCGTCGCCATGGCCTCCCAGCCCGACTACGACCCCAACGTCTGGATCGGCGGCATCTCCGCCAAGGACTACGCAGCCCTCACCAGCAAGAACTCCAACTACCCGCTGCTCAACCGGGGCATCCAGGGCCAGGCCCCGGCCGGCTCCATCTTCAAGGTGATCTCCGCGAGCGCCGCCGTCCGGGCCGGCTACGACTTCAACGACAAGTACAACTGCAGCGCCTCCTACAGCCTCGGCAGCCGCAGCTTCGCCAACTTCGAGTCCCAGGGGCACGGCCCCATCACCCTCGGGGACGCCCTCAAGTACTCCTGCAACACCGTCTTCTACGCCCTCGGCCACAAGGAGTGGCAGAAGGACGGCGGCATCACGCCGAACAAGGACGCCCACGACTGGTTCTACACGACCGCCCGCGACTTCGGCCTCGGCTCGGAGACCGGCATCGACCTGCCCAACGAGGTCAAGGGCCGGATCCCGGACCGCCAGTGGAAGCAGGCGTTCTGGGAGGCCAACAAGGACGCCTGGTGCAAGCAGGGCAAGAAGGGCGGCAGCTACGTCGAGCAGATCGCGTACGAGAGCTGCCTGGAGGGCAACCAGCTGAAGGCGTACGACAGCATCAACTTCGCCATCGGGCAGGGCGACGTGCTCGTCACCCCCATCCAGATGGCCACCATCTACGCGGCCATCAGCAACGGCGGCACCCTCTACGACCCCACCGTCGGCAAGGCGATCATCAGCCCCGACGGCAAGCAGGTCCGCGAGATCGCGCCCAAGGCCCACGGCAAGCTGCCGATCGGCGCCCAGACCGTCCGCGACCTCGACAAGGGCCTGCGCTCCGTCGTCGAACCCGGCGGCACCGCCGCCTGGCGCTTCGGCGGCTGGCCCCAGGACAAGATCCCGATGCGCGCCAAGACCGGCACCGCCCAGGTCTACGGCAAGCAGACCACCTCCTGGCTCGCGACCTACACCGACGACTTCACCATCGTCATGACCATCTCCCAGGGCGGCACCGGCTCCGGCGCCTCCGGCCCCGCCGTCCGCAACATCTACGACGCCCTCTACGGCCTCGACGACGCCGGCAACCAGGACCTCAAGCGCGCCCTGCTCCCCGGGCCGCAGAAGACGCTGCCGAAGGTCAACGCCGACGGCACCATCGACGCGCCGGCGGTCAAGGCGTACGACCCCAAGTCCCAGCTGGTCGACCCGGCCGAGCAGAACGGCGCCGCGCCGCCGCCGCTCGCGGGCACCCCCGCCAACAGGAGGGACTGACCCGATGCCGACGCGGACGAGCTTCTCCGTCTCCCGCTACGCCCCCGAGCGCGGCACCGTCGCCCGGCTGACCGCCCGCGACTCGGTGCTGCGCCGGCTCGACTGGCCGATCCTGCTCTCGGCCCTGGCGCTCTCCCTCATCGGCTCGCTGCTGGTGTGGTCGGCGACCCGGGGCCGTACCGAGCTGAACAACGGCGACCCGTACTACTTCCTCTTCCGGCACCTGCTCAACACCGGCATCGGCGTGGCGCTGATGATCGGCACGGTCTGGCTCGGCCACCGCACCCTGCGCGGGGCGGTGCCGGTCCTCTACGGCCTGTCGATCGTGCTGATCCTCGCCGTCCTCACCCCGCTCGGCGCCACCATCAACGGCGCCCACGCGTGGATCGTGATCGGCGGCGGCTTCTCGCTCCAGCCCAGCGAGTTCGTCAAGATCACCATCATCCTGGTGATGGCGATGCTGCTGGCGTCGAAGGTGGACGCGGGCGACCAGCTCCACCCGGACCACGGCACCGTCGCCAAGGCCCTGGTGCTCGCCGCCCTCCCGATGGGCATCGTCATGCTCATGCCCGACCTGGGCTCGGTCATGGTGATGGTCGTCATCGTGCTCGGCGTCCTGCTCGCCTCCGGCGCCTCCAACCGCTGGGTCCTCGGCCTCATCTTCTCCGGCGTCGCCGGCGCGGTCCTCGTCACCGCCCTCGGCATGCTCGACGAGTACCAGATCAACCGCTTCGCCGCCTTCGCCAACCCGGACCTCGACCCTTCCGGCGTCGGCTACAACACCAACCAGGCCCGCATCGCCATCGGCTCCGGCGGCCTCACCGGCGCCGGCCTCTTCAACGGCCACCAGACCAGCGGTCAGTTCGTCCCCGAACAGCAGACCGACTTCGTCTTCACCGTCGCCGGCGAGGAGCTGGGCTTCATCGGCTCCGGCTTCATCCTGCTGCTCCTCGGCGTCGTCCTCTGGCGCGCCTGCCGGATCGCCCGCGAGACGACCGAGCTGTACGGCACGATCGTGGCCGCCGGCATCATCGCCTGGTTCGCCTTCCAGGCATTCGAGAACATCGGCATGAACCTCGGCATCATGCCCGTCGCCGGCCTCCCGCTCCCCTTCGTCTCCTACGGCGGCTCCTCGATGTTCGCCGTCTGGGTCGCGATCGGACTGCTCCAGTCGATCCGGGTGCAACGGCCGATGACGGCCTGACGTTCCGACGTATGCCGGGCCGCTTCGGCGGTTAGACGTGAAGCATGGCGGAGACCAAGCGCGAGATCGAGCGGAAGTACGAAGCCACCGCGGAGACCCGGCTGCCCGACCTCACCCGCGCGGCCGGCGTCGCGTCGGTGACGGACGAGGGCGTCACGGAGCTCGACGCGGTCTACTACGACACGGCCGACCTGAGACTCGCGGCCGACTCCCTCACCCTCAGGCGTCGCACCGGCGGCGCCGACGCCGGCTGGCACCTCAAGTTCCCGGTCGCCGCCGGCGTCCGCGACGAGGTCAGGGCCCCGCTCTCGGAGACGCTCCCGCGCTCCCTGGCGGAGCTCCTGCGTTCCCGCGTCCGGCACGGCGAGGTCGTCCCCGTCGTCCGCCTCCGCTCCTCGCGCGACGTGAGGCACCTGCGGGACGGGGACGGCACGGTCCTGGCCGAACTCTCCGTCGACACCGTCCACGCCGACCGCCTCCTCGACGGGCCGGGCGGTTCCGGTGCCACCGCCGCCTGGACCGAGATCGAGGTCGAACTCGCCGACGACGCCGACCCCGCCGTCCTCGACGCCGTCGAGAAGCGGCTGGGGAAGGCCGGCGTCCACCCCTCCGACACCCCCTCCAAACTCGCCCGCGCCCTCCACGAGACCGGCCTGGAACCGGCGGCACCCGCCGAGACGGACGCCGACGGCTCGGCGGGCGCCGCCGTCCTCGCGTACGCCCGGAAGCAGGTCGAGGCCCTGGTCCGGTTCGACCCCGCCGTCCGCCGCGACCTGCCCGACGCCGTCCACCAGATGCGGGTCGCCTGCCGCCGTCTGCGCAGCGCCTTCAAGTCCTACCGCAAGATCCTCGACCGGGACGTCACCGATCCGGTCGGCGCCGAGCTGAAATGGCTCGCCGGTGAACTCGGTCACGCCCGTGACCAGGAGGTCCTGGAGGCCCGGCTGAGCGACGCGCTCGACGCGCTGCCCCGCGAACAGCGCCACGGACCGGCCCGCGGCCGGCTGCGCACCTGGAGCAACGCCCGCACCCGGGACGCCCGCCGCCGCGCCCTCGACGCCCTCGACTCGCCCCGCCACCTCGCGCTCCTCGACGCCCTCGACGGCCTGCTCGCCGACCCGCCGCTGCGCCCCGGGGCGCGCAAGAAGGCCGCGAAGGCGCTGCCGAAGGCGGTCCGGCGCGACCACGGCCGGCTCGCCGAGCGGATGGGCCCCGCCCTCGCCCTCGACCCCGGCCACGACCGGGACGTCGCCCTCCACGAGGCACGCAAGGCCGCCAAGCGGGCCCGGTACGCCGCCGACGCCGCCGTCCCGACCCTCGGCAAGCCCGCGAAACGGTTCTCCAAGAGGGTGAAGGCCGTCCAGAGCCTCCTCGGCGACCACCAGGACACCGTCGTCGCCCGCGGCGCCCTGCGCGACCTGGCCACCGACGCCGAGAACGCCGGCGAACCCTCCTTCACCTGGGGCGTTCTCCACGCGCGGCAGGAGGCAGCGGCGGCGGCGGGCGAGCGCGAGCTGCCGGGGGTGTGGGAGCGGGCCGGGGCCCCGGAGATCCGGGCGGCGCTGAGCCGCTGAGCACCGGGGTACGCTTGAGAGTCGCCCCCCTGCCAGCTCACGAAGGTTCGAGATGTCTGCTGCCGAGTCTGTCTTCCCGCAGCTCGAAGCTCTGCTCCCGCACGTGCAGAAGCCGATCCAGTACGTCGGTGGAGAGCTGAACTCCACGGTCAAGCCGTGGGAGAGCGCCGACGTCCGCTGGGCTCTGATGTACCCGGACGCGTACGAGGTCGGTCTGCCCAACCAGGGCGTCATGATCCTGTACGAGGTGCTGAACGAGCGCGAGGGCGTCCTCGCCGAGCGCACCTACAGCGTGTGGCCGGACCTCGAAGAGCTGATGCGCGAGCACGAGGTGCCGCAGTTCACGGTCGACAGCCACCGCCCGGTCGGTGCCTTCGACGTGTTCGGCCTGTCCTTCTCCACCGAGCTGGGCTACACCAACATGCTCACCGCCCTCGACCTGGCGGGCATCCCGCTGGAGTCGAAGGACCGCACCGTCGACCACCCCATCGTGCTCGCCGGAGGCCACGCCGCCTTCAACCCCGAGCCGATCGCGGACTTCATCGACGCGGCCATCATCGGCGACGGCGAGCAGGCCGTCCTCGACATGACCGAGATCATCCGCGGGTGGAAGGCCGAGGGGCGTCCGGGCGGCCGCGAGGAGGTCCTGCTCCGCCTCGCCAAGACCGGCAGCGTCTACATCCCGGCGTTCTACGACGTCGAGTACCTGCCGGACGGCCGCATCGGCCGCGTCGTCCCGAACCGCTCGGGCGTGCCGTGGCGCGTGTCCAAGCACACCGTCATGGACCTCGACGAGTGGCCGTACCCCAAGCAGCCCCTCGTGCCGCTCGCGGAGACCGTCCACGAGCGCATGTCCGTCGAGATCTTCCGCGGCTGCACCCGCGGCTGCCGCTTCTGCCAGGCCGGCATGATCACGCGCCCCGTGCGGGAGCGAAGCATCACCGGCATCGGCGAGATGGTGGACCGGGGCCTCAAGGCCACGGGCTTCGAGGAGGTCGGCCTCCTCTCCCTCTCCTCCGCGGACCACTCGGAGATCGGCGAGATCGCGAAGGGCCTGGCGGACCGCTACACCGAGGACAAGGTGGGCCTGTCCCTCCCCTCGACCCGCGTCGACGCCTTCAACGTCGACCTGGCCAACGAGCTGACCCGCAACGGCCGCCGCTCGGGCCTCACCTTCGCCCCCGAGGGCGGCTCCGAGCGCATGCGCAAGGTCATCAACAAGATGGTCTCGGAGGAGGACCTGATCCGGACCGTCTCCACCGCGTACGGCAACGGCTGGCGCCAGGTGAAGCTGTACTTCATGTGCGGCCTGCCGACGGAGACGGACGAGGACGTCCTCCAGATCGCCGACATGGCGATGAACGTGATCGCCGAGGGCCGCAAGGTCTCCGGGCAGAACGACATCCGCTGCACCGTCTCCATCGGCGGCTTCGTCCCCAAGCCGCACACCCCCTTCCAGTGGGCCCCGCAGCTGTCGGCCGAGGAGACGGACGCCCGCCTGCTCAAGCTCCGCGACAAGATCCGCGGCGACAAGAAGTACGGCCGCTCGATCGGCTTCCGCTACCACGACGGCAAGCCCGGCATCGTCGAGGGCCTCCTCTCCCGCGGCGACCGCCGCATCGGCGCCGTCATCCGCGCGGTCTACGAGGACGGCGGCCGCTTCGACGGCTGGCGCGAGCACTTCTCGTACGACCGCTGGATGGCCTGCGCGGAGAAGACCCTCCCCGAGCAGGGCGTGGACGTCGCCTGGTACACCACCCGCGAGCGCTCCTACGAGGAGGTCCTGCCCTGGGACCACCTGGACTCCGGCCTCGACAAGGACTGGCTCTGGGAGGACTGGCAGGACGCCCTCGACGAGACCGAGGTCGAGGACTGCCGCTGGACCCCGTGCTTCGACTGCGGCGTCTGCCCGCAGATGGACACCCACATCCAGATCGGCCCCACCGGCAAGAAGCTGCTGCCGCTGACCGTGGTGAAGTAGCCGGGTAACGCCTTGGTGACGGCCCGGCGGAGGGGAAACCCTCCGCCGGGCCTTCGTCGTCAATCTGGGCATGAACACGGAAAACCCGGGCTGCCTCACGGGAGTGGCCCGCGCCGTCGCCCTCGTGGTCGTCCTGCCCTTCCGGCTGCTCTGGGACGCTCTCGTCTGGTGCGGCCGGCAACTCTGGCGGTGGATCCTCGCCCCCGTCGGCCGCGCCCTCGGATGGCTCGTCCACCACCTCCTCGTCCTTCCCCTGCGGTGGCTGTGGGAGTGGGTGCTCCTGCCGGTCCTCAAGGCCCTGTGGTGGGTGGTCGACCTGCTGGTGGTCACCCCGCTGCGGTGGCTGTGGGAGTGGGTGCTCGTCCCGGTCGCCAAGGCCCTGTGGTGGGTGGTCGACCTGCTGGTCGTCACGCCCCTGAGCTGGCTCTGGCGGTACGTGCTCGGACCCGTCCTCCGGGTCGTCGGCGCCGCCCTCGCCCGGGCCTGGCGGGTCGCCGGGGAGATCTCGCGCGCCGTCGGCCGCGCCCTGCGCTGGGTGCTGTGGAACGCGATCGGCCGGCCCCTCGCCTGGGCGTACCGGACGGTCCTCGCCCCCGTCGGCCGCTGGCTGCGCCGGTACGTGTGGGAGCCGGTCGCCACCGTCGCCCGCGCCGTGCGCGCCGCCGCCCGCGAGGTCCGGACGGCGCTCTTCGGCGGACCCCGCTGACGCACCGCCGACCCCGGCGGGGAACCCGAGGTGGCCCGGGCGCGTACTCTGGGTAGTACAACGAACGTACCCGGCGCGGCGCCCGCCCCCGAGATCTCCCCGCCCAGGGCGGGGGTGATCCGGGCGGGAGCCCACGGGACGTCCCGAGACTTCCGGGCGGCGCGCCACCCGCGCCCGCCCCGCACCGAGGAGAAGAACCACTGGGCAAGCGACAGCCCGAAGGCCCGCCGCCCGCACCGGCGGTGCAGCGCATCCGTCTGCGCTACACCAAGCGCGGCCGCCTCCGGTTCACCAGCCACCGCGACTTCCAGCGCGCCTTCGAGCGCGCCCTGCGCCGCGCCGAGGTGCCCATGGCGTACTCGGCCGGATTCACCCCGCACCCCAAGGTGTCGTACGCCAACGCCGCCCCCACGGGTACGGGCTCCGAGGCCGAGTTCCTGGAGATCGCCCTCACCGAGCGCCGCGACCCGGAGATCCTCCGGGCCCTGCTCGACGAGTCCCTCCCGGACGGCCTCGACATCACCGACGCCGTGGAGGCCCGCACCTCCGGCCTCGCCGACCGGCTCACCGCCTCCGTGTGGGAGCTCCGGCTCGACGGCGTCCCCGTCGACGACGCCCGCAAGGCCGTCGAGGCCTTCCTCGCGGCCGAGACCGTCGAGGTGCAGCGCAAGACCAAGAACGGCGTCCGCACCTTCGACACCCGCTCCGCCGTCGCCGAGCTCGTCGCGGACCGTCCCCAGGGCGATCCCCAGGGTGATAGGCCCGCCGACGATGCCTGTGCGATACTGCGGCTGGTTGTTCGGCACGTGACACCTGCCGTGCGACCCGACGACGTCCTGTCCGGTCTCCGAGCCGTGGCCGACCTGGCGCCGCCGGTCCCCGCAGCGGTGACCAGGCTGGCGCAGGGGCTCTTCGACGAGGAGTCCGGCACGGTGACCGACCCGCTCGCGCCCGACCGCGAGGCAGTCACGGCCGCCCCTTCCACGGCCGCCGCGACCGCCCAGGCGACGGCGCCGGAGGCAGGCCCCGCGTAGGGGACGGAGTCGAGCGCAGCCCTGGCACTCGGGAGCCACCTGGGTCGGGCAGCGCACTGACCAGAAGACTTTCGCCAGGCCGTACGCATCGGGCGTACGGAACCGGCGAGCCAGACATTCAGCTCCCGTGCGGCGCCCGCGCCCCGGACGGCGGCACCGCGCTCGACGCGCGTCCGTGCCGCCCACCGGAATCCGACGCGGCGCCCGGGAGCGCGACGGGAGAACCGCCCGCATGCTCGAAGACACCAACGAGACCACCGAGAACAACGACAGCAACGCCCCCGGTGACAAGCTGCCGCCGCGCCGCCGGCGCCGCGCCGCCTCCCGGCCCGCCGGCCCGCCGGTGACGGCCGCCGGCGAGACCGCCGAGGCCACCGAGGCCGTCGAGACCACCCCGGCCGCCGAGACCCCGGCCGCCGAGCCGGAGGCCGCCCCGGCCCGCACCCGCCGCCGCGCGACCCGCAAGACGGCCGCTCCGGCGCCGGTCGCGGCCGAGGAGACGGTCGTCGAGGCGCCCGCGGCCGTCGAGGCGCCCGCCGCGCCCGCCGCCGTCGAGGAGCCCGCCGAGGCCGCCCCGGCCCGTACCCGCCGCCGCGCCACCCGCAAGGCCACCGCCCCGGTCACGGCCCCGGCCGCCGCCGAGGCCGTGGAGGCCGTGGAGGCCGTCCCGGCCCCCGCCGCCGAGGAGCAGGAGGAGCCCGAGGCCGCCCCGGCGCGCCCGCGCCGCCGTGCCACCCGCCGCGCCAGCGCCCCGGCCACCACCCCGGCCCCGGCCGAAGAGGCCCAGGTGCCCGCCGAGCCGGTCGCCGAGCCCGTTGCCGAGGCCGTCGTCGAGGAGCCGGCCGAGCCGGTCGCCGAGGCCGCCCCGCCGGCCCGGACCCGCCGCCGTGCCACCCGCCGCGCCGCCGCCCCCGAGACCGCCCCGGGCGCCGCGGCCGAGCTCGCCGCCCCGGCCTCCGGCGAGGCGCTGCCCGAGGACACCGTCGAGGCCATCGCCTCCCAGGGCGCCGAGGTCGCCGCCGCAGAGACCGCCGCCACCCGTGGCCGCGGCCGCCGCCGCGTCAGCACCCCGCAGTTCACCTCCGAGCCGCCCACCGCCGAGGACGCCCCGCGCCGCCGGCGCGCCGAGCGCCCGGCCGTCGCCGTCTTCCAGGCTCCGGTCTTCGCCGAGCCGATGTTCCAGACGCCGGAGACCGCCGCGTTCGCCGCCGCCGCTGCCGCCGAGGTCGAGGAGGAGGAGCCGGAGGAGACGGAGGAGACCGTCACCGAGACGGTCGAGGTCGTCGAGCCCGCCGAGCGCGCCGAGACCGGTTCGCGCCGCCGTCGCCGCCGCCGCGGCGAGCCGGTCGCCGTCGAGCCCGTCCCGTCGACCGTCGCCGACGAGCCCGAGGTCGAGCACGTCGCCGACGAGGCCGAGGAGGAGGCCGAGGAGTCCGAGGACGCCGACGAGTACGGCGACCGTCCCTCCCGCCGCCGTCGCCGGGGCGGCCGTCGCCGCCGCCGGGGCGAGTCCGCCGAGGCGGAGGAGTCCGAGGAGGGCGACGAGACCGACGAGTTCCACGCCGAGGACACCGACGAGGAAGCGGAGGAGTCCGAGGACGCCGACGACTCCGGCCTGTCCGGCAGCAGCAGCTCCCGTCGCCGTCGCCGCCGTCGCCGCCGCAGCGGTGACGCCGCCGGCGAGAGCGACTCGGCCGACGAGGACGGCGTCCGCACGGTCGTCAAGGTCCGCGAGCCCCGCCCGGCCCGCGAGAAGGCCGAGCCGTCCGACGAGGTGCAGTCCATCAAGGGCTCCACCCGCCTGGAGGCCAAGAAGCAGCGCCGCCGCGAGGGCCGCGAGCAGGGCCGCCGCCGCGTCCCGATCATCACCGAGGCCGAGTTCCTCGCCCGCCGCGAGGCCGTCGAGCGCGTCATGGTCGTCCGCCAGAACGGCGAGCGCACCCAGATCGGCGTCCTGGAAGACAACGTGCTCGTCGAGCACTACGTCAACAAGGAGCAGGCCACCTCGTACGTCGGCAACGTCTACCTGGGCAAGGTCCAGAACGTGCTGCCGTCGATGGAGGCCGCCTTCGTCGACATCGGCAAGGGCCGCAACGCCGTCCTGTACGCCGGCGAGGTCAACTTCGAGGCGCTCGGCATGGGCCACGGCCCGCGCCGCATCGAGTCCGCCCTCAAGTCCGGCCAGTCGGTCCTGGTGCAGGTCACCAAGGACCCGATCGGCCACAAGGGCGCCCGCCTCACCAGCCAGGTCTCCCTCCCGGGCCGCTACCTCGTGTACGTCCCCGAGGGCTCGATGACCGGCATCAGCCGCAAGCTCCCGGACACCGAGCGCGCCCGGCTGAAGACCATCCTCAAGAAGATCGTCCCCGAGGACGCGGGCGTCATCGTGCGCACCGCCGCCGAGGGCGCGAGCGAGGACGAGCTGCGCCGTGACGTCGAGCGCCTGCAGGCGCAGTGGGCCGACATCCAGAAGAAGGCCAACCAGATCTCGACGTCGGTGCCGACCCTGCTCTACGGCGAGCCGGACATGACGGTCCGCGTGGTCCGCGACATCTTCAACGAGGACTTCTCCAAGGTCATCGTGAGCGGCGACGACGCCTGGGACACCATCCACGGCTACGTCTCGCACGTCGCGCCCGACCTGGCCGACCGCCTGACGCGGTGGACCAGCGAGGTCGACGTCTTCGCCACCTACCGGATCGACGAGCAGCTGATGAAGGCGCTCGACCGGAAGGTCTGGCTGCCGTCCGGCGGCTCGCTGGTGATCGACAAGACCGAGGCGATGATCGTCGTCGACGTCAACACCGGCAAGTTCACCGGCCAGGGCGGCAACCTGGAGGAGACCGTCACCAGGAACAACCTGGAGGCGGCCGAGGAGATCGTGCGCCAGCTGCGGCTGCGCGACCTCGGCGGCATCGTCGTCATCGACTTCATCGACATGGTCCTGGAGTCCAACCGCGACCTGGTGCTCCGCCGCCTCCTGGAGTGCCTGGGCCGTGACCGGACCAAGCACCAGGTGGCCGAGGTCACCTCGCTCGGCCTGGTGCAGATGACCCGCAAGCGGGTCGGCCAGGGCCTCCTGGAGTCCTTCTCCGAGACCTGCGTCCACTGCAACGGCCGCGGCGTCATCGTCCACATGGAGCAGCCGGCCACCCACGGCGGCGGTGGCGGCAAGCGCTCGAAGAAGCGCGGCCGCGGCGGCGACGAGCACACCCACGAGCACGCCCACGACCACGCCCCGGAGACGCACGAGGCGGAGACCGAGGCCGAGGTCGCGGCCGAGCTGGCCGCCCCGGTGGCCGTGCCGGTGCCGATCGCCCCGGACGAGGAGCTGTACGGCAGCGTCGCCGAGGCCGAGGCCGCCGCGACGCGCGGCCGTGGCCGCCGCCGCGCGACCCGCAGGGCGACCGCGCCGGTGACCCCGGCCGCCGCCCCGGCCCCGACCCCGATCGCGGAGCCGGAGCCCGTGGTGGAGGCGGCGCCGGAGCCGGTCGTGGAGACCGTGCCCGAGCCGGTCGTGGAGACCGTCGGGGACGTCGCGGAGGCGGCCCCCGCCCCGCGTGCCCGCCGTCGTGCCACCCGTCGCGCGACCTCCCCGGTCGTCGCGACCGGCGAGCAGGCCGCTGAGGCCGAGGTCGTCGTCGCGCCGGAGCCGGAGGCCGTACCGGCGCCGGAGCCGGTCGCGGAGACCGCGCCCGAGCCGGTCGTCGAGCCCGAGCCCGTCGTCGAGGAGGCCCCCGTGGCCGCCGCGCCGCGTGCCCGCCGCCGGGTGGTCCGCAAGGCCACGGCCCCGGCCGGTGCCCCCGCCGGCGCCGAGGCCGCCGAGATCGTGGTGCCCGCGACCGCCCCGGCCGAGGAGCCCGCGGTGGACGCCGAGCCGGCCGCCGAGGAGTCCGAGGCCGCCCCGGCGGCCAAGAAGACCGCCCGGAAGACCGCGAAGAAGGCCACCGCCAAGAAGGCCGCCACGAAGAAGACGGCGGCCAAGAAGACGGTGGCGAAGAAGACGGCCGCCAAGAAGGCCCCGGCCAAGAAGGCTGCGGAGAAGTCCCCGGCGCCCGCCCAGGACTGACGCCCCAGCAGGTCCACCGAAGTCCCGCTCGCACCGATCTCACGGTGCGGGCGGGACTTTGTCATGTCGCGAGGGCACTGTTCGGGCGAGAATGATCAATTTCGGACAACACCCGTTGCCTCTTATTCACAGGAAGTGCACAGTGACTGCACTGCTTTGGCGGTTGTCGTGGGTGGGGATTCCGACACTGGGGGGACGGGGGGCTCAGGCCTGTGTGCGTACGCACCAGGCCTGATCTGTGCTGCCATGTTCGTTTTCCGTCGTGTCCCGCGGGCCGACCGCTGTCCAGCAGCGAGGGTCACATGACGGAGATGAGCACATTCACGTGAGAAGAAAGACCAGTTCCACGCCGAGCGGCGTGGCCGGGCGGAACACCGCCCGAGGGGTCGTGGCCGTGTCGGCCGCGGTCCTCGCCTTCACCCTGTCGGCCGGACCGGAGCCCCTGGGCGTACCGGCCGCGGCCGCCACGGCTTGTACCGGGATCGACTCGGACTTCAACGGCGACGGGATATCGGACACGGCCATCGCCGATCCGGAGGCCACGGCCAACGGAGTCGCCAAGGCCGGAGTCGTGCACATCGTGTACGGAGGGCCGGCGGGAACGCTCACCCTGACGCAGGAGGCCGCCCAGGCGGGCCCGTCCGAGGCGGACGACCGCTTCGGCTACGCGCTGGCCGTCTACGACGCCAACCTCGACGGCTGCGCCGACCTGGCCATCGGTTCGCCGTACGAGGACGTCGGCACCACCGCCGTCGACTCCGGCCGCGTCGTGGTCGTCTACGGGTCGACCGCCGGACTGGGCGCCGGAAAGGCGACCGTCGAGTACGTCCAGCAGACCGCGCCGCTGGCGCCGCTCGCCGCCGAGGCGCACGACTGGTTCGGCTACGCCCTGGAGGCCGGCAAGACGCGGGCGGGCGTGCCGTTCCTCATCGCGAGCATGCCGGGCGAGGACGTCGGCACGGGGATCGACGCGGGAGGGCTGGTGTACTTCTCCGGCTCCACCACGGTCACGGCCGGCGTCGTCAACCAGGACCAGAGCACGACGGCCGGAGCGGTGCCCGACGCCGTGGAGTCGTATGACCGGTTCGGCGAGTCGATCACCGCCACCCCGGACTACTTCGCGGTCGGTTCCCCCGGCGAGGGCACCGGGACCGCCGAGCAGGCGGGATCGGTGACGCTCTTCAACCACGCGCTCACCTCCAACATCCCCAAGCCGCTGAACGCGATCACCCAGGACAGCCCGAACGTGAACGGTGGCTGTGAGACCGGCGACGGTTTCGGAACGGCGGTCGCGGCGGTCGA
Organism: Streptomyces sp. NPDC014656; assembly: GCF_043084305.1. Lineage (NCBI taxonomy): Bacteria > Bacillati > Actinomycetota > Actinomycetes > Kitasatosporales > Streptomycetaceae > Streptomyces > Streptomyces sp. NPDC014656. The sequence continues at coordinate 128,309 of NZ_JBIBZN010000008.1, forward strand.
CTCCACGAGCAACCCCGTCTCGGGCAACAAGATGCTCCTCGCGGTCGGCACCCCCGGTGAGGACCTCGCGAACGTGGACGGCGGCTCCGTCCAGCTCTTCTCGGTCGACAGCGCCGGCGCGTTCACGGAGAGCGCCTGGATCGACCAGGACGGCGCGAACATCGACGACAAGGTCGAGGCGGGCGACTACTTCGGACAGCGCCTCGCCGCCTACCGGCCGAAGAACATCTCCCCGGCCTATCTGGCGATCGGTGTTCCCGGCCAGGACAGCGATGGCTTCGCCGACCGGGGCGCCGTGCACACCTTCATGATGTTCGAGGCCACGGGTGCGACCGACCGCCTCCTGAAGCCGGGCATGCCGCTGGAGCCCGAGGAGACGGGCGTCGGCTTCCCGTCACCGCCGCTCCCGGACAACATCATCCCGGCTGTCGCTGGTGAGCGCTTGTACGCCGGTCTGAGCCTGAGTGCAGATGAGGGGGGTCTTCGCATCGGTCTTCCCTACGGGCCGCCGGGGGGCAGCGCTGTGCACGTTTTCACATGGGGCCGCGGAGACAACACCGCTACGGCAGGCCCTCCGCGCCGGACCTTCAAGCCCGGTCTGAACGGCCTGCCCGCCGAGCACAACACCTTCGGGACGGTGACCCGCTGATGAGGCGTCACGACATCACACGGGCTGGCACGGAGCGTTCCCCGCTCCGCCGCGCCTCCCTGATCGCCCTCCTCACCGGAGCCCTGGCGGTCACCTCCGTCCTTCCCGCGTCCGGATCCGGCGCCGAAGCGAGCGGACCGGCGCGGGCCGGGGCCGTTCAGGAGGCTCCGTCCGAGGCGATGACGGAAACACAGGCACTGGCCTCGGCCCGTGCCCACAACAAGCAGGTCGAAGTCCTCGGCCTGCGCACCGAGCAGCGAGAGGTCTTCGCGGCGCCGGACGGCACGTACACGGCACGGGAGTACACCGAGCCCGTCCACACGGTGAAGAACGGCAAGTGGGTCGACATCGACCGGACGCTGGTCGAGCGCCCGGACGGCACGGTCGGCCCGAAGGCCGTCACAGTGGGCCTGACGTTCTCGGGCGGCGAGGCGGGCAAGCCGTTCGTCACCATGAGCAGCGGCAGTCGGGAGATGTCCCTGACCTGGCCCTACGGCAAGCTCCCCGCCCCGGTCCTCGACGGTGACTCCGCCACCTACCCCGACGCGCTCCCCGGCGTCGACCTCAAGGTCCGGGCCGAGGCGAACGGTTTCGCCCACCTCCTGGTCGTGAAGACCCCCGAGGCGGCCGCCGACGCGCGCCTGTCGAGGCTCGACCTCGGTCTCAAGACCAAGGGGCTCACCTACAAGAAGGGCGCGAACGGCGCGCTCACCGCCGAGGACAGCGCGGTCGGCGGCACGGTCTTCGAGTCCGGCGCCCCGAGCATGTGGGACTCCGCGGGTTCGCGGGAGGAGGCCACCGGCGCGCAGGGACCGACGGCGTCCGGTGAAGCGCCGGCCGCCCGGAGCGCCACCGGTGCTCCGGCTCCCGCCCTGGAGGGGCCGGGCGGCGGGGGCAAGGCCGCTCCGCTCGGCATCGAGCTGGCTCAGGACAGGATGACGCTGGTCCCCGACCAGAAGCTGCTGCGGGAGAAGTCCACCGTCTTCCCGGTCGTCATCGACCCCATCCAGAAGACCACCGACCGCTCCGGCTGGACCGCCGTCATGAACGGCAAGCCGACCATCGGCGAGTGGCAGTACGCCGGCAGCGCGGGCGTCGGCAAGTGCCCGACCGACTACAACCCCGTGTCGTGCAACGGCGTCGGCGTGCGCCGCGTGATGTTCCAGTTCCCGCTCTCCTTCTACGCGAACAAGCAGATCCTGAGCGCGAACTTCGCGGCGCGCGTCCAGCACGTGTACTGGGCCGACGCCCGGGCCGAACCCGTCCAGCTGTACCGGGTCGCCGGCGAGACCGCGCGCATCGACGCGGGCAGCAACTGGAACAACACGCAGAACGTCACCCTCACCACGCTGGAGACCCTGGACCAGAAGATCCAGCCCACCAGCTGCGAGTCCCAGGCGAACCTGAACATCAAGTCCGCGGCGACCGGAGGCCTCAGCAACAGCATCCGTACCGCCGCCACCGAGGGCTGGTCCTCGATCGTGCTGGGCCTGCGCGCGCAGGACGAGACCACGTTCGGCGGCTGGAAGCGGGTCTGCGGGAACGCCTACCTGTCGATCAGCTACAACACGCTGCCGGGCCTGATCGGGCCGGGCTCCATGTCGTCGAACCCCGGTGGCGCCTGCGTCACGGGCGCCGCCCGCCCGTACACCGACGTGCTGCCGACGCTCAAGGCCTACGCCAACGACAAGGACGACAACGACCAGGTCAAGGTCCGCTTCAAGGTCGAGTGGAGGGACGGTTCGAACGTGCTCCGCTCCTACACCTACGACACGGTGACCAAGGCGCCCACTCCCACGACCCAGTTCACCCACGTGGTCCAGGAGACGATCCCCCAGAACACCGTCATCTCCTGGTCGGCGGTCGCCCACGACGGCGACGGCTGGGGCCCGTGGAGCGGCAAGTGCGAGTTCATCTACGACAAGACCTTCCCGGGCGCGCCCACGGTGACCAGCGCGCGCTATCCGGAGGACACGATCTACCACGACGGTGTGGGGGCGGCCGGAACCTTCGCCTTCAAGACCAACACCACCGACTCCATCGTCGACACGGACGTGATCAAGTACCGCTACTCCTTCGACGGTGAGCCCTTCAAGGACGTGGCCAACACGACCGGAGGCGGGTCCGCCTCCGTGAACTGGACTCCCATGAGGCCGGGACCGCACTGGGTCGACGTGATGGCGGTCGACAAGGCGGCGCACCCCAGCGCCGTCAACCGGCACGGCTTCTACGTGTCCTCGGGTCTCGCCACGGCCGCGCAGTGGAACCTGGCGGACGAGGTGGGCAGCGATGTCGCTCTCGACGAGCAGGGCGGCAACAAGGGGGCGGTCGGTCCCGGCGTCGACTTCGGCGTTCCCGGACCGGGCGGCATCGTCGATTATGCCGCGAACTTCGACGGCACCGAGGGCAGCTGGATCGACGCCGACCACTCCGTGATCGACACGTCCAAGGGCTTCGCCGTCAGTCTCTGGGCCCGGCCCACCGACCTGAGCCGTGACATGACGGTCGTCAGCCAGGACGGCACCGGCGAGCCGGGCTTCGTCATCGGCTACGACGCCGCCGCCAAGAACTGGAAGTTCTCCGTTCCGTCCACCGATGTGGAGAGCCTCGGAGAATGGAAGGCCGTGGGCGGTACGGTCAGCCCGGTCGTGAACGAGTGGGTGCTGCTCACCAGCGTCTACGACGCCGCCACCCGCAAGCTCCAGCTGTACGTGAACAAGACGCTCGTCGGAGAGACGGTGCGCCGCACCACGTGGAGGTCCTTCGGGGCGTTCCAGATCGGCCGCCACATCACCAAGTCGGGCTACGAGAACCACTACGAGGGAGACCTCGCGGAGGTCCGGGTCTTCAGCCGGCCGCTCGTAGCGACGCAGATCGACGGCCTCGCCCTGGCACGCCCGGCCCGCAAGGGCTACTGGCAGATGAACGCCAAGGAGTCTGGGGCCGTCCCGGAGTTCGGAGGCGGCCAGCCGATGACGCTGGCCGGTGGAGCGGACCTGTACATCGTGCCTCCGAACGACGACTTCGCGGACAGCGCGCTGGTGGGGACCGGGCATCTGGTCCTGGATGCGGCGGGCGAGTACGGCTCGACCGCGACGCCTCCCGTGACGGGCGCGTCGAGCTTCACGATCTCGGCCCGGGTCCGGCTGAGCGCGCTTGACCCCACCGTCTCCCAGACGGTGTTCGCGCTGCCGGGCAAGAACGCCAACCGGGTGCAGGTCCGCTATCAGGCCGCGACCAAGCGGTGGCAGCTGGCCATCGGCACGGCCGACACGGCCGGCGCCGCCGTCACGACGTGGACCGACGACCAGGTCCGGCCGAGCAACACGGTCAGCCAGCACCTGGCCGTGGTGTACGACGCCTACGCGGGACAGGTCCGTCTATACGTGAACGGTCAGCCTGCGGTGGACAAGGCCATGGGCGACGACCTCACCACCTGGGCCGCCACCGGCGGCCTCCAGGTGGGTCGCTCGTCGCTCGGCGCGGCGGAGTACTTCGCCGGGGTCATCGACGAGGTCCGCGCCTACGGCGGCGCGCTCGACCGGACGGCCATCGAGCAGCTCGCCGGCACCGGCGAGCTGACCGACCGCTAGTCCGGCCCGGAACCGACGGAACCCACGAGGTCGGGTGGGTCCGCCCCGCGCGGGGCGGACCCACCCGACCTCCTTCGAAACACTTTCCCTTCCTGTGGAGATGTACTGATGCCTCTACGCGGCCGATTGCTCAATCGGCGCATACCCAAGCGAACGTTCGGGCCGATCGTCGTGGGCCTCGCCCTCGCCCTGTCGGCCTCGACCGTCCAGGCGGTCCCCGCCCTCGCGGAAACCGCCGCCGGCACCACCCAGCGGCCCGGCGTCCAGGACTTCGGTGACCCGGTCGAAGGAACCGGGGCCACGGCCAGGAAGCGGCCGGCCGACGCCACGGCGAAGGCCGCGGTCAAGGAACTGGACAAGGCCGTCTGGCCGGGCGCCGGCAGTGCCGAGGTCGCCGTGCCGGCGACCGGCACGGCCGCCGCGGTCCGGGTGGGCGGACTTCCGGTCACCGTCACCGTCCCGAAGGCGGCGGCGCGGAGCTCCGCCGCCTCCCCGTCCTCCCGTCCGGGAACGGACAGCCGGGCCGAGCGGCCGTCGAAGATCAAGGTCGACGTCCTGGAACCCGGCCGGGCCGCCCGCCTCGGCGCCGGCGCCCTGCTGCGTGTCCAGCGGACCGACCGGTCCGCCGACGGCGGCCAGGTCCGCCTGAGCGTCGGCTACTCCGGCTTCGCCGAGGGCTTCGGCGGCAGCTACGGATCCCGCCTGCGGCTCGTCGAGCTGCCCGCCTGCGCGGCGGTCGCCGACCCGGGCACGGCAGCCTGCCCCGACCTGCCCAAGCCCTTGAAGACGCTGAACGACGCGCGGACCGGGACGGTCTCCGCGGACGTCACCGTCCCCTCGGACGCCTCCCTGTCGGCCGCGAGGACGGCCGAGGGAACCCAGAGCGGCACCATGGTGGCCCTGGCCTCCGGGAACTCCTCCGCCCAGGGCGACTACGCGGCCACGCCGCTCGCCCCCTCGGCGAAGTGGAACGTGGACACGTCCTCCGGCGGCTTCTCCTGGTCGTACCCCCTGCGCACCCCGCCGACCCCGGGCGGTCTGGTGCCGACCGTCGGACTCGGCTACTCCTCGCAGTCCGCCGACGGACGCACCTCCGACACCAACAACCAGGGCTCGTGGATCGGCGAGGGCTTCTCCTACGAGGCCGGCTACATCGAGCGGCGTTACAAGCCCTGCTCCCAGGACGGCCAGAAGACGTCCGCCGAGCAGTGCTGGGCCTTCGACAACGCCACCGTCATGCTCAACGGCACGTCCACGGAGCTGATCCGGGGCGACGCCGACGGCAAGTGGCGGTTCGCGGCCGACGACGGGGCCACCGTGGAGAAGGCCGTCGGCGCCCCCAACGGCGACGACAACGGTGAGTACTGGAAGATCACCACGACCGACGGCACCGAGTACTACTTCGGCAAGAACCGCCTGCCGGGCTGGACGACGGGCAAGGAGGAGACCTCCTCCGTTTGGACCATGCCGGTCTTCGGCGACGACTCGGGCGAGCCCTGCTACAACGCGACGTTCGCGAGCGCCTGGTGCCAGCAGGCCTGGCGCTGGAACCTCGACTACGTCAAGGACCGCCAGGGCAACGTCATGTCGTACTACTACGGCAAGGAGGTGAACCACTACGCCCTCAACGGCAAGACCGACGTCAACGGCACCCCCTACGCAGCCGGCGGCTGGGTCAAGCGCATCGACTACGGCCAGCGCGAGGCGAGCCTCTACACGGCCTCCGCACCCGCCCGGATCGTGTTCGGCACGAAGGAACGCTGCCTGCCGACCACGGACTTCACCTGTGCGCCGGGCGACTTCAAGACCGCCAACGCGGCCCACTGGCCGGACGTCCCGATGGACCGGTACTGCGCGCCGAGCACCAAGTGCAACGCCACCCAGGTGGCGGCGTCCTTCTGGACCCGCCAGCGACTGGTCTCGGTCACCACGCAGATCCGCAAGGACGCCACGACCTACGAGGACGTGGACGCCTGGCTCCTGACCCACCAGTTCACCGACAACGGCGACCAGTCGAAGACCCTCTGGCTTTCCAAGATCGACCACGAGGGCCGCAAGGGCGGCGTCGCCAAGGTCCCCTCGGTCCAACTCATGGGCACCCAGCTGGCCAACCGCGTGGACGGCATCGGCGAGAGCATCGCCCCCTTCCACCGCTTCCGGCTCTCCACGATCCTGAGCGAGACCGGTTCGCAGCTGGACGTCAACTACGCCCCGGCGCAGTGCGCCAAGGCGTCCCTGCCCGCACCCGGTTCGTCCACCCAGCGCTGCTACCCGGTCGTCTGGTCCCCGCCGGGATACATCGACCCGATCACCGACTGGTTCCACAAGTACGTGGTGTACAGGGTCATCGAGACCGACCGGACCGGAGGCGCCCCCGACCAGGTCACCCAGTACGACTACGAGGGCGACGCGGCCTGGCGCAAGGCCGAGCCCGACGGCCTCACCGAGGACAAGTACCTCACCTGGGGCGGCTGGCAGGGCTACGGCAAGGTCAAGGTGACGACGGGCGGCGCCGACAGCCGGCCCACCCGGATCGACTACACCTTCTTCCAGGGAATGGACGGCGACAAGAAGGCGGACGGGACCCTCCGCTCGGAGACGCTCACCGACTCCGAGGGCGGCACCTACACCGACCACAAGGAGTTCACCGGCCAGGAGCTCGAGGTCGCGACCTACGACGGCGACAAGCTCGTCTCCAAGACCATCAAGACCCCGATGCGGCACTACACCGCGACGGACACCAACCCCTGGGGCACCACCCACGCCTTCTTCACCAAGACCGTCAAGAGCCGCGGCTACACGGTGACCGAAGGGGGTGACGGGCGCCGCGAGACCGAGACGAGCACCAAGCACGACCTCGCCAACGGCGGCCGGGTGTACGAGACCGAGGACCTCGGTGACCTGTCCACCGCCGCGGACGACACCTGCACGCGCACGTACTACGTGGACAACACCACGGTCAACATCCGCTCCCTGACCTCGCGGGTCGAGACGGTCTCCGTCAAGTGCGCGACCACGCCCGACCGCCGGACCGCGGTGATCTCGGACGAGCGGACCTCCTACGACGGCCTCGCCTTCGGCGCCGCGCCCACGGTGGGCAACGCCACCAGGACCGAGCGGATGACCTCCCACAACGGGACCACCGCCACCTACCAGGCCACGGGCACCACCACCTACGACGGCTTCGGCCGGCCGACGTCCCAGACGGACGCCGCGAGCGTCGAGACGAAGACCGCGTACACCGACGTGAACGGCCTCATCTCCCAGGTGAAGGTCACGAACGCGCTCGGACACGTCACCACCACCGACTACGCCCCCGCCTGGGGCCAGGCACGGGGGCAGACCGACCCGAACGGCCGGCGCACCGACCTCGACCGGGACCCGCTCGGGCGGCTCACCTCGGTCTGGCTGCCGGACCGCTCCAAGTCCACGGGCATGACCCCGAGCATCAAGTACTCGTACGCCTTCCGCCTCGACAAGCCGATCTACGTCAAGACCGAGAAGATCGAGATCGACGGCTCGTACGGAGCCGAGTACCAGCTGTACGACAGCATGCTGCGCCCCCGGCAGCTCCAGACCGAGGGCCCCGACGGCACCCGCATGGTGGCCGACACCTTCTACACGCCGACGGGCAAGATCGAGAAGGTCAACGCCACGTACAACGCGGCGGGCGCCGCCTCCGGCGAACTGCTGATCGTCCGCAACGGCGACGTCGGCGCGCAGACCCGGTACGAGTACGACGGCCTGGGCCGGACCACCGCGGAGATCTTCGCGGTCTCCGGCGGCGACCAGTGGCGCACGACGTACGTCCACGGCGGCGACCGCGTGCACATCGACCCGCCGGTCGGCGGCACGCCGACCACGACCCTGACCGACGCGCGGGACCGCGCCACGGAGGTGCGCCACTACAAGGGCGCGTCCCCGGTGCCGACGGCCCCGGCGACGGGCTACGACACGACCACGTACGCCTACACGCCCGCCGGCGCCCTGAGCAAACTCACGGATGCCGCGGGCAACACCTGGACGTACACCTACGACCAGCTCGGGCGCCTCAAGGAGGCCGTCGACCCGGACTCCGGCAAGCGCTCGATGACCTACGACGCGGTCGACCGGCCGCTGTCCGTCACGGACGCCCGCACCAGGACCGTGTCGACGGTCTACGACAAGCTCGGCCGGCCCGTGACCACCTGGGAAGGAGCTCCGGACACCGGCACCAAGCTCACGGAGCAGCGCTACGACAAGGCGGGCTGGCTCGGCCGGCAGTGGGCCTCGCAGCGCTTCGTCAACGCGACGGAGTACTTCGCCACGATCGTCCAGGAGATGGACGAGTTCTACCAGCCGATGAAGACGGCCTACACGGTCCCCGCGTCCTCGGGCACGGGCCTGGCCGGCACCTACGTCTTCGGCAGCGCCTGGAACCGGGACGGCACCAAGCAGAGCGACTCGCTCCCGGCGGCCGGCGGCCTCACCGCCGAGACCCTGGCCTACGGCTACGACGCCATCCAGCGCCCGACGACCATGACGGGCACGACCCCCTACGTCACCAACGCCATCTGGTCCGGCCGGACCCTGCTCCAGCAGCTGGAGCTGAACACCGGCGGCCCCCAGACCTGGCAGACCTTCGAGTACGAGACCGGAACCGACCGCCTCAAGCGGTCGACGGTGGACGTCTACGGCTCCACCACCGGCCCCGCGAAGCTGGCGAACTACTCCTACGACCAGATCGGCAACGTCAGGTCCATCGCCGACACCGCCGGTGCCGGCGCGCCCGACCTGCAGTGCTTCGCCCACGACTACCAGAACCGCATGACGGAGGCCTGGACGCCCGCGACCACCAGGGAAGCGGCGGACGCGGCGGGCACCGTCGGCAGCCAGGTCCCGGTCTCCGGCTCCGGCCCGGCCGCCTGCGCCCAGGCGCCCGGCAGCACCGCCCTGGGTGGTCCGGCGCCGTACTGGAACTCGTACACCTTCGACGCGGTCGGCAACCGCCTGTCCGAGACCGCGCACCACACCGGTCTCGACGCGACGAAGGACACGAAGCGCACCTTCACCTACAAGGCGGGGACGCACCGGGTCCAGAGCGTCCTGGAGAAGACCCCGACGGGTGAGCAGCAGTACTCCTACGGCTACGACGCCGCAGGCAACACCACCACCCGCACGATCGGGGGCGACACCCAGACCCTGGAGTACGACGCCTTCGGCAAGGTGATCCGGAACAGCGAGCCGGACGACGTCACCACCCCCGCGCAGAACGAGGCGTCGGAGACGACCTTCCTGTACGGCGCCGACGGCAGCCGCATCCAGCGCAAGGACGCGACCGGCACCACGGTCTACCTGCCGGGCATGGAGCTGCGCCTCGACGCCGGGGCCACCACGGCGAAGGCCACGCGGTACTACTCCTTCGCCGGCCAGACCGTCGCGATGCGCGACTCCGCCAACAAGGTGTCGTTCCTCGCGTCGGACCACCACGGGACGGGCGAGCTGGCGATCGACGCCGTGACCGGCGCGGTCACCCAGCGGCGCAGCGACCCGTACGGCAAGGACCGGGGCACCCCGCAGGGGACCTGGCCGGGGGAGAAGGGCTTCGTCGGCGGCACGATCGACGCGTCGACCGGCCTGACGACCATCGGAGCCCGTGAGTACGACTCGTTCCTGGGCAAGTTCATCACCCCGGACCCCGTCGTCGACACCAACGACGCCCAGCAGCTCAACGCCTACGCCTACGCCCACAACCGCCCGGTGACCTCCAGCGACCCGACGGGTCTGTACGACCCGGAGGAGCGGTCCCACTGCCAGAGGCACCCGAACAGTTGCACGAACGGAAAGATCAATATCGGTCAGACGAAGGAGGAAAAGGCGCAGGCCGACGCCAAGGACGCCGTCGATGACGCCCAGAAGGACGTCGACGCGGCGGAGCAGCAGGTCGGCGGCGCCAAGGAGAAGGTCAAGGGAGCGGCCAAGGAGATCACCAAGATCCTCATGGACCAGCTCGGCATCACGGCCGGCCTCGACTGCTTCGCCAGCGGCGACCTCGGCGCCTGCGGCGAGACGATCCTCAACGTCGCGGGCAGCTTCGCGGGCGGCATCGCCGGCAAGATGCTGGCGAAGTACGGCGCTCCCTGGCAGTGGGGCAAGGCCGCCCAGCTGATCAAGCGCGTGGTCGGCCTCGCGGGCGACCTGGTCGACGGCGCCAAGGCGTGGTGGGAAGCGTCGAAGACGGTCAAGAAGGCCAAGGGGGCGCTGGAGAAGGCAAAGAGCAGGCTCAAGAAGCTGTGTCCCACGCCGCATAGCTTCCTACCAGGCACGGCCGTGCTGCTGGCCGACGGAAGTACCAAGAAGATCGAAGACGTCGACATCGGCGACGAGATCACCACGACCGATCCGTCGACCGGTAAGACCGTGACACGCACGGTGGTCGGCACCATCGTCACCGAGGACGACAAGGACTTCGTCGACCTCACGGTCACAGCGACGGACGGAACGAACTCGTCCCTCGTCTCGACGGTCACCCACCCGTTCTGGGTGGAGAACGAGAAGCGCTTCGTCAGGGCCGGCGACCTGAAGCCGGGTATGCTCCTGCGCACCCCGCAGGGCCTGACGTTCCCGGTGACGGACCTTCGTTTCTTCACGGAACGCCAGCGCACGCACGACCTCACCGTCAACGACGTGCACGCGTACTATGTCCTCGCAGGCAGCACGCCAGTACTCGTGCACAACAGCTCGGGTAACGCCTCTATCGATGACTTTAGAGGCGGCTACTACTTTCATACGGTGCTGAAAACAGCCCAAGGAAACATAGACGTCGGGGCCTTCGTCGAGATCGATGGAAATAAGCTCACGCTAGACAATGTGTCTATCTATGGAGCGGACGGCGATCTTCCCCGAGGCTCTGTCGGGCCAAGTGATTTCTTGGCCCTCAAGAGAAAGGTCACCGACGCGGCTGCGGCCCAGGGATTTGAGAAGCTTGAGGTTAATTGGCTTCGCACCAGCTCAGGTCCGGAGAATGGAAAGTCGGGGAAATGGAGTATCGACCTTCCTAAGGGATGCTAGCGAAAGCTCACCAAATGACGGGAAGGGTATCTGTATGGATAGGTACTCAAGTGCGCTGAGTTCAGTGCGCAGAGAACTTGAGGATGGTGCTGGCCACGAAGCCATCCTGATGAAGTTGAAAGAGGCGGGCCTATCGCAAGTCGAATGCATTCGCGCCGTTGTGGATCTCGGATTGAGTAGTCGGTCGGATGCCAAGCGTCTGGTTCATTTCAGTCGGGCTTGGTCGTCAGCCAGAATTCAGAGCGAGCGCTTGCATGATAGTCTCGAAGGTCTAATGGGTGAAAATCCGTAAGCTAATCGAGATTGTCGCGGAAGCTGATCGGGCTGGCTTATTTCGGCTCCTGATTTTCGTGCCAATATAAGCTCAACGGCCTGCGCTCAAAAGATCCTCGATTCTGGAGAGCTCGTAGTGAAGCCCCGTCAGTCGTCATGCTGGCGGGGCTTCTTGACGGCGGCTGGACAACTTGATGGTCGAAAATTTCCACGCGTGCCATGTGCTGGCGGAGCGGACTCCGATTTTCGTTCACAACAGCGGAGCGGGTCCTGACCGAGCCACATTCTCGAAAAGTTCGAGCATCGGTTCTGAATCATCCGGACGCGACCTTCTGCAATGCGCTTTAGTCGATGAATTGGCGGGTTGATTATTCTGAAATCAACCCCATTGCTGAGTGTGATCAGCCATCACCGTTCGTATGTCGTTCGAGATCCTTCGGGTGGTTCCCGCCCCGGTTTGACCACGTCAAGGTGCCGCCCGTAACCTAGACCGTCGGCGTGTCTGTGACGCGCCGCACCCCTGAGCACCCCCCTCCCGCCCGCCGGGAGAGGCCGCTCGTCCGATCCGGATCGCCGTGGACCCCCGGGCCCGCGCGTGGGCGGCTGGCTTCAGGGGTTTCCGTCGAGTGAGAGAGAGATCCGCGTGTACGCCATCGTGCGCAGCGGTGGTCGCCAGCACAAGGTTGCTGTCGGCGACATCGTTGAGGTTGACAAGATTTCCACCGCCAAGCCCGGCGACACGGTCGAGCTCTCGACCCTGCTCGTCGTCGACGGCGACGCCGTGACCAGCGACCCGTGGGTCCTGGCGGGCATCAAGGTCCAGGCCGAGGTCGTGGACCACACCAAGGGCGCCAAGATCGACATCCTGCGCTACAAGAACAAGACCGGCTACCGCCGTCGCCAGGGTCACCGTCAGCAGTACACGGCGATCAAGGTCACGTCCATCCCGACGGCCGCGAAGTAAAGAGGGACTGAGCAATGGCACACAAGAAGGGCGCATCGTCCACCCGGAACGGTCGCGATTCCAACGCCCAGCGGCTCGGCGTGAAGCGCTTCGGCGGTCAGGTCGTCAACGCCGGTGAGATCCTGGTCCGTCAGCGCGGCACCCACTTCCACCCGGGCTCGGGTGTCGGTCGCGGTGGCGACGACACGCTGTTCGCCCTGCAGGCCGGTTCGGTGCAGTTCGGCACCTTCCGTGGCCGCAAGGTCGTGAACATCGTTCCGGTCGCCTGATCGGACGCTTCGCGGAGGCGGACCTCACTTCCCGGCAGGGAAGAGGGTCCGCCTTTCGCGTGTTACTAGATAGACATTCCGTACGAAGCTGATTGCTGGAGGCACAGAACCATGACCACCTTCGTGGACCGCGTCGAGCTGCACGTCGCCGCGGGTAACGGGGGCCACGGCTGCGCCTCCGTCCATCGCGAGAAGTTCAAGCCGCTCGGCGGCCCCGACGGCGGCAACGGCGGACGTGGCGGCGACGTGATCCTGGTCGTCGACCAGTCGGTCACCACGCTCCTGGAGTACCACCACTCGCCGCACCGCAAGGCCACCAACGGCAAGCCCGGCGAGGGCGGCAACCGCGCGGGCAAGGACGGCCAGGACCTCGTCCTGTACGTGCCCGACGGCACCGTCGTCCTCGACAAGAAGGGCGAGGTCCTCGCGGACCTGGTCGGCCACGGCACCACGTACGTCGCCGCCCAGGGCGGCCGCGGCGGCCTCGGCAACGCGGCGCTGTCCTCGGCCCGCCGCAAGGCCCCCGGCTTCGCGCTGCTCGGCGAGCCCGGCGACCTCGACGACATCGTCCTGGAGCTGAAGACCGTCGCCGACGTGGCGCTCGTCGGCTACCCCAGCGCCGGCAAGTCCTCGCTGATCTCCGTCCTCTCGGCCGCCAAGCCGAAGATCGCGGACTACCCCTTCACGACCCTGGTCCCGAACCTCGGCGTGGTGACGGCCGGCTCGACCGTCTACACCATCGCCGACGTCCCCGGCCTCATCCCCGGCGCCAGTCAGGGCCGCGGCCTCGGCCTGGAGTTCCTGCGCCACGTCGAGCGCTGCTCGGTCCTCGTGCACGTCCTCGACACGGCCACGCTGGAGTCCGACCGCGACCCGCTCAGCGACCTCGACACCATCGAGGAGGAGCTGAAGCAGTACGGCGGTCTCGACGACCGTCCGCGCATCGTCGTCCTCAACAAGATCGACATCCCGGACGGCCAGGACCTCGCGGACATGATCCGCCCGGACCTGGAGGAGCGCGGCTACCGCGTCTTCGAGGTCTCCGCGGTCGCCCGCACCGGCCTGAAGGAGCTCTCCTTCGCCCTCGCCGACATCGTCGGGAAGGCCCGTGCCGCGAAGCCGAAGGAGGAGGCGACCCGCATCGTCATCCGCCCGAAGGCCGTCGACGACGCCGGCTTCACCGTCACGTTCGACGAGCAGGAGGAGGTGTACCGGGTGCGCGGCGAGAAGCCGGAGCGCTGGGTCCGCCAGACCGACTTCAACAACGACGAGGCCGTCGGCTACCTCGCGGACCGCCTCAACCGCCTCGGCGTCGAGGACGCCCTCCTCAAGGCGGGTGCCCGCGCCGGCGACGGCGTCGCCATCGGCTCCGAGGAGAACGCGGTCGTCTTCGACTGGGAGCCCACCCTCATGGCCGGCGCCGAGATGCTCGGCCGCCGTGGTGAGGACCACCGCCTGGAGGCCCCCCGTCCCGCCGCCCAGCGCCGCCGCGACCGCGACGCCGAACGGGACGACGCGCAGCGCGAGTACGACGACTTCAACCCGTTCTAGCGGGACCGGCCCCGGCCGGCGGGCCCGGGCGCCCGTCCCGGCGGGGCCCGTCCCCCTCGACGAAGAACCCCCGCTCGGCCAAGGCCGGGCGGGGGTTCTCGTGCGTGCGGGTCAGGCTTGCCGGAGGTGCGAGACGACCGGGGTCGCGTTCAGTCCGGTGGCGACCACGACCGTGGAGCCGGGGGACGTCAGGGTCGTGGGGACGCCGACCGAGACGGCGGTGTCGCGGGTGTGCACGCCCAGCGTCTCCCTGCCCCGGACGTCGTAGACGAGCCCTTCGCCGCCGCCGCCCGGCACCGCGATCAGCAGGTCGTCCGCGTGCGGCCGCCGTCCGCCGACCAGGCTGACGCGGCCGTAGGCCGGGAGGTCGACGTACGCCACGGTCGTCCAGTTCTTGGGCGCGCCGGCCGCCAGCCGCTCGACCCGCAGGCCGCCGCTCGCCACGCCCCGGTACGCGAGCAGCACGGAGCCGTCCGACGCCGTCACCGCGTTCGGCACGTCGCCGGGCTTCGCCACCAGCCGGCGCGAGCCCTTGCGCATCCCGCCGGACGGGGCGCGCTGCGTCCAGTGCTCCACCCAGCCGGAGGACGCGGCGAAGAGGTGGATCAGCCCCTTGCCGTCGACCGTGGCGGAGAGCCCCTCCTGGACCCGCCCGCCGGGCAGCGGCCGCCACGGCGACCAGTGGCCGCCGCCGGTCATCACCCGGGTGCTGACGCCCTTGTTGCCGTTGCGCACGAAGAGGTGGACCCGGCCGTCCGAGCCGGTGACGGCCGTCGGCGTGCCGGCGAGCCGGGTGCGCCGCGCGGCGCTCTCCGGGTTGCCGAGGCTGGTCCAGCCGGGCTCGAAGGGGCCGCCGGGCGTCTCCTGCCGCAGCATGACGACCTCGCGCACGTTGCGCTCCGTCGATCCTTCGAGCCGCGCGAAACGCAGGCCGAAGACCAGCAGGCGCCCGTCCGGGCCCGTCGTGACGGAGATCGCGGGGGCGAGCGGGCCGCCGCCGAGGTCCTCGGGGGGTCCCGGCTTCCCGGTGACCGGGTCAGTGGTCCAGCGGGCGAGCCGGGTCCCGACGACCCCGAACACCCAGACGTCGCCGTCGCGGTTCCGCACGGCCTGGGGTCCGGCGTTCGGGTAGCGCCGGTGGGTGCTGCGCACCCAGCCCTTCGCCGACTTCAGGGTCCGGCCCCCGCCGATCGCGTAGTCGCCGCAGCCGCCCTCGTTGCCGCACTGCCACGAGGGGTCGCCGCCGTACGCGTCGAGGGTCTTGGCCTTGAGGGCGACCGTCTCGGGGGAGAGGTTGTGCGGCCAGCGCTGGTTGTAGTAGCCCCGGTAGGCCTCGGTCTGGAAGACCGGGACGCCGCGCGCCGAGCCCGCGGCCCAGTCGGCGAGCGCACGCCAGGTGAAGAGCGCCGTGGCCGTGTGGTCCGGGTGGTCGGAGTAGTTCGGCTGGTCGCTGCCGCGCGGGTGCAGCCGGTCGTGCAGCTGGTGGTCCGGGTCGGGGTCGAGCGTCCGCACGAGCGTGGGCCGGTAGCGGCGGAGCAGTGAGACAAGTGTCTCGATGAGCTCGTCACGGCTGTACGAGTACGACGCCGAGACCGGCGAGCCGGTGCCGGGCTGGGTGGGGAGGCGGGTGCCCGGGGTCTGCCACAGGGCGGTCATGTTGACCGGCCGGCCCAGCTGTTCCGTGTGCATCCGTACGTTGAGGAAGATCAGTTCGGCGTGCCGGCCCTGGTGCTCCAGCCGGTTGAGCTCGGCCCGGCGGCCGCCCGGCAGCAGCACCTCGGTGCGCTCCCACGGGGTGAAGAGCGGGACGCCGAGCATGGAGGCGTACGCCTGGCGCAGGCCCTGCTGGCGGGAGGAGACGTAGCCGGGTATGTCCGCCGGGGGCTCCGGCAGGCCGGGTATCGCGTTGAGCCCGAAGGAGCCGCCGTCCGTGACGTACACGGAGACCAGGGGTATCCCCTGGGCCAGGGTCTGGGCGACGTCGGGGTTCATGAAGAAGAGGTCGTCGTCCGGGTGGGCGACGATCTGCATGACCCGCGTGGCGGGGGCGGGGGCGAAGGCGGCGCGCCGCTCCGTGCTGGTCCGGCGCACGGGCGCCGTGGGGTCCGCCGTGCCGCCGGTCGTGCCCGTGCCCGTACCCGCGGCCAGGCCGGTTCCCGATCCCTTCGAGCATCCGGCGAGCACTCCGGTGAGTGCGGCGCCCGTCAGGCCCGCGAGCACGCTGCGTCGGGTCGTGCTGCGGCGCGGTGCTTCGCTCCGGCGGTCCATCTTTTCCCTCTCGTGTAGAGACGACCCGTCGGAGTCGCCACACAAGTGAAGAGGGAAATGGAAAGGAAAGGTTTCAAAAGATCAGGTGATGATCATCACAGGAATGGCTGAATCTTGGGTGAACTTGCCCAGGGTTCCCATCCTTGGCATCATCCGAGGCTGACTGAGTCAGACCTAATGGAAGCCGGGATCGCTGTGAGTGACTCACTGCTGCCCTATGCGGTGGGCGCTGCCAAGCGTGCTCGCAAGGCCGCCGTCCGCATGCGGCGTCGCGTCGAGCGACTGCACACCGTCCCGGCCCTCGGCGGCGGGCTCCGGCCCCGCGCCCACATCAGGCCCGTCCACTTCTCGATCTCCGGCGGCCGGACGCTGAACTTCGCCGTCGCGGTCGCCCGCGGCCGGGCCGCCTCCGCCGTGCTCGTCCTCACCCACGGCTCCCACCGCGTCGAGCTGCCGCTCGACGTCGAGCCGCAGACCGACGGCACGGCCCTGCTCACCACGACGGCGCCGCTGCGCTACGACACCCCCTCGGAGACCGGCCGCCGCGGACCGGTGCTGACCAGCGGCCTGTGGAAGCTCACCCTGCTCCTCACGGACCCGCAGGGCGAGGAGCACCGGGTCGCGATCGCCGCCTTCGCCGAGCCGGCCGCCGACGGCCCGACCCGCGTCTACTCGCCGTCCCCGACGAGCGGCGCCCTCTTCCGCATCGTCCGCTCCGTCGACGGCTTCGCGCTGATCAAGGTCCGCGCCCCGCGCCGGCACGCCGAGTTCACCGACTTCGAGCTGCGCTGGGACCGGATGACCGTGCACGGCCGGGTCTACGGCTTCGCCGCCGAGGACGCGCGCGGCAAGGCCGAGGCGGTGCTGCGGCGCGGCGGCGGCAGCCCCGTCTCCGTCACTCCGGAGTGGGACGGCGACCGGTTCCGGTTCGACGTCCCCTTCGACCGGATGGGTGGAGTCGACCACGCCCGGGTCTGGGAGCTCTTCGTGCGGGCCGGGGGGCAGCGGCTCAAGATCGCCCGGCAGTTCACGGACGTCCGTTACCCCCGGCGGGTCTTCCGCACTCCCATTCGCATCATCGCCCTCGGCAACGGCTCCCTCGTGCGGGTGCACGCTTATGTCGCGGGGGCCGGCGCGCTGGTCGTCAGCTGCGTCGATGTCATACCCGTGTCCCCCCGCACAGAGGAAGTCGCATGAAGATCACGTTTCTGCTCACCTGGGGTGACGAGATGGGCGGAACGGAGATGGCCGCCTACACCCAGGCGATCCATCTCGCGCCCCGGCACGAGGTCGAGGTCCTCAGCGTCTTCAAGACCCGCGACGAGCCCTTCTTCGCCGCGGCCAAGAAGGTCAAGCGGCGCTATCTGATCGACCGGACCGGCGCGGTCGAGCGCCCCGTCCGGGAGTCCGTCCTGGACGCGGCGGCGTGCCGCACCCTGGCCTCCCTGCCGAGCGAGATCATCAAGCCGTCCTGGGAGTCCACCTTCGACCGGCTCTCCGACATCGAGATGACCCGGGAGCTCGGCTCCCTGGACACCGACGTGCTCGTGACGACCACGCCCGCCCTGATGGCCGCCGCCGCGGAGCTCGCGCCGTCCCGGGTCATCACCGTGCACCAGGAGCACCGCGCCTCCCAGCTGCGCGGCGTCTCCGGCGAGCCGCTGCTCGTCCACGGCCCGCGGATCGACGCCCTCGTCTCCCTCACCGAGCGCACCAACGACTGGTTCGCCGACTCCCTCGGCGACACCGCCCCCGAGCTGGTCGCCATCCCCAACGCGGTGCCGGACGGCTACCGCCCCCGGGCCGACCTGGAGAGCAAGACCATCGTCCTGGCTGCCCGGATGACCCCGGAGAAGCAGCTCGACCACGCGATCCACGCCTTCCACCGGGTCTCCGAGGAGTTCCCCGACTGGACGCTGCGCATCTTCGGCGACGGCCCCCAGCTGGTCCGCCTGCGCGCCCTGGTCGAGGGCCTCGGACTCCACGCCCGCGTGGAGTTCATGGGCCGGACCGACCGGATGGAGGCCGAGTGGGCCAAGGCCGCGCTGGCCCTGCTGCCCTCGCGCAACGAGGCCTTCCCGCTGGTCCTCCTGGAGGTCTTCGCCGCCGGCGTCCCCGTCGTCGCGTACGACATCGTCACCGGGCCCGCCGAGATCATCCGCCACGACGTGGACGGCCTCCTCGTCCCCTCCAAGGACATCGACTCCCTCGCCGAGGCCATGTCCCGGCTGATGGGCGACGACGACACCCGCCTCGCCTTCGGGCAGGCGGCCCGGTCCGGCGTCTACGAGCGGTTCTCCGGCGAGACGATCACCGTGCAGTGGGAGGAGCTCTTCGAGCGCCTCGTCGCGCGCCGTGACTCGCCCCAGCGCCTCGCCTCGCGGGCCGACCGCGCCGCGCTGCGCCTCGCCAAGGGCGGCACCCAGAACTTCAGCGTCGCCGCGCCCGTCACGCTGCTCCCGAACTCCGCCGACGAGCAGAAGGCGCGGGAGGTGCTGATCCAGGCGCAGAACCGCTCCCTGATCCGCTCCGCCGGCCGGCTCTCGCAGGTGAGCGACGAGATCGACGCGTCGACGATGGCGCGGACGAACCTGGAGGCCACCGCCAAGGTCTTCGAGACCGCCGGGGTCCCCTACACCTACCTGCGCACCGACAGCGTCGCCCACTTCCTCGCCGTCCCGGTCGAGGAGCGGGAGCGCGCCCTGAGCGCCCTCGCCACCGAGCTGCACGGGCAGCCCGTCTACGGCGAGCTGATCACCCCCCGCGGCGCCGCGCCCGGCGCCGTGCTGGCCGAGCGCCTCGACACCGTCGGCGAGGTCGCCGGCGTGAAGATCTTCACCCCGGTGACCAGCGGGAGCCGCACCCTGCGGTACGGCCCCGCGTACGGCTGCACCGTCGAGTTCTGGGACGAGGACGAGGACGGCTGGCGCAACAGCCCCCGCTCCACCACCCTGCTCGGCCGGCGCCTGCCGTCGCTGGAGCCGACGGCGAAGCTGGAGGTCGCGGGCCGCGACTACCCGACGCTGAGCCAGTTCACCAAGAACCTGATGTGGGACGTCGACTTCCCGATCGACGTCGTCTACACGTGGGTCGACGACACGGACCCCGCCTGGCGGGAGCGCCGCGACGCGGTGCGACGCCGGATGGACATGCCGGTCGACGACGCCGACAGCGGCGACGTCCGCTTCCGCAACCGCGACGAACTGCGGTACTCGCTGCGGTCGCTGGAGATGTTCGCGCCCTGGGTGCGGAACATCTACCTCGTCACCGACGACCAGGCGCCGGAGTGGCTCGACACCGACCAGCCGGGCATCCAGGTCGTGTCCCACAAGGACATCTTCCCGGACCCCTCCTGGCTGCCGACGTTCAACTCGCACGCGATCGAGTCGCAGCTGCACCGGATCGAGGGGCTCTCCGAGCACTTCCTGTACTTCAACGACGACGTGTTCGTCGGACGTCCGCTGCGGCCGGGCTCCTTCTTCCTGAGCAACGGCGTGGCGAAGATGTTCCGTTCGCCGACCACCGTCCCGCCGAGCCCCCCGTCGGCGGACGACGAGGGCTACTTCGCCGCCGCCAAGAACAACCGGGCCCTGCTCGAAGAGGCCTTCGGCCGGGTCGCCACGCACAGCTTCCTGCACGCGCCGCACCCGCTGCGCCGCAGTGTGCTCCAGGAGATCACCGACCGGTTCCCGGAGGAGATCGCGACGACGGCCCGCAACCCGTTCCGTGCGAACACGGACCTGTCGATCACCTCGTCGCTGCACCACCACTACGGCTACCTGACGGGCAACTCGGTGCCGTCGGCCATCTCCTGCAGCTACGTGAACGTGGGCAACTACGCCCACCACTCGGTGCTGAGCCGGCTGCTGGCCTCCCGCAGCCACGACGTGTTCTGCATCGGCGAGTCCGCGGACGCGGAGGTGCCGGTCGACGAGCAGGACCGCGTGCTGAGCGCCTTCCTCCAGGCCTACTTCCCGGTCCGCTCCCGCTTCGAGCGCGACTGACCCGGAGCGCTGCCGCGGCCCACGGGCGAAACGGGGAGGGGCGCCGGGACCACATGGTCCCGGCGCCCCTCCCCGTTTCGCCGCGCTACTTCTCGTACGGACTGGGCACCGGGAAGTACGCCTCCAGGAAGGGGGTGATCAGGTCCTTCTGCTCGCCCACCTCCTGCTCCGTGGAGACCGTGTCGTTGACGCAGAAGACGCTCTTGTCCCGCGCCGCGAGGAGCCGGCCGAGCCGGGTCTCGGTCCACGGGTGGGTCAGGTCCAGATAGGAGTACGGCAGCTGGGACGGGACCGCGCGGCCGGTGTGGAAGGCGTAGTAGTGGTGCAGCGAGGACGAGATCGAGATGTCGTCGATGCTGCGGAACCTGCTCGCCTCCGTGTGCCGGTACTCGGCGGCGAACTCCGTCTCGATCTCGGTCAGTACGGCGCGGCTCAGCGGATGCGGCATGTGCTTCATCTTCTGGACGAGGACGGCGCCGTACCGCTCCTGGATCAGGCGGCGGTTGTTCTTGCCGGCGGCGGCCACCGGCGGGTCGTCGGCGGTCCGCTCGCCGAGCGGCACCAGCGCCGGTGACGGGAAGAACTTGGTGATGCCGTTGGCGTGGAAGAAGTCGCCCGGCGTCACCTCGTTCCCGAGCATCACGTCGTCGTTGAAGTACAGGAAGTGCTCGGAGAGCCCCTCGATGTGGTGCAGCTGCGACTCGATCGCGTGCGAGTTGAAGGTCGGCAGCAGGTCGGGGGAGCGGAAGACGTCCTTGTGCGAGACGACCTTCAGGCCCGGCCGGTCCGTGTCCAGCCAGTCGGGGGTCTGGTCGTCGGTCACCAGGTAGATGTTCCGCACCCAGGGGGCGTACATGTGGAGCGAGCGCAGCGAGTAGCGGAGCTCGTCGCGGCTGAGGTAGCGGGCGGCGTTCGCCGCCTCCGCGTGGTAGCCCTCGCCGGAGAACTCGGCGCGCCGCCGCAGCCAGGCCGGGTCCGAGCCGTCCACCCAGGTGTAGACGACGTCGACCGGGAAGGTGACCTCGTCCGTGGGGACGACGGCGGTCTCCGCGCGGGCGGGGACGAGCGGGGCGCCCTCCGCACCGCGGGGCGCGAGGCTCGTGAAGTACGGCTCAGGGACGGGGACGATCTCGCCGGACGGCGGCAGCACCGTGGCGATCCGCCCGGCGCGCGGGGCGGTCAGCTGCCCCTCCTCCAACGTCCAGAACTCCACGTCGCAGCCGTACGTGTCCCCGAGCGCCAACTGGTGCGTCGGGTCCGTGTGGTACCAGGTGAGGCGCACCACGGGGGAGGTGCGCACCCGCTGCCAGCTCGCCTGCTCGAAGCCGGGCTCGGACGCGCGGGTGACGGGGTTGTTGCCGCTCACCGGCGTCACGTATCCCGGCAGCCGCCGGCAGGCCTCGGCCAGGGCGGCGAGGACGGCGTCGCGGTCCTCCTCGCGCACGGCCACGGCCGCGGCGGTCTCCGACTGGCCGCGGACGCAGAAGTGCTCGACGCCCGCCGCGGCGAGCGCCTCCAGGACGGCGTCCAGGTTGGCCCGGCGGGCCCGGAGCGGGGTGATGCCCTCGGTGACGAGCGCCACCTTCGGCTCCCGGCCGACGTTGATCACGGCGCGGTCGGCACCGGCGGTGTAGGCGCCGTAGCGCTTGGCGAGCCGGCCGCCGCGCAGCCGCTCGGCGGCCGCGGTGCCGCTGGCGATGCGCATCTTCACCTTGCGGCGCATGTCGGCGTCGACCTGCGCGACGATGGCCCGCCGCACGCGCTCCGGTACGGCTCGGCGGTAGACCCCAAGCAGCCTGGGTGCCTCGGGATTTCGCACGGCGGACGACTCCTTGAACATGACCCGACGGAAGGATGAACCCGTCCAGTATGACGCCTGGGGGAGTGACGCCCCGGGGGCCGGGGCGGGCAGCCGGTACCGTGTACCCCGGAGTTCTCAGCGAGAGGGACGAGGGGCGCATGACTTATCTGATCACCGGTGGTGCCGGATACATCGGCGCGCACGTGGTGCGCGCCATGACGGCGGCGGGCGAGCGGGTCGTGGTCCTGGACGACCTGTCCACGGGCTACGCGCACCGGCTTCCGGAGGGCGTCCCGCTGGTCGTCGGCTCCACCCTCGACCGCGAGCTGCTGGACCGGACGCTCGCCGAGCACGGCGTCACCGGCGTCGTCCACCTCGCCGCGAAGAAGCAGGTCGGCGAGTCCGTCGAGCTGCCGCTGCACTACTACCGCGAGAACGTCGTCGGGCTCACCGTCCTCCTGGAGGCGGTCGCCGCGGCCGGCGTGCGCAACTTCCTCTTCTCCTCCTCCGCCGCCGTGTACGGCATGCCGGACGTCGACCTCGTCACCGAGGAGACCCCGTGCGCGCCGCTCAGCCCGTACGGCGAGACCAAGCTGGTCGGCGAGTGGCTGGTCCGCGCGGCCGGCCAGGCGCACGGCATCGCCACCGCCTGCCTGCGGTACTTCAACGTGGCCGGCGCGGCCACCCCCGAGCTCGCCGACACCGGCGTCTTCAACCTGGTGCCGATGGTCTTCGAGCGGCTCGACGCCGGCGAGGCCCCCCGGATCTTCGGCGACGACTACGCCACCCCGGACGGCACCTGCATCCGCGACTACATCCACGTAGAGGACCTCGCGGACGCCCACCTCGTGGCCGCCCGCAAGCTCTCCGAGTGGGCCGAGGCCGGCGAGCCGCGCGACCTCACCGTCAACATCGGCCGCGGCGAGGGCGTCTCCGTCACCGAGATGGTCGCCCTGATCAACGAGATCACCGGGCACACCACCGAGCCCCTCGTCACCCCGCGCCGCCCCGGCGACCCGGCCCGCGTCGTCGCCTCCGCCGACCGCATCGCCGCCGAGCTGGGCTGGAAGGCCCGGTACGACGTCCGCGACATGATCGACTCCGCCTGGACGGGCTGGACCGCCCGCCGCGGCGCGGCCGTCTAGGACCGGCCAGAAGCACCGCACGGCCCCCTCGCACATCGCGTACGAGGGGGCCGTTCGCCGTGCGGGCGTCGCCCCCGCGGCACGCCCCGTTCATCTCCCGGCGATCTGATGGGCCCATGCGAGACCAGCTCGGCCAGATCATCCGCTTCGGCGTGGTGGGCGGGATCAACACCGGCACCTTCTTCGGCTGCTACCTGCTGCTCCACCCCTGGATGCCGTACTTCGCCGCGTACACCCTCGCCTTCCTGCTCAGCATGGTGGGCTCCTTCTTCCTCAACACCTACTTCACCTACCGCACCCGCCCCACCTGGAAGAAGTTCGCCCTCTTCCCCCTCACCAACGTCACCAACTACGCGGTGCAGAGCGCCGGCCTGTACGCGCTCGTCACCTGGGCCGGAACGGACGACCGGATCGCGCCACTCGTGGCCGCCGTCGTCGCCATCCCCTTCACGTACGTGATCTCCCGCCGGATCCTGGTCAGCCGGGGCCCCGGGACCGGGGGCGGGGCAGGGGGCGGCGGCCCGCGGAGCGGCGGTCCGGAGAACGGAATGGGCGAGCGGCAGCCGTCCCGGCTCGCGTAGATTGCCCCTCGCGACCGTGCCGGGAGCGCACGGCGCCAGAACAGCGAGTGAGGACGGCGCAGGTGGCGACGGAGATGGCGACGGTGCAGCAGGACATGAACCGACAGGACGCGACCGCCCCGACCGCCCCGGCCCCGCCGACCGCGACCGCGCCGTCCGTGACCCGCCCCTTCGTCACCGAGGCGCGCCGGATCGTCGTCAAGGTCGGCTCCTCCTCCCTCACCACCGCGGCCGGCGGCCTCGACGCCGACCGGGTCGACGCCCTCGTCGACGTCCTGGCCAAGGTCCGCAGCGGCGGCGAGAAGGAGATCGTCCTGGTCTCCTCCGGCGCCATCGCCGCCGGCCTTGCCCCGCTCGGCCTCACCCGCCGCCCCAAGGACCTGGCCCGCCAGCAGGCCGCCGCCAGCGTCGGCCAGGGGCTGCTCGTCGCCCGCTACACCGCCTCCTTCGCCCGCTACGGCGTCCGCGTCGGCCAGGTGCTGCTCACCACCGACGACACCAGCCGCCGCGCCCACTACCGCAACGCCTACCGCACCCTCGACCAGCTCCTCGCCATGGGCGCGCTGCCGGTCGTCAACGAGAACGACACCGTCGCCACCGACGAGATCCGCTTCGGCGACAACGACCGGCTCGCCGCCCTCGTCGCCCACCTCGTCCGCGCCGACCTCCTCGTCCTCCTCTCCGACGTCGACGGCCTCTACGACGGCGACCCCGCCAAGCCCGGCACCTCCCGGATCGCCGAGGTCACCGGCCCGGAGTCGATCGCCCACGTCGAGATCGGCTCCGCCGGCAAGGCCGGCGTCGGCACCGGCGGCATGGTCACCAAGGTCGAGGCCGCCCGGATCGCCGCCGCCGCCGGCATCCCCGTCGTCCTCACCTCCGCCAGCCGCGCCGCCGACGCCCTCGCCGGCCGCGACACCGGCACCTACTTCCAGCGGACCGGCCGCCGCTCCGCCGACCGCCTCCTCTGGCTCGCCCACGCCTCCACCCCGCAGGGCTCCCTCGGGCTCGACGACGGGGCCGTCCGGGCCGTCGTCGAGGGCAAGAAGTCACTGCTCGCCGCCGGCATCGCCGCCGTCGAGGGCGACTTCGTCGCCGGCGACCCGGTCGAGCTCCGCGACTCCGCCGGCTGCCCCGTCGCCCGCGGCCTCGTCAACTTCGACGCCAAGGAACTCCCCCGGATGCTGGGCCGCTCCACCCACGAACTCGCCAGGGAACTCGGGCCCGAGTACGAGCGCGAGGTCGTCCACCGCGACGACCTCGTCGTCCTCGGCTGAAACCCGGCGCCCCGGGCGGCGCCGGGCCGCTCCCGCCCGGGGACCGGAGCGGGCCCCGTACGGGAACCCATATGGGAACCCATACGGAAACCCGTACGGACGCCTTGCGAAACCGCCGCCGAAACGGCTGAAACTCCTGCCATCCGGAAGGGACCTTTACCAAAACCGCCCCATGCGGCGGCTCGGACTGGTCAACTTTGTCTCGGGGGTAACGAGCAACGCGGGGTACAGCACCACACGCATCACACAGGAGGCCGCCGGTGAGACGAGCGCGCCCAGGGGCACTGCCCCGCGGGACGGCCGAACGCGCCCTGACGAGTGTCGAGGCCGGAGCCGACTTCGACGCCGCACGGGACAGGGCCACGGAAGGCAGGGGCACAGCAGCCGAGACGGGCACACGGGACGGCGGCGCGGGGGAGCGCCCCCTGTCCAAGCTGTGGCACGTCACCCTCAGCGTGTCCGGCGTCGAGTCACCGCTGAAGGAGGTACGGCGCGGGCTCGAACAGCTCGCCCACGACCACCCCTTCCTGCTGACCAGCCGCTACGCCAACGACCACGCCGAGATCCGGTACTGGGAGGAGGCCCGCGACCTGCACGACGCGGCCGCCGTCGCCCTCCGGCTCTGGGGCGAGCACCGGCAGACCGCGAAGCTCCCGCCCTGGGAGATCGTCGGCCTGGAGGTCATCGACCGGGAGACCTACCACCAGCGGATCGCGGAGGGCTACGGCCCGCCGCCGGCCGCCCCGGTCGGAGTCCACCCCTACTGACCCGCCGGGGCCCGGATCCTGACGGGCCGGGCCCCCGCGGTCCGTACGGTGGCACGGGCGCGTCTCGCACTGCGGGATGCGCCCGTCGTACGTGCGGGGCCGGACCGCCCGGCCCAGTACCCTGCGGGCATGACCTCGCTCACGCCCCTCGACAACCTGACCCCGGTCACCCGGGCCGCCTACCAGGCCCGTGGCGCCGCCGCACAGATCGCGCCACTGCCGCGCTCGGCCAAGGACGCCGCCCTCCTCGCCATCGCGGACGCGCTCGAAGTCCGCACCGCCGAGATCGTCGAGGCCAACGCCGAGGACATCGCCAAGGCCCGTGAGGCCGGCACCAGCGAGTCGATCATCGACCGGCTCACCCTCACCCCCGAGCGGGTCCGCGCCATCGCCGCCGACGTCCGCGACGTCGCCGCCCTGCCCGACCCGGTCGGCGAGGTCGTCCGCGGCTCCACCCTCCCCAACGGACTCGACCTCCGCCAGGTCCGCGTCCCCCTCGGCGTCGTCGGCATCATCTACGAGGCCCGCCCCAACGTCACCGTCGACGCCGCCGCCCTCTGCCTCAAGGCCGGCAACGCCGTCCTGCTCCGCGGCTCCTCCTCGGCCTACGCCTCCAACGCCGCCCTCGTCACGGTCCTGCGCGACGCCATCGGCGGCGCCGGACTGCCCGCCGACGCGATCCAGCTCGTCCCCGGCGAGTCCCGCGACTCCGTCCGCGAGCTGATGCGCGCCCGCGGCCTGGTCGACGTCCTCATCCCGCGCGGCGGCGCCTCCCTCATCCGCACCGTCGTCGAGGAGTCCACCGTCCCGGTCATCGAGACCGGCACCGGCAACTGCCACGTCTACGTCGACGCCGACGCCGACCTCGACATGGCCGTCGACATCCTCGTCAACTCCAAGGCCCAGCGGGTCAGCGTCTGCAACAGCGCCGAGACCCTCCTGGTCCACCAGGCGATCGCCGACGCCTTCCTGCCCCGCGCCCTCGACGCGCTGGCCGAGGCGGGCGTCACCGTCCACGCCGACGAGCGGGTCCTCGCCCGCGCCGGGAGCACCAAGGCCACCGTCGTCCCGGCCACCGCCGAGGACTGGGAGACCGAGTACCTCTCCCACGACATCGCCGCCGCCGTGGTCGACTCCCTCGACAAGGCCGTCGAGCACATCCGCACGTGGACCTCCGGCCACACCGAGGCCATCGTCACCACCTCGCAGGCCGCCGCCCGCCGCTTCACCCAGCTGGTCGACTCCACCACGGTCGCCGTGAACGCCTCCACCCGCTTCACGGACGGCGGACAGTTCGGCTTCGGCGCGGAGATCGGCATCTCCACCCAGAAGCTCCACGCCCGCGGCCCCATGGGCCTTCCGGAGCTCACCTCCACCAAGTACATCGTGACCGGCGACGGTCACATCCGGTAACACCATCCCGCACACCTCCTTTCGGTACGGGCGGGGAGACTTCGCACTCTCCCTGCCCAAAACCACATCGTCGGTCTACTCTGAATCCGTGCCGGACGACGTGGGGGGCAGGCCGTCCCCGAACGGCTGGGAGCCCGACGACGAGCGCGGAGGCGCCGACGAGGGCCGCTGGGACGTGGTCCTGGACGAGGAGTTCGTCCGGGCCGCGGCCGTCCACGAGCCGACGGCCGTCGAGCGGCTCCTCGCCGCGGCCCAGGCCCGCGCCGAAGCCGAATCCGCCCGCGCCCGGGCCCTCCGGTCCGCCGGCGACGACGACCTCTACGACGAGAGCCGCGACCCCGTCGGCCTCACCTACGAGCCCGACGACATCGGCGACGACGCCAGCCCCTACGGCCGCCACGGCGGCGCCCTGCGCCCCTACCGGGGCAGCGCCCGCTGGCACCGGCCCGTCGCCTGGCTCCTCGCCCTCCTCATGGGCATCGGCATGGTGGCCCTCGCCTTCAGCGCCGTCTACCGCGGAGCCGCCGCCAACCGGCAGGACCAGGTCCCCCCGGCCTCCACCGGAGTCGACCAGCCCAACCCGGGCCCGCCCGCCGCCTCACCGGTCGCCGGGCCCCCGGTGCCCGTCCTCACCGGCACCCCGGCCACCGCCGCCCCGCCGGCTTCCGCCCGCCCGCCGGCCGAAGGACGGACGCTCCCGCCGTCCTCCGTCGCGCCCCGCACGCCCTGACACCACCCGCACGCCCTGACACCACCCGGACGGCCGCCCCCGCCGCCGGGACCGTCACTCCGACGGCGGAAAACTTCCGAACTTGTCGTGTACCTGGGCGTTTACCGAAGCCCCCGCCGACCTACCCTGAAGGTATGGCAGGGCGTGGCGACCCGCCTGAGGGGACCCCCGAGGGGCTCCCCGGCGGTGAGGACGAGTACCGAGCCGTCGTCTTCGACGAGGCGTTCGTCCGCGCTGCCCACCTCCAGGAGTTCTCGGCACGGGAACGGATGGGCGAGCACGCGCTCGCCGTCCGCGACCGCCCCGGCCCGGCCGGCCGCCGCCCCGGCTCCGGACAGGCCCTCCTCCTGGTCCTACTGGTCCTCCTCGCCTTCGGCACGGCCGTGTACCTCGGCCTGCGCAACCCCTACCAGCCGCCGCTCGACCAGCGCGCCGAGCCGCTGCGGACCACCGTCGTCCCGCTCGCCCCGCAGGGCCCCGTCCCCGGCGGCGACCCGGCCCGGCTCCTCGCCCGCAGCCCCGCCGCCGAGTACCGCACCGGCGCCGCCGGCATCAACCTCCCGGTCGCCGCCCGCACCACCCACTTCTCCGAGGGCCAGGTCGTCACCGCCCTCAGCATCGCCAAGGACTACCTGGTCGCCTCCTCCCTGGAGCCCGACGTCCTCGCGGGCCGGACCGTCCGGCCCGCCCGCCTGCTGCTCGACCCCGATCAGCTCGCCCAGTTCGACCGCAGCGTCGAATCACCCGCCGACGACGGCCGGCACGCCCTCGCCGCCTGGGTCGTCCGCTTCGACCCCCGCCAGGTCTCCCTCGCCGAGCCCGTCCCCCGCGTCCAGGGCACCCTGCGCTTCGCCCAGGTCACCCCGGACATCCTGGACGTCACCGCCGACCACACCTTCACCTACGCGCTGCGCCCCGCCGCCCGGGGCTCCGGCGAGCCCGCCGAGGCCTCCCTCTTCACGGTCCACCGCGTCCTGCACTTCCGCTTCGACCGCGAGGACCTGCGGATGCACCGGGCCGAGCTGCTGACCAGCACCGTCGAGGCCGGACCGCAGGCCTGTGGCAGCGGCACCGGCGGCGCGCTCCAGCCGCTCCTGGCCGGCGCCGAGGCCCCGGAGAGGACCGGTCCGGCCCTCACCGACCCCTACGCCGCCGACCGCTCCGGGGCCCCGGCCCTCTGCGGAGCCCTCGCCCCGGCGGCCCAGCCCAGGCCCTGACGCCCGGAGGCCGGCTACCTCTCGGAGCCCTCGCCCGGCTCCTCGCCCGTGTCCTTGCCCGAGTCCTTGCCGGGCTCCTTCGGAGCACCGCCGCCGAACACGGTCCGCAGCCGTCCGCCCAGGTCGCCCGCGAGGTCACCGGCACCGCCGGCTATGTCCCCGACGAGCTTGAACAGCGGATCCTTGCTGTCCCTCACCGTCTGCGCGTAGTGCCCGGCCGACTCCCGGAAGGAGTCCGTGACCGAGGCGTCCTTGTCCTCCGAACGCTTCGGGTAGTGGCCGTCCATCAACCGCTGGTGGTCGCGGCTCTCCGACCACTTCTTCAGCTCCGCCGCCCGCACGGTGGTGAACGGATGCGAGCGCGGCAGCACGTTGAGGATCTTCAGGACCGAATCCCGCAGGTCACCGGCCTTCTCGTACTCGTCCGCCTGGGCGAGGAAGGCGTCCACGTTCATCTCGTGCAGGTGGTTGCCGCCGGCGAGCTTCATCAGCCCCCGCATCGAGGCCCGGAGGTCCTGCCCCACCAGCAGCCCCGCCCGGTCGGCCGACAGCTCCGACTTGCGGAACCACTCGCGCAGCGCGGTCACGATCGCCATCACCGCCACGTTCCCCAGCGGGATCCAGGCCACCTTCAGCGCCACGTTCGTCAGGAAGAGCAGCACCGTCCGGTAGACCGCGTGGCCCGACAGGGCATGACCGACCTCGTGGCCGATCACCGCCCGCATCTCCTCCTCGTCGAGCAGCTCGACCAGCCCGGTCGTCAGCACGATCACTGGCTCGTCCATGCCCACGCACATCGCGTTCGGCACCGGGTTCTGCGTCACGTACATCGGCGGGACCCGGTCCAGGTCCAGGATGTAACAGGCGTCCCGCAGCATGTCGTTGAGGTGGGAGAACTGCGCGTCGCTCACCCGGACGGAGTCGGAGAGGTAGAGGAGTCTGAGGCTGCGCTCGGGCAGCAGCCCGCTCAGCGCCTTGAACACCGTGTCGAAACCGCTCAGCTTCCGCAGCGCCACCAGCGCCGAACGGTCCGCCGGGTGCTCGTAGGCCCGCGAGGAGATGCCGGGGAACCGCTTGCGCTGCCTGCCCGGCACGCCCCCCTGCTGGTTCCCGCCGTGGTTCTCGGTCATGAACGCCCCCTGCCCATCCGTACGAGTCGGTACTCGTCCCCCTGACGCGTCCCACCCTAGGCGAGGGCGCTACCGTGGGCGGAGAGCCTGTGGACAACTCGGGCCCTGTGGACAACGAGGGAGCACGCCCCGCATGCCGGACACCGCCGCGGCCACCGCCGCCCTCACCGAGATCGCCGCCGCGGCGCAGCAGGGCCCGGGCGACACCCTCCGCATCGTCCTGCTGGTCTCCATGATCGGCGGCGCCCTCCTCGCCTGGTTCCTGCTCCGCGGCTACCGGAGCGGCGAGAGCGCCGACCGGCCCGCGGACGCCCCCGCCCGAGGGGAGTCCGGGGACGCCGGGGACGCCAACGCCTGAGTCGGCGTGAGCCGGCCGGGACGGCCCGCATACGATGTGCGCGAAGTCTCCGCTCCCACCCCCGATCGGATAGGTCCTGCCGAAGATGAGCCTCCACAGCACCGCCGCCAACCTCGTCACGCTTGCCTCCGAGGGCGCCGAGCACGGTGGCAACCACGACAGCCTCAACCCGTACGTCACGGGCGGTGGCGCCTTCATCGCGCTGATGCTGCTGCTCTGGATCACCACCCGCTTCAACCGCGACCGCTGAGCCGGACGCCGACCGGGAGGCCGCTGAGCCGGCGTCCACCGCGGTGCCAGTAGGCTCTGCACGCATGGGAGAGCAGGAAGTGCCTACTGGCGGCAGCGGCAAGCGCCGCCTCGGCGTGATGGGCGGGACGTTCGACCCGATCCACCACGGACACCTGGTGGCGGCCAGCGAGGTCGCCGCCCTGTTCCACCTGGACGAGGTGGTCTTCGTACCGACCGGCGAGCCGTGGCAGAAGAGCCACAAGGCGGTGTCGCCCGCCGAGGACCGTTATCTGATGACGGTCATCGCCACGGCCTCCAACCCGCAGTTCTCGGTCAGCCGCATCGACATCGACCGCGGCGGCGCGACGTACACCATCGACACCCTGCGCGAACTGCACTCCCTCAACAGCGACGCCGACCTCTTCTTCATCACCGGCGCCGACGCGCTCTCGCAGATCCTCACCTGGCGCGACGCGGAGGAGTTCTTCTCCCTCGCCCACTTCATCGGCGTCACCCGGCCGGGCCACGACCTCACCGACGACGGACTGCCCAAGGGCGGAGTCTCCCTCGTCGAGATCCCCGCCCTCGCCATCTCGTCCACCGACTGCCGCGCACGGGTCGCGAAGGGCGACCCCGTCTGGTATCTCGTCCCGGACGGCGTGGTCCGCTACATCGACAAGCGCCAGCTGTACCGCGGCGAGTGAGTCCCGGGGAGGGGCACCGGTGAACGACCAGCAGAACCCGTACGACCCGTACTATCCGCAGCCGCAGATCATCGGCTACGACGCGTACGGGCAGCCCGTGTACCAGCAGCCGGCCCAGGCCCCCCAGCAGCCCGCGTACGACCCGTACGCGGGGCAGCAGCAGACGTCGTACGGCTACGACCCCTACGCCCAGCCCCAGGCCCCCCAGCCGCCCCAGAACCCCCAGCAGCCCGCGTACGACACCTACGCCGGCCAGCAGGGCCAGGGCTACGCCCAGCAGCCCGCCTACGACCCGTACGAGAGCTACGGCGGGCAGCAGCAGTGGCAGGCCGCCGAGCCCGCGGCGCCCGTCGCCGCCGCCCCGGCCGGCGTCCCCGGCCAGCGGCCCGCACCCGAGCCGCCCGCCGCCGCGCCCGCGGCGCCCCGCCGGGCGGAGGCCGGCGACGACCGGGAGTACCGCACCGAGCAGTTCTCCTTCATCGAGGAGCCCGACGAGGACTCCGAGGACGTCATCGACTGGCTCAAGTTCACCGAGAGCCGCTCGGAGCGCCGCGAGGAGGCCCGCCGCCGGGGCCGCAACCGGGTGATCGCCCTCGTCGTCGTCCTGGTCCTCGCCACCGTCGGCGGTGTCGGCTACCTCTGGTCCGCCGGAATGCTCCCCGGCACCGGCGACCCCGAGGAGAAGGGCCGGTCCGCCGCCGGCGGCCCGCAGCGGCGCGACACGATCGTCCTCCACCTCCACGACACCCAGGGCGGCGGCACCTCCACCGCCCTCCTCGTGGACAACTCCACCACCAAGCAGGGCACCACCGTCCTGCTGCCCAACGCCCTCGCCGTCTCCGACACCGAGGGCGCCGCCACCACCCTCGGCAAGTCCGTCGAGGAGGACGGCTCCACCGGCACCCGCGAGGCCCTCGACACCCTCCTCGGCGCCAAGATCGCGGGTACCTGGCGGCTGGACACCCCGTACCTGGAGAACCTCGTCGAGTACCTCGGCGGCATCGAGGTCGACACCGACACCGCCGTCCCCGACCCCCAGGGCAAGAAGGGCGCCGACCCGCTCGTCACCCGGGGGGAGCAGCAGACCCTTACCGGCCGCGCCGCCGTCGCCTACGCCACCTTCCGGGCCTCCGGAGAGGCCGAGGCCAAGCAGCTCCAGCGCTTCGGCCAGGTCGTCAACGGCATGCTCCGCAAGATGCCCAGCGACGCCACGAACGCCACCACCGCCGTCGAGTACCTCCAGCAGATCGCCGATCCGTCCCTCCCCGAGAAGGACCTCGGCGCCTCCCTGGCCAAGCTCGCCGAACACGCCAAGACCGGCGCCTACAAGACGGCGCTGCTGCCCGTCGGCCAGGACGGCGCGCTCGCCGAGGGCACCGGCGACAGCGTGGTCAGGGACATCCTCGGCGGCAAGGTCACCGCCCTCGACGCCGGTGGAGTGCCGCGCGTCTCGATCAAGGACGGAACCGGCGAGGACGCCGTCGAGGCGGCCAAGGTCGTCCTGGTCAACGGCGGCTACGCCTTCGTCGGCGGCAGCAGGACCGAGAGCCGGGCGAAGTCCGAGGTCGTCTACGGCGACGACGCCCAGAAGGCCACCGCCGTGGAGGTCGCCGAGACCCTCGGTCTGCCGGCCGGATCCGTCACCAAGGGCAAGCCCGCGGGCACCGCCGCCGTCACCGTCGTCCTCGGCCGGGACTACGAGATTCCGGGCGCCCCGTAAACGTTGACGGCGTCGTCGGCGGTCCGTGAGACCCTGGAGGGGTACTGGACCGCCGACGAAAGCCTGCTTGTGACCGCCACGGACCGCTCCATCGAGCTCGTCAGCACCGCCGCCCAGGCGGCGGCCGACCGGCTCGCCCACGACATCATCGCGTACGACGTCAGCGACGTGCTGTCGATCACCGACGCCTTCCTGCTCGCCTCCGCGCCCAACGACCGCCAGGTCAAGTCGATCGCCGAGGAGATCGAGGAGCGGCTCCAGAAGGAGCTCGGCGCCAAGCCGGTGCGCCGCGAGGGCGACCGCGACGCCCGCTGGATCCTCCTCGACTACGTCGACATCGTCGTCCACGTGCAGCACAGCGAGGAGCGGGTCTTCTACGCCCTGGAGCGGCTGTGGAAGGACTGCCCCGAGCTGCCCCTGCCCGAGGACGCCCTCAAGACCCGCGGCAAGGCCGCCGAGCACGCGGCGCTGACCGGCGCCGACCTCGACAGGACGGACGGTGAGCTGAGCTGAGCGCCCCCAAGACCGGCGCCGGTCGCCGCATCGTCCTGTGGCGCCACGGCCAGACCGCCTGGAACCTGGAGCGCCGCTTCCAGGGCTCGACCGACATCGAGCTCACGGAAGCCGGCGTCCACCAGGCCCGCCGGGCCGCCCGGCTGCTCGCCGCCCTCCGCCCCGACGCGATCGTGGCCTCCGACCTGAGTCGGACGGCGGCCACCGCCGCCGAGCTGGCCGCCCTCACCGGTCTGGCCGTCGCCCACGACGCCGCGCTGCGCGAGACGTACGCGGGGGAGTGGCAGGGGCTCACGCACGACGAGATCGTCGCGCGGTTCGGCGAGCAGTACGCCGCGTGGAAGCGCGGCGAGCCGGTGCGCCGGGGCGGCGGCGAGCTGGAGACCGAGGTGGCCGACCGGGCCGCCCCCGTGATCCTGGAGCACGCCGACAAGCTCCCGCAGGACGGCACCCTGGTCGTGGTCAGCCACGGCGGCACCATCCGGACCGCCATCGGGCGGCTCCTCGGCCTGGAACCCCACCACTGGGAGGGGCTGGGCGGCCTCTCCAACTGCTCCTGGTCCGTCCTCGGCGAGGGCGCGCGCGGCTGGCGCCTCCTGGAGCACAACGCCGGCTCGCTGCCCGAGCCGGTCCTCGGCGACGACACCTGACGACCCCGGACCGGGCCCCAGGGCCCGGATTTCACTTTCCGGCAGGTCACAGGCTAAAGTTCTTCTTGTTCGCAGCGCTGAGCGTGAAGAACACGAGGGGCTATAGCTCAGTTGGTAGAGCGCCTGCATGGCATGCAGGAGGTCAGGAGTTCAATTCTCCTTAGCTCCACAGTCACCGGATCCCGTCCCCCATCAGGGGGGCGGGATCTGTCGTTCTGTCACTTCTGGGCCGCCGCCCGGCCATGGCAGAATCGGACGGCCGGAGGGGGACCAGGTCCGGAGCGGGAGGGTGGCCTTTGGGTGCGCACAGGCGGAAGTGCGACTGGTGCGGCAGCGGCACGCCCATCGTGCGGGACATGGACCCCGTCAACCCCGACTACCAGTACTGGTGCGAGGAGTGCGCGCGGGCGCTGATCATAAAAGGCGACCCGATCGAGACCTACCGCGAACTCGAAGGGGAGCCGATCTACGGCCGGCTCCTCGACGAGCACTGCACCCTCAAGCGGTTCTACTCCTTCGCCACGGCCTGACGCGCGGCCGTCCGGGGCTCCCGGACGGCGCCGGCCTCCCGGGGCGCGTCCGGAGCCTTCTCGGCGCCCGTCCGGCGCGTCCGCCGCACCGCCAGCGCGTACCCGGCGAAGACCGCCGTCGCCGTGAGCGGATAGACCGCCGACAGCAGCATCTGGCCCGCGTTCTGGTCGAGTTCGGGGCGCCCCGGGTCGTGCGGCACCCACCACAGCGCGAACGACGCGAAGGCGAGCGCCACCGCGCCCGTCACCGGCCACGCGCGCGTGGCGCGGTCGTACAGCAGGATCAGCAGGGGCACGCACCAGACCCAGTGGTGGGACCAGGAGATCGGCGAGACCATCAGCGCCGTGAACGCGGTGACGACCACGGCCACCGCCTTGTCGCCGCGCACCGCCGCCCGTACCGCGAGCGCCATCGCCGCGCCGCCCAGCAGGACCGCCGCCGTCAGCCACCACAGGCCGGGCGCGTCCGTGTGCATCAGCCGGGCGAGGACGCCGCTCAGGGACTGGTTGGCGGTCTCCTCGGCGTGCCCGACCCGGCCCGTCTCGAACAGCGTCCGCGTCCAGAAGGTCTTCGAGTCCGCGGGCAGCGCCACCACCATGGCCAGCGTCGTGACCAGGAAGACGCCGGTGGCAGTCAGCGCGGTGCGCAGCCACTGGTTCATGCCCCGGTCCCGCCGCCACAGCAGCAGGCCCGCGACGAGGAGCAGCACCACGAAGAGGCCCGGTGTGAGTTTCACCGCGGTCGCCAGGCCGATGCCGAGGCCAGCCCGGCGGCTGCCCTCGCGACGGGTGAAGTCCCACAGCACGGCCACCGCGACCAGCAGGTTGATCTGCCCGTAGCGCAGGGTCGTCCACACCGGCTCGCACCAGACCACGGCCGCCGCGACCCACAGCGTCGTACGCCACAGGTCGGCCCGCCGCGCGGGCGAGGCGAGCGCCGGCCGGACCAGCTGGAGCGAGAGCCGCACCAGGCCCAGCACCAGCAGCAGGTTCCCCGCCGTGGAGAGCGTCCGCATCAGGGGGACGTCCACCAGGGTCAGCGGCAGGAACAGCACGGCGGCGAGCGGCGGATAGGTCATCGCCAGGTTCGCCGAGGTGGCGCGCATCGCGTACAGGTCGCCGCCGGCCCGCAGGGTCTCGGCCTCGGCCCGGTAGACCATCACGTCGAGCATGTTCACGTGGGCGACGCGCTGCGCCACCCAGAAGGCCGCGAACGAGACCAGACAGACCGCCGCGGCGGCGACCAGGGGCCACGGCCGGGCGCGGGACGGGGAGGGGGAAGGTGCGGAGGGGGACACAGGGGGCGACCCTACCCGGAGCCCCCGACAGGACCGGAGAAACGGATTTGGAGATCTGCCCGGCGGCCGGTTACTGTTCTGTCCGTCGCCGCGAGGAAGCCCGAGAGGGAGCCGGGCGGAGACGATCACGAGGGGCTATAGCTCAGTTGGTAGAGCGCCTGCATGGCATGCAGGAGGTCAGGAGTTCAATTCTCCTTAGCTCCACAGAAGGCAGACGGGCCATCCCATACCGGATGGCTCTCCGCGCTTCTGCGGTAGGCTGAACGCCGCACGTGAGGGGCTATAGCTCAGTTGGTAGAGCGCCTGCATGGCATGCAGGAGGTCAGGAGTTCAATTCTCCTTAGCTCCACAGACGACAGAAGCGGGTCATCCGGACAGGATGGCCCGCTTTCGTCGTTCCCGGCCGCACCGCGGACGTCGCTGCGGCCCCTGTGAGCCCTGCGGTACCCTGGCGCCATGCGTGCCGTACGCCTCCTGCTTATCGAGCCGCGCTGACCAGTCCCGACGGGCGGAAGAAACCCCGTCGGAGTCGGCGCGGCGTCCCCTCCTGTGCGAGGGGATTTTTCATTTCGTGGCAGTTCGTGGCAGTGGGCAGAGACGATCGATGGAGCTTCTAGGACCATGACCGAGATCAACACGGCCGCCGAGACGGCGGCCCCGCATCGCTACACGGCG
This sequence comes from Streptomyces sp. NPDC014656, assembly GCF_043084305.1. Lineage (NCBI taxonomy): Bacteria > Bacillati > Actinomycetota > Actinomycetes > Kitasatosporales > Streptomycetaceae > Streptomyces > Streptomyces sp. NPDC014656. The sequence goes on from NZ_JBIBZN010000008.1 coordinate 165,670, forward strand.
GCCATGGCCGCCGACATCGAGGCACGCTGGCAGGACGTCTGGGACGCCGAGGGCACCTACGAGGCGCCGAACCCCTCCGGCGACCTGGCGGGCGACCCCGAGGTCGCCGCCCGGCCCAAGAAGTTCATCATGGACATGTTCCCGTACCCCTCCGGTGCGGGCCTGCACGTCGGCCACCCGCTCGGCTACATCGCCACGGACGTCTTCGCCCGCCACGCGCGCATGACCGGCCACAACGTGCTCCACACCCTCGGCTTCGACGCCTTCGGCCTGCCCGCCGAGCAGTACGCCGTGCAGACCGGCACGCACCCGCGCGTGTCCACCGAGGCCAACATGGAGAACATGAAGGCCCAGCTGCGCCGGCTGGGCCTGGGCCACGACAAGCGCCGGTCGTTCGCCACGATCGACCCGGACTACTACAAGTGGACCCAGTGGATCTTCCTGCAGATCTACAACTCCTGGTACGACACCGAGGCCGCCAAGGCCCGCCCGATCGCCGAGCTGATCGAGCAGTTCGAGAACGGCACCCGCGAGATCCCCGGCACCACGCGCGCGTGGTCCGAGCTGTCCGCCGCCGAGCGCACCGAGGTCCTGGGCGAGTACCGCCTGGCGTACGCCTCCGAGGCGCCGGTCAACTGGTGCCCCGGCCTGGGCACCGTCCTCGCCAACGAGGAGGTCACCGCCGACGGACGCTCCGAGCGCGGCAACTTCCCCGTCTTCAAGTCCAAGCTGCGCCAGTGGAACATGCGCATCACCGCCTACGCGGACCGTCTGCTGGACGACCTCGACGGCCTGGACTGGCCCGAGGCCATCAAGCTGCAGCAGCGCAACTGGATCGGCCGCTCCGAGGGCGCCCGCGTCGACTTCCAGGTCGGCGACACCGGTGCCATCACCGTCTTCACCACCCGCCAGGACACCCTCTTCGGCGCCACCTACATGGTGCTGGCCCCCGAGCACGACCTGGTCGAGAAGATCGTCCCGGCCGCCTGGCCCGAGGGCACCCACGACGTGTGGACCGGCGGACACGCCACGCCCTCCGAGGCCGTCGACGCCTACCGCAAGCAGGCCGCCTCCAAGTCCGACGTGGAGCGGCAGGCCGACGCCAAGGAGAAGACCGGCGTCTTCACCGGCGCGTACGCGACCAACCCGGTCAGCGGCGAGCGGGTCCCCGTCTTCATCGCCGACTACGTCCTCATGGGCTACGGCACCGGCGCCATCATGGCCGTCCCCGCCCACGACACCCGCGACTTCGCCTTCGCCCGTGCCTTCGAGCTGCCGATGCGCTGCGTCGTCGAGCCGAGCGACGACCGCGGCACCGACCCCGCCACCTGGGACGACGCCTTCGCCTCGTACGAGGCGAAGCTGGTCAACTCCGCCAACGACGAGATCTCCCTGGACGGCCTGGGCGTCGTCGCCGCCAAGGAGAAGATCACCGCCTGGCTGGCCGACCGCGGCATCGGCGAGGGCACCGTCAACTTCCGCCTCCGCGACTGGCTGTTCAGCCGCCAGCGGTACTGGGGCGAGCCCTTCCCGATCGTCTACGACGAGGACGGCGTGGCCCACGCGCTGCCCGAGTCGATGCTCCCGCTGGAGCTGCCCGAGGTCGAGGACTACTCGCCGCGGACCTTCGACCCGGAGGACGCCGACACCCGGCCGGAGACCCCGCTGTCCCGCAACGAGGACTGGGTCAACGTCACCCTCGACCTGGGCGACGGGCCGAAGAAGTACCGCCGCGAGACCAACACCATGCCCAACTGGGCCGGTTCCTGCTGGTACGAGCTGCGCTACCTCGACCCGCACAACGACCGGAAGCTGGTCGACCCGGCCGTCGAGCAGTACTGGATGGGCCCGCGCGAAGGCATGCCGACCGGTGGCGTCGACCTGTACGTCGGCGGCGCCGAGCACGCCGTGCTCCACCTGCTGTACGCCCGCTTCTGGTCCAAGATCCTCTTCGACCTGGGCCACATCTCCTCGGCCGAGCCCTTCCACAAGCTCTACAACCAGGGCATGATCCAGGCCTTCGTCTACCGCGACGCCCGCGGCATCGCGGTGCCGGCCGCCGAGGTCGAGGAGCGCGACGGCGCCTACTGGTACGAGGGCGAGAAGGTCAGCCGCGTCCTCGGCAAGATGGGCAAGTCCCTGAAGAACGCCGTCACGCCGGACGAGATCTGCGTCGAGTACGGCGCCGACACCCTGCGCCTGTACGAGATGGCGATGGGCCCCCTGGACGTCTCCCGTCCCTGGGACACCCGTGCCGTGGTCGGCCAGTACCGGCTGCTCCAGCGCCTGTGGCGCAACATCGTCGACGAGGCGACCGGCGAGGCCACCGTCGTCGACACCGCGCCCGACGACGACACGCTGCGCGCCCTGCACAAGGCGATCGACGGCGTCGCCCAGGACATGGCCGGGATGCGCTTCAACACGGCGATCGCCAAGATCACCGAGCTGAACAACCACCTGACCAAGTCGGGCGGCGCGGTCTCCCGCCCGGTCGCCGAGCAGCTGGTGCTGCTGGTCGCCCCGCTCGCCCCGCACATCGCGGAGGAGCTGTGGCGCCGCCTGGGCCACACCGACTCGGTCGTCCACCAGGACTTCCCGGTCGCCGACCCGGCGTACGTGGTCGACGAGGCCGTGACCTGCGTCGTGCAGATCAAGGGCAAGGTCAGGGCCCGCCTGGAGGTCTCCCCGTCGATCTCCGACGCCGAGCTGGAGGCGCTGGCCCTGGCCGACCCGCACGTCGTCGCGGCCCTCGGCGGTGCCGAGATCCGCAAGGTGATCGTGCGCGCGCCGAAGCTGGTGAACATCGTGGCCTGAGTGCCGCGACGGACCCAGGGGTTTCCCCTACGGGCAGGTTGGGGGTTCCGATGGAACCTCCAGCCTGCCCGTTCCGTTTACCGTGGGAGGACCACAGCCGTGGGACGCCGACGGAGCCTGAGGAGCGACGCATATGGACGCCACGATTGTCACGATCCTGGTGCTGCTCTTCCTCTCGTTCGTGGCGCTCGGGGTCTACGCCACGGTGAAGGTGGCCAAGGCGGCCAAGCGCGGCGTCGACCGGACCCTCGACCAGGCCCGCCGCACCGTCGAGGACACCACTCTGCGGGCCAAGAGCTTCGGCCAGGTCGGCGTCGCCGCCGAGCTGGCCAAGCTGCGGCTCTCGCTGCGCTCCTCGATGCGCGCCACCCAGGACGCGCTCCAGGCGGGAGCCGTCGAGGACGCCTCGCTGCGGGAGTCCCTCGACCTCTTCGCCCGGCTCAGCGCCCATGGACGCGAACTGGACGAGGACCTCAAGCGCCTGGAGCGGGAGCCGGACAAGGCGTACGTGGCCGGGCAGCTGCCGGAGCTCACCGTCCGGACCGAGCGGATCACCGGCTCGGCCGACGCGCTGCGGCAGGCCGCCCGTGACCGGGCCCGGCGCTTCGCCGAGGACGACCTGGAGACGCTGAGCGCCCAGATCGACGTCGAGACGGGCGCGCTGCGCCACTGGACCACCACCGACGACGCGGGAGCGGCCGCCGCCGGCTCGGAGGCCGCGCAGACGGCCTGGTACGAGTCGGCCCCCGCGCCGGAGGCGCAGCCGCGGGCCGGGGAGACGCCGCAGGCCATCACCGCGCCCGACCCCCGGGCCACCCCGTACCCGTGGGAGAAGACGGCCCGTCCGGAGTCCGCCGGCTGACCACCGGACGACCGCCGGCGGGGCCGCGCGGGTCTCCCGACGGCTCGCCCGGCGGTCTCCGGCCGGGGCCGGGCTGCCGAGCGGCGGTCGCTGCGGGTAACCTCCCGCTCATGTCCCGGCATGTCGCGATCGTCACCGATTCAACGGCCTACCTGCCACCCCAGACGATGGAGCGGCACGCCATCACCGCGGTCCCGCTGACCGTCGTCATCGGCGACCGCGCCCTCCTGGAGGGCAGCGAGATCTCGGCCAGATCGCTCGCCGAGGCGCTGCAGAAGCGGCGCTCCGTCACCACCTCCCGGCCCAGCCCCGAGGTCTTCGCCGCCGCCTACCGGGAGGCCGCGGAGGCGGGCGCGCGCGGGATCGTCTCCCTCCACCTCTCCGCCGAGGTCTCGGGCACCTATGACGCCGCCGTGCTCGCGGCGAAGGACGCGCCCGTCCCCGTACGGGTCGTGGACACCCGCATGATCGGGATGGCCCTCGGCTTCTGCGCCCTCGCGGCGGCGGAGGTCGTGGAGTCCGGCGGCTCGCTGGAGGAGGCGGTCGCCGCGGCCGAGAAGCGCGCCGGGGACACCTCCGCCTACTTCTACGTCGACACCCTGGACTATCTGCGCCGGGGCGGCCGGATCGGGACGGCGCAGGCGCTGCTCGGGTCCGCGCTGGCCGTGAAGCCGCTCCTCGAACTCGACGGGGGCCGCATCGAACTGCGGGAGAAGGTGCGGACCGCGTCGAAGGCGATCGCGCGCCTGGAGGAGCTGGCGGTCGAGCAGGCCGGCTCCGGCCCCGTCGACATCGCCGTCCACCACCTCTCCGCGCCGGAGCGGGCCGAGGTGCTGGCCGAACGCCTTCGGGAGCGGGTGCCCGGCATCGACGAGCTGCACGTCAGCGAGGTCGGCGCGGTCATCGGCGCGCACACGGGGCCGGGGCTGCTCGCGGTGGTCGTCTCCCCGCGCTGAGACCGGCCCTCTCACCCTTGTGGGTGAGGGAGTTGTCCACAGGTACGGCGCTCTCCACAGAAGCCGGAGGGCGACGGCACGGGGCGGCGGCGGACCCTACCGTCGCAGACATGGATCTTCGTACGGCTTCTTCGACTTCTTCGGCTTCTTCTGGTTCTTCGGGTTCTTCGGTCTCCTCGGGTTCCTTGCCCCGTTCCCGGGTCGGGCCCGGGTCCACGGGGCCTCGTCGGGGGGCGCCGCCCGGGAGGGCGCGGCGGCGGACCCGGGTGCGGTGGGTTCTGGCACCGCCGGAGGCGGCCGGGGGCGAGACGGGCGTCGTACGGGAGCGGGGCGACGCGCTGTTTCCGCCGCCGGTCCCGGAGCCGCAGGTTCCGGAGCCGCCGGTAGTGGAGCCCTCGGTGCCGACGGCCGGTGGGGTGGGGGAGCGGCGGTGGCGGGCGGCGGTGCGGGAGCGGCTGCCGGTGTGGGTGCAGACGCGGTGCGGGCTGGAGCCGAGGTCGCTGGCGGCGCTCGCCGTGGTGCTGGGGGTGGCGGCCTGTGCGGCGGGTGGCTTCTTCTGGGCGGGGCGGCCGGAGCCGGTGCGGGCGCCGGAGCTGGTCCGGGTCGCGCCGGTGGTGGCTTCGCCCGCGTCGGCGTCGGCGGCCGGTGCCGGTCCTGAGGGAGGTGCTCCCACGAAGGTCGTCGTCGACGTGGGAGGGAAGGTCCGCAGGCCGGGGGTGCTGACCCTGCCGGCCGGGTCGCGGGTCGCGGACGCGCTGCGGGCCGCCGGAGGTGTGCGGGAGGGAGCGGATCTGACGGGGCTCAACCGGGCCCGGGTCCTCTTCGACGGTGAGCAGGTGCTGGTCGGGGTGCCCGGAGCGCCGTCCGGTGGTGGTGCTGGGCCGGGACCGGGCGGGAGCGGTGTGCCGCTGAGCCTCAACACGGCGACGGCCGAGCAGTTCGACGGGCTGCCGGGCGTGGGACCGGTGCTCGCGCGGCGGCTCGTGGACCACCGGACGGAGCACGGCGGGTTCCGTGCGGTGGAGGAGCTGCGCGAGGTCGACGGGATCGGCGAGAAGCGCTTCGCGGACCTCCAGCCGCTGGTGCGGCCGTGACGCGGGAGGAGGGCGCGGTGGCGGCGCTCGCGGAGGAGGAGGCGTGGCGCGAGGAGCCGGTCGATCTGCGGCTCGTTCCGCCCGCGCTGGCGGCCTGGGCGGCGGCCGCCGTGGCGCTGGGGGTGGCCGGCTGGTGGGCCGTCGCCGGTGTGGGGCTCTGTCTGGCCGGGGCGGCGGTGTCGCTGACGCCGGCGGGTGCGCGGTGGCTGACCGGGGGACGGGATCCCGCTTCGGGCGGTGGTGGAGGCGGAGGCGGTGGGTCGCCGGGGTGGCGGCTGCGGGCCACCGCGTGGGCCGGGGTGTTGCTGTGCGCCGCGGCGGGTGCCGCTTCGGCGGGGCTGCACGCGGCCGATCTGCGGCGGGGGCCGGTGCCCGTCCTGGCGCGGGAGTACGGCCGGGCCTGGGCGGAGGTGACGGTGACCTCGGACCCCCGGCTCACCCGGCCCCGGGTGAGCGGGCGGGCGAGGGTGCCGGTGTCGGTGGTGATGGACGCCGAGGTGGTCCGGGTGGAGCGGGCGGGCGGAGCGGCCGTACGGACCCGTGCGCCGGTGCTGCTGATCGTGGCTCCGGGGGAGGGGCGGGACGCCTGGCTGGGTCTGCTGCCGTCCACGCGGCTCCGGGTCGGTGCCCGCTTCGCGCCGCCCCGGGAGCCCGGGGACCCGTACGCGGCCGTGCTCAGGGCCGGGGCGGGGCCGCCGCGGATCGTGGGGCCGCCGAGCGGGCTCCAGCGGACGGCCGGCGGGCTGCGGGCCGGGTTGCGCGCGGCGACCGACGGGCTGGCCCCGGACGCGCGGGCGCTGCTTCCCGGCCTGGTCGTCGGGGACACCTCGCGGATCGGCACCGAGCTGCGGGACGCCTTCGAGGCCACGGATCTCACGCACTTGCTGGCCGTCTCCGGAAGCAACCTCTCGATCGTGCTGCTGCTGCTCGTCGGGCGGCCCGGGCGGGCGCGGCAGGTGGAGCGGGGCGGGCTCGCGCCCCGGATCGGGCTGTCGCTGCGCGGTACCGCGCTGGCGGGGGCGGGGCTCACGCTGGCGTTCGTGGTCGTGTGCCGGCCGGAGCCGAGCGTGCTGCGGGCGGCGGCCTGCGGGCTGGTCGCGCTGCTGGCGATCGCCACCGGCCGGAGGAGGTCGCTGCTTCCGGCGCTGGCCACGGTGGTCCTCCTGCTGGTGCTGTACGACCCCTGGCTGGCGCGGAGTTACGGCTTCCTGCTGTCGGTGGTGGCGACCGGGGCGCTGCTGCTGGTGGCGCCGGGGTGGAGCGAGGCGCTGCGGCGGCGCGGGGTGCCGGGGCGGCTCGCGGAGGCGCTGGCCGCCGCGCTGGCGGCGCAGGCGGTGACCGCGCCGGTCGTGGTGGTCTTCGCGGCCCGGATGAGTCTGGTGGCGATTCCGGCGAACCTCTTCGCGGAGCTGGCGGTGGCGCCCGCGACGGTGTTCGGCTTCGCCGCGCTCGCGGTGGCGCCGGTGTGGACGGCGGGTGCGGAGGGCCTGGCGTGGGTGGCGGGCTGGCCGGCCGGCTGGATCGCCGGGACGGCCCGGGCGGGGGCGGCGCTGCCGGGGGCGGAGCTGGCGTGGCCCGGGGGCTGGTGGGGAGGGGCGGCGCTGGCGCTGCTCACGGTCGCGGTGGTGGCCGGGGTGCGGCGGCTGCGCAACCGGACCTGGCCGGTGCTCGGGGTGGTGGTGCTGCTGGTGCTCGTGGTGGCGCGGCCGGTGCCGCTGGTGCGCTGGATCTCCGGCTGGCCGCCGCCGGGCTGGGTGTTCGCGATGTGCCAGGTCGGCCAGGGGGACGCCACGGTGCTGGCGGCGGGCAGGGGTGCGGGGGTGGTGGTGGACGCGGGGCCGGATCCGGCGGCGGTGGACCGGTGTCTGCGTGAACTGGAGGTGAGACAGGTGCCGTTGCTGGTTCTGACGCACTTCCACGCCGATCATGTGGCCGGTCTGCCGGGGGTGTTGAGGGGGCGGTCCGTGGGGGCGATCCAGGTCACGGGGCTCGACGAGCCGCCCGGGCAGGCGGAGTTCGTCCGGCGCGTGGCGGGTGCGGCGGGGGTGCCGGTGGTGCGGGCGGAGCCGGGGGAGCGGAGGCGGATCGGAGCGCTGGAGTGGCGTGTGCTGTGGCCGCCGGCGGGGCCGGGGCCGCCGGGTGGCGGTCCGAACGACGCCAGCGTCACGCTGTTGGTCCGTGGGCCGGGCGGGGTGAGCGTGCTGCTGCTCGGCGATCTGGAGCCGCCGGCGCAGCGGGCCCTGCGGCGGGCGCATCCGGAGCTGGGCGCGGTGGACGTCCTGAAGGTGGCCCACCACGGGTCCGCGCACCAGGACCCCGGGCTGACCGCGGCCGTGCGGCCGCGGCTGGCGCTGGTCTCCGCGGGCAGGGACAACGAATACGGCCATCCGTCGCCCCGGACGCTGGAGGCGTTGCGGGCGGGTGGGGCGCGGGTGCTGCGGACCGACCGGGACGGGGCCGTCGCCGTGGCCGGTGCGGGGAGCGGACTGGTGGCCGTGGCGCGGGGCTGGTGACTGTGGCGCGGGGGTGGTGACCGGGGCGGAGGGGGTTCCCGCCGGGGGCGGCTCCTTGGGAAGCGGTTCCTGGAACGCTTCTAAAGGAACCCTTGTAAAGAAGTCCTTGTAAAGGAATCTTTCTATAGATAGCTTTAGAACATGCCGGAGAACAGTGCGCCGCGGCCCGAGGGCGCCACACCCCACAGCGTCAGGCTGACCGACCCCCGGGCCCTGCGGGCCTACGCCCACCCGCTGCGGATGACCCTGGTCGGCCTGCTGCGCCGGCACGGGCCCTTCACGGCCACCCGGGCCGCCGAGCTGACCGGCGAATCGGTGGCCAGCTGCTCGTACCACCTGCGGATACTCGCCAAGTACGGACTGGTGGAGGAGGCGCCGGGCGGGCGCGGCCGGGAGAAGCCCTGGCAGGCCACCGCCCGCTACACCGAGTGGCCCGGACACAGCGACGACCCGTCGGTCGCCCAGGCGACCGACGAGCTCAACGTGGCCGTCGCGGAACGCTACTTCGGGCGGTTCGCCCAGGTCCTGGAGAACCGGAGGGGCGTCCCGAAGGAGTGGCGGGAGGCCGAGCTGTTCGGCGACTCCCTGGTGTACCTCACCCCCGAGGAGCTCACCTCCCTCGGGGAGCGGATCGACGACCTGCTCGGGGCCTACCTCGACCGCGAGGAGGACCCGGCGGCCCGGCCCCCGGGCGCCCGGCCCGTCAGCTTCCTGAAGATCGCCTATCTGGACCCGGACACCGACGAAGACGAGGAGTGAGCAGGGATGGCCCTCACCGCACGGCTTCCGGAACTGCTGCGCGAGCGGACCTTCCGCCGCTACTGGACGGGGCAGACGGTCTCGCTCGTCGGCGACCAGATCTCCCTCATGGCCCTGCCCCTCGCCGCCGTGCTGGTGCTCGGCGCCGACGCGGCCCAGATGGGCTGGCTCAAGACCCTCGAACTCCTCCCGGCCCTGCTGCTCAACCTGCCCTTCGGGGCCTGGGCCGACCGGCGGGCGAACCGCCGCCGAATCATGATCGCCACGGATCTCGGGCGGGCCGCGCTGCTGCTCACCCTGCCCGTCGCCCACGCCCTCGACCTGCTGACGCTCGGACAGCTCTACGCGGTCGCCTTCGGGGTGGGAGCCCTGTCGGTGCTCTTCGAGGCCTGCAACGTCACGCTCTTCGTGGCCCTCGTCCCGACCGAGCGCTACGTACAGGCCAACTCGCTGGTGAACGGCAGCCGTTCGATGGCCTGGCTGGCCGGGCCCGGCATCGGCGGCGTCCTCGTGCAGGTGCTCACCGCCCCCGTGGCGCTGCTCGCGGACGCCCTCACCTACCTGGTGTCGGCCGGATACCTGGCGAAGGTACGGCCGGCCGAGCCCGCCCCGGCACCCGTGGCCAAGGGCCACTTCACGGAGGGGATGCGGTGGGTGCTGCGGGAGCCGTCGATGCGGGCGCTCTTCGCCGCCTCCGGCACCGTCCAGTTCTTCAACTACATGTTCCACACGCTGTTCGTGCTCTACGTGACCAGGGAGCTGGGGCTCGGCGCGGGCCTGCTCGGTCTGGTGCTCGGCACCGGAGCCGTCGGCGGACTGCTCGGGGCGGTGTGCAGCGGGGCGGTCGTCCGCCGGATCGGCATCGGCGGCTCCCTCGTCGCCGGCTTCCTCGGCTTCACCCTGCCGCTGGTCCTCATACCCGCGGCGGACGGGCCGCTGCCGCTCGTCGTGGGCGTGCTCTTCGCCGCCGAGTTCCTGTCCTGCGCCGGCGTGATGATCGTCGACGTGGCCGCCGGATCCTTCCAGATGGCGCTCATCCCCGACGCCGTGCGCGCCCGCGTCATGGGCGCCTTCCGTACCCTCAACCACGGCTTCCGCCCCCTCGGGGCCCTCGCCGGCGGCGTGCTCGGCACCGCGATCGGGCTCCGCCCCACCCTGTGGATCGCCACCGTGGGCGCCGTCTTCGCCGTCCTGTGGCTGCTGCCCTCGCCCCTCCCGCGGATGCGCGAACTGCCCACCCGGGACCGGGAACCGGCCGGGGCCGCCCCGTGACGCGGGCCGAACCGGCAGACTGCCGCCATGAACGATCATGAGACGTCCGAGGGCCTGACGACCGCTTCCGTGGAGCGGTACCTGGAGCGCCTCGCCGCCGCGCGGCCGGAGCGGGCGGACGCCGGGGCGCTGCGGGAACTGCACCTGAGGCATCTGCTGACGGTGCCCTTCGAGAACCTGTCCATCCACCTCGGCCAGGACATCGTCCTCGACGAGGAGGCGCTGGTCGACAAGGTGACCGTGGCCCGGCGAGGCGGGTTCTGTTACGAGCTGAACGCAGCGTTCGCCGCACTGCTCCGGGCGCTCGGCTACCGGGTCGAGCTGCTCCAGGCACGGGTCCTCGGCCCGGACGGGCGGGTGGGGATCCCGTACGACCACATGGCCCTGCTCGTGGTGGACGCGGACGGCGGACGGTGGCTGGCCGACGTGGGCTTCGGCGACCACAGCCACCACCCGCTCGCCCTCGACGAGCGCGGTGAACAGGCGGATCCGTCGGGGACCTTCGTGATCCGGGAGGTCCCGGGGACCGGCGGAGACCTCGACGTGGTGCGGGACGGCAGGACGCGGTACCGCCTGGAGCCGCGGCCGAGGGTCCTCGCGGACTTCACGGCCGGCGCCTGGTACCACCGGACCTCGCCCGACTCCCACTTCACCCGGGGGGTGATCTGCTCGCTGCTCACCGAGGACGGCCGGGTCAGCATCGGAGGCCGGAAGCTGTACCGGACCGTGGCGGGGGAGCGCACCGAGCGGGAGCTCGGCACGGACGAGGAGCTGCGCGAGGCGTACCGGGAGCTGTTCGGCATCGTGCTCGACGAACTGCCGGCCCCGCCGGCCGCGCCCGAAGGGGAGGAAGCGAAGCGGAATCCGTAATTCGGACTCGTCGGCAATAAGGCCGCGTTTGCCTCGAACGCCCCAGGGGTGATCGAATGCGAAGTCGTTGCATAGTGAACGAGTCGCACGGGGGTGCGTGGAAGATGTTCGGTGGTCTCTTCGGCAAGCGGGGGAGCGGTGGCGGCGGCCGGGGCGGTGCCCTCGCCGGTTTCACCGTGCCCGCCTCGGCGGGGGTGCTCAGCTGCCGGGTCCTCGACCCCGTCCACGAACCCCTGCGGCAGGCCGAGTTCGCGCTCACCGACGCGGCCGGGCGCAAGGTGCTGGGCGGGGAGACCGACCCGTACGGCACCCTGCTCGCTACCGTCCCGGCCGGCGAGTACCGGATCGCGGTCACCTCCGACGGGTACACGCCGCACCACGCCACCGCCGTCGTCGACCGGGGCCTCCACGCGGACCTCGGGGACGTCCTGCTCCAGGTCGCCCCGCAGCCGCCGCTGCCCGAACCCGGCGACTGGGAGATCGACCCCACCCACTCGCAGATCGGCTTCACCGCCCGGCACATCGGGCTGGCGCGGATCCACGGCCGGTTCAACAGCTTCGCCGGGGCGGTCCGGATCGCCGACCGCATGGAGCACTCCGCGATGCACGTCGTCATCGACGCGGCCTCCATCGACACCGGGGTCCAGATGCGCGACGACCACCTGCGCTCCGGTGACTTCCTCGACGTCGGCGTCCACCCGACCATCGAGTTCTTCAGCGAGCGCTTCACGCACCGCGGCGGGAGCCGCTGGAGCGTCACCGGCGCGCTCAGCCTCCACGGCGTGAATCGCACCGTCGCCCTGGACACCCAGTACCTCGGCCTCGGCAGCGGCCTGGAGGGCGAGGCCCGCGCCGCCTGCCGGGCCACCACCGAACTGCACCGCGAGGACTTCACCCTCACCTGGCAGACGCTGCTCGCGCGGGGCATCGCGGTCGTCGGCTCCAGCATCGCGATCGACCTGGACATCCAGATCGTGCGCAAGGACGCGGGCCGGGGCGCCTCCTAGGGCGCCTCCAGCCAGCCCTCGTACTCGGCGGCGAAGTCGTCCAGAGCCGCCGGGTCGAGGCGGCCGTCCGGGTCCTCGACCACCACCAGCCACTGCGCGTCCTCGGCGTCGTCCTCGCCGGCCAGCGCGTCCCGGACCAGCTGCGGTTCCTCGGCCACCCCGAAGCGGGCGGACAGCTCCTCGGACAGCTCCTCGGCGGCGTCGCGGTCGGGGAGCACCAGTACGTGTCGTTCACTCACCCGGCCATTCTCGCGCGCGGCCCGTTGTCGGCGGGGCGTGGGATGCTGGACCGCGATGGCCACCAGAAAGACTTCCAGCGACGACCTCCTCGGCCCCGTCACGCTCGCCGTGGGCCAGGAGGACCTGCTCCTCGACCGTGCCGTCCGGGAGGTGGTGGCGGCCGCGCGGGCCGCCGACGCCGACACGGACGTGCGGGACCTCGCCCCCGACCAGCTCCAGCCGGGATCCCTCGCCGAGCTCACCAGCCCCTCGCTCTTCGCCGAGCGCAAGGTGCTGGTCGTGCGGAACGCGCAGGACCTCTCGGCGGACACCGTCAAGGACGTGAAGGGGTACCTCGACGCGCCCGTCGAGGACATCACGCTCGTCCTGCTCCACGCCGGCGGCGCCAAGGGCAAGGGGCTCCTCGACGCGGCGCGCAAGGCGGGGGCGCGGGAGGTGGCCTGCCCCAAGACCACGAAGCCCGCGGAGCGGCTGACCTTCGTGCGGCAGGAGTTCCGGGCCCTCGGGCGGTCCGCCACGCCCGAGGCGTGCCAGGCGCTCGTCGACTCCATCGGCAGCGACCTGCGGGAGCTGGCCTCCGCGGTGACGCAGCTGACGGCGGACGTCGACGGGACGATCGACGAGGCGGTCGTCGGGCGCTACTACACCGGGCGGGCCGAGGCGTCGTCCTTCAACGTGGCCGACCGGGCCGTGGAGGGGCGGGCGGCGGAGGCACTGGAGGCGTTGCGCTGGTCGCTGTCGACCGGGGTCGCGCCCGTGCTCATCACGAGCGCGCTCGCGCAGGGCGTACGGGCCATCGGCAAGCTCTCCTCCGCGCGCGGCGGACGGCCCGCCGACCTCGCGCGCGAGCTGGGCATGCCGCCGTGGAAGATCGACCGGGTGCGGCAGCAGATGCGGGGCTGGACCCCCGACGGCGTCGCCCTGGCCCTGCGGGCCGTCGCCGAGGCGGACGCGGGGGTGAAGGGCGGGGGCGACGATCCCGAGTACGCCCTGGAGAAGGCGGTCGTCGCGGTGGCGCGGGCCGCGAGGTCCAGGCGCCCGTCCTGACACGCCGCCGCGGGGCGCGGGTCCCTGCGGATCCCTGCCGGTCCCTGTGGTGCGGTGTGGGCGGTGCGGGGTTGCGTCTTGCTCGGGGTGCGTTTTGCTCGGGGTGCGTCCTGCGCGGCCGCGGGGCGCGTCCCCGTGAGCGCGGGGCCGCCGCGGCGGGGCGATGATCGCGGGGCGCCGGGCCCTGCGCGGGTGCGGCCCGCTGTGGGGCGCCGCTTCGCGGCCCCCCACCCCGCCCCCGCCCCCACACGCCAAAAGGCCCCGCCCCGCTCCTGGGGAAGGAGGGGGTGGGGCCTTCGGCTACTGCTGGGTGGTCCCGTACACGCGTGGCGAACGCGTGTCGCGTACGGGCCGGGTGGCCGGGGCGGGAGCGGTAGAGAGGGTCCGCTGGGTCCCTTGCGGCCGGGTGGTGCCTGAGATCAGGAGATCCGGTCTCAGCCCTGGAGGGAGGCGACCTTGACCGCCAGCGCCGACTTCTTGTTGGCGGCGGCGTTCTTGTGGATGACACCCTTCGAGACAGCCTTGTCGAGCTGACGCGAGGCGGCACGGGCGGCCACGGTGGCCTTCTCGAGGTCGCCGGCGGCGACAGCCTCACGGGCCTTGCGGATCGCGGTCTTGAGCGACGACTTGACGGCCTTGTTGCGCAGGCGCGCCTTCTCGTTGGTCTTGTTCCGCTTGATCTGGGACTTGATGTTCGCCACTGAAAGAGCCTTTACAGGTTCGATGTTTCTTCAGGATGTGCCGCGCGGCTGAGAGGGCGCACGAGACACAGCTGTCCACGGTATCAGGCGCTCTCCCGGCCGCCCAAACGGAGGGCGGGAAGGGCCGGTGAACGCCCGAACCGGACGTGGCGCCGTGGGCATGGGACGATGGGGGCTACGTATCCGTGCCGAACACCGCCCCGAGACGAGAACCCTGCGTGCCCGCGACTCCTACCAACGTGCCCGAGCCGAGCCGTACCGACCCGGCTCTGATCCGTAACTTCTGCATCATCGCGCACATCGACCACGGCAAGTCCACGCTCGCCGACCGGATGCTCCAGCTGACCGGTGTGGTCGACCAGCGGCAGATGCGCGCCCAGTACCTCGACCGGATGGACATCGAGCGTGAGCGCGGCATCACGATCAAGTCCCAGGCGGTCCGGCTGCCCTGGGCCCCCACGGAGGGGCCGGAGCAGGGGCGGACGCACATCCTCAACATGATCGACACCCCCGGGCACGTCGACTTCACGTACGAGGTCTCGCGGTCGCTGGCCGCCTGTGAGGGCACGATCCTGCTGGTCGACGCGGCCCAGGGCATCGAGGCGCAGACCCTCGCCAACCTCTACCTGGCGATGGAGAACGACCTCACCATCGTTCCGGTCCTCAACAAGATCGACCTGCCGGCCGCCCAGCCGGAGAAGTTCTCCGAGGAGCTGGCCAACCTCATCGGTTGCCAGCCGGAGGACGTGCTCAAGGTCTCCGCGAAGACCGGCATGGGCGTCGAGGCCCTGCTGGACCGCGTCATCGCGGACGTGCCGGCGCCGGTCGGCGTCGCCGACGCCCCCGCCCGCGCGATGATCTTCGACTCCGTGTACGACTCGTACCGGGGCGTCGTGACGTACGTGCGTGTCGTCGACGGGCAGCTCAACAAGCGCGAGCGCATCAAGATGATGTCGACCGGCGCGACCCACGAGCTCCTGGAGATCGGCGTCTCCTCCCCGGAGATGACGCCGTCGGACGGTCTCGGCGTCGGCGAGGTGGGCTACCTCATCACCGGCGTGAAGGACGTCCGCCAGTCCAAGGTCGGTGACACGATCACCTCCCTGCACCACGGCGCCACCGAGGCCCTCGGCGGCTACAAGGACCCGAAGCCGATGGTCTTCTCGGGTCTCTACCCGCTGGACGGCTCCGAGTACCCGGACCTGCGCGAGGCGCTCGACAAGCTCCAGCTCAACGACGCCGCGCTGGTCTACGAGCCGGAGACCTCCGCCGCGCTGGGCTTCGGCTTCCGCGTCGGCTTCCTCGGCCTCCTCCACCTCGACGTGATCCGCGAGCGGCTGGAGCGCGAGTTCGGGCTCGACCTGATCGCCACCGCCCCGAACGTGGTCTACCGCGTCGTGATGGAGGACGGCAGCGAGCACACCGTCACCAACCCGAGCGAGTTCCCCGAGGGCAAGATCGACGACGTGTACGAGCCCGTCGTACGCGCCACGATCCTGGCCCCCAGCGAGTTCATCGGCGCGATCATGGAGCTGTGCCAGACCCGGCGCGGCACCCTGATCGGCATGGACTACCTCTCCGAGGACCGGGTCGAGATCCGCTACACCCTGCCCCTCGCCGAGATCGTCTTCGACTTCTTCGACCAGCTGAAGTCCAAGACGCGCGGGTACGCCTCCCTCGACTACGAGCCCACCGGCGAGCAGGCGTCCAGCCTGGTCAAGGTCGACATCCTGCTGCACGGCGACAAGGTCGACGCCTTCTCGGCCGTCACCCACAAGGACGCCGCCTACGCGTACGGCGTGCGGCTCGTCGCCAAGCTGCGCGAGCTCATCCCGCGGCAGGCCTTCGAGGTGCCCATCCAGGCCGCCATCGGCTCCCGGGTCATCGCCCGCGAGACCATCCGCGCCATCCGCAAGGACGTCCTCGCCAAGTGCTACGGCGGTGACATCTCCCGCAAGCGGAAGCTGCTGGAGAAGCAGAAGGAAGGCAAGAAGCGCATGAAGATGGTCGGCTCGGTGGAGGTCCCGCAGGAGGCCTTCATCGCCGTCCTGTCGAGCGACGAGTCCGGCGGCAAGTCCAAGAAGTAGTCGGTCCGCCGTGTGCGAACGGGTCCGCGTGCCTCCGGCGCGCGGACCCGTTCGTTATCCACAGGCCCTTACGTACCGGACGTCGGCGCTCTAATGTGAAGCCCCCCGAAGGTTACTCGTGAGTTAGTTACGCATTCGCACCTGAGTGAGTTCCGCACCCGTAGTTGCACCCCAACAGGCACCGCCGCCGCCCGGAGGACGACGTGAGCGACAACCAGACCCAGATCGACAACCGGCCGCCCTCCGTCGCGGCGCTCTTCCTGGAACGGGTCGAGCGCACTCCCGACGCGGAGGCCTACCGCTACCCGGTGCCCGCCGCCTCCGGCGCGGGAGCCGACGACTGGAAGTCGCTCAGCTGGGGCCAGGCCGCGCGGCGGGTCTACGGCATCGCCGCCGGCCTGATCGACCTCGGGGTCCAGCCCGAGGAGCGCGTCGCCCTCGCCTCCTCCACCCGGGTCGAGTGGATCCTCGCCGACCTCGGCGTGATGTGCGCCGGCGCCGCCACCACCACGGTCTACCCGCAGACCAACGCCGAGGAGTCCGCCTTCATCCTCTCGGACTCCGAGTCGAAGGTGCTCATCGCCGAGGACGCCGCCCAGCTCGCCAAGGCCGTCGAGCGCCGCGCCGAGCTGCCGCACCTCCACCACGTGGTGGTCGTCGACCCCGAGGGCGCCGACACCTCCGACGAGTGGGTCCTCACCCTCGCCGACCTGGAGGCGCGCGGAGCCGCGTACCTGGAGAAGCACCCCGAGGCGGTCAAGGAGCGGGTCTCCGCGATCACCGCGGAGCAGCTCGCCACCCTCATCTACACCTCCGGCACCACCGGCCGCCCCAAGGGCGTGCGCCTGCCGCACGACAACTGGTCGTACATGGCCAAGGCCATCGCCGCCACCGGCCTCGTCACCCGGTCCGACGTCCAGTACCTGTGGCTGCCGCTCGCCCACGTCTTCGGCAAGGTCCTCACCTCCGGTCAGATCGAGGTCGGCCACGTCACCGCCGTCGACGGCCGGGTCGACAAGATCATCGAGAACCTGCCGGTGGTCCGGCCGACCTACATGGCGGCCGTCCCCCGCATCTTCGAGAAGGTCTACAACGGGGTCGCCGCCAAGGCCCGCGCCGCCGGCGGCGCCAAGTACAAGATCTTCCAGTGGGCCGCCGGGGTCTCCCGCGAGTACGCCAAGGCCACCCAGGACAACTTCCGCCGCACCGGCACCGCCTCCGCGCCCTTCGGCCTCACCGCCAAGCACAAGGTCGCCGACGCCCTCGTCTACGCCAAGATCCGCGAGGCGTTCGGCGGCAACCTGCGCGCCTGCATCTCCGGCTCCGCCGCCCTCGCCCCCGAGATCGGCTACTTCTTCGCCGGCGCCGGCATCCACATCCTGGAGGGGTACGGCCTCACCGAGTCCTCCGCCGCCTCCTTCGTCAACCCCGGCGAGGCCTACCGCACCGGCACCGTCGGCAAGCCGCTCCCCGGCACCGAGGTCCGCATCGCCGACGACGGCGAGATCCTGCTCCGCGGCCCCGGCATCATGGAGGGCTACCACGGCCTCCCCGAGAAGACCGCCGAGGTCCTGGAGGCCGACGGCTGGTTCCACACCGGCGACATCGGCGAGCTCTCGGCCGACGGCTACCTCAAGATCACCGACCGCAAGAAGGACCTGATCAAGACCTCCGGCGGCAAGTACATCGCCCCGGCCGAGGTCGAGGGCCAGTTCAAGGCCGTCTGCCCGTTCGTCTCCAACATCCTGGTCCACGGCGCCGACCGGAACTACTGCACCGCCCTCATCTCCCTCGACGAGCCCAGCATCCTCGGCTGGGCCGCCGAGCACGGCCTGGGCGGGAAGACGTACGCCGAGGTCGTCGCCGCCCCGCAGACCGTCACGCTCGTCCAGGGCTACGTGGACCGGCTCAACGAGGGCCTCCAGCGCTGGCAGACGATCAAGAAGTTCCGCCTCCTGCCCCGCGACCTCGACATCGAGCACGGCGAGCTCACCCCCTCGCTGAAGCTGAAGCGCCCCGTCGTGGAGCGCGAGTACAAGGCACTCATCGAGGAGATGTACGCGGGCTCCCGCGAGGCCTGACCCCGCGCGGCCCGCCCCCACCCCGGGCGGTACGGGACAATGGACCCCATGCCTTCCGTACTGCCCGATGGTGAGCCCGTGCCCGAGGACGGGGCGCTGCCCCCGCACGCCCTGGAAGGGGCGGGGGAGCGGCCCCTCGGGTTCTATCTGCACGTGCCGTACTGCGCCACGCGGTGCGGCTACTGCGACTTCAACACCTACACCGCGAGCGAGCTGCGCGGCGCCGGCGGCGCGCTCGCCTCGCGGGACAACTACGCGGGCCAGGTCGTCGAGGAGGTCCGGCTCGCCCGGAAGGTCCTCGGCGACGACCCGCGGCCGGTGCGGACCGTCTTCGTCGGCGGCGGCACGCCGACGCTGCTGGCCGCCGGCGACCTCGTGCGGATGCTGGGGGCGATCCGGGACGAGTTCGGGCTCGCGGACGACGCCGAGGTGACGACCGAGGCCAACCCGGAGTCCGTGGGCCCGGAGTACCTCGCCGAGCTGCGCGCCGGCGGGTTCAACCGGATCTCCTTCGGGATGCAGAGCGCCCGGCCGCACGTCCTGAAGGTCCTCGACCGCACCCACACGCCGGGGCGCCCCGAGCAGTGCGTCGCGGAGGCCCGCGCGGCCGGCTTCGAGCACGTCAACCTCGACCTGATCTACGGGACCCCCGGCGAGAGCGACGACGACTGGCGGGCCTCGCTGGACGCCGCCCTCGGGGCCGGGCCGGACCACGTGAGCGCGTACGCCCTGATCGTCGAGGAGGGGACGCAGCTGGCGCGGCGGATCCGGCGCGGCGAGGTGCCGATGACCGACGACGACGTGCACGCGGACCGGTACCTGATCGCCGACGAGGCCTTCGAGAAGGCGGGGTTCTCCTGGTACGAGGTGTCCAACTGGGCCGCCTCCGAGGCCGGGCGCTGCCTGCACAACGAGCTGTACTGGCGCGGCGCCGACTGGTGGGGCGCTGGCCCGGGCGCCCACTCGCACGTGGGCGGGGTGCGGTGGTGGAACGTCAAGCACCCGGGGGCCTACGCCGCGGCGCTGGGGGCGGGGAAGTCGCCCGGCGCCGGGCGGGAGCTGCTGTCCGGGGAGGACCGGAGGGTCGAGCGGATCCTGCTGGAGCTGCGGCTCCGGGAGGGGATCGAGCTGTCGGTCCTCAAGCCCGCGGGGCTGGCGGCGGCGCGGAAGGCGCTGGAGGACGGCCTGCTCGACGCGGAGCCGTACGCCGCGGGGCGGGCCGTGCTGACGCTGCGGGGGCGGCTGCTCGCGGACGCGGTGGTGCGGGACCTGGTGGACTAGGGCCTGTCCGGCCGTTCCCGCCGGGTCCGGCCCGCTCGTGCGGCGTGGTCCGGGCCCGGGAGCGGAGGCGCCCGGGAAGGGCGCCGCCCCGCGGGGGCGGGCGGGGGCGCGGCTACGGCGCCGTCACGAAGTCGATGAGCTCCTCCACGCGGCCCAGCAGCTCCGGCTCCAGGTCCTTGTAGGACGTGACCCGCTTGAGGACGGCCTGCCAGACCGCACCGGTGTTGTCGGCGGGCCAGCCGAGGGCCCGGCAGGTGCCGGTCTTCCAGTCCTGGCCCCGGGGGACCTCGGGCCAGGCCCGGATGCCGAGGACGGAGGGCTTCACCGCCTGCCAGATGTCGACGTAGGGGTGGCCGACCACCAGCACGTCGGGGGAGGTCACCCGGGCGGCGATGCGGGACTCCTTGGAGCCCGGGACCAGGTGGTCGACCAGCACGCCGAGGCGGGCGTCCGGGCCCGGGGCGAACGCGGCGACGATCTCCGGCAGGTGGTCGACGCCCTCCAGGTACTCCACGACCACGCCCTCGACGCGCAGGTCGTCGCCCCAGACGCGTTCCACCAGCTCCGCGTCGTGACGGCCCTCGACGTAGATGCGGCCCGCCCGGGCCACCCGCGCCCGCGCGCCCGGGACGGCGATCGAGCCGGAGGCCGTACGGGCGGGGCGGACCGGGCCGCCCGACGCGGGGCGGACCAGCGTGACGACCCTGCCCTCCAGGAGGAAGCCGCGCGGGTCCAGCGGGAAGACCCGGTGCTTGCCGAAGCGGTCCTCCAGCGTCACCGTGCCCGCCTCGCAGCGGATCACCGCCCCGCAGAAGCCCGTCGACACCTCCTCGACCACCAGGTCCGGCTCGGCCGGGACCTCGGGGGCGGGGGCCTGCTTCTTCCACGACGGGGTGAGGTCGGGGTCGTAACTACGCAAGGGTTCCGGTCCTCCGGGTGCGCTGGCGGTGGTCTCTGCCGGGGGCTCGGGGTCGCCCCGGGGACGCGGCCTGGGTGGTGCCGGGGCCCGGGCGGTGCCGGGATCCGGAGGGTGGCCGCGCGTTCCGGGACGCTACGACACCCGGAAGCGGCGTGCCAGCTCATCGCGCTGGCGTCGGACGAAAGCCGCGTCGACGACCGCGCCGTGGCCGGGGACGTACAGCGCGTCCTCGCCGCCGAGGGCGAGGAGCCGGTCGAGGGCGTCGGGCCAG
Source organism: Streptomyces sp. NPDC014656 (assembly GCF_043084305.1). Lineage (NCBI taxonomy): Bacteria > Bacillati > Actinomycetota > Actinomycetes > Kitasatosporales > Streptomycetaceae > Streptomyces > Streptomyces sp. NPDC014656. The sequence continues at coordinate 186,444 of NZ_JBIBZN010000008.1, forward strand.
CGGGCGCCGATCGCGTCGGGACCCGCCTGGGGCTCGCCGGACTCCTCGACCAGGTCGCCGCAGAAGACGGTCTCGCGCTCGCCGGGGACCAGGAGGACCAGGTCGTGGCCGGTGTGGGCGGGACCCACGTTGGCCAGGAGGACCTGCCGGCCGCCCAGGTCGAGGGTCCACTCGCCGGTGACGGTGTGGCGCGGGGCCACCAGCGCCTCCGCCGCCTCGGCCGCCGCCCGCTCCTCGACCCCCTGGCGCACCGCGTCCTCGTACAGCTCCTCCCGGGTCCGGGCGGAGCCGAGGAGCTCGTCCGTGCCGACGGCGCCGAAGACCTCCGCGCCGGAGAAGGCGGCGGTGCCGAGGACGTGGTCGAAATGGGGGTGGCCGAGTGCGATGTGCGTCACGCGCCGGCCGCCGGTGATCGCCTCCGCCTGGGCCCGGATCCCGGCTCCCTCGGCGAGCGTGGCACCGGTGTCGTACAGCAGCACGGCCTTGTCCCCCACGACCAGTCCCGTGGTGGCGTCCCAGCCGGGGAGCCGTCGCCGGCCCACCCCGTCCGCCAGCCGTTCCCACCCCTGAGCCGCCCAGACCGCCTGTTCGATGTCCATGCGACCGACGCTAGCGGGTCCGCCTCCTTGCCAGGAGCGACCGGCCCGGCCGTACACTGGCCGGGGGTTTCCTGGCACTCGGGCAGGGCGAGTGCCAAATGCGGAGCAACCGGAACGGCTGGAGCGGGAGGTGTGCGCGTGCTGAGCGAACGCAGACTCGAGGTGCTGCGCGCCATCGTCCAGGACTACGTCGGGACGGAGGAGCCGGTCGGCTCCAAGGCGCTCACCGAGCGCCACCGGCTCGGCGTCTCCCCGGCCACCGTGCGCAACGACATGGCGGTGCTGGAGGAGGAGGGCTACATCGCCCAGCCCCACACCAGCGCCGGACGGATCCCCACCGACAAGGGCTACCGCCTCTTCGTGGACCGGCTGGCCGGCGTCAAGCCGCTGTCGACCCCCGAGCGGCGCGCCATCCACAACTTCCTCGACGGGGCCGTGGACCTCGACGACGTCGTGGGCCGTACGGTGCGGCTGCTGGCGCAGCTGACCCGGCAGGTCGCCGTCGTCCAGTACCCGTCGCTGACCCGCTCCTCCATCCGGCACGTCGAGCTGCTGGCGCTGACCCCGGCCCGGCTGATGCTCGTGCTCATCACGGACACCGGACGGGTCGAGCAGCGGGTGATCGACTGTCCCGCGCCCTTCGGCGAGACCTCCCTCGCCGATCTGCGGGCCCGGCTCAACAGCCGGGTCGGCGGCCGTCGCTTCGCCGACGTGCCGCAGCTGGTGCAGGACCTCCCCGAGTCCTTCGAGGAGCCCGAGGACCGCGCCACGGTCTCGACCGTGCTCGCGACGCTCCTCGAAACGCTCGTGGAGGAGCACGAGGAGCGGCTGATGATCGGCGGCACCGCCAATCTCACCCGCTTCGGACACGACTTCCCCCTGACCATCAGGCCCGTCCTGGAGGCCCTCGAGGAGCAGGTCGTGCTCCTCAAGCTCCTCGGCGAGGTCAAGGAATCGGGCATGACCGTACGCATCGGGCACGAGAACGCCTATGAAGGGCTGAACTCCACGTCCGTCGTCTCGGTCGGCTACGGTTCGGGCGGCGAGGCAGTCGCCAAACTCGGCGTGGTCGGACCGACCCGCATGGACTACCCCGGAACGATGGGAGCGGTACGCGCAGTGGCACGTTACGTCGGACAGATCCTGGCGGAGTCGTAAGTGGCCACGGACTACTACGCCACACTCGGCGTACGCCGAGACGCGTCCCAGGACGAGATCAAGAAGGCCTTCCGCCGCCTCGCCCGCGAGCTTCACCCGGACGTCAATCCGGACCCGAAGACGCAGGAGCGGTTCAAGGAGATCAACGCCGCCTACGAGGTCCTGTCGGACCCGCAGAAGAAGCAGGTCTACGACCTCGGCGGCGACCCCCTCTCCGCCTCCGGCGGCGCGGGTGCGGGCGGCTTCGGGGCCGGTGGCTTCGGCAACTTCTCCGACATCATGGACGCCTTCTTCGGGCAGGCCTCGCAGCGCGGACCGCGCTCGCGGACCCGCCGCGGCCAGGACGCCATGATCCGCCTGGAGATCGACCTCAACGAGGCGGCCTTCGGCACCACCAAGGACATCCAGGTCGACACGGCCGTCGTCTGCACCACCTGTTCGGGTGAGGGCGCCGCCCCCGGCACCTCCGCGCAGACCTGTGACATGTGCCGCGGCCGCGGTGAGGTCTCGCAGGTCACCCGGTCCTTCCTCGGACAGGTCATGACCTCCCGGCCCTGCCCCCAGTGCCAGGGCTTCGGCACCGTCGTCCCGACCCCGTGCCCCGAGTGCGCGGGCGACGGCCGGGTCCGGTCGCGGCGCACGCTGACGGTCAAGATCCCGGCCGGCGTCGACAACGGCACCCGGATCCAGCTCGCGGGCGAGGGCGAGGTCGGCCCCGGCGGCGGCCCCGCCGGCGACCTGTACGTCGAGATCCAGGAGACCCCGCACGAGGTCTTCCAGCGGCGCGGCGACGACCTGCACTGCACGGTCACCCTCCCGATGACGGCGGCGGCGCTCGGCACCAAGGTGCAGCTCCAGACGCTGGACGGGCTGGAGGAGATCGACATCCGCCCGGGCACGCAGTCGGGCCAGTCGGTCCCGCTGCACGGCCGGGGCATCACCCACCTGCGGGGCAACGGCCGCGGCGACCTGATCGTCCACGTCGAGGTCCAGACCCCGTCGAAGCTCGACCCCGAGCAGGAGCGCCTCCTGCGCGAACTGGCCAAGCTGCGCGGCGAGGAACGGCCCACGGGCCAGTTCCAGCCGGGCCAGCAGGGGCTGTTCTCGCGGCTGAAGGACGCGTTCAACGGGCGTACCTGACCGGGTGCGCGAGGGGCGGACCGTGCTGCCGGGGGTCCGGGGGTCGGCCCCCGGGCGAGCACGGTCAGCCGGGCCGGCAGGGGCTGTTCTCGCGGCTGAAGGACGCCTTCGACGGGCGTACCTGACCGGGTGCGCGGGCGGGCGTACGTGATCTCTGCGTGAGAGGGGCGGCACTCTGAGTGCCGCCCCTTTCCCGTGGCCGGGAACGGGCATGACACGATGCCCATATGTCCACCACCGCGCTGAACGATCTCTTCCGGTACCCGATCGTGCAGGCCCCCATGGCGGGTGGCGCTTCCTGTCCCGAGCTCGTCGGCGCCGTCTGCGAGGCCGGTGCGCTGGGCTTCCTCGCCGCCGGCTACAAGACCGCCGGCAGCCTCTACCAGGAGATCAAGCAGGTCCGCGGGCTGACCGGAAAGCCCTTCGGCGTCAACGTCTTCCTGCCCCAGGGCGGCCCCACCGCCGACCCCGCGGCCATCGAGGTCTACCGCCACCAGCTGGCCGGCGAGGCCGGGTGGTACGAGACCCCGCTCGGCGACACCGACGGCGGCCGGGACGACGGCTACGACTCCAAGCTGGCGATCCTCCTGGAGGACCCGGTCCCCGTCGTCTCCTTCACCTTCGGCTGCCCGGGGCCCGAGACCTTCGAGGCCTTCGCCCGCGCCGGTACGTACACGATCGTCACCGTCACCTCCGCCGAGGAGGCCCGGACCGCCCGGGCGGCCGGCGCCGACGCGCTGTGCGTCCAGGGGATCGAGGCGGGCGGCCACCAGGGCTCGTACCGCGACGACCCCACCGAGGAAAGGTCCGGCACCGGCCTCCTCGCCCTGCTCACCCAGGTCAGGGAGGCCACCGGGCTGCCGCTCGTCGCCGCCGGCGGCCTCATGCGCGGCGCGCAGATCGCCGCCGTCCTCGCCGCCGGGGCGGGCGCCGCCCAGCTCGGCACCGCCTTCCTCGTCTGCCCCGAGTCCGGCGCCCACCCGCTGCACAAGCGGGCCCTGACCGACCCCCTCTTCCACCGCACCGCCCTCACCCGGGCCTTCTCCGGCCGTACCGCCCGCGGACTCGTCAACCGCTTCATGCGCGAGCACGGGCGGTACGCCCCCGCCGCCTACCCGGAGATCCACCACCTCACCGCCCCGCTGCGGAAGGCCGCCGCCGCGGCCGGAGACGCCCAGGGCATGGCCCTGTGGGCCGGCCAGGGCCACCGGCTGGCCCGCGAACTGCCCGCCGCGGAACTCGTCGGCGTCCTCGCCGCCGAACTCGACACCGCCCTCACCGACCTCGCCGACCCGGCCCCCAGGAGTGCCTCATGACCGCCCCCGTCTTCGTCGTCGACGCCGTGCCCGGCGCCGGCACCTTCGTCCTGGAGGGGCCCGAGGGGCGGCACGCCGTCTCCGTGAAGCGGCTCCAGGCCGGCGAGGAGCTCGTCCTCACCGACGGCCGGGGCCGCTGGGCCCCGTGCGTGGTGCGGGACACCGAGGGCAAGGACCGGCTGACCGTCGAGGTGACCGAGGTCCACGAGGAGCCGGGGGAGGAGCCCCGGATCACCGTCGTCCAGGCCCTGCCCAAGGGCGACCGGGGCGAACTGGCCGTCGAGACCATGACCGAGACCGGCGTCGACGCGGTCGTGCCGTGGGCGGCCTCCCGCTGCATCACCCAGTGGCGCGGCGACCGCGGCCTCAAGGCGCTCGCCAAGTGGCGCTCCACCGCCCGCGAGGCCGGCAAGCAGTCCCGCCGCACCCGCTTCCCCGAGGTCGCCGACCTCATGAGCACCAAGCAGGTCGCCCAGCTGCTCGCCGGCGCCGACTTCGCGGCCGTGCTCCACGAGGACCGCGACCACCCGAGCGGCGCCCTCGCCACCGCGGAACTCCCCGCGAAGGGCTCGATCGTGCTGGTCGTCGGCCCCGAGGGCGGGGTCTCCCCGGAGGAGCTGGCCGCCTTCGAGGCGGCGGGGGCGAAGCCGTACCGCCTCGGCCGGAGCGTGCTCCGCACCTCCACGGCGGGCACGGCGGCCACCGCCCTCGTCCTCGCCCGCACCGGCCGCTGGAGCTGAACCCGGCGCCGCGGGGGGACCCGCTGTCCAAGCGCCGCGGGTCTTTTCTAGGCTGACCCGTATGGCCGACGAGTCCCCCCTGATCCGCAGTCTGCGCGCCGCGGTCGCCGCCGCGCCCGGCGACGTGCCCCTGCGCCTCCACTTCGCCGAACTCCTCCTCGCGGAGGGGCGCGGCGACGAGGCCGTCACCGAGGCCGCCGTCGCCCTCCAGCACGCGCCGGGGGACGCGGACGCCCGCGCGCTCATGGTCCGTGCCATGGGGATGCCGCCGGCGGCGCCCGAGCCCCCGGCCGTACGGCCCGACGCCGCGGAGCCGCCCGCCCCCGCCCCCGTGCAGCCGCCCGCCCCCGTGCGGCCGCCCGGCCCCGGGCCGGCCGACGCGAAGTCCTCCTTCGACTGGGACGCCGCCGAGGAGCAGGTGTCCGATCTCGTCGGGCCCCGGTTCCTGGAGGAGCCGCAGGCCGACGGCGGGGACGGGCTCGCCGGGGACGCCGCCGCCTGGGACGTGGACGCGCCCGGGGCCGTACGCCTCGCCGACGTCGGCGGCATGACCGACGTCAAGGACCGGCTCGAAGCCGCCTTCCTCGCCCCCATGCGCAACCCCGAACTCCGCCGGCTCTACGGCAAGTCGCTCCGCGGCGGGCTCCTCCTCTACGGCCCTCCCGGCTGCGGCAAGACCTTCATCGCGCGGGCCGTCGCCGGCGAGCTCGGCGCGAACTTCCTCACCGTCTCGCTCTCCGACGTCCTCGACATGTGGATCGGGGCCTCCGAGAAGAACATCCACGACATCTTCGAGACCGCCCGCCGCCAGGCCCCCTGCGTCGTCTTCCTCGACGAGCTCGACGCCCTCGGCGGCAAGCGCTCCCGCACCCACAACAACGGGCTCCGCAACGTCGTCAACCAGCTCCTCACCGAGCTCGACGGCATCGCCTCCGGCGCCGGCAACGAAGGCGTCTTCGTCCTCGCCGCCACCAACGTCCCCTGGGACGTCGACCTCGCCCTGCGCCGCCCCGGCCGGCTCGACCGCACCCTGCTCGTGCTGCCGCCCGACGCGCCCGCCCGCGAGGCGATCCTCCGCTACCACCTGCGGGAGCGCCCCATCGAGGCCGTCGACCTCGGCAAGCTCGTCAAGGTCACCGAGGACTTCTCCGGCGCCGACCTCGCCCACCTGTGCGAGACCGCCGCCGAGGCCGCCCTCCTCGACTCCGCCCGCACCGGCTCCGTCCGCCTCATCACCACCAAGGACCTGCTCGGCGCCGCCAAGCAGCTCCGGCCCTCCACCGAGCCGTGGTTCGCGGCCGCCCGGAACGTCGCCATGTTCGCCAACGAGGGCGGTCTCTACGACGACCTCCTCGCCTACCTGAAGCGGAAGCGCAAGCTGTGACCCACCCCGGCACCCCCGGCACCCCCGCCGGCCCCGCCACGCCCTCCGCGCTCGACCGGGCCGAAGCGCTCTACGACGCGGGCCGGTACGAGCAGGCCGGGGAGCTCGCGGCCCGGCACCTCGCCGAGGACCCCGAGGACGCCGACGCGCTCACCCTGCTCGCCCGCTGCCGGCACCGGGCCGGGAACCACGCCGCCGCCCTCGTCACCGTCGAGCAGGCCCTGCGCGCCGAGCCCGACCTGGTCATGGCGCACCTGATGCGCACCCAGGTCCTGCTCGGCCTCAAGCGGTACGGGGAGGCCGAGGCCGCCGCGTACCGGACGGTCGAGCTGGCCCCGCAGTTCTGGGGCAGCCACTACGCGCTGGGCACCGCGCTCGCCGAGACCGCCGAGGCGGGCCGCGGCCGCGACCTGGCCCGGACCGCCGCCGCCTACGAGGCCGCGCGGACCGCCGTCGCCCTCGGCCCGGAGGAGGACGCCGCCCACTTCCTCGTCGGCCTCACCGCCCAGCGGCGCGGCGACCACGCCACCGCCCGGCGGGCCTACGAGACGACCCTGCGGCTCAACCCGCAGAGCAGCGAGGCCCACAACAACCTCTCCCTGCTGCGGCTCCGCCGCCGCTGGCTGCGGCGCGGGGCCTGGACCCAGGCCGCCGAGGGCTTCGTCGCCTCCGCCGCCCTCGACCTCACCGACCGCAAGGCCCGCTTCAACCTGGAGGCGATGGCCTGGGGCACCGCCGCGGGCGCCCGCTGGGTCGCCCTGCTCGGCTTCCTCGCCTCCGCGCTCGGCTCCGCACCCGTCCGGACCGGCGCGACCGGCGCCGAGGCCGTCGTGCCCTTCGCCGTCGGCGCCGCGGTGCTCGTCGGCTCCTGGGCCGGCTGGGCCGTGTGGATGGCCCGCCGGGTGCCGCCCCGGCTGCGCCGCCCGCTGCTGCTGGTCGCCCGCAACTGCCGGCCGGTGCTCGCGATGGCCGCCGCCGTCGGACTGCTCGGCCTGTACTCGGCGGTCACCCTGGCGCTCTGGTCCTTCGACGCGGGGGTCGTCGGGGCGCTCGGCACCCCGCTCTTCTGGGCCGTGGTCATCACGTACTGGGTGAGCCGCTCCGCCCTCAACCGGCGGATGCCCAAGGACTGACGGAGACCGCCGGATAGCATGCGCAGGTACTGACCACCCGAGGGCGAGGAGGCCCGGAGCATGGCCGGAGAGCCGCAGAGCGACTGCCTGTTCTGCAAGATCGTGGCCGGGGAGGTGCCGGCGACGCTCGTCCGCGAGACCGAGACCACGCTGGCCTTCCGCGACATCAACCCGCAGGCGCCCACCCACGTGCTCGTCATCCCGCGCCTCCACTACCCGGACGCCGCCTCGCTCGCCGCCGCCGCGCCGACCGTCGCCGCCGACGTCCTGCGCGAGGCCGGCGAGGTCGCCGAGCAGGAGAAGGTCGACGGCAGCGGCTACCGCATCACCTTCAACACGGGCGCCGGCGCCGGCCAGACCGTCTTCCACGCGCACGCGCACGTGCTGGGCGGCCGCGGCCTCAACTGGCCCCCCGGATAGGACCGGGCCCGTGTCCGTCCGCGAACTCGTCGTCCTCGGCACCGCCAGCCAGGTCCCGACCCGGCACCGCAACCACAACGGCTACCTGCTGCGCTGGGACGGCCACGGCCTCCTCTTCGACCCCGGAGAGGGCACCCAGCGCCAGATGCTGCGCGCCGGGGTCGCCGCGCACGACCTGAACCGGATCTGCGTCACGCACTTCCACGGCGACCACTCGCTCGGCCTGGCCGGGGTGATCCAGCGGATCAACCTCGACCAGGTCCCGCACCAGGTCACCGCGCACTACCCGGAGAGCGGCCGGCACTTCTTCGAGCGGCTGCGGTACGCCACCGCCTACCGCGAGTCCGTGGAGCTGACCGAGGCGCCGGTCGCGGCGGACGGCGTCCTCGCCGTCACCGAGGCCTTCACCCTGGAGGCCCGCCGCCTCTCCCACCCCGTCGAGTCCTTCGGCTACCGCCTGGTCGAGCCCGACGGGCGCCGGCTGCTGCCCGCCCGGCTCGCCGCGCACGGCATCAAGGGCCCCGACGTGGGCCGCGTCCAGCGCGAGGGCGTCCTGAACGGCGTCACGCTCGACGAGGTGAGCGAGGTCCGGCGCGGACAGCGCTTCGCCTTCGTCATGGACACCCGCCTCTGCGACGGCGTGCACGCCCTCGCGGAGGGCGCCGACATGCTGGTCATCGAGTCGACCTTCCTCGACGCGGACGTCCGCCTCGCCGAGGACCACGGCCACCTCACCGCGGGCCAGGCCGCCGCCGTCGCCCGCGACGCGGGCGTGCGGCACCTCGTCCTCACCCACTTCTCGCAGCGCTACTCCGACCCGGAGGAGTTCGAACGGCAGGCCAGGGCCGCCGGATTCGACGGCGAGTTGAGCATCGCCCGGGACCTCATGAGGGTCCCCGTACCGAAACGAACGTGAACATGTCTGTCCCCGCCCCCCTCCCCAAGGCCGAACTCCACCTCCACATCGAGGGCACCCTCGAACCCGAGCTGGCCTTCGCCCTCGCCGCCCGCAACGGCGTCACCCTGCCCTACGCGGACACCGGGGAGCTGCGCGCCGCCTACCGCTTCGGCGACCTCCAGTCCTTCCTGGACCTGTACTACGCCCTGATGACGGTCCTGCGGACCGCCGAGGACTTCACCGACCTCGCCGACGCCTACCTGGAGCGGGCCGCCGCCCAGGGCGTCCGGCACGCCGAGATCTTCTTCGACCCGCAGGCGCACACCTCCCGCGGCGTCCCGATCGGCACCGTGATCGAGGGCCTGACCGCCTCCCTCGACCGGGCCGAGGAGCGGTACGGCGTCTCCACCCGGCTCATCCTGTGCTTCCTGCGCGACGAGTCCGCCGAGTCGGCCCTCGCCACCCTGGAGGCCGCGAAGCCGTACCTGGACCGGATCACCGGCGTCGGCCTCGACTCGGCCGAGGTCGGCCACCCGCCGGCGAAGTTCCGCGAGGTCTACGAGGAGGCCGCCCGGCTCGGCCTGCGCCGGGTCGCCCACGCGGGCGAGGAGGGCCCGGCGGCGTACGTCCGCGAGGCCCTCGACGTCCTCGGCGTGGAGCGGATCGACCACGGGCTGCGCTGCGTGGAGGACCCGGAGCTGGTCGAGCGCCTCGCCCGCGAGCGGATCCCGCTCACCCTCTGCCCGCTGTCGAACGTCCGGCTGCGGGTGATCGACACCCTCGCGGACCACCCGCTGCGGACGATGCTGGACGCGGGGCTGCTGGTGACGGTGAACTCCGACGACCCGGCCTACTTCGGCGGCTACGCCGGCGACAACTACGACGCCGTCCGCGACGCCCTGGCGCTGGAACCGGAGCAGCTGCGCACCCTGGCCCGCCACTCCTTCGAAGCCTCCTTCCTGGACGACGACGAACCCCGCCGCGCCCGCTGCCTCGCCGAGGTGGAGGCGTACGAGTTCTAGGACCCGCCGGGGCCTCAGCCCCGGTCCGACGGGCGGGCCAGGCGGAAGGCGGACCTGACGGGGCGGCGGCGCGCGGCCGCCGGGGCCGGGATCGGGGCGATCTGCTGTTCCGGGGCGCCGACCTGCGGGAGCAGGGCCGCCGTCGTGGGGGCCGCGCCCGCCACGACCGCGGCGGGGGCGCCGCCGCGGCGGCGGATCGAGCCGGGCACCAGGGGGCGGCCGGAGGCGTGCCGGGCCACCGCCGTCATGGGGGCGGCCACCAGCAGCAGGAGACCGGCCAGGACCGCGCCCATGCCCGGGTAGCCGGCCGTCTCCGACAGGACGCTGCCGGCCAGCGGGCCGCAGGCCGTGCCGAGCGAGGACGCCGAGCCGACCAGGACGGCCCAGCGGCCGCGCGGGTCGAGGGAGGCGGCGAGGCCCAGGAGGTAGGAGAGGACCACCGGGTAGACGGTGTTCCACAGGATCTCGCCGGTCGCGAAGGAGGCCAGGCCGCCGGCGGCCGAGCTGAGCAGCACGCAGGCCGCGATCAGGACCGTGCCGGCGCCGATCGGCACCGCCCGGCCGAGCCGCGAGCCGAGCGCCCCGGCCGCCGTGACCCCGGCGAGGCCCGCGCCGAGCGCCAGCGCGAAGACCGCGCCGACGGTCACCTCGGAGAGCCCCGCCTGGCCGGTGCCGATCCGGCCGCTCACGCCCCAGAGGGCGTTCTGGGCGAGGGACCAGCAGAGGAGGCAGCCGGCCAGCACGGCGCCCGCCCGGCGGTACGGCAGCGGTCCCGCGGCCGCCGGGGCCCGGGCCCCGGAAGCGCCCCGGTCCGCGCGCGCGGACCCCGGCAGCAGGCCGGTGACCGGCCAGACCAGCACCGCCGCGCAGGCGAGCGCCAGCAGCGGCGGGGAGTGGCCGCCGCCGAGCCGGGGGAGCGTCAGGTACAGCGCGCCGGCCGTGGCCGAGACCGACAGCAGGCCCAGCGTGGAGGCCCGCTGCGGGTCCGGCCGCCCGGCGATCCCGGAGGCGGCCACCGCCGTCGCCGTGCCCGAGCCGAAGCCGCCGAGGACCACTCCGGCGACCACCAGCGGCAGGGTGCCGGTCGCGGCGGCGGAGCCGTACCCGAGGACCATCGCGAGCAGCCCGAGGCGGGCCGCCCGGCGCGGGCCGATCCGTTCCACCCGCGCGGCGAGCGTGAAGCCGGCGGCGGCGGAGCCGAGCAGCAGCAGCGAACCGACCAGGCCGGCCCGGGGCGGGCCGAGGCCGAGTCCGGCGGCGAGCCGGCCGACGACGGTCGGCAGCAGGTACGGGGCGAGATAACCGGCCGAGAAGAGGGCGACGAGGGCGACGAGGGTCCCTCGGGCGCGCGGGCGCGACGGCATGGGCGTTCCAGGAACTGAACGGGGGAATGAGACGGCGCCCGGTGATCCACGGGGTCGCGGCACCATGTGTATCAAGCAACCGAATGGGCGGAGAAGGCACTCTCCCCCGATTCGTCCTGTGATACGGGACACAATCGGTTTGGGTGGGGCGGTGCGGGGTAAAGAGCGGCGATCCGTCGCGTCATCCCGGTCTCCCCGACCCCATCGGGCACACTGTCCGGATCGGCACCCGGTGCCGATCCCGCCGCACCACGACCGGGGAGTTCGCCGTGAGCACAGCCAGCGGAGACGAGCGCGAGGACGAGCGCGCAGACGTGCGCGGGGACGAGCACGGGGACGACCGCGAAGGCCCGCGCGGAGACCGCCGCGCGGAGCCGTACGGGCCGGAGACCGGCATCGACCCGCTGGAGACCGTCCGCGAACCCGCCGACCCGGCCTGCGACGTCTTCCTCACCGGCACCGTCTTCCTCGACATCATCTTCACCGGCCTCGACAGCGCCCCCGTCCGCGGCACCGAGTCCTGGGCCCGCGGCATGGGCTCCAGCCCCGGCGGCGTCGCCAACATGGCCACCGCCCTCGCCCGCCTCGGCCTGCGCACCTCGCTGGCCGCCGCCTTCGGCGACGACCACTACGGCGAGTACTGCTGGGACGCCCTCGAACAGGGCGAGGGCATCGACCTCTCGCTCTCCCGCACCGTCGCCGGCTGGCACTCCCCGGTCACCGTCTCCATGGCCTACGAGGGCGAGCGCACGATGGTCTCCCACGGCCACGAGGCGCCCCGCCCCGACGGCTCCCCCGTCCGCCCGCCGCGCGCCCGCGCCGCCGTCGCCTCCCTCGCCCCCGGCCGCACCGAGGAGTGGGTCGCCCGCGCCGCCCGTGACGGCGCCCGGGTCTTCGCCGACGTCGGCTGGGACGACACCGGCCGCTGGGACCTGGCCGGCCTCACCGACCTGGAGCACTGCGAGGCCTTCCTGCCCAACGCCGCCGAGGCGATGCGCTACACCCGCACCGACTGCCCCCGCGCCGCCGCCCGCGCCCTGGCCGACAGGGTCCGCTACGCCGTGGTCACCCTCGGTGCCGAGGGCGCCTACGCCGTCGACGGCGCCACCGGCGAGACCGCCGAGGTCCCCGCCATCCGCGTCGAGGCCCTCGACCCCACCGGCGCCGGCGACGTCTTCGTCGCCGGATTCGTCACCGGCACCCTCGCCGACTGGCCGCTCGCCGACCGGCTCGCCTTCGCCGGCCTCACCGCCGCCCTCTCCGTCCAGGAGTTCGGCGGCTCGCTCTCCGCCCCCACCTGGACCGAGATCGCCGCCTGGTGGCAGCACGTCCAGCACCACGACCGCCAGGACCCCGAGGCGCTGCGCGCCCGCTACGCCTTCCTGGAGGGCCTCCTGCCGGCCCCCGCCCGCCCCTGGCCGCCCCGCCGCGCGGTGCCCACCATCGGCTTCCGGGCCGCGGTCCCGTAAACCGCTTCGGGCACACGGGCCCCAGGTCGTAGGCTGGGGGCGAGAGGTTGTCGAGCAGCGAGAACCCCCGCAGCAGGAGGTATGCGCAGGCCACAGGGCCGGCCCATGACGCAGACACCCACAGCCCCCAACGGCGCGGCGGGCGAGGCCCGCGCCCACTTCGCGGTGCCCGCCAAGCACCCCATGGTCACCGTCCTCGGTTCCGGCGACTCCCTGCTCCGCGTGATCGAGCACGCCTTCCCGGACGTCGACATCCACGTCCGGGGAAACGAGGTCAGCGCGGTCGGCGACGCCAGGGAAGTCGCCCTCATCCAGCGCCTGTTCGACGAGATGATGCTGGTGCTCCGCACCGGACAGCCGATGACGGAGGACGCAGTGGAACGCTCCATCGCCATGCTCAAGGCGAGCGAGGGCGGCGAAGGCACGGACGAGACCCCGGCCGAGGTGCTCACCCAGAACATCCTCTCCAGCCGGGGCCGCACCATCCGCCCCAAGACCCTCAACCAGAAGCGCTACGTCGACGCCATCGACAAGCACACCATCGTCTTCGGCATCGGTCCCGCGGGCACCGGCAAGACCTACCTGGCCATGGCCAAGGCCGTGCAGGCCCTCCAGTCCAAGCAGGTCACCCGGATCATCCTGACCCGCCCGGCGGTCGAGGCCGGCGAGCGCCTCGGCTTCCTGCCCGGCACCCTGTACGAGAAGATCGACCCGTACCTGCGCCCGCTCTACGACGCCCTGCACGACATGCTCGACCCGGACTCCATCCCCAAGCTGATGGCGAGCGGGACGATCGAGGTCGCGCCGCTGGCGTACATGCGTGGACGCACCCTCAACGACGCGTTCATCATCCTCGACGAGGCGCAGAACACGAACCCCGAGCAGATGAAGATGTTCCTCACCCGGCTCGGCTTCGACTCGAAGATCGTCATCACCGGTGACGTGACCCAGGTCGACCTGCCGAACGGCACGAAGAGCGGTCTGCGGCAGGTCAGGGACATCCTCGACGGGGTTCCGGACGTGCACTTCTCGACCCTCACGTCCCAGGATGTCGTCCGGCACAAGCTCGTCGGCCGTATCGTCGACGCGTACGAGAAGTACGACAGCGCCAACGAGCAGCGCACCGGCCGCAACGGGAAGTAGAAGCACCGCACATGTCGATCGACGTCAACAACGAGTCCGGCACCGAGGTCGACGAGCAGGCGATCCTCGACGTCGCCCGCTACGCCCTCGGGCGCATGCGCATCCACCCGCTCTCCGAGCTCTCGGTGATCGTGGTGGACGCGGAGGCGATGGAGCAGCTCCACATCCAGTGGATGGACCTCCCCGGCCCGACGGACGTCATGTCCTTCCCGATGGACGAGCTGCGCCCGCCGGCCAAGGACGACGAGGAGCCCCCGCAGGGGCTCCTCGGCGACATCGTGCTCTGCCCCGAGGTCGCCAAGAAGCAGGGCGAGGACGCCCCGACGAACCACTCCATGGACGAGGAGCTCCAGCTCCTCACCGTCCACGGCGTCCTCCACCTGCTCGGCTACGACCACGAGGAGCCGGAGGAGAAGGCCGAGATGTTCGGCCTCCAGGCGGCGATCGTCGACGGCTGGCGCGCCGAGCGGGGCCTCACCGGCCCGTCCCCGGCCCCCACCGTCAACTGAGCCCGCGCGCCCGATGAGCATCCAGCTGATCCTCGGCGCCGTCGCCCTGGTCGTCATCGCCTGGCTCGCCGCCTGCGCCGAGGCCGGGCTCGCCCGCGTCTCCAGCTTCCGCGCCGCCGAGGCCGTCCGCTCCGGGCGGCGCGGCGCCGAGAAGCTCGCCCAGGTCGCCTCCGACCCCACCCGCTACCTCAACGTGGCGCTGCTCGTCCGCGTCGCCTGCGAGATGGCGGCCGGCGTCCTCGTCACCTACGCCTGCCTGGAGTACTTCCCGGAGACCTGGGAGGCGCTGCTCGTCGCGATCGCCGTGATGGTCCTGGTGAGCTACGTGGCCGTCGGCGTCTCGCCGCGCACCATCGGCCGCCAGCACCCGCTGAACACCGCCACGGCCGCCGCGTACGTCCTCCTCCCGCTGGCCCGGATCATGGGCCCGATCCCGCAGCTGCTGATCCTCATCGGCAACGCGCTGACGCCGGGCAAGGGCTTCCGCAAGGGCCCCTTCGCCTCCGAGGCCGAGCTGCGGGCGATGGTCGACCTCGCCGAGCAGGAGTCCCTCATCGAGGACGACGAGCGCCGGATGGTGCACTCGGTCTTCGAGCTGGGCGACACGCTCGTGCGGGAGGTCATGGTGCCGCGCACCGACCTCATCTGCATCGAGCGGTACAAGACCGTCCGGCAGGCCCTCACCCTCGCCCTGCGCTCCGGCTTCTCCCGCATCCCGGTGACCGGCGAGAACGAGGACGACATCGTCGGGATCGTGTACCTCAAGGACCTGGTCCGCAAGACGCACGTCAACCGCGACGCCGAGGCCGACCTGGTCTCCACCGCGATGCGCGCGGCTGCCTTCGTCCCCGACACCAAGAACGCCGGCGACCTGCTGCGCGAGATGCAGCAGGAGCGCAACCACGTCGCCGTCGTCATCGACGAGTACGGCGGCACCGCCGGCATCGTCACCATCGAGGACATCCTGGAGGAGATCGTCGGCGAGATCACCGACGAGTACGACCGGGAGCTGCCGCCGGTCCAGGAGCTCGGCGACGACCGCCACCGGGTCACCGCCCGCCTCGACATCGGCGACCTGGGCGAGCTGTACGGCTTCGGTCCCGACGAGTTCGACGACGAGGACGTGGAGACGGTGGGCGGGCTGCTCGCCAAGGCCCTCGGCCGCGTCCCGATCGCCGGCGCCTCGGCCGTCGTCGCCCTGCCGGACGGGCGGGAGCTGCGGCTGACCGCCGAGGCCCCGGCCGGCCGCCGGAACAAGATCGTCACCGTGCTGGTCGAGCCGGTCGTCCCGGCCGGGGCGGAGGGCCAGGGGTGACCCCGGACCGGCTGCGCGCCTTCTGCCTGGAGTTCGGCGACGCGACCGAGGAGTTCCCCTTCGGGCCGGACACCTCGGTCTTCAAGGTGGCGGGGAAGCTCTTCGCCCTCTCCTGGCTGGACGGCGAGCCGCTGCGGGTCAACCTCAAGTGCGATCCGGAGGACGCGGTGCGGCTCCGCGAGGAGTACCCGGCGATCACCCCCGGCTACCACATGAACAAGCGCCACTGGAACACGGTCGAGGTGGCCGGGCTCCCGGACCGGATGGTCCGGGAGCTCATCGAGGACTCGTACGACCTGGTCGTCGCCGGCCTGCCGAAGGCGGTACGCCTCCGCCTCGACCGGCCGTAGCTCACCGGGAGCGGCGCAGGCCCGCGGCGACCAGGACCGCCGCTCCCAGGACGATCGCCGCGTCCAGGGCGATGACGGTGCGCACACCGTCGTAGAGGCTGTCGCCCGTGGTGGCGAGGACGCCCAGCAGCGGGATGCCGACGGTGAGGCCGACCTGCTGGGTGGTGGTGACCAGGCCGGTCGCCAGGCCCTGCTGCTCGTCGGGGACGCCCGAGGTGACGGTGACGCCGTACGAGATGATCGCGAGCAGGTGGAACATCGAGGCCACCGAGACCGCGACCGTCGCGAGCACCGCGCCCGAGGAGGTGCCGACGCCCAGCAGGGCGGCGACGAGGACGCCCTGCCCGGCGAGCCCGGCGGCCAGGGTGCGGCGGGCGCCGAAACGGCCGATCAGCCGGGGCGCGAGGGTGCCGGCGAGGACCGAGACGACGCCCTGGACGCCGAAGACCAGACCGGTGGCGAAGCTGGACAGGCCCAGGGTCTCCTGGAGGTACAGCGTCAGCACGAAGACGATCGTCGACATCATCGAGAAGGTGACGAGCCCGCCGAGGTTGCCGAAGGCGACCGTGCGCCGGCGCAGCATCGGCAGCGACACCAGCGGGGCGGCGCTGCGGGACTCCACGACCACGAAGGCGGCGAGCAGTGCCACGCCGGCGACCAGGGTGACCAGGACGTCCGTGCCGCCGAAGCCGCGCTGGGCCGCCGTCGACAGGGCGTAGATCAGGGAGAGCAGACCGCCGGTGACGGTGACCGCGCCGGGCACGTCGAGGCGGGGCCGCTCCGGGGTGCGGGACTCGGTGAGCAGCCGGGGGGCGAAGGGCAGCACCAGGGCGCTGAAGAGGGCGAGCAGGCCCATGGTGGAGCGCCAGCCCAGGGTGTCGGTCATGACGCCGCCGAGGACCATGCCGACGGTGAAGCCGAGCGACAGCAGGGTGCCGGAGATGCCGAGCGCCCGGTCGCGCAGCGGGCCCTCGGGGAAGGTGGTGGTCAGCAGCGACATGCCGGTCGGCACGATCGCGGCGGCGCCGAGGCCCTGGAGGGCGCGGGCGGCGAGGAAGACCGCCGGGCTCCAGGCGAGGGTGGCGAGCACGGAGGCCGCGCCGAAGACCGCGAGGCCCGCCAGGAAGAGCCTCTTGCGCCCGTAGAGGTCGCCGGTCCGTCCGAAGAGCAGCAGGAAGCCGCCGGACGGCAGGGCGAAGGCGGTGACGGCCCACTGGAGGGCCGAGGGGCCGATGCCGAGGTCGGCGCCGAGCGCGGGCAGGGCGACGTTGAGGACGGAGAAGTCCAGCGACACCATGAACTGGGCGGCGCACAGGACGACGAGGACGAGCCGGGCGCGGCCGGTGAGGGCGGGGGCCGGGGGCGCGGGGGCGTCGGGTGCGGGGGTGACGGGCGGGGACGGGGGAGAGGACACGGTTGCCATGGCCACGACTCTCGTGGTCCGGGAACAACGCCGGGGAGCGGGAACTTATCCTGTTGGCCGTACCACCAGGCGTCCGGGGGAGGAAGCACACGTGGTCTCAGCGGTGGAGAGCGCCGGGGGCAAGGCGCACCGGCTGGCCGAGCTGCGCGAGTTCCTGATGAGCCGCAGGGCCCGGGTCACCCCGGCCGAGGCGGGGCTTCCGGAGGGCGGCGGCAGGCGGCGTACGCCCGGGCTGCGCCGGGAGGAGGTCGCGGTCCTCGCCGGGGTCGGCGTCAGCTGGTACCAGTGGCTGGAGCAGGGCCGGGACATCACCGTCTCCCCGCAGGTCCTGGACTCGGTGGCGCGGGTGCTGCGGCTGAGTCCGGCGGAGCGCCGGCACCTGTACGTCCTGGCGGCGCTGAACCCGCCGGCGCTCGAAGCGGCCCCGGAGGACCGGGACATGTGCGACGGGCTGCGGCGGCTGATCGAGGCGTGGATGCCCTTCCCGGCGCACATCATGGACGTGTACTGGAACACGGTGATGTACAACGAGGCGGCGGCGGCCGTGCTCGGGATGCGCGCGGACGTCACCCGGAACTGCCTGATCGACTTCTTCACCGACGAGCTGTACCGGTCGCGGATGCGCGGCTGGGAGGAGCTGGCGCCGAGCATCGTGGCGCAGTTCCGGTCGGCCTGCTCGGAATGCCCGGACGACGACGGCTTCCGCGCGGTGGTGGAGGAGGCGAAGGCGGTGAGCGCCGAGTTCGCGGAGCTGTGGGAGCGCCGGGACGTCCGGCCGGGCGGCCAGAACCGCAAGGAGATGGACCATCCGGTGGCCGGGCGGCTGGTCATGGAGGCGACCCAGCTGCGGGTGCCGGCCCGCCCGGACCTGGTGATCGTGCTGCACACCCCGCTGCCGGAGGCCGGGACGGCGGAGAAGCTGGAGTGGCTGGTCTCGCCGGAGGGCCGGCGGGGGGCGATGCACCCGCTGGCGGGCTGACCGGCGGCCCCGACCTATGCTCGGTCCATGACACTCAGCAGTGAGCACGATGACCTCGGCCCCGAGGACCTGAAGATCATCACGCTGGCGCGCAGCGCCCGCGCCCGCAACGGCGTGCCCGAGGGCGCGGCCGTACGGGACGAGACCGGCCGCACCTACGTCGCGGGCACGGTGGAGCTGGAGTCGCTGAAGCTGAGCGCGCTGCGGACCGCCGTGGCGATGGCCGTGGCCAGCGGGGCGCGGTCGCTGGAGGCGGCGGCCGTGGTGTCCGGTGCCGAGGCCGCGTCGGAGGAGGACCGGGCGGCCGTGCGGGACCTGGGCGGCCCGAAGACGCCGGTGCTGCTCGCGGGCCCGGACGGGAAGCTGCGCGCGGCGGTCACCGCGGGCTGAGCGCCGCACGGGGAACGGAAGGGGTCCGGCCGCGGCCGGACCCTTGCGCGTTTGTGAAGGATCTCCGCGACTTCTCTTGCCTTCCCGTGCGGTCTGCGTCTCAATAGGCGGCGGACGGCCCGACGGACCGTCAGATCTCCGCCATTCCACGCAGTGCCCGCACCCCCTGCGTCACCATCGGAAGGGGTACGAACCCGCCATGAGAAGAAGCACCTCAGGGGCTGTTGGGGCACTCGCGGCCGGACTCGCCGCCGCGTCCCTCGTCTTCGCCCCCACGGCCTCCGCCGCCGTCTCGCCGGGCACGGCCACGGCGACGTACGACTGCGGGAGCTGGGGCGGCGGCACCGCCACCCTCACCATGACCCACTCCGGCACCACCGGTCAGGTGTCGATCACCGCTCCCGTGACCACGCCGATCGCGGTCGGCGCGGACACGATCAGCTCCACGCTGGTCCTGGACAACACCACGGGGCCCGACCGGACCTTCACCGGCAAGAAGAACCCGGCGATCCCGGCCGGCGGCACCGCGAAGCTGGGTCCGCTGACCGCCACCAACGTGGTGGCCGGCGACAGTCTCAACTCCTACTTCGCCGGGGTCGCCCTCAAGCTGGTGATCTTCGGCGTCACGGTGAACTGCGACGCGGTGACCTCGCAGTCCCCGGGGCCGTTCGTCATCAGCTGATCCACCGCACCACCCGTGACCGGTGCCGCCGTGGGCGGCGCCGGTCTTCGGCGTGACCGGGGACATTCCGGAGAAGTCGGCACATCGACCGATCCTGCCATTATCTGATGGGTCATCAGTCGATGGCGTCCGTCGTTATTGACTTCTCTCGCCCCCCGGCCGTCAATGGCGCCCTCTCGACCCTCAGGAGGGGGCACACACATGGCACTCACCCGGACCCGGGCGGCGGCCCGAAGACGGCGGTGGACCGCCGTTCTCGGCGCCACCGCCCTCGCGTTCGCGGCCGGCGGCGCGCTCGCCGCCCCGGCGACCGCGCTCGGCAGCGCGCAGTCGGTGGACTTCTCCACCCGCTGCGTCCCGCCGCCCATCGCCGGCATCCCGCCCATCGAGGGCACCACCACCGCCGTGATCTCGGTCGACAACGCCACCCCCGAGGTCGGCGACACGGTCAAGGTGACCTACTCGGTCACCAAGCCCGCCGCGTCGAACCCGGTCGACCTCGCGCTCCCGGCCGACATCCTCACCCCGAGCGGCAAGGTCGTCCTCGGCGGCGCCCAGAGCGGCGCGGTCAGCGTCACCGGGCCCAAGAAGAACCCGCCGGTCCCGGGCAAGGGCGCCTTCCCCGGCTTCTCCATGACGGGCTCCTTCACGGTCACCACGGCCGGCGCGATCACCCTCTCGCCGGGCGACTACAACATCCACACCAGCTACCTCATGGAGCTGGACACCCCCTGCACGGTGCTCAACCCGCCCGCGCCCGTCTCCGAGACGGTCCGGGCGGGCGACCAGCCCGTGCCCAACGAGCGGACCCTCGAACTCGGCGCCGCCTCCGGCGCCCCCGGCGTCCGGGTCACCGTCACCGGCGCCCGGTTCACCCCGCTCACCGAGGTGACCGTGGCCGCCCGCGCCGGGGCCGCGGAGACCGCCGACCGGATGACGGTCACCACCGACAGCGAGGGCGGCTTCGTCGCCCGGCTCAAGGTGAACGACCTCGCCACCACCGGGATCGTCGCCTACGAGGGCGGCTCCTGGAACGCCGAGAAGGGCGCCGGCCCGCTCCCGTACCAGGTCGTCGACGACACCCCGACCCCGCCGAACAGCCAGAAGATCACCGCCACGGTCCAGGCGGGCGAACTGTCCATGACCCAGGCCGGTGACGCCGTCTCGCTCTCCGCGGTCGACTTCGGCCAGGGCGGCCCGGCCACCGGAGCCCTCCAGACGGTGACGGTCAAGGACTTCCGCGGCGGCCCCGCGGGCTGGTCCGTGACCGGCAAGGTCACCGACTTCACCGGCCCGGGCGGCGCCATCGGCGCCGACGAGCTCAGCTGGACCCCGGCCTGCGTCGCCAAGGAGGGCAGCCCCAGCGCCTGCGCGGCCGGCTCCGCCGGACCCGTCGGCTCCGGCGCCACCCTCGCCTCCACGGCGAACGGCACGGTCACCGGCGGCGAGTTCACCGTCGACGCCCAGCTCGCGCTGGACGTCCCGGCGTTCACCGCCCCCGGCGCCTACGCGGGCGTGCTCACGCTGACCCTGTCCTGACGGCGGCCGGCGGGCCGGCCGGGCGCACCCCCGGCCGGCCCGCCGGCGGCCCCGCGCCCACTCCTCCCCACCGCACCCCCGGGGGTTCCGCACCGTGCGACGCAAGCTGTACGCCCTCCTCCTGAGCGCCGCCCTGCTGCTCCTCGGGGCCCCGGCCGCCCAGGCCGCCGAGAACGGCGAGTGGGCCGTCTACCCGGCGGCCGCCCGGCTCGGCGAACGCCCCTACTACTTCCTCACCGCCGACCCCGGCACCACCCTCCGCGACGAGGTCACCGTCGCCAACAAGACCGCCGCCCCGCTCACCTTCCGGCTCTACGGCGCCGACGCCTACAACACCGAGCGCGACGGCGGCTTCGCCGTCCGCACCCTCAAGGAGGAGCAGACCGGCGCCGGAGCCTGGATCAGGCCCGAGCGCACCACGGTCACCGTCCCGCCGCGTTCCTCCGTCACCGTCCCCTTCACCCTCACCGTCCCCGCCGACGCCGACCCGGGTGACCACCCCGGCGCCCTCGTCGCCCTCGACGAGCGGATCAGCCCGGCCGGCGGCGGCTCCGTCGCCATGGGCGTCCAGCGGGCCGTCGCCGCCCGCGTCTACCTCAAGGTCAGCGGCCCCGCCGTGCCCGCGCTCGCCGTCGAGGACGTCACCGTGGAGCAGGACCGGCCGGCCGTCCCCGGCACCCGGGAGAGCACCGCCCTCGTCACGTACACCCTGCACAACCGGGGCAACGTCACCCTCGACCCCAAGGTCGTCCTCACCGCCGAGGGCCTCTTCGGCCGGACCCTGCTCGACCGCGACCTCGACCGGGTGCCGTCCGAGCTGCTGCCCCGGCAGCGGATCCGGCTGACCGAGCGGTGGACCGGCTCGCCGCAGCTCGACTGGGCCGAGATCACCCTCACCGCCACCGCCAAGGACGTCCGCGAGAGCGCCGCCGTCTCCTTCCTCGCCCTGCCCTGGCCGCTCGCCGGAGCGCTCGCGCTCGCCGCCGCCGGGGGCCTCGCCGGGTGGCGGATCCGGCGCCGCCGGGCCCGGCCGGGACACTGAGTGCGTGGCGCGCCCGCTCATCGGGGACAATGGCCCCCATGAGCGTGCGCAGTGATGAGACCGATGAGAACACCGCCCCCCACCGGGCGGGCTTCGCCTGCTTCGTCGGGCGCCCCAACGCGGGCAAGTCCACCCTCACGAACGCTCTGGTCGGTCAGAAGGTGGCGATCACCTCCAACCGCCCCCAGACCACCCGGCACACCGTGCGGGGCATCGTGCACCGCCCGGACGCCCAGCTGATCCTGGTCGACACCCCCGGCCTCCACAAGCCGCGCACCCTCCTCGGCGAGCGGCTCAACGACGTCGTCCGCACCACCTGGGCCGAGGTCGACGTCATCGGCTTCTGCCTGCCCGCCGACCAGAAGCTCGGCCCCGGCGACCGCTTCATCGCCAAGGAGCTCGCCGAGATCAAGAAGACCCCCAAGGTCGCCATCGTCACCAAGACCGACCTGGTGGACTCCAAGACCCTCGCCGAGCAGCTGATCGCCATCGACCAGCTCGGCCGCGAGCTCGGCATCGAGTGGGCGGAGATCGTCCCGGTCTCCGCCGTCGGCGACAAGCAGGTCCAGCTCGTCGCCGACCTGCTGATCCCGCTCCTCCCGAAGTCCCCGCCGCTCTACCCGGAGGGCGACCTCACGGACGAGCCGGAGCAGGTCATGGTCGCCGAGCTGATCCGCGAGGCCGCGCTCGAAGGCGTACGGGACGAGCTGCCGCACTCCATCGCGGTCGTCGTCGAGGAGATGATCCCCCGCGAGGGCCGCCCCGCCGACCGGCCGCTGCTCGACATCCACGCCAACGTGTACATCGAGCGCCCCAGCCAGAAGGGCATCATCATCGGCCCCAAGGGCAGCCGCCTGAAGGAGGTCGGGATGAAGTCCCGCAAGCACATCGAGGCCCTCCTCGGCACCCCGGTCTTCCTCGACCTGCACGTCAAGGTCGCCAAGGACTGGCAGCGCGACCCCAAGCAGCTCCGCCGCCTGGGCTTCTAGCGGTGCTCGACCCCGGGACCGCCCGCTTCGACTGGAACGGCAGGGACGCCGTCGGATTCGGCGGCTCGCTCCCGGCCGGCCGGTTCGCGCGGCGGGTGATGTGGTGCGACGACCTGTACCCGCTGCGCTTCCACGTCCGGGCCGGCGACCACGACGAGTGGATGATCGTCATCCGGCCCCTGACCGGCGTGCGCGAGCTCGGCGAGGGCGCCACCGGGCGGGGCACCGAGGTGCTGCTCCACACCGGACCGGCCGGTGAGCTGCGCACCCGGCTGCGCCCGGCGAGGGACGGGGCGTCCCTGCGCGTCAGGGGCCACAGGCCGCGCCGCCCCGGCGCCCCCGCCCCGTTCCCGGGCACGCTGGCGAGCGCTCACGGCCGCCGCCTGGAGGACGTCCAGGAGCTGCCCGAGGGGCCGCTGCTCGTGGAGGTCGTGGAGGCCGACGGCGACTGGTCGCTCGACGTCGGCCCCGTCCGCCCCCCGGAGGCCCGGGAGGAGAGGAAGTCCGGCTTCTGGAGCCGTCTCCTCGGGCGCTAGCTCACGCGCCCTCCTTGAGGACCCTCGTCACGAGGGTCCGCTGGGCGTCCGTGAGGTGGGGGTCGGCGCACCGCACCGTCCGGCCGTCGACCGTGATCTCGTAGGAGAAGCCGTCCGGGACGACCCGGACGGCTTCCGGCGCCGCGAGGACGGCGGAGGCCAGGGACTCCCACTCGGGGCCCGTGACCTCCACCTCCGCCGACCGCTCGATGCCCGCGAAACCGCCCGTGCGCCGCACTCGAATCCGCATGGGCCCCTGTCTACCAGCCGGATCAGTCGGTCGGCACTCCCACGGCCGCCCACGCCTTCGTGACGGCCTGGATCTCCGCCGCGTCGCCGTACCGCGCCTTCGCCGCCGCCACCGTGGCCGCCGCGAACTCGGTGAAGCGGGTCTCCGGGGCGAGGGTGCCGCCGGTCATCACGTCGTACCAGATCCGCCCGGCCCGGTCCCAGGCGTTGCCGCCGAGCTCGGTGGCCACCAGGTAGAAGGCGTGGTTGGGGATGCCGGAGTTGATGTGCACCCCGCCGTTGTCCCGGCTCGTGCGCACGTAGTCGTCCATGTGGGCGGGCTGCGGGTCCTTGCCGAGCACGTCGTCGTCGTACGCGGTGCCCGGCGCCTTCATCGAGCGCAGCGCCGTCCCCTCCACGTCCGGGTGGAAGAGGCCCTCGCCGATCAGCCAGTCGGCCTGCTCGGCGCTCTGGCCGAGCGCGTGCTGCTTCACCAGCGAGCCGAAGACGTCGGAGACGGACTCGTTGAGCGCGCCGGACTGGCTGAAGTACTCCAGGTTCGCCGTGTACTGCGTGAAGCCGTGCGCCAGCTCGTGCCCGATGACGTCCACCGGGAGGGTGAAGTCGAGGAAGATCTCGTCGTCGCCGTCGCCGAAGACCATCTGCTCGCCGTTCCAGAAGGCGTTGCCGTACTTCTCGTCGTAGTGGACGGTCGCGAGCAGCGGCAGCCCGGCCCCGTCCATCGAGTCGCGGCCGAAGGCGTCCCGGAAGAGCGCGAAGGTGGCGCCGAGGCCCGCGTAGGCGCGGTTGACCGTGGCGTCGGCCGTCGCCTCCTCGCCCTCGTCGCGGACCTTCACCCCGGGCAGGGCGGTACGGCGTTCCGCGTCGTAGATCGTGCGGCGCGGGGCCGCGGGCCCGGCCGGCGCGTCCGCGGGGGCCGCCGCCGCGCGGGGGAGGACCCGGGCGGTGCGGGCCGAGGCGTCGGTGATCAGGGTGCGGCGGGCGGCGGCCGCGACGGAGGGGTTCCCGGAGGCCGCCAGGTGCTCCAGGAGGTGGGGCGGCACGATCGTGCAGAAGGGGGAGGTCATACCCGGCAATGTGGCACCGCGCGACGGCCCTGTCACGAGAAGTGACGGGGATTGGCGAAATGGAGTGATGAGTCACCTTTCGGTCTTGACGACACCGCCGTCCCGCATACTGGAACAGGACGTCCGCCTTCCCCGGTCCTGGGCTATGGTGACGCACATCATGCGTTTCGGGCTGCTTCTCCTTAGCTGCCGCGGCGAGGGCCTGTAGTCGTAGGCCGACCCCCTCCCCGCGGGTTTCGGTGTTGCGTTCGACAGTCGGCCGTCCCCCGTGAAGGACCCGAGGAGCCCTACGCAATGTCCCAGTCTCCGTTCGTCAGCCGGCCCACGCCGATCACCAACACGACGCACACGCAGAAGCCGTCCGGGATGCCGATCCACAAGTACGGCCGCTACGAGGCCGTCGAGATCCCCGACCGCACCTGGCCCGAGCAGCGGATCACCCGGGCCCCCCGCTGGCTGTCGACCGACCTGCGCGACGGCAACCAGGCCCTGATCGACCCGATGTCCCCGGCCCGCAAGCGCGAGATGTTCGACCTGCTGGTACGCCTGGGCTACAAGGAGATCGAGGTCGGCTTCCCGTCCTCCGGCGAGACCGACTTCGCCTTCGTCCGCTCCATCATCGAAGAGGGCGCGATCCCGGACGACGTCACCATCTCCGTCCTGACCCAGGCCCGCGAGGACCTGATCGAGCGGACCGTGGAGTCCCTGGTCGGCGCCAAGCGCGCCACCGTCCACCTGTACAACGCCACCGCGCCGACCTTCCGCCGGGTCGTCTTCCGCGGCTCCAAGGACGACATCAAGCAGATCGCCGTCGACGGCACCCGCCTGGTGATGGAGTACGCCGAGAAGCTGCTGGGCCCGGAGACCGCCTTCGGCTACCAGTACAGCCCGGAGATCTTCACCGACACCGAGCTGGACTTCGCCCTGGAGGTCTGCGAGGCCGTCTGTGACGTCTGGCAGCCCGGCCCCGGCCGCGAGATCATCCTCAACCTGCCCGCCACCGTGGAGCGTTCGACGCCGTCCACGCACGCGGACCGCTTCGAGTGGATGTCCCGCAACCTGACCCGCCGCGAGCACGTCTGCCTGTCGGTCCACCCGCACAACGACCGCGGCACCGCCGTCGCCGCCGCCGAGCTGGCCATCATGGCCGGCGCCGACCGCATCGAGGGCTGCCTGTTCGGCCAGGGCGAGCGGACCGGCAACGTCGACCTGGTCACCCTGGGCATGAACCTGTTCAGCCAGGGCGTCGACCCGCAGATCGACTTCTCGCAGATCGACGAGATCCGCCGCACCAGCGAGTACTGCAACCAGATGGAGGTCCACCCGCGCCACCCCTACGCGGGCGACCTGGTCTACACCGCCTTCTCCGGCTCCCACCAGGACGCCATCAAGAAGGGCTTCGACGCCATGGAGGCCGACGCGGCCGCCCAGGGCAAGACCGTCGACGACATCGAGTGGGCCGTCCCCTACCTGCCCATCGACCCCAAGGACGTCGGCCGCTCCTACGAGGCCGTCATCCGGGTCAACTCGCAGTCCGGCAAGGGCGGCATCGCCTACGTCCTGAAGAACGACCACAAGCTGGACCTGCCCCGCCGGATGCAGATCGAGTTCTCCCGGATCATCCAGGCCAAGACCGACGCCGAGGGCGGCGAGGTCACCCCGGCGGCGATCTGGTCCGTCTTCCAGGACGAGTACCTGCCCAACCCGGAGAACGCCTGGGGCCGCATCCAGCTGCGCTCCGGCCAGTCCACCTCGGACACGGACGGCACCGACACGCTGCGCGTCGAGGCGGTCGTCGACGGCGTCGACACCGTCCTGATCGGCTCCGGCAACGGCCCGATCTCCGCCTTCTTCGACGCCCTGCAGTCGGTCGGCGTGGACGCCCGCCTGCTGGACTACCAGGAGCACACCATGAGCGAGGGCGCCTCCGCGCAGGCCGCCTCGTACATCGAGTGCGCCATCGACGGACGCGTGCTGTGGGGCATCGGCATCGACGCCAACACCACCCGCGCCTCCCTGAAGGCGGTCATCTCGGCGGTCAACCGCTCCGCGCGCTGACCCCGCGCTCCGTACGGCGCCCCGCCCCTCCTCGCGAGGGGTGGGGCGCCGTCTTTTGTGAGCTGCGTCACGGTTTCAGGTCCCCTTAAGGAAGATCCTTCAGACTTGCCCGAATCAGTGCCATATGGGGCGAGTTGACGGCACATCACGGCATGCCGGATGGTTCGGACCATTCCCCACGGGACCCCCACACCTTTCCTCCCCGCACTCCCTGACCTGGAGTTCCGCATGCGCACGTCCGCTGCCGTGGCCACCGTCCTCGCGGTGACCGGAGCCGCCCTCGCCTGGGCCCCCGCCGCTTCCGCCGCCCCCGCCGGATGCACCCCGAACCCGCTCGGCACCGCCGGGCTCTACGCGGAGTTCGTCGAGGGCGACTCGGTCCGGCACTCGGACTCCGAGGGCGCGGTCGCGGTCGGCGGCGACGCCGCCTTCGGCGACCCCGCGCAGCCCTCCGGCTTCTCCGTCGGCCACCGGCTCACCCCCGCCGACCTCGCGAAGCTCCCCGGCGGCCACAGCCTCGTCGTCGGCGGCACCCTGACCGCCAACCAGGTCGTCCTCACCAAGGGCACCGGCGTGGCCGGCAAGGTCGTCGACGCCTCCGGGGGCAAGAACTTCGGCGTCGACGGGCCGATCGCCGAAGGCGCCTCCCCGGTCGACTTCGGCGAGGAGTTCACCGGCCTGCGCGCCCGCTCCGCCGGCTGGGCGGCCGAGAAGCCCAACGGCACGGTCGCCGCCTCCGGCGACGGCCTCTTCCTCACCGGCGCCGACAGCGCGCTCAACGTCTTCGCCGTGGACGCCGCCGACCTCCAGAAGGCCCGCTCGGTCACCCTGGACGTCCCGGTCGGCGCCTCGACCCTGGTGAACGTGCTCGGCGCCGCGTACGACATGAACGCGAACGCCACCTACGGCGTCTACTACAAGAACCTCGCCGGCGGCGCGGCCGTCGTCGACGACTACGAGGTGCCGGACCCGGCCTACCGCACCATCCGCTCCAAGCTGCTGTGGAACTTCCCGCAGGCCACCACGGTGAAGAAGAACTACACCTCCTGGCCCGGCACCATCCTGGCGCCGAACGCCACCGTCCACATGGGCGGCCCCGGCGTCGGCCCCGGCCACGTCGACGGCGCCGTGATAGCCAAGGAGCTCGTCACCGTCCCCGGCGCCGAGACCCACCAGATGACCTTCACCGGCTGCCTCCCCGGGGAGACCGCCCCCGGCCCCGTCGTCACCCCGGAGACCCCGAAGCCGACCGACACCCCGGTCCCCACCCCGCCGGCCACCACCGCCCCGGCCCCGAGCCTCACCACCTCCGCCCCGGGCGCGCCGCAGACCGCTCCGCCCGCCACGCCGGCCCCCTCCGCGACGACCCCGGGCGCCCCCTCCGAGACCCCCGCCCCCACCGGAAGCCCGGAGGAGACCACCGCCGCGCCCGCCCCCTCCGCGACCACCCCGGAGGGTGATCTCGCGACGACGGGTTCGGCCATCGGCCCCGGTGTCATCGGGGCCGCCGTGGGCGCCCTGCTCCTCGGCGGAGGCTTCCTGGCCTTCGCGAAGCGGCGCCGCCGGGCCTGAAACCCGGGTGTCGTGTCTCGGCCATCTCCGGTGCGAAGTAGTGACGAGGTGCTGACGTCACATCAAGGATGTGGCTAACATCACGCCAACGCACCGGCAGTGCAGCCGGGCCGTTGAGGAGGTGCGCGTGCGTTCTGCCCGGAAAACGCGTGGTGGGAAGCTGACCGTCTGTGGCATCCGCACCTCCTGGAACACCATCGGGGACGGCGAGTTCTTCTGCGAGGAGTGCGGCGGCGACCGCAACTACCGGCGGCGCACCGGCCGACGCCGGTTCGCCGTCCTCGGCGTTCCGCTCGTGCCCCGGGGCTGTACCGGCCCGGTCGTGGAGTGCGCCGCCTGCCGCACCCGCTTCGGCACCGAGGTGCTGGAGCGCCCCACCACCGGCCGCTTCTCCGCGATGCTGCGGGACGCCGTCCACACCGTCGCCCTCGCCGTCCTCGCGGCCGGCGGCACCGGCTCCCGCGAGGTCCTGGACCGGGCCGTGCACGCCGTCCGGTCGGCCGGGTACGCCGAGTGCACGGCCGTCCAGCTCGTCGACCTGGTCGAGGCGCTGGAGGCCGACACCGGGCGGTTCATGCCGGAGATCAATCCCGAGGGCGCCCTCCTCGCCATCGAGATCCACGAGGCCGTCGCCCCGCTCACCCCGCACCTGGAGCCCGCGGGACGCGAGGCCCTGCTGCTCCAGGCCGCGCGGATCGCGCTGGCCGACGGCGGCTACAGCCCGGCCGAGCAGGAGGTCCTGGGCACCGTCGGGACGGCGCTCGGCCTCCCGCCCGAGGACGTGCTGCGGCTGCTGGACTCCGCCCGGACCGTCTCCTGAGCCCCGGGGCTCACGGCACGACGTTCTGGTTCAGCCGGAAGACGTTGTCGGGGTCGTAGCGGCGCTTCACCTCGCGCAGCCGGTCGTAGTTCTGCCGGTAGTTCACCCGGACCCGGTCCTGGTCGTCGGTGTCCATGAAGTTCACGTAGCCGCCCGCCTCGGTGTGCGGACGCAGCGCCCGGTCGTAGGCGCGGGTCCACTCGACGTTCGCCGCCGTGCCGGACGGGTCCGTCCAGGTCGCGCCGAAGGAGTGCGAGACGTCCGCGTCCCGGTAGGCGAAGGCGGTCTCCTCCGGGCCGGTGCGGTGGCAGGCGCCGTCGATCGGGAAGAGCGCGGTGTCCGACTCCATGGTCGGCATGGTCGCCCCGTACGCGGCGTGCGCCGCGGCCGCCCCGGCGCTCAGGCCGCGGCTGAAGTTCCCCTTCCAGTAGTGGTACAGCCCGGCCGGCAGCTGCTCGTCGAAGAGCGTGTTGACCACCGGGTACGGCATCCGCTCCATGAACCGGCCGACGACCGGGCCCAGTCCGTCCAGCAGGGACAGGACCCGGTCGTCCCGGTCCGGCGGGCCGCTGAAGCAGGTGAAGGCGGCGCAGATCGGGCGCCCGTGCCAGCGCTCCGGCAGGAACGGTTCCTCCGGGCCGAGGGCCAGCACCAGGATGATGTTCAGCTCCTCCGGCGCGGCGGTGGCCGCCGCGTGCCAGGCCCCGATCACCGCCTCGTCCAGCGGATAGCAGGTCAGGCCGCCGAACACGTCCGTCAGCGGGTGCAGCCGGTAGGAGAACTCGGTCACCACCCCGAAGTTCCCGCCGCCGCCGCGCAGCGCCCAGAACAGCTCGGGCCGGCGCTCGGCGTCGCAGGAGACCAGGTTCCCGTCGGCCGTGACGACCTCCGCGCCGGTCAGGTTGTCGCAGCTCAGGCCGTACCGGCGGGCGAGGTGCCCCATGCCGCCGCCGAGGGTCAGCCCGGCGATCCCGGTCGTGGAGATCACCCCGCCGGTGGTCGCGAGCCCGAAGGCGTGGGCCGCGTGGTCGAAGTCGCCCCAGGTGGCGCCGCCGCCGGCCCGGGCCGTCCGGGCCTCCGGGTCGACCCGCACCTCCCGCATCGGGGAGAGGTCGACCACCAGACCGTCGTCGACCGTGCCGAAGCCGGCCACCGAGTGGGCGCCGCCGCGCACCGCGAGCGGGAGGCCGCGCTCCCGCGCGTGGCGGACCGCCGCGCTCACGTCGCCGGCGTCCACGGCGTGGACGACGACGGCGGGCCGCCGGTCGTGCAGGGCGTTGTAGACCCGCCGGGACTCCTCGTACGAGGGGTCGCCGGGGGTGACGACGGTGCCGCGCACGGCACCGCGAAGCGTGTCCAGGGTCTCCGTCGTCGTGGTCATGCCCCCGGTCTACGCGGCCGGGCGGGGCCGCCGCATCGCCCGTACCGCCCATCCCGCCGGCGGCCGGCGCGTGGGCCGTTCAGACCAGGCCGTGCGCGTAGGCGTAGGCGGTCGCGGCGGAGCGGGTGGAGACGCCCAGCTTGGCGAAGATGTTGTTGAGGTGCCGGGCGACCGTGTGCTCGCTGATGACGAGGGCCCCGGCGACGCCCTTGTTCGTCGCGCCCCCGGCGACCAGCCGCAGCACCTCCGCCTCCCGGGCGGTCAGTCCGCCCGGCAGCCGGCGCCGGGCGGCCGCCGAGAGCAGCGCGGCGGCCCGGCGGGCGTCGGGCCCGGCCCCGAGCCGCTCGAAGCCCTCCCGGGCGAAGGCCAGTTCGAGCCGGGCGGCCTCCTCGTCCCCGGCGGCCCGGGCGGCCGCCGCGACCAGCATCCGCGCCTGCGCCGCCTCGTACGGCACCCGCAGCCGCAGCCACAGGTCGAGCGCCCGCCGCAGCGGGGGCAGCGCCTCCCCGGGGTCCCCGGCCAGGGCCACCGCGCCGGCCGTCGTGTCGGCGAGGGCGCGCAGCAGCGGCACGTCACCGGCGAGGGCGTCGAGCTCCGCCGCCGCGTCCGCCGCGTCCCGTACGGCTCCGGCGGCGAGGGAGACCTCGGCGGAGGCGGCGAGCAGCCGGGCCCGGGACAGCGGGCCGTGGCGGGCGTCCTGGCAGGCCAGCGCGAGCCGCAGCCCGGTCGCCGCCGCGGCGGCGCGGCCCTGCGCGAGCCGCAGCAGGGCGAGCCCCGGCTGGGGGAGCCGGCCCAGCTCGTGGGCGTGGGCGTAGGAGCGGGCGGCCTCGTCGAGGCGGCCCTGGCGGCGCTGGACGTCCCCGGCGGCGCAGTACGCGGCCGCGGCCGCCTCCAGGCAGTCCAGGGGGACTTCGCGGCAGGCCCGCCGGGCCTCCTCCTCGGCGGCCGTCCACTCGCCGAGCAGGTCCAGGACCTCGACCCGGTGGGCCCGGCACACCCCGCGGAAGGGGTTCTCGCCGGTGCCGGAGGCGGCGCACCACTCCATCGCCGTACGGGTCCACTCCACGGCCCGGCCGAAGTCGGCCGCCTCCATGCACTGGGTGAGGGCCAGGCAGTACAGCCAGCCGGTGAAGACGCCGCTCAGCTCGCCCGCCTCCGCCGCGCACATCGCCTCGTCGAGGAGCGCGAGTCCCTCCGCCCGGCGGCCCTGGGCGAGCAGCGCGGCGGAGGCGGCCTGGCGGCTGAGCGCGAGGAGGTCGGGGCTGCCGGAGCGCTCGGCGAGGCCGGTCATGCGGGCGGTGGCGGCCAGCGCGGCGGGGCCGTCGCCGCGGGCGGTGGCCTCCTCGGCGTCGGTCCAGGCGAGGAAGGACTGCTCGGGGCAGGGCGGCAGCCCGTCGAGGTGGTGGCGGGCCCGGTGCAGCCAGCCGGCCGCGACGGCGGGCCGGCCCAGGCCCGCGTACTCGTAGTGGAGCCACCAGGCGGCCAGCCCGGCGCCCCGGTGGTCGCCGGCCGCGACGTGGGCGGCGTGCGCCCGCAGCCGGGCGGCGACGGACTCGTCGAGGTGCCCGGACCACCAGGCGGCGTCGGAGAGCGCGGAGAGGTCCTCGGCGGTCAGCGCCTGCGCCGGGTGCCGGTCGCAGGCGTGCAGCAGCTCGTACGCCTCGGCCCAGGCCTCGCGGGCCACCGCTTCCCGGGCCCGGACGGCGCGGTCGATCACGGGTGCGGACACGGCCCTCACCCCTTCCGGTCCTTCCAGCGTAGGACCGGGTGGGGGAGGGCCGCCCGTCGGCGGGGGTCCGCCGGTGTCAGTCGATGGCGCCGCTCGCGCGGAGCATGTCCTCGCGCTCGACGATCTTCACGCGCTCGCGGCCCTGCGCCTCGCCCAGCGCCTTCTCGGCGGCGTCCAGCGCGTACCAGCCGTCCCACGTGGTGTAGGTGAGGCCCTTGCCCTCCAGGAAGGCGGTGATCGCCTCGGGCTCCGGGCTGGCCGGGGTGAGGAGCCGGCCGGCGGCGAAGTCCTCCAGGAGGTTGGCGACGGTCTCGTTGGCGTCGCCCTTGGTGTGGCCGATGAGACCGACCGGGCCGCGGCGGATCCAGCCGGTGACGTAGGTGGAGGCCATGTGCTCCTCGCCCTCCATCACCCGGCCGCCCTGGTCGGGGACGGTGCCGGAGACGGTGTCCCAGGGCAGCTTGGGCAGCTCGTCGGAGAGGTAGCCGACGGCGCGGTAGACGGACTGGACGTCCCAGTCGGTGGTGACGCCGGTGCCCTTCACGTTGCCGGTGCCGTCGAGCTCGGTGCGCTCGGTGCGCAGGCCGACGACCTCGCCGTTCTCGCCGAGGATCTCGACGGGGGACTCGAAGAAGTGCAGGAAGAGCTTGTGCGGGCGGTCGCCGATGTCGCGGATCGCCCAGTTCTCCAGGGTCTTGGCGACCATGTCGGTCTGCTTGTTCTTGCGGCGCTCGGCGATCGAGCCCTCGTCGTAGTCGATGTCCTCGGGGTTGACGATGACCTCGATGTTCGGCGAGTGGTCCAGCTCGCGCAGCTCCATGGGGCTGAACTTCGCCTGCGCCGGGCCGCGGCGGCCGAAGACGTGGACCTCGACGGCCTTGTTGGCGGCCAGGCCCTCGTGGACGTTGGCCGGGATCTCGGTCGGCAGCAGCTCCTCGGCGGTCTTGGCGAGGATGCGGGCGACGTCGAGGGCCACGTTGCCGACGCCGAGGACGGCGACCTTCTCGGCGGACAGGTCCCAGGTGCGCGGGACGTCCGGGTGGCCGTCGTACCAGGAGGCGAAGTCGGCGGCGCCGAAGGAGCCGTTCAGCTCGACGCCGGGGATCTTCAGCTCGCGGTCGAACATGGCGCCGGTCGAGAAGACCACCGCGTCGTAGAAGGAGCGCAGGTCGTCGAGGTGGACGTCGGTGCCGTAGTCCACGTTGCCGAAGAGGCGGACCTGCGGCTTGTCGAGGACCTGGTGGAGGGCGGTGATGATGCCCTTGATCCGCGGGTGGTCGGGGGCGACGCCGTAGCGGATCAGGCCGAAGGGGGCCGGCATCCGCTCGAAGATGTCGATGGACACGCCCGGCTCGGTGGCGGTGTCGGACTTCAGCAGCGCGTCGGCGGCGTAGATGCCGGCGGGGCCGGCGCCGACGATCGCGACCCGGAGGGGGCGGGGCATGACTGGGTTCCCTTCGCAAGCGGGGTGCGGCGAAGCCGCCGACACTTAGGCCACCCTAATTAACATCCGGAGCCGAGTGGTACCCGACCCTGGTCTATGCCCCCATAAGGCCAGCTTATGACTTCTCAAAGGATGGGCTGGGGGATGGGCTAGGCGTCGAGGAGGAAGATCACCGCCATCGTGACGTGGAGGGGGATCAGGATGCCGGAGCAGACGACCAGGAAGGCGCCCGCGTAGGTGTCCACCAGGTGCGTGAAGGGGGGCACCGGCACCAGCACGTCCGCCGGGTCGCCGGGCGGGTGGGCCACGGTGATCGCGGGACCGGCCTCGCCGTGGACGAAGCCGCGGTACGTGCCGGTCGCGTCCGGGTAGACGTACGCGCCGCGGGTCGTGGCCCGGGTGGCGGTGGCCGTGACGCCGTGCCGTTGCAGCCACCGTTCCCGCCGGGAGCGGATCACCCCGTACAGGCCCAGCCACAGGCCCAGCCAGCTCAGGCCGCCGAGCAGGACCGTGAGGAGGACCACGTCCCACCTGCCGTACGCTCCGGCGGCCGCGCAGGCGGCGACGAGTGCCAGCAGGTGCCACAGCGCGCCCCGCGCCATCCGGCGGAGGAACCGCTTCCGCCAGGTCGGCCGGAGGGAGCGGACCACGGCGAAGGGGGCGCCGTCGACGTCGTCGTCGTCCGTCCGGTTCGCCAGGAGCGCGTTGACCCCGTCGGCGAAGGCGGTCGCCGCAGCCTCGTCCACGTCGTCGATCCGGTGGACGCGCGGCGTCGTCCCGGCCCTCGCCCGCAGCTCGATCAGGACCGACCGCCCCTCGGCGCGTATCCGGCCGAGGCCGTCGGCGGTGAAGACGACCTGCTCGTGCGCGAGGTCGAGGACCAGTCCGAGGTCTTCCGCGGCGAGGGCGGCGCCGTCCCGGCCGCGGAGGACCGGGAGGGAGGGGATGGGGTTCGGCATGAGCATGATCGTATGGGGCGTACGGCCGCGGAGGGAGCCCCCCGCCGGGGCCCTACCGGCCCCGGGCCGCGACGACGACCAGGGCGACGGCGACGGCGAGGCAGGCGGCCGCCACGACGGCGCCGAGGAGGATCGCGAGGGGGCCGGTGGGGCGCGGTGCGCCGACGGCCGCGGCGACCCCCTTCCAGCGGGCGCGGCGGGGCTCCGGGGCGGCCCGGAGGGCGCTGGTCGTGACGAGCGCGGCGCCGTCGGGGGCCGGGACGGCGGGCAGCGCGGCGGTCACGGCGTCCGCGAAGGCGAGCGCGGCGGCCTCGTCGACGTCGGTGACCCGGTAGATCGTCGGCTCGTTCGCGCCCGAGGCGGTGAGGACGATCGCCACGGACCGTCCTTCGGCGTGGACGAAGGAGATCGCCGCCAGCGGTATGTGGTGCTCCTTGTCCGTGCGGTGCAGGGTGACCGGGCCGCCCGCGAAGCGGAGAACCGATTCGCCACCGCGCAGGACCAGAGAGGGGGTGGCCGTCATCGTCCGCGTTCCTCCGCCGCCGTCGGTGCGTCCCGGGGCGCCTCCGGGCGACAGGGCGACGCTCCCGCGCCGATCGTAGGGGCACCGGCAGACCCCGCACCATGCCCGGCCCCGTGACGCGGCCGCTCCGCGCGCCCCCTTCATGCGCCCCGGCGTGCGCCGGGAGTGAAATCAGGAGGCGTTTCGGTCCGTTCGGGGAATGGACCCGCGAAGGCCCGGGACGGCCGTTCGAGAATCCCCCGGATTTACGGTGCTCCGCAGATTCCGCGACCGACCCGACGGCCGCGAATCGAATTATCCGCTCGAACATCCCGGCCCCGGTGGTGTGCGGGAACGGACCGAACTCCCTTGGTGCGTCCGACGATTCTACGGATCACCGGTCACCCGGGAGTGGGGAAGCGGGAAATGGATTCAGAAAGGCATACGTTGGTGAAGGAAGACACAGGAGAGAACGACCACGGGGGAAGTCGGAGCGGCACGGCGCGCGGCACCGGAATTGCGCGGCCCGGACGCGGAGGGAATGCCCTCCGCGACCCGGGCCGGCGTCCGGCGCCGCCGCTCCGCCGTCCCCTCGGCCGCTCGTTCGCAAGGGACACCGCACGGTGGCCCGGCCCGGCACCGCCGGCCCGGACCGCCGGGGAGGAGGGCCGGTCATGGCACTGCAGATCGGGGCGTACGTCGTGGAGATCCGCACCGGGCGGGTCGCGAGGGTGATGGGCCACGAGGGCCCCTACGTCCAGATCCGCCCGCTCGGCGGCGGACGCGAGTGGGACGTGGCGCCCGAGGAGGTCCGCGAGGCCACCTCCGCGGAGCGCCTCAGCGCCGCCACCGCCCACGCCAACGCCCGCAGCCGGGGCGAAGTCCCCTGACCCGGCCCCCGCCGCCCCTTGGCGCCGGACGTCCGGGCCGGAGTCGCGGCCGGGCGGCCGGGCGGGGAGGGACGTGCGGGAGAATGGGGGGCATGAGTCTGTTTCGTGATGACGGGATCGTGCTGCGCACCCAGAAGCTGGGTGAGGCGGACCGCATCATCACGATCCTCACGCGCGGGCACGGCCGGGTGCGGGCCGTGGCGCGCGGGGTGCGGCGCACCAAGTCGAAGTTCGGCGCCCGCCTCGAACCGTTCTCGCACGTGGACGTGCAGTTCTTCGCCCGGGGCAGCGAGCTGATCGGACGCGGACTGCCGCTCTGCACGCAGAGCGAGACGATCGCCGCGTACGGCAGCGGCATCGTCACCGACTACGCCCGCTACACCGCCGGCACCGCGATGCTGGAGACGGCGGAACGCTTCACCGACCACGAGGGCGAACCCGCCGTCCAGCAGTACCTCCTGCTCGTCGGCGGTCTGCGGACCCTCGCCCGGGGCGAGCACGCCCCCCACCTCATCCTCGACGCCTTCCTGCTCCGCTCCCTCGCCGTGAACGGCTACGCCCCCAGCTTCGGGGACTGCGCGAAGTGCGGACTCGACGGACCGAACCGCTTCTTCTCGGTCGCGGCGGGCGGCGTCATATGCGGCGACTGCCGGGTGCCCGGAAGCGTCGTACCCTCGGCGGAGGCCATCGGCCTGCTCAGCGCGCTGCTCACCGGCGACTGGGCGACGGCGGACGCGTGCGAGCCGCGTCACGTCAGGGAGGGCAGCGGACTCGTGTCCGCCTATCTGCACTGGCACCTGGAGCGCGGCCTGCGCTCCCTGCGTTACGTAGAGAAAAGCTAGGTAGGAGAGACCACGTCATGGCCATCGCACGACTGCTCGGTCGCCAGCGCCGGGAGTACGCCACCCCCGAGCCGCACCCGTCCGGCGCCCGCCCGCCGAAGCTCCAGACCGAGCTGGTCCCGGAGCACGTCGCGATCGTCATGGACGGCAACGGCCGCTGGGCCAAGGAGCGCGGACTGCCCCGCACCGAGGGCCACAAGGTCGGCGCCGAGCAGGTCCTCGACGTCCTCCAGGGCGCGATCGAGATGGGCGTCGGCGCGATCTCCCTCTACGCCTTCTCCACCGAGAACTGGAAGCGCTCCCCCGAGGAGGTGCGCTTCCTGATGAACTTCAACCGCGACTTCATCCGCAAGAGCCGCGACCAGCTCGACTCGCTCGGCGTCCGCGTCCGCTGGGTGGGCCGGATGCCCAAGCTCTGGAAGTCCGTCGCCAAGGAGCTCCAGGTCGCGCAGGAGCAGACCAAGGACAACACGAAGCTCACGCTCTACTTCTGCATGAACTACGGCGGCCGCGCCGAGCTCACCGACGCGGCGCAGGCGCTCGCCGAGGACGTCAGGGCCGGCCGGCTCGACCCGTCGAAGATCACCGAGAAGACGATCCAGAAGTACCTCTACTACCCGGACATGCCGGACGTGGACCTCTTCCTGCGCCCCAGCGGCGAGCAGCGCACCTCCAACTACCTGATCTGGCAGAGCGCGTACGCCGAGATGGTCTTCCAGGACGTGCTGTGGCCCGACTTCGACCGCCGCGACCTGTGGCGCGCCTGCGTCGAGTACGCCCAGCGCGACCGCCGCTTCGGCGGCGTCGACCCGGCCGACCTGGCCGTCCTCGACAAGGCCTGAGGCCCGGGGAGGGGCCGCCGGGAGGTGACGCTACGATCCGGCGCGTGAACGGGACCACGGACGACCCCACGCTCCACGACCGGATCGAGCTCACCTACCTCCCCGTCCTCGCCGACGTGCGCGAGGCGGTGGGCGTCAGCCTGGACGCCGCCCGCTGGTGGCGGGCGCTGCGCCGGGCCGCCTACGGCTCCGCCGTCCTCGCCCTCCTCGTCGCCGCCCTGGAGCTGCTGCTCCCGGACGAGCCGGACCCGGCGACGGTGGCCGAGATGGCGGGGCTCGGCGCGGCGGCCGTCGCCGTGGTCCGCCTGATGGGCCCGGCCGTCGCGCGGGCGGTCTTCCTCTCCGTCCGCGCGCAGGGCGAGGCGCGCGCCGTCGTCGACGCCGAGGGCGGCCGGTGGACCGCCCGGGACACCGAGCAGCTCATCCGCTGGCCGATGCTGCCCCGGTACGTGGAGACGGACCGGCTCTTCGTCCTGCTCACGCCCCGCAGGACCGGCTCCGGCTTCGCCTACCTGCCCAAGCACGGCCTCGCCGACCCCGCCGACGCCGGCCGGCTCCGCGCCCTGCTCGACCGGCACAGCGCCCGCGTCTGACGGCACGCGCGAGGGCCCGCACCGGACGACGCCCGGTGCGGGCCCTCGCGCGCGTCGGCTCTCAGCTCACTTCGCCGCGCACTCCGCGCAGGTGCCGAAGATCTCGACCGTGTGCGCCACGTTCACGAAGCCGTGCTCGGCCGCGACCGCCTCGGCCCACTGCTCGACCATCGGGCCCTCGACCTCGACGGCCTTGCCGCAGGCGCGGCAGACCAGGTGGTGGTGGTGGTCGTCCGAGGAGCAGCGGCGGTAGACGGTCTCGCCGTCGCTGGTGCGCAGCGCGTCCACCTCGCCCGCGTCCGCCAGCGACTGGAGGGTGCGGTAGACGGTGGTCAGGCCGACGGAGTCACCGCGGTGCTTGAGCATGTCGTGCAGTTCCTGCGCGCTGCGGAACTCGTCCACCTCGCTCAGTGCCGCCGACACTGCGGCACGCTGCCGGGTCGAGCGGCCGCGTACGGGGGGTCCTGCCGTCACCACGGGGGCCTCCTTGCTGTTTCCGTTGCCCCCGCCATTCTGCCAGTCCCCCCTGGGCCGGGTCAGACCCTGACGTCGTCCGTCGGCCGCCGGGTCTCCGGGACGCAACGGGCGTCGCACTCCGCCGACGCCCGTTCGGCGAGCCGTGCCCGCCGGCGGGCGAGCGGTGTCGCCAGTACGGCCAGGGCGATGAAGACGCCGATCGCGAGGAGCACGATCGTCGCGCCCGGCGGTACGTCCTGGTAGTACGAGGTGATCGTGCCGGACAGGGTGACGCCGGTGCCGATGAGGACGGCGAGCACGAAGGTGGCCTTGAAGGAGCGGGTCAGCTGCTGGGCCGCCGCGACCGGCACCACCATGAGCGCGCTGACCAGGAGCAGGCCGACGACCCGCATCGCGACGGTCACGGTGACGGCCGCGGTGACCGCGACCAGCAGGTTGAGCAGCCGCACCGGCAGACCGGTGACGCGGGCGAACTCCTCGTCCTGGCTGACGGCGAAGAGCTGCCGGCGCAGGCCGACGGTGACGAGGACGACGAAGGCGGCGAGGAGCGCGATCGCGGTGACGTCCTCCGACGAGACCGTGGAGAGCGAGCCGAAGAGGTACGAGGTCAGGTTGGCGTTGGAGCCGGTCGTCGAGAGGCTGG
Source organism: Streptomyces sp. NPDC014656 (assembly GCF_043084305.1). Taxonomy (NCBI): domain Bacteria; kingdom Bacillati; phylum Actinomycetota; class Actinomycetes; order Kitasatosporales; family Streptomycetaceae; genus Streptomyces; species Streptomyces sp. NPDC014656. Next base: position 226,052 of record NZ_JBIBZN010000008.1, read on the forward strand.
TCAGCATGACGCCGCCGGCCATGCCGCCGTAGAAGAGCAGCGCGAGCGCCAGGTCGCCGCGGGTCTTGCCGTACGCCCTGATCAGCTCCATCGCGACGGAACCGGCGACGGCGACGGCGGTCGCCATCCAGACCGGGCTGGAGTTGAGCAGGAAGCCGAGGCCCACGCCCGTCATCGCCACGTGGCCGATGCCGTCGCCCATCAGGGCCTGCCGGCGCTGGACGAGGTAGATGCCGACGGCGGGGGCGGTGATGCCGACGAGGACGGCCGCGAGGAGCGCCCGCTGCATGAAGGCAGGTTCGAGGAAGTCCATGTCAGGTCAGCAGTCCCGTGCGGAGCGGCTCGTCGGCCGCGTGGGGGTGGACGTGGTCGTGGCCGGGCAGCGCGTGCTGGCCGACGGCCTTCGGGGGCGGGCCGTCGTGGACGACGCAGCCGTCGCGCAGGACGACGGCCCGGTCGATCAGCGGCTCAAGGGGGCCCAGTTCGTGCAGGACGAGGAGGACGGAGGTGCCGCCGGCGACCTGCTCGCGCAGGGTGGCGGCGAGGATCTCCTGGCTGCCGAGGTCCACGCCGGCCATCGGCTCGTCCATGATCAGGAGGTCGGGCTCGGAGGCCAGCGCGCGGGCGATGAGGACCCGCTGGTGCTGGCCGCCGGAGAGGGCGGTGACGGCGTCCCTGGCGCGGTCGGCGAGGCCGACCAGCTCCATGGCCCGCTGGACGGCGGCCCTGTCCGCCCGGGTCACCCAGCCGAACCTGCGGCGGGCGAGCCGGCCCGAGGCGACGACCTCGCGGACGGTGGCGGGGACGCCGCTCGCGGCGGTGGTGCGCTGGGGCACGTACCCGACGCGGGCCCAGTCGCGGAACCGCTTCCGCTCGGTGCCGAACAGCTCGATGGTGCCGCCGGTCAGCGGCACCTGGCCGATGACCGCGCGGACGGCGGTGGACTTGCCGGAGCCGTTGGCGCCGAGCAGGGCGACGACCTCGCCGCGGCCGACGGTGAGGTCGACGCCCCGCAGCACGGGGCGGGCGCCGAGGGCCGCGGTGGCTCCGCGGACGGAGATGACGGGGTCGTCGTTCACGGGTTTCTCCTACTTGGCGCCGAGCGCGGACTTCAGGGCGGCGAGGTTGGCCTGCATGACCTCGATGTAGTCATCGCCCCGGGACTTGTCCGTGATTCCCTCCAGCGGGTCGAGCACGTCGGTCCTGAGACCGGTGTCCTGCGCCAGGGTCTTCGCGGTCTTGTCGCTCGCGAGCGTCTCGAAGAAGACGGTGGTGACCTTGTCGGCCTTCGCGACGTCCTGGAGCTCCTTGATGCGGGCGGGGCTCGGCTCCGACTCGGGGTCGACGCCGGAGATGCCCTCCTGGTCCAGGTGGTAGCGCTCGGCGAGGTAGCCGAAGGCGGAGTGGGTGGTGATGAAGGTGCGGGTCCCGGTCTCCTTGAGGCCCGTCTCGAACTCGGTGTTCAGCGCGCCGAGCTTCTTCACCAGGGCGGCGGTGTTCGCCTTGTAGTCGGCGGCGTGGTCCGGGTCGGCCTTCTCGAAGGCGGCGCCGACGCCCTGGGCGACCTCGGCGTACTTCACGGGGTCGAGCCAGACGTGCGGGTCGGTGCCGGCCTCGGAGCCGTGGTCGTGGCCCTCGTGGGACTCCTCTTCGGCGTGCTCCTCGTGGGCGTGGTCGTGGCCTTCGCCGGCTCCGGTGCCGTGGGCTTCGAGGGCGGTGAGGGTCGAGGCGTCGACGGTGTTCTTCACGCCGGCCTGGGCGATGGCCTCGTCGACGGCGGGCTGGATGCCCTTGAGGTAGAGGAGGACGTCGGCCTCGCCGAGCTCGCCGATCTGCTTCGGCTTGAGCTCCAGGTCGTGGGGTTCGACGCCGGGCTGGGTGAGCGTGGTGACGGCCACGTGGCCGCCGCCTATCTGCTCGGCCAGGTACTGCATGGGGTAGAAGGACGCGATGACGTCCAGCTTGCCGTCGCTCCCCTTGTCCGCCGCGTCGGAGGTCCCGCCGCAGGCGGAGAGGGTGACGAGCCCGAGGGTGACGGCTCCGGCGACGGCGGTGGCGGGTATCAGACGGCGTACGTTCATGACACTCATTTTCAACAAAATTGGAAACGGTTGTCAATTGCCGGAGCTGTGGTCCGGGCCACGCGCTCCGCGCGGCCGCCGGCCGCCGAACCGATTTGATACGGGGGGTGCGGGCGCCGGTAACCTGTGGCATTCGCACTTCGTCGTCGTAATGAAGAGAGCACCGTGGCCGCCGACAAGATCGACACCATCGTCAGCCTGAGCAAGCGCCGTGGCTTCGTCTACCCGTGCAGCGAGATCTACGGCGGCCAGCGTGCCGCCTGGGACTACGGGCCGCTGGGTGTCGAGCTGAAGGAGAACATCAAGCGCCAGTGGTGGCGTTACATGGTCACCGCGCGCGAGGACGTCGTCGGCATCGACTCGTCGGTCATCCTGGCGACCGAGGTCTGGGAGGCGTCCGGTCACGTCGCCACCTTCACCGACCCGCTCACCGAGTGCACCTCCTGCCACAAGCGCTTCCGCGCCGACCACCTGGAGGAGGCCTACGAGGAGAAGCACGGCCGCCTCCCCGAGAACGGCCTCGCCGACATCAACTGCCCCCACTGCGGCAACAAGGGCACCTTCACCGAGCCGAAGAACTTCTCCGGCCTGCTCGCCACGCACCTCGGCCCGACCCAGGACAGCGGCTCCGTCGCCTACCTGCGTCCCGAGACCGCGCAGGGCATCTTCACCAACTTCGCCCAGGTCCAGCAGACCTCGCGCAAGAAGCCCCCGTTCGGCATCGCGCAGATGGGCAAGTCCTTCCGGAACGAGATCACTCCGGGCAACTTCATCTTCCGGACCCGCGAGTTCGAGCAGATGGAGATGGAGTTCTTCGTCAAGCCGGGCGAGGACGAGGAGTGGCAGGAGTACTGGATGCAGCAGCGCTGGAACTGGTACACCGGCCTGGGCCTGCGCGAGGAGAACATGCGCTGGTTCGAGCACCCGCAGGAGAAGCTCTCCCACTACTCGAAGCGCACCGCCGACATCGAGTACCGCTTCTCCTTCGGCGGCAGCGAGTGGGGCGAGCTGGAGGGCGTCGCCAACCGCACCGACTACGACCTGAGCGCCCACTCCAAGGCCTCCGGCGCCAACCTCTCCTACCTCGACCAGGAGTCCGGCGAGCGCTACACGCCGTTCGTCATCGAGCCCGCCGCCGGTGTCGGCCGCACCATGCTCGCCTTCCTGCTCGACGCGTACACCGAGGACGAGGCGCCCAACGCCAAGGGCGTCATGGAGAAGCGCGTCGTGCTGCGCCTCGACCACCGCCTGGCCCCGGTCAAGGTCGCGGTCCTGCCGCTCTCCCGCAACCCGCAGCTCTCCCCGAAGGCCAAGGGCCTCGCGGCGGACCTGCGGCAGAACTGGAACATCGACTTCGACGACGCCGGCGCCATCGGCCGCCGCTACCGCCGTCAGGACGAGATCGGCACCCCGTACTGCGTCACCGTCGACTTCGACACCCTCGACGACAACGCGGTGACCGTGCGCGAGCGCGACACCATGAAGCAGGAGCGCGTCTCCCTCGACCAGATCCAGGGCTACCTGGCCAGCCGCCTGATCGGCTGCTGAACCGTCTGACCGCGTCCGCGGGAGCCCCCGGCCCGGAGTCCCGGGCCGGGGGCTCCCGCGTGTGCGCGGACCCGCCGAACGGTCCTCGGGCCCGCCGCGGGGACCCGGGGACCAGCGGGACGACGACGGCGGCGGAGGCCGCCTCGGTGCCCGGCGCGGACCGGGCGGCGGCGCGGACGGCTTCCCGGACGCCGTCCGCCGGGACGCGGGCCCGGAAAACCGGATGCACCGCCCCGGACCGCCCCGGTAGCGTGCGCGACATGTTTGCTCATCTCCCGATCTACGAGTGAGAGCGGCGCGCAGGCCGATCCACCGACCACCGCACACGCACACCTCACCGAAGGGGAGCCCCCCATGGCGAAGAGCCGCAACAACCTCCTGGGCGTCGGCGGACAGCGCAAGAAGCTGTCCCGCGCCGAACAGAACGGCGCCGGCCAGGCCCGCGCCGCCGACCGCGACTCCGCGGAGGCCCGCAAGCAGGACCTCCTGAAGAAGATGCGCGAGCGCAACCTGGGCGCCGCCGCCGAGTAGTCACCCCCACCGGAGGGCCCGGGCCGCACGCGCGGCCCGGGCCCTCCGCCGTGCCCGCTCAGCCCGTCGCCCTCGGGAGGCGGAGCGCGTAGAGGGCGGTGAGCAGGGACAGGGCCAGCTGGATCAGGAGCGTCGTGGCCAGCGCCGTGCCCATGGAGCCGTCCGCCGCGAGGGTCAGGAAGAGCGAGCCCAGCGTCGCCACTCCCAGGGCCAGCGCCGACTGCTGGGTCGTCACCATCACGCCGCTGCCCACGCCCGCCCGGTCCGCCGGGACCTCCGCGAGGACCACCCGGAAGAGGACCGGCAGCTGGAGTCCCTGGCCGACGCCCGCCACCGCCATGCCCGGGGCCAGCGCCCACGGGGTGACGTCCGGCCAGGAGTGCGCCGCCGTCCACGCCAGCATCCCGAGCCCGGCCGCCTGCACCACCGCGCCCGCCGGGATCACCCGGGTGCCCCAGCGGGCCACCAGCCGGGGGCCCGCCAGGGAGGCGGCGAAGAAGGCCAGGGCCATCGGGGCGAGCGCCGCGCCCGCGGCGACCGGTCCCAGCTCCAGGCCCTGCTGGAGGGCCACCGCGATCACCAGGATGAAGCCGCCGAAGCCGCCCGAGAGCGGCAGCACGAGGACGAGGCCCCGGCGCAGCGGGGTCAGACGGAGCAGGGACGGCGGGACCAGCGGGGTGCCGCCCCGGAGCTCCGTGCGCCGCTCCGTGCGCCAGAACGCCGCCGCCAGGAGCGGGAAGGCGGCGAGCGCGCCCCACGTCCACAGCGGCCACCCCGCCGCCCTGCCCTCCGTCAGCGGGGCGAGGAGCGAGACCAGGGCCAGGGCCAGCAGGACCGTGCCCCGCACGTCCAGGGGCGCCGGGGCCGCCGCGCGGGTCTCCGGGACCGTGCGGAGCGCCAGCGGCAGGACGAGCAGCACCGCGGGCACGTTCACCAGGAAGACCGCGCGCCAGCCGAGCCCCGCCACGTCCGCGGCGACCAGCAGGCCGCCCAGGATCTGGCCGGAGACGAACGCGAGTCCGGTGGTCGCCCCGTACAGGCCCATCGCCTTCGCCCGCCGGGCGCCCGTCGTCGAGGAGTGAAGGGTCGCGAGGACCTGCGGCAGCAGCAGCGCCGCCGCGGCACCCTGTGCCACCCGCGCCGCGACCAGGGCCCAGGCGCTCGGCGCGAGCCCGCAGAGCAGGGACGTCACGCCGAAGGCCACCAGGCCCGTCAGGAAGAGCCGCCGCCGGCCGAAGAGGTCGCCGAGCCGGCCGCCGAGCACCAGCAGGACCGCGTAGGCCAGGCCGTACCCGGCGACGAACAGTTCGAGGAGCGCCTCGCCCGCGCCGAGGTCACGGCCGATCGACGGGAGCGCGACGTTGACGATGAAGAAGTCGACCAGGGGCAGCGCGGCCCCCAGGAGGACGGTGAACAGGCCCGGGGAGCCGAGCGCCTGCGCCGGGGCGGTACGGGGGCGGGTGCGGAGACGGGGGCGGGTACGGGACGGGCGGGTTGTCGTGGTCACGTCTCCGACCCTCGGCGCCCCGCCCGACCGGTACCAGAGTCTCCTCATCCTGGTACCAGGACTGCCTGGCACCGGGGTCCGCCGACGGGCACGCTGGGATCATGAGCATCGTCGTGACGACCGGCCCCGAGGCCCGGCGGCGGGAACTCGCCGCCTTCCTGCGCAGCCGGCGCGAGCGCGTCACCCCCGAACAGGTCGGCCTGGTCCGGGGCCGCCGGCGCCGCACCCCCGGGCTGCGCCGCGAGGAGGTCGCCCAGCTCTCCGCCGTCGGCGTCACCTGGTACACCTGGATCGAGCAGGCCCGGGACATCCAGGTCTCCCCGCAGGTCCTCGACGCCGTGGCCGGCGCCCTCCTCCTCGACCCCGCCGAGCGCGCCCACCTCTTCGCCCTCGCCGGACAGCGCGACCCCCGGCCGGGCACCCCGAGTCCGGCCGTCACCCCCGCCGTGCGGGCGCTGCTCGACCGGCTGGAGCCCGTGCCCGCCGCCGTCCAGAACAGCCGCTTCGACGTCCTCGCCCACAACCGCGTCTTCGGGCGGCTCTTCCGCGACCTCGACGCGCTGCCGCCCGAGGACCGCAACACGCTCTGGCTGGCCTGCACCGACCCGGAGTTCCGGGCCGCCGTCACCGACCCGGACCTGATCTCCCGCCTCGCGGGCAAGCTGCGCGCCCGGATGGCCGGGTGCCTGGCCGAACCCGCCTGGAAGCGGCTGGTCCAGCGGCTCGAAGCGGCCTCGCCCGAGTTCCGGGAGGTCTGGGCCCGGCACGACGTGGTCTCCTCCGAGAGCCAGACCAAGGTCATCCGCAACTCCCTCGTCGGCCCGCTGAGCTTCGAGCACACCGACCTGTGGCTCCAGCCCGGCCCCGGACCGGTCCTCGTCACGTACGTGCCGCTCGACGAGGAGACCCGGGCCGGCTGCGCCCGGCTCCTGGAGCTGGTGGCCGGGGAGGAGGAATCCCGGGCCGCCGCCTGAGGCGGACGCGCACGCGGGGCGGAGGCTCGGGCGGGGCGGGACGCGCACGCGGGGCGGGGGCTCGGGCGGGGCGGGAGGCGTCCTCCCGGCGGCCGGTTCCGCCGGTGCGGGACAATGGGGTCCATGACCGCGTTCTCCCCCCTCTCCATCGGCCCGCACGTCGTGCAGCCCCCGGTGGTGCTCGCGCCCATGGCCGGCATCACCAACGCCCCCTTCCGCACCCTCTGCCGCGAGTTCTCCGGCGGCAAGGGCCTCTTCGTGAGCGAGATGATCACGACGCGGGCGCTGGTGGAGCGCAACGAGAAGACGATGCAGCTCATCCGCTTCGACGCGACGGAGCAGCCGCGCTCGATCCAGCTGTACGGCGTGGACCCGGTCACCGTCGGCAAGGCGGTGCGGATGATCGTCGACGAGGACCTCGCCGACCACATCGACCTGAACTTCGGCTGCCCGGTGCCCAAGGTGACCCGGAAGGGCGGCGGCTCCGCGCTGCCGTACAAGCGGCCGCTGCTGCGCGCGATCCTGAACGAGGCCGTGACGAACGCGGGCGACCTGCCGGTCACGATGAAGATGCGCAAGGGCATCGACGACGACCACATCACCTACCTGGACGCGGGCCGGATCGCGGTCGAGGAGGGCGTGACGGCGATCGCCCTGCACGGGCGGACGGCGGCGCAGCACTACGGCGGCACCGCCGACTGGGACGCGATCGCGCGGCTCAAGGAGCACGTGCCGGAGATCCCGGTGCTGGGCAACGGCGACATCTGGTCGGCGGACGACGCGGTGCGGATGATGCGCGAGACCGGCTGCGACGGCGTGGTCGTGGGTCGCGGCTGCCTGGGCCGGCCGTGGCTCTTCGCGGACCTGGTGGCGGGCCTGGAGGGCACCGGCGGCTACCGGACGCCGGGCCTGCGGGAGGTCGCGGACGTGATGGTGCGGCACGCGACGCTGCTCGGCGAGTGGATCGGGGACGAGTCGCGCGGTGTCATCGACTTCCGCAAGCACGTGGCCTGGTACCTGAAGGGCTTCGCGGTCGGTTCGGAGATGCGCAAGCGCCTGGCGGTCACCTCGTCCCTGGAGGAGCTGCGCGCTCAGTTGAGCGAGCTCGACCTGGACCAGCCGTGGCCGGTGGGGGCGGACGGTCCCCGGGGCCGTACGTCCGGAAACAACCGGGTCGTCCTGCCGGACGGCTGGCTGAAGGACCCCTACGACTGTGCCGGGGTGAGCGAGGACGCCGAGCTGGACACGTCCGGGGGCTGAGATTTCCGGCCCTCCGGGCGAGTGATCCTCGCCACCCTTGAGGGGGGTGCCGCTCAGATGAGCAGGTTACGGAGGGGTGTACGGCTTGAAGGGGTGGCACTGGGTGCCACCCCTTTTGCGTTCAAGAGTTGAACGCAAATGGGCGGTGAAGCCGCTCATGTGAGCGTGTTGTCCCTGGATTGGGTCAAGCGGGCTTCGGGGCGTGAATGCGGAAGCTTCGCCTCGGTAACTTTCGAAGTGGGGGCGGACGGGTGGTTACGGCCATGTGTCCGCTAGGCGTACCTCCCCAGAAGCCTTCGATCTGGGTATGTTCCTCGCCGTCAGGGCAGCCAACCGAGTCGTCGAGGAGTCGAGACCCGTGTCGGAAAACAATGATCAGAAGTTCGTGTACGACTTCACCGAGGGCAACAGGGACCTGAAGGACCTGCTCGGTGGCAAGGGGGCCAACCTCGCCGAGATGACCAACCTCGGCCTCCCGGTCCCTCCGGGCTTCACGATCACCACCGAGGCGTGCAAGGTCTACCTCGAGTCCGGCTCGGAGCCCGTCGCCCTGCGCGACGAGGTCACGGCCCACCTCGACGCCCTCGAGCGGAAGATGGGCAAGAAGCTCGGCCAGGCCGACGACCCGCTGCTCGTCTCGGTCCGCTCGGGCGCCAAGTTCTCCATGCCGGGCATGATGGACACGGTCCTCAACATCGGCCTCTCCGACGAGTCCGTCGCCGGCCTCGCCCGCCAGGCCGACAACGAGCGCTTCGCCTGGGACTCGTACCGCCGGCTCATCCAGATGTTCGGCAAGACCGTCCTCGGCGTCGACGGCGAGCTCTTCGAGGAGGCCCTCGACGAGGTCAAGGCCGCGAAGAAGGCCGCCAGCGACACCGACCTGGACGCCGCCGACCTCAAGAAGGTCGTCAAGCAGTTCAAGAAGATCGTGAAGGCCGAGACCGGCCGCGACTTCCCCCAGGACCCGCGGGAGCAGATGGACCTCGCCATCGAGGCCGTCTTCAACTCCTGGAACACCGACCGCGCGAAGCTGTACCGCCGTCAGGAGCGCATCCCCGGCGACCTCGGCACCGCCGTCAACGTCTGCTCCATGGTCTTCGGCAACCTCGGCCCGGACTCCGGCACCGGCGTCGCCTTCACCCGCGACCCCGCCTCCGGCCACCAGGGCGTCTACGGCGACTACCTGCAGAACGCGCAGGGCGAGGACGTCGTCGCCGGCATCCGCAACACGGTGCCGCTGGCCGACCTGGAGTCGATCGACAAGAAGTCGTACGACCAGCTCATGCAGATCATGGAGACGCTGGAGACCCACTACAAGGATCTCTGCGACATCGAGTTCACCATCGAGCGCGGCCAGCTCTGGATGCTCCAGACCCGCGTCGGCAAGCGCACCGCCGGTGCCGCCTTCCGCATCGCGACCCAGCTGGTGGACCAGGGCCTGATCGACGAGGCCGAGGCGCTCCAGCGCGTCACCGGCGCCCAGCTCGCCCAGCTGATGTTCCCGAAGTTCGACGAGCACGCCAAGGTCGAGCAGATCGGGCGCGGCATCGCCGCCTCCCCGGGCGCGGCCGTCGGCAAGGCCGTCTTCGACTCGTACACGGCCGTCAAGTGGTCCCGCTCCGGCGAGAAGGTCATCCTGATCCGCCGCGAGACCAACCCGGACGACCTGGACGGCATGATCGCCGCCGAGGGCATCCTGACCTCGCGCGGCGGCAAGACCTCGCACGCCGCCGTCGTCGCCCGCGGCATGGGCAAGACCTGTGTCTGCGGCGCCGAGGAGCTGGAGGTCGACACCAAGCGCCGCCGCATGACCACCGCCTCCGGCACGGTCATCGAGGAGGGCGACGTCGTCTCCATCGACGGCTCCACCGGCAAGGTCTACGTCGGTGAGGTACCCGTCGTGCCGTCCCCGGTCGTCGAGTACTTCGAGGGCCGCATGCACGCCGGCGCCGACGACGCCGACGAGCTGGTCCAGGCCGTCCACCGGATCATGGCCTACGCCGACCGCGTCCGCCGGCTGCGCGTCCGCGCCAACGCCGACAACGCCGAGGACGCCTCCCGCGCCCGCCGCTTCGGCGCCCAGGGCATCGGCCTGTGCCGCACCGAGCACATGTTCCTCGGCGAGCGCCGCCAGTACGTCGAGCGCCTGATCCTCGCCGACACCGACGCCGAGCGCGACGACGCCCTCAAGGCGCTGCTGCCGCTCCAGAAGACCGACTTCGTCGAGCTCTTCGAGGCGATGGACGGCCTGCCGGTCACGGTCCGCCTGCTCGACCCGCCGCTGCACGAGTTCCTGCCCGACATCACCGAGCTGTCGGTGCGCGTCGCCCTCGCGGAGTCCCGCAAGGAGCCGCACGAGAACGACCTGCGCCTGCTCCAGGCCGTGCACCGGCTGCACGAGCAGAACCCGATGCTGGGTCTGCGCGGCGTCCGCCTCGGCCTGGTCATCCCCGGCCTGTTCACCATGCAGGTCCGGGCGATCGCCGAGGCCGCGGCCCAGCGGATCGACGCCAAGGGCGACCCGCGCGTCGAGATCATGATCCCGCTCGTCGGCACCGTCCAGGAGCTGGAGATCGTCCGCGAGGACGCCGAGAAGGTCATCGCCGAGGTCGTGGCGGAGACCGGCGTGGAGCTGAAGCTGGCGCTCGGCACCATGATCGAGCTGCCCCGCGCGGCCGTCACCGCCGGCCAGATCGCCGAGGCCGCCGAGTTCTTCTCCTTCGGCACCAACGACCTCACGCAGACGGTCTGGGGCTTCTCCCGCGACGACGTGGAGGCCAGCTTCTTCACCGCGTACCTGGAGAAGGGCATCTTCGGCGTCAGCCCCTTCGAGACCATCGACAAGGACGGCGTCGGCGCCCTGGTCCGCTCCGCGGTCCAGGCCGGCCGGGCCACCCGCCCCGACATCAAGCTCGGCGTCTGCGGCGAGCACGGCGGCGACCCGGAGTCGGTGCACTTCTTCCACGAGGTCGGCCTCGACTACGTCTCCTGCTCGCCGTTCCGGATCCCGGTGGCGCGCCTGGAGGCCGGCCGCGCGGCCGCCGAGGCGAAGGGCAGCGACAGCCGCTGACCCGAGGGGCCGCGAGGCCCCGTGAAGCCCCCGGGGCCGCCGTCGGCCATCCCTTCCGAACCCTCACCGGCGGACGGCGGTCCCGGATCCGAAAGAGGCGGGACGGACACCTTGTGCGGAGGTGTCCGTCCCGTCGTTTTCACGTCAGATTCATGCGCAATTACGGCAGCATTGAATTATTGGAAATTGAACGTCTTTGTTTGCGGACGTTTCGGTCGCGGCCCCCGGATCCCCACCCGGGGGCCGCGTCCTTTTTCTGGTGTCGGGCAGGTGAGCCGCAACCCTCGCCGACCGCCGCCGGACGGGCAAAGCCCCCCACGGTCTTCACCACGTCACCTCGGTCCTGAAGGTTTCCTGCCCGACCCGCACAGCATTTCCGGTGGGCCCTGTCCGCCGCGATGCTTTTCAACTGTGGCTGAAACACCCTGGTAACGTGCAGTGATGGAGTGCATACTCGATCGCGGGGTGGTTGCGAGTGCACAGGTGGGGACTTCATGCTTCGTATTCATTTCACCGCGGACGATCTGGCGGGGGTGCGGATCGCCGCCCGTCCTGACGTCCTGTGGGAAACGATTCTCAGCTTTCACCGTTTAAGGGACCGGCGCGGCCCGGTGGTGTTCGGCGGGTGGCGTACGGAAACGAGGGCGCGGCTCGGCGGGGAGACCCGGCTGCTCGCCGCCCTCGTTCCGAGCCGCGGTTATTTCCCCGACTTCCTCACCCCGGCGGAGGGCCTCCACGGTCTCGACGACGGGCTCGGGGCGGTCCGCGCGACGGCCCCCGGCCGGCTCCGCTCCGAGCTGTCCCTGCTGGCCGCCGACCGGTCGGGCGGCCGCACCGTGCCGCACTCGCTGCGGGCCCTCGCCGACGGCGGCCCGGAGCCCTTCGACCGGCTGCTCGGGGCGCTGCGCAGCTACCACCGGGCGGCCGTGGAGCCGTACTGGCCGCACATCCAGGCCCGGGTGGAGGCCGACCGGGCCCGCCGGGGCCGGGCGGTCCTGGACGGCGGCGCGGAGGAGCTGCTCGGCTCGCTGCCGCCGATGCTGACCTGGCGGGCGCCGGTCCTGGAGGCGGCCTACCCGGTCGACCGGGACGTGCACCTGCACGGGCGGGGGCTGCTGCTCCAGCCCTCGTACTTCTGCCGGGGCACGCCGGTGATGCTGCGGGACCCGGCGCTGCCGCCGGTGCTGGTCTACCCGGTGACGCACGGGGAGGCGCCGACGGTCCGCCCGCCGGGCGTCTCCTCGCTGGCGAAGCTGGTCGGCCAGACCCGCGCGGAGGTGCTGCGGGCCATAGGGGACGGCGGGACGACGAGCGAGCTGGCCCGCCGGGCCGGGGTCTCGCTCGCCTCGGCCAGCCAGCACGCGGGCGTGCTGCGGGACGCCGGGCTGGTGGCCACCCTGCGGCACGGGAACGCGGTGCTGCACACGCTGACGCCGCTGGGCGCCGCGCTCCTCGGCGGAGGCGGGGCCCAGCGGCTCGGCGAGGAGCGCTGTTACGCGCGGAACGGGCCGGTCACCTCGTAGGTGATGCCGCCCGAGGAGCTGCCCGTGGTGCCGCGCTGGCTGGAGAAGTACAGCCGCGTGCCGTCGGGCGAGAAGGCCGGTCCGGTGATCTCGGAGCCGGACTGGCCGGTGATCCGCAGGAAGGGCGCGACGGTGTCGTCCGGCGTGATCAGGCAGATCTCCATGTTGCCGCCGTCCTCGGCGATGTACAGGTCGCCGGAGGAGGCGCCGGTGACGTTGTCCACGCCGGTGAGCGGGGCGGCGGCGCCGGGCACCAGCGAGTCGTCGTAGGCGAGCTCGTAGGTGTTGTTCGTGAGGTTCAGCTGCCAGAGGCGGTTGTCGCCCTTGGTGGTGAACCAGACCTTGTCGTCGGCGTAGTGGCAGCCCTCGCCGCCGCTGAACCTCTTCGCGCCGGAGACCTGGGTGCGGGTGGTGGTGGGGGAGCCGTCCGGGTCCGGCACGTTCTGCCAGGTGAAGGAGCCGGAGGCGGCCGTGCCGGCCTTGAGGACCTGGAGGGTGCCGGAGGAGAGGTTCCCCCAGGTGGTGGGGACGAAGCGGTAGAAGCAGCCGTCGGTCTCGTCCTCGGTCAGGTAGATCACCTTGCGGACCGGGTCGGCGGCGGCGGCCTCGTGCTTGAAGCGGCCCATGGCGTCCCGGCGGACGGCCGCGTTCACGCCGTACGGGTCGGTCTCGTAGACGTAGCCGAGGCTGACCTCCTCGCAGGACAGCCAGGTGTTCCACGGGGTCCTGCCGCCCGCGCAGTTCTGCCGGGTGTCGGACAGGACGCGGTAGGCGCCGGTGATCGCGCCGGTCGCGCCGAAGCGCAGGGCGCTCGCGCCGCCGCCCGGGTTGATCTCCGAGTTGGAGACGTAGATCCAGCCGGTGCCGTCGGCGTAACAGGCGCCGCCGTCGGGGGCGTTGTGCCAGGTGTACGAGGTGCCGGGGACGGTCTGTCCCGAGCGGGCGACGATCCGGCTGGTGAACCCGGCCGGCAGCATGATGCCGTTCGCGTTCGCCGCGCCGAGGGCGCTGTAGGGGCCGGCGCCGGGCTGGGCGGGGGCCGCGTGGACGGCGCCCGCCATCAGGGTGCCGCCGAAGGCGGCGGCCGACGTGCCGATGACCGCTCCGCGCAGGAAACTGCGTCGCTCCACGTGTTCTCTCCAGGGGTGTGGTGACCGCCCGCCGCACGGTCAGCGGCGGGGCCGCGCGGAGAGTGAACCTAGGAGCCTGGAGTTGACTGGGCGTCAACGGCCGGTGACGGGGAGGGGGCGGCTGCGGGGCGGGGGAGTCGGTGCCGGAGCGGGCCGCTAGGTTTCGTGCCGTGGACCTCATGGCGGAGTGCGTCGGATCGGTACGGCTGCCGGGAGCGGCGGGACTCGTGGACGGGCACGCCCGCCCGGCCGGGCCCGGCCGCCTCGCGCTGCGGAGGGACGACCGCCTGGAGGTGTACGACCCGGCGGCGCTCCTCGCCGGTGCGACCGCCCCCGTGGCGTCCTTCCCGGCGCCCTGGCCCGGCTGGGACCGGGGCATCGACGCGGTCGCCCCGGACCTCGGCCTCGCCGTCTTCTCGGGGCAGCGCGCCGTCCGCGCGGTGGCCGCCGACGGGCGCCCGCTCTGGGAGCACCGGCACGGCTGCTGGGGCCCCGTGGTGGACCACCCGCACACCGGCGACGAGCAGGAGGTCTGCGAGGGCCTGGAGCACGGCTCGGTGCTCGTGTCCGGCGACGGCACGGCCGTCTGGGCCCACGTCGTCGCCGAGGACGGCACGGAGCACTGGGTGGTGCTCGACGCCCGGGACGGGCGGGAGCTCGCCCGCGTCCCGCTGGAGGAGAGCGTGGCCTCCGGCTCGCACCAGCTCGCCCTGCCCGGTGACGGGACCGTACTGCTGTGCGTCGGCATGGGGCAGGACGGGGTGCTGCTCCACGGGGCCCGCCGGGACGGGGCGGGGGTGTCCCTGCGGGACCTGGGCGAGGGCCTCGACCGGATCCTGCTCGACGTCCGCCCCGACCGCCCCGGCTACCTGACCGTCGAGCACTCCTGCCACGACCTCCAGCTGCACGCCCCCGACGGCACCGTCCTCGCCGAGCGGGACGCCGACGAGCTGGGCGGGGAGCGGCGCTGGGACTACGCGGCGGGCTTCACCGACGCCGGCACGGTCCTCGCCGTCGCCGAGGACCCGGAGGGCGGCGCGGAGCACTGGCTCCTCGACGCCCGCACCCTCGCGCTCCTCGGCCCCGTCGCGTACCCCCGTCCCGTCACCGGCTGCGCCCGCGGCCTCGGCGACGGCACCTGGCTCACCCACGACCGGGCGACCGACACCCTCAGCCGCTGGAAGCGGGCGGGGGTCTGAGGGCGGCCGCCGATGCCGGCGGGCTCCCGGGGCGGGACCTTCGGCACTGGGGGAGGCCGCTTCGTGGGGGCAGACTGGACGCATGCGCGAGACCCGGGAGCTCACCGACATCGGCGGCCGCGACGACCTCGACGTGCTGCTGCGCCGCTTCTACACGGCGGCCTTCGCCGACCCCCTCATCGGCCCGTTCTTCACCGAGGTCGCCGGCACCGACCTGGAGGTCCACCTGCCGCGCATCGCGGACTTCTGGGAGCGCGCCCTCTTCCGTACCGCCGGCTACGGCCGGGACGCCTTCGCCCCGCACGCGGCGCTGCACTCCGCCCGCCCGCTGACCCCCGCCCACTTCGGGCGGTGGGTCCAGCTGTGGCACGCCGCCGTCGACGGGCTCCACCGGGGCCCGCTCGCGGACCGGGCCAAGGCGACGGGGGAGCGGATCTCCGTCTCCATGATGAAGCGGCTGGGCGGCCCCGGCGCGGAGGCCGAGGCGGCCACCGGCGGCACCGGCGGCTTCGTCCCGCTGGCGGCGCTCACGCTGCGCGCGGCGGCCTGAGCGAAAAAAACTCTTCCCCGAAGAGCGATGAGTCCGGGCCGTCCGGCCCGTCCTACCTCTCGACAGCACACGGCGGACCGCGACGGATTGGGCGACGGACCGCACGACGGAGAAGAGAGCACGCCATGGCCCCGCAGATGATCTTCGTGAACCTGCCCGTGAAGGACCTCGCCACGAGCCGCGGCTTCTACGAGAAGCTCGGGTACACGATCAACCCGCAGTTCAGCGACGACAGCACGGCCTGTGTGGTGATCAGCGACACCATCTTCGTCATGCTGCTCACCGAGGAGAAGTTCCTGTCCTTCACCGCCCCCGGCAAGGAGGTCGCCGACGCCTCCGCCACCACCCAGGTGCTGCTGACGCTGAACGCCGAGAGCCGCGAGAAGGCCGACGAACTGGCCGACCGGGCCCTGGCGGTGGGCGGCGCCCCGGCGAAGGAGCCGATGGACATGGGCTTCATGTACGGCCGCTCCTTCGCCGACCCGGACGGCCACCACTGGGAGGTCTTCTGGATGGACCCGGCCGCGATGGAGGGCTGAGCGCCCCCCTTGGGGGATCAGGCGGAGACGCCGCCGTCGACCACCAGGTCCGTGCCGACGGCGGAGCCCGCCGCGTCCGAGGCGAGGTAGAGCACCGCCGCCGCCACCTCGGCCGCCGAGGAGATCCGGCCGAGCGGCGACTGCTCCTTCATCCGGACCTCCCGCCCGGCCTCCGTCTCGCCGGGCAGCAGCGACATCGTGGACTCCGAGGCGCCCGGGCTGACCGCGTTGATGCGCACCCCGTCGCCGATGTGGTCCCGGGCCGCGGCGCGGGTGAGCGCCGAGACGGCCGCCTTGGACACCTGGTAGCCGAAGGCGCCCGGGATCCGGACGTGCGGGCCCAGGTTGGACGAGATGTTGACGATCGCGCCGCCGCCGTGCGCCCGCATGTGGGCGACCTCGGCCTGGAGGGCGTTCAGGACGCCGGTGACGTTGGTGTCGAGCAGGGCCCGCCAGTCGTCGAGGGGGAAGTCGGCCGCGCTGTGGCCGCCCCGGAAGATCCCGGCGTTGTTCACGGCGACGTCGAGCCCCCCGTACGCCGCGACCGTGCGCCGCACCAGCTCGCGGGTGGAGCCGGGGCTGGTGACGTCGGCGGTGACGGCGGTGGCGGTACCGCCTTCGGCCCCGATCAGGGCCACGGTCGCGTCGAGGGCGGCGGCGGTGCGCCCCGCGGCCACCACCTTCGCGCCCTCGGCGGCGAAGGCGCGGGCGATCTCCCGGCCGAGGCCGGAGCCGGCACCGGTGACGAGGACGGCGCGGCCGGTGAAACGTGACGACACGGGAACTCCCCTGGTTCTCTGCCTGATGCTGTCTCGACGTGCTCGTGTACTTGACCGTACATTCCAGAATCCGCCCCGAAGAAAGGCGCCCCCTCCGGGGCGCCCGTCCGGCGGCCGCTCAGCCGAGCAGCCGCAGGGCCTCCTCCGCCGCGTCCCGGACCCTGGCCGGGTCCGACGACGCCTTGCCCACCACCCGCATCCCCTGGAGCAGGACCAGGAGCATCCGGGAGAGGGCGCGCGGGTCGCGGTCCGCCGGCAGCTCGCCCTGGGCGCGGGCCCGGGTGAGCGCCGCGTGCAGCAGGGTCTCGACCTGCTCCCAGCTCAGCTCGACCCGGCGGGCCACCGCCGGATCGCGCGGGGCCAGCTCCGCCGCCGAGTTGGTGACGAAACAGCCGTTCAGGCGCTCGCCCTCGGTCGTCGCCTCGGCGGCGAAGCGGCGGACCAGCGCCCGCACGCCCGGCAGTGCCGGGCCCGGCGCGGACAGCTCCTCGACGAGCCGGGGGTCCCGGGTCTCCAGGTAGCGGTCCAGTGCCTTGAGGTACAGCTCGTGCTTGTTGCCGAAGGTCGCGTAGACGCTGGCCCGGCCGATGCCCAGGTGCTCCACGAGGTCCGCCATCGACGTCGCCTCGTAGCCGCGCGCCCAGAACAGGTCGAGCGCTGCCCGGAGCGCTGCCTCGGGGTCGAATTCCTTGGTCCTGGCCACCCGCGCAGGCTACGCCTTTCTGGAACGACCGGTCAAGCTAGACCGTCCGGACCGGGTAGACCTCCACCGTCACCTCGTCGTCGTCCAGGCACCGCCCCGTCTCCAGGTCGAAGCGCTGCTTCAGGAGCGGCGAGGCCACGTACGGACGCCCGTCCGCCGTGCCGATCAGCCCCCGGGACAGCACCTGCGCCCCGGTGAACGGATCGCGGTTGTCGATCGCGTACGCCCGCCCCGCCCGGTCCCGGAAGACCGCCGCCTGCCGGCCGTCCGGCAGCAGCGCCGCCAGGCCCCGGCCCGGGGTCAGCCGGGCCTCCTCGCAGACCGTCATCCAGGAGTCGGGGGCCGGGGAGAGTTCGAGGGTCGCCGTGGTCATCGGGAGGCTCCTTCCAGGGTGCCGATCGTCAGGATGGTGAGGTCCGGCTTGATCTGGTCCCGCTCGGGGACGAACCGCACCGTCGGGTCGGGCGTCTCCGGCGCGTTCACGAAGGAGACGAAGCGCCGCAGCCGCTCCGGGTCGTCCAGGGTCTGCGCCCACTCGTCCTGGTAGTCGGAGACGTGCGCGGCCATCAGCGCCTCCAGCTCGTCGCAGAGGCCCAGCGAGTCCTTCACGATCACGTCCCGGAGGTGGTCGAGCCCGCCCTCCAGGCGCTCCAGCCACACCGACGTCCGCTCCAGGCGGTCCGCCGTCCGGATGTAGAACATCAGGAACCGGTCGATGAGCCGGACCAGTTCGGCGTCCGACAGGTCCTGGGCGAGCAGGTCCGCGTGGCGCGGGGTCGCGCCGCCGTTGCCGCCCACGTACAGGTTCCAGCCGTTCGCCGTGGCGATCACGCCGAAGTCCTTCGACTGCGCCTCGGCGCACTCGCGGGCGCAGCCCGAGACCGCCGACTTCAGCTTGTGCGGGGCGCGCAGGCCCCGGTAGCGCAGCTCCAGCTGGATCGCCATCTTCACCGAGTCCTGCACGCCGTAGCGGCACCAGGTCTGTCCCACGCAGGACTTCACCGTGCGCAGGGCCTTGCCGTAGGCGTGCCCGGACTCGAAGCCGGCGTCCACGAGGCGGGTCCAGATCGCCGGGAGCTGGTCGACGCGGGCGCCGAAGAGGTCGATCCGCTGACCGCCGGTGATCTTCGTGTAGAGGCCGTAGTCGCGGGCCACCTCGCCGATCACGATCAGCTTCTCCGGGGTGATCTCGCCGCCGGGGATGCGGGGGACCACCGAGTAGGAGCCGTTGCGCTGGAGGTTGGCCAGGTGGTGGTCGTTGGTGTCCTGGAGGGCGGCCTGCTCGCCGTCGAGGATGTAGCCGCCCAGACCGATCGTCGGCGCGAGCGAGGCCAGGACGGATCCGACGGTCGGCTTGCACACCTCGCAGCCCTCGCCGCCCTTCGCGCCCTCCCGGCCGTGCGAGTCCAGCAGGGAGGCGAAGGAGGTCACCCGCAGGGTGCGGGCGATCTCGTACAGCTCGCTGCGGGTGTAGGAGAAGCAGCCGCACAGGCCCTTGTCGGCCGCCTTCGGCAGCAGCTTCTCGATGACCTTCACGCAACTGCCGCAGCCGGTGCCGGCCTTGGTGCACTTCTTCACCTCGGGCAGCGAGGCGCACTGGGAGATCGCGTGCTTGGTGACGTTGTGGCAGGAGCAGATGACGGCGTCGTCCGGCAGCGCCGACGGGCCGAGCGCCACCGGCGCCCCGGCGCCCGCCGGGAGGACCAGCTGCTCGGGGGAGACCGGCGGCCTGGTGCCGGTCAGCGGACGCAGCAGGCCGTACGAGTCGGCGTCGCCGACCAGGACGCCGCCGAGCAGCCGGCCCTCGGCGTCCACCACCAGCTTCTTGTAGACGCCCGCGCGGGAGTCGGAGTAGACGACGTCGAGGCAGCCCTCGGCGGCGCCGTGCGCGTCGCCGAAGGAGGCCACGTCCACCCCGAGCAGCTTCAGCTTGGTCGACAGGTCGGCGCCGGTGAAGCCGGTGGAGCCGTCCGCCTCCTCGGCGAGCACCGCGGCCACCGTCTGCGCCATCTCGTAGCCCGGCGCCACCAGGCCGTAGACCCGCCCGTCCGAGGCGAGCGCGCACTCGCCGATCGCGAAGACCGCGGGGTCGGAGGTGCGGCACAGCTCGTCCACGGCGATGCCGCCGCGCTCGCCCACGTCGAGCCCGCAGTCGCGCGCCAGCTGGTCCCGGGGCCGCACGCCCGCCGAGAACACCACCAGGTCGGTGGCGAGTTCGGAGCCGTCCGACAGCTTCATGCCGGTCACGGCCCCGTCGGCGGTCACGACCTCCTGGGTGCCCGTGCCGGTGTGCACGGTCAGCCCCATCTGCTCGATCGTCCGCAGCAGCGCCGCGCCGCCGCCCTCGTCGACCTGCACCGGCATCAGCCGGGGCGCGAACTCCACGATGTGCGTGGCCAGTCCGAGGCCCTTGAGCGCGCCGGCCGCCTCCAGGCCGAGCAGACCGCCGCCGACCACCGCGCCCGTCGTCGCCGTCTTCGCGTACTCCTCGATCGCGAGGAGGTCCTCGATGGTCCGGTAGACGAAGCAGCCGGTGGCGTCCTTGCCGGGCACCGGCGGCACGAAGGGGTACGAGCCGGTGGCGAGGACCAGGTGGTCGTAGGCGACGACCCGCCCCGACCGGCCGGTCACCGTCCGCGCCGCCCGGTCCACGCTCACGACGGGCTCGTCCGTGTGCAGTTCGATGCCGTGCCGCTCCATGAAGCCGTCCTCGACCATCGACAGGTCGTCGGGCGTCTTCCCGGAGAAGTACGAGGTCAGCTGGACGCGGTCGTAGGCGGGGCGCGGCTCCTCGCAGAGGACCACGATCCGGGCCCGCTCGGTGACGCCCCGGTCGGCGAGCGCCTCCAGGAACCGCTGGCCGACCATTCCGTGGCCGACCAGGACGATGGTGGGGGTGGTCATGAGGAGCCTCCGTCGTGGGTGAGCAGGTGCAGCAGAGGGGCCTCCGGGAGGGCTTCGTCGCCCTCCCAGGCCCGGGCGAGCGCGCCGACCGCGGCCAGATCGCCGAGGAGGACGCCCCCGACGAGCCGGTTGTCGCGGACGACGACCTTGCGGTAGGCGCCCTTGGTCGCGTCGGTCAGCTGGACGACGTCGTCGCCCGGACGCGGGGTGGCCTCGCCGAAGGCGGCGAGGTCCAGCGGCTGTGCCCCGCCGAGGGTGAGCCGGGTGAGGGCCCGGGTGCCGGTGTAGCGGGGCCCGGCGGCGCCGGACAGCACGTCCGCGAGGACGTCCGCCTGCTCCAGGGCCGGGCCCGCCAGGCCGTAGACCCGGCCGTCGTGCTCGGCGCAGTCGCCGATCGCGTGGATGTACGGGTCCGAGGTGCGCAGCTCGTCGTCGACGACGATGCCGCCGCGCACGTCGAGCCCCGCCTCGCGGGCCAGCGCCACCCGGGGGCGCACCCCGCAGGCCAGGACGACGACCTGCGCGTCGAGGACGAAGCCGTCGGCCAGCTCGACCGCCGTCACCGCCCCGTCCCGCTGCCGCAGGCCGCTGACCCGGCACTCGGTGTGGGTCTCGACGCCGAGCCCGTCCAGGTGCTCCCGCAGCAGCGCGGAGGCGCGCGGGTCCAGGTGGCGCTCCATCAGGCCCTCGCCCTGCTGGGTGAGGACCACCTCGGCGCCCAGGGCGGCCAGCGCCCGCGCCGCCGAGACCCCGAGGAGGCCGCCGCCGATGACGACCGCCCGCACCCCGGGCCGGACGGCCTCCCGCAGGGCGAGGCAGTCGTCGAGGGTGCGGAAGGAGTGCACGCCCTCCGGGAGCTCCGCCCCGCGCAGTCCGCGCAGCGGCGGCAGCACCGGGTTGGAGCCGGTGGCCAGGACCAGCCGGTCGTAGCCGACGCGCTCCCCGTCGGAGCACTCGACCGTCCGGGCCGCCCGGTCGATCCCCACCACCCGCACCCCGCGGCGCACCGGCTCGCGCGGCTCGGGCAGGGCGGCGACCTCGGGGGCGTACCGCCCGGCGAGGACGTCGGCGAGCAGCACCCGGTTGTACGGGGCGTGCGCCTCCTCGCCGAGGAGGGTGACCGGCAGGCGCTGGGCGAGGCGGAGGCCCGCCGTTCCGCCTCCGACCACCACGATCCGTGTACTCATACCCGGAAGGGTGCGGGCCCGGTGTTTCCCGGTGGCATCCCGACTGTTTCCCGTACGGAACGCTGATCTCCGCCGGGCGCGGGGCGGGCTGTGAGGGCGGGGGCGGGGGCGGGACGGCGGCGTCGGTGGGGGCGTCGGCCGGGACGGTCCTCGGAGCGGGGGCCCGGGTGGCGGCCGGGGCGGTGGCCGGAGCGGTGGCCGGGGAGGTCACGGGGCGGTGGCCAGGACGGTGACGGGGCGGTGGCCGGGCCGCCGGGTTAAGCCGTGATCAGGCTCGGCTCAAGACGGGCTTAAGGATGGCGGCGGCGGGCCCGCACCCGGGATTCCCGCCCGCCGGCCGCCCTAGGGTGCCGAAGGTGACCACCGAGGCCCGCCCCCACCCCCTCTACGCCCCCGTCGCCGTCCCGCTCGCCACCGCCGCACGCCCGGCCGTGCCCGCGCCGCCCTTCCCGCCGGCCCCGCCCGCGCCCCTTTCCGTACGGTCCGCGCCCCGGCTCGCGCCCGAGCGGCTGCGGGCCGGGATCCTCGGGGGCGCCGGGGCCGTCGCGCTGCTGTGGGGGGTGCAGGCCCGGCCCTCCGCCCGCCTCGACGCCTTCTTCGCCACCGGCGCCCACCTCACCGGTCTGCTCGCCGGGTACGGGGTCCTCGTGCTGCTCCTGCTGATGGCCCGGGTCCCGGCCGTCGAGCACGGCGTCGGCGCCGACCGGCTGGCCCGCTGGCACGCCCTCGGCGGCCGGTACGTCCTCGGCCTGATCGCCGCCCACGCGGCCCTCGCCCTCTGCGGCTACGCCGTGCACACCCGTACCGACCTCGTCACCGCCGCCGGCGGCCTCCTCTCGTACGGGGCGATCGCCGCCGCCGGCCTCGGCACCCTCCTCCTCACCGCCGTCGGCGTCACCTCCGCCCGGGCGGTACGGAGCCGGATCCGCCACGAGACCTGGCACGCGGTCCACCTCGGCGCCCTGCTCGCCGCCGCCCTCGGCTTCGTCCACCAGCCGGCCGGACCCGACCTCGCGGGCGGCCTCCTCACCCGCTGGCTCTGGTCGATGGCCCACGCCACCGTCGCCGTCCTCCTCCTCTGGTACCGCTTCGCCGTCCCGGTCCGCACCGCCCTCCGCCACGGACTGCGGGTCGCCGAGGTCCACGACGAGGCGCCCGGCGTCGTCTCCGTCCTGATCCGCGGCCGGGGAGTGGCCCGGCTCCGCGCCGAACCCGGCCAGTTCTTCCGCTGGCGCTTCCTCAGCCGCGGCCTGTGGTCCACCGCCCTGCCCTTCTCGCTCTCCGCACCGGTCCGCGACGACACCCTGCGCATCACCGTCAAGGTCCGCGGCGACCACACCCGCCGGGTCCGCCGGCTCCGCCCCGGCACCCGCGTCCTCGCCTCCGGGCCCTTCGGCGCGCTCACCGCCCACCGCCGCACCCGCCGCAAGGTCCTGCTGCTCGCCGGCGGCGTCGGCATCACCCCGCTGCGCGCCCTCTTCGAGACCCTGCCCGGCGGCCCCGGCGACATGACCCTGCTCTACCGCGCCTCCGACGAGGGCGGGCTCGTGCTGCGCGCGGAGCTGGAGGCCATCGCCCGCGAGCGGCGGGCCGCCCTCCACTACCTGCTGGGCCCCTCGGACGGTTCGTACGACCCGCTGGCCGCGCGCGCCCTGCGCGGGCTCGTCCCCGACCTCGCCGCCCACGACGTCTACCTCTGCGGCCCGCCCGCCATGGCCCGCGCCGCCACCGCCTCCCTCCGCAGGGCCGGGGTGCCGGCCGCCCGGATCCACGCCGAGAACTTCGAGGAGCCCACCCGTGCCTGACACCGCCGCGCCCCGCCACCGGGCACGCCGGCGGCCGCCCACCGAGGAGCGGCTGCGCCGCCGCCTCGCCGGCGTGCTCGTCGCCACCGGGGCGCTCGCCGCGACCCTGCTCACCGCCGCCGTGGACCCGGCCGCGCCGCCCGCCCCGGACCGGGAGCCGGGCCGCCCAACCTCAGAGCTAGCTCAACGATCAGACGATTGATGGACGGGCCAACGATCGTCTCCCTAGGCTCCCTGCCATGCCCGACATCGCCCTCACCACCCTCCTCCTGCTGTGCCTGGCCGCGCTCGTCGCCGGCTGGATCGACGCCGTGGTCGGGGGCGGCGGGCTGCTGCTCCTGCCGGCGCTGCTGATCGGGCTGCCGAACGCCTCGTACCCCTATGCCACCGGCACCAACAAGGCGGTCGCGATCGTCGGCACGACGGGCGCGGCCGTCACCTACGTCCGCAAGACGAAGGTGCCGGTGTGGACGGCGGTACGGGTCGGGCTCGCGGCCCTCGCGGGCTCGACGGCCGGCGCCCTCTTCACCACCGCCGTCGACGAGGAGATCCTGCGGCCGCTGATCATCGTGGTGCTCGTCGCGGTGGCGGCCTTCGTGATCCTCAAGCCCTCGTTCGGGGCGCGGCCGGAGGGCGAGGACCGGACGCCGCTCACCCGGGCCCGGATCGTCACCGCGATCGTCCTCGTCGGCGGCGGGATCGGCTTCTACGACGGCCTGTTCGGGCCCGGCACCGGCACCTTCCTGGTGCTCGCCCTGACCGCCGTGCTGCACCTGGACCTGGTGACGGCCTCCGCCACCGCCAAGATCGTCAACGTCTGTACCAACGCGGGCGCGCTCGCGATGTTCGCCTACCAGGGCACCGTCTACTGGCAGCTGGCCGCCCTGATGGCCGCCTTCAACCTGACGGGCGGCATGGTCGGGGCCCGGATGGCGCTGAGCAAGGGCTCGGGCTTCGTCCGCGGGGTGCTGCTGGTGGTGGTCCTCTCCATGGTCGCCAAGCTCGGCTGGGACCAGTGGGCGTGAGCCGGGTTCAGCGCACCCCGATGAGGTGCCCGAAGGCCACCACGTTCCCCTGGTAGCCGCCGCGCTTCTCGGAGAAGCCGCCGCCGCAGGTGATGACCCGGAGTTCGGCGCGGTCGGTGGCGCCGTAGACCTTCTCGTCGGGGAAGGAGTCGTTGTCGTAGACCTCGACGGCGTCGACGGTGAAGACCGCGGTCTTCCCGTCCTCGCGGTCGATCTCGATCCGGTGGCCCTTCTTCAGGGCGCCCAGCGTGTAGAAGACGGCCGGGCCGCCGGCGTTGTCGACGTGCCCGGCGACGATCGCGGTGCCCTTGGCGCCGGGCGTGACGCCGTCCCCGTACCAGCCGGCCAGGTTGCGGTCCTCGGCCGGCGGCACCTCCAGGGAGCCGTTCGCCGCCAGGCCGAGCCTGGTCATCGGGGCGTCCACGTCCGTCTCCGGGATGCGCAGCCGCACCGGCGGCGACGAGGGCAGCGGGTCGGCGGCGGCGTCGGTGTGCACGCTCGGCCCGGCGGCGAAGGCCTGGGCGGCGGACGGGACGGGCGGGGTGACGTCCTGCGAGCCGTTCTGGACGAGCCAGAGGCCGACGCAGGCGGCCACCGCGATGCC
Organism: Streptomyces sp. NPDC014656; assembly: GCF_043084305.1. NCBI lineage: Bacteria > Bacillati > Actinomycetota > Actinomycetes > Kitasatosporales > Streptomycetaceae > Streptomyces > Streptomyces sp. NPDC014656. The sequence goes on from NZ_JBIBZN010000008.1 coordinate 250,971, forward strand.
CCAGCCCTTGCTCCTGTTGCTCACGTCGGTTCCTCATGGGGCGGGTGTCACGGGGCGGGTGTCATGGGGGGGCGCGCCAAGGGGCGTGCCGGGGGGCGCGGGGGGAGGGAAGGGCCCGCCCCCGGCCGGCCGTGTGCGGGAGCCGGGCGGGGGCGGGACGGGCGGTGTGTTCAGTGGCCCTGGGCGCCGCTCGCCCGGCGCCGCATGAGCCACACACCGCCGACGGCAGCCGCGGCCAGCACCGCCGCGCCTGCCGTGACCTGGGCGGTGTCGGGGCCGATGCTGCCGCCGACACCGGTCTTGACGTGACCGCTGGGCTCGCGGTGCTTGACGGTCAGCTCGCCCCGGGCGGTCCGTCCGTTGTCGCAGGCCACGCCGATCCAGTGGGTACCGGGCTTGGCGTGCTCGGCGACGGTGAACTGCCCGACCACGACCTCCTTGTGGGTGCTCGGGTTCAGCTGGAACTCGCCGCCGCCGACCGAGTTCGCGTCCCCGACGCCGTGGCCGTTCTTGCCGCAGGCCAGGGTGTTCACGGTGACGGTGGTGCCGGGGGAGGCGGAGGAGGGGTAGATCTCCAGCGACTCGGGTCCGTCGTTGTTCGCGTACGCGGCGGGCGCGGCGAACGCGCCGAGCGCGACGACCGTCAGCGCGGTTCCGGTGAGCAGGCGGGCAGTGGGGCGCATGGTGGGGTCCTCCGGGGCGCGCGGTCGTTCGGTCTTCCGTAAGACCGAGATAACGGCCCCGCCCCGCCCCCCGCCTCCTGATGCCCCATCAGGATTCCGCCATCCGATACGGCGCGCCGACTGGATTCCGGTCGTTCCCGCAGGTCAGGCCCCCTTACGGCCCGTCAGCTGACACGTCGTGCCGAACGGGTGAGCGGTGACCTCCGGACCCGCTCCGGACCCGCTCCGGACCCGCTCCGGACCCGCTCCGGACCCGCTCCGGACCCGCTCCGGACCCGCTCCGGACCGGCGGGAGGGCGGGCGGGAGGGCGGGCGGGGGTACGGGTCCGGGCTCGGTGCGCCGGTGCGGGGCCCGGACCCAGGGGGAGCTGTCCGGTGCGGGGCGGAGCCGGGTATGGGGGCGGAGGTGTCCGGTGTGGGGCGGGGTCCGGGGGAGGAGGCGTCCAGCCGGTCCCGGGTGCGAGGCCGGGGGGCCCGGTGCGGGCCCGGGCCCGGGGCGGAGGCGCCCCACGGCCGGACCGGGGCCTCTGGCCCCGGCGCCCCGGCATCCCCCGCGCCCCGCGCCCTGAGCCCCGCGCCCCGGCATCCCCCGCGCCCCGCGCCCGGCATCCCCCGCGCCCCGCTGTCCTCGCCCCCCGTCAGTCCTCGTCGCGGGCCGTGCTCCTCAGGACGGCGACCTCGTCCAGCCACTTCCGGACGTCCGCCGCGAAGTCGCGGGCGCCGACCTCGTGGTGGGCGGCGACGTGGCGGAGGGCCGGGGGCTTGTCGTCCCAGTACTTCGACTTCCCGGCGAGCTTCCGGAGGAAGATCTCGCTGCCCACCGCGTTGGTGTGGAAGGTCAGCTCCAGCTGCCGCGGGCGCCCCTCGGCCGCCTCCGGGCGGACGAGCCGGAAGCCCTGCCACGCGTAGAGGTGCCGCTCGACGTCGGAGATCGTCGTCCCGTAGACCCGCGCCCCGTCGAGCGCGTACCCCTCCGCGACGAAGGCGTCGAGCACCGCCTCGTGCAGCGGCAGCGCCTCGACCCGCACCGGGTCCATGTCGGTCTGCGCCTTCACCCCGGCCGCGTCGACCTCCGTGCTGACGCCGATGACGACCCCGAGGTCCTCCCCGCGCAGCTCGTTGACCGGAGTCTCCCAGCGCAGCCGGAACTTCAGCGGGACCCGCTTCTCCTCGCCCTTGCGCAGCTTGAACCAGCCGCTCGCGCTGGGGTACCCGACGGTCTCGCCGCTGCCCTCGCCGTCGCCGTCGCCCTTGTGGAAGAGGGGCGCGTTGGCGAGGAGCTTGAGGTGGATCGACTCGATCTCCAGGTCGCGCTCGGGCGCCCGGACCACCACCTCGCCGTGCAGCATGCCGCCCGGCCGCACCGGCCCGGGCTCGATGACCGTGTCCACCTCGAGCGGTATGCCGCCGCCGAAAAGCCTCTTGAAAACCATGGCCGCAGGCTAGTCGGCGGAGCCGTCCCCGTCACTGGCGACGATCTTCTCGCCCGGCACCGACGCGTAGGCGGCGGACACCCGTCCCATCAGCGCCTCGTCCACTGGGTACGCCACCTCGTCGACGGCCGTGACGGGCGCGATCTCCCGCGAGTTCGCCACGAACGCGGCCCGGAAGCCAGGAAGTTCCTGGAGCTTCACCGGCCGGTGGACCGACGGCAGGCGGGCCGCGAGCAGGGCCATGGTGACGCCGGTGAGGTGCGGGGCCGTCGGCCACACCAGCGAAGTGCCGTCCCAGAAGGCGATGTTGGTGACCGCGCCCTCGGCGACCTCGCCGTCCGGCGTGGTCAGCAGCGCCTCGTCGAAGCCGGCCCGGCGGGCCGCGTCGCCGTGGTACCGCTGCCCGAAGCCGCCCAGGTGCTTGAGGTGCGCCGCCGGGCGCAGGTAGTCGACGGCCGTCAGCCGCCGCGGGGCGCCGGGGCCGTCGGGGGCGGCCTCGCGGACGGTGACGGCCACCAGGAACCGGGCCCCGTGCTCGTACGCGTACACCCGCGCCGAGGAGTCGCGGCGCCCCGACGCCCCGACGGCCCGGCCGAGCAGCTCCCGGACCCGCGCGCCGGGCAGCGGCGCGCCGAACAGCTCGCGGGTGGCCCGGTCGAGCCGGTCGAGGTGCAGCCCGAGGCCCTTCACCCGGCCGTCGCGCACCTGCATCGCGGTGAAGTGGCCGTAGCCGCCCATCACGGTGGCGAGGGCCCCGGGATCGGCGGCCGGCACCCCGTCGATCTCGATGTGCGCGGGGACGGGGGCGGGCGAAGTCGTCATGCCCTCACGGTAGCCCCGGCGCCCGCCCCCGCTCCGGCCCGGCCCTTCCCCGTCCCGCCCCGCGAAACCGCCCCGCCCCGACCCGGACCACCCCCGAAACCGACCCCCGAACCACCCCCGGCCCGCCCCCGAAACCGCCCCGAAAATCCCGTGCTTGACCTCAACCAAACTTGAGGTACCAGGATCCTCGGCATGGACAACACGAACTCCGCCGCCGCCCGTGCCGCCGCCCCCCTGACCCTCGCCCTCGTCGTCGCCAGCGACCGCGCCGGCCGCTTCGCCCCGGTGATCGCCGACTGGTTCCGCACCCGCGTCGCCGAGCGCACCGACTTCGAGCTCACCGTCCTCGACCTCGCCGAGACCACCCTCCCCACCTCCCTCTCGTACGACCCCGACCCCGGCGTCCGCGCCGAACTCGCCCGCGTCACCCCCGTCCTGGAGGCCGCCGACGCCTACGTCGTCCTCACCCCCGAGTACAACCACTCCTTCCCCGCCTCCCTCAAGAACCTCATCGACCGCCACTACACCGAGTGGCGCGCCAAGCCCGTCGGCTTCGTCTCCTACGGCGGCATCTCCGGCGGCATCCGGGCCGTCGAGCAGCTCCGCCAGATCTACGCCGAGATGCACGCCGTGACCGTCCGCGACGGCGTCGTCCTGCCCAACGCCCAGGGCCAGTTCGACGAGGACGGCCTGCTGAAGGACCCGGCCGGGCCCGAGGCCGGCGCCAAGCTGATGCTCGACCAGCTCGCCTGGTGGGGACACGCCCTCAAGGACGCCAAGGCCGTCCGCCCGTACGCCGCCTGAGGAGCCGTCATGATCCTGCTGAGACTCCTCGCGGGCCGCCTGCGCCCGCACCGCGCCCGGCTCGCCTTACTCGTCCTCCTCCAGCTCCTCCAGAGCCTCGCCTCGCTCACCCTGCCCGCCCTCAACGCCGGCGTCATCGACGAGGGCGTGCTCCGCGGCGACACCGGCCGCGTCCTGTCCGGCGGGGCCGTCATGGCCGGCGTCACCCTCCTCCAGGCCGCCGCGGCCGCCGCCGTCACCTTCACCGGCGCCCGGATCGCCCTCGCCGTCGCCCGCGACCTGCGCTCCGAGGCCTTCCGGCGGATCCAGGACCTCTCCGCCCTGGACCGCGGCCGCTTCGGCACCGCCTCCCTCATCACCCGCGTCACCAACGACGTCCAGCAGGTGCAGACCTTCGCGGTCCTCGCCCTGACCATGCTGGTCGCCGCCCCGCTGCTGTGCGCCGGGGGGCTCGCCATGGCGCTGCGCCAGGACGTGCCGCTCGCCCTGGTCCTGCTGCTCTTCGTGCCCGTCATGACCCTCGCCGTCGGCACCGTCGTGCTCCGCATGCGGCCCCTCTTCCGGGGCATGCAGGACCACGTCGACCGGGTCACCCGCGTCCTGCGCGAACAGATCACCGGCGTCCGGGTCGTCCGCGCCTTCGTCCGCGACCGCCACGAACGCGACCGCTTCGCCGCCGCCAACGCCGCCCTCCTCGACACCGGACTGCGGGCCGGCCGGCTCCAGGCCGTCATGTACCCGGTCGTCCTGCTGATCTGGGAGGCCACCACCATCGTGCTCATCTGGGCCGGCGCCCACCGCATCGACTCCGGCGCCGCCGGGGCCGGCACGCTCGTCGCCTTCCTCGGCTACCTCCTCCAGACCGCCATGTCCGTGATGATGGCGCTCTTCCTCCTCATGCACCTGCCCCGGGCCGAGGCCGGCGCCGCCCGCGTCCGCGAACTCCTCGACGCCGTCCCCTCCCTCGCCCCGCCCGCCGACCCCGTCCGCGTCCTCCCCGGCGGCGGCTCCGGCCACCTCGCCCTGGAGGACGTCACCTTCCGCTACCCCGGCGCCGAGGAACCCGTCCTCAGCGGCGTCTCCCTGAGCGCCGCACCCGGCGAGACCACCGCGATCATCGGCGCCACCGGCAGCGGCAAGTCCACCCTCCTCGGCCTGGTGCCCCGCCTCCTCGACGCCACCGGGGGCCGGGTCCTCCTCGACGGCACCGACGTGCGCGCCCTCGACCCCGCCCTCACCGCCGCCACCGTCGGACTCGTCCCCCAGAAGCCGTACCTCTTCTCCGGCACCGTCGCCTCCAACCTGCGGTACGGCCGTCCCGACGCCACCGACGAGGAGCTGTGGCACGCCCTGGAGACCGCCCAGGCCGCCGACTTCGTCCGGGCCCTGGGGGAGGGCCTCGACGCGCCCGTCACCCAGGGCGGCTCGAACCTCTCCGGCGGCCAGCGTCAGCGGCTCGCCATCGCCCGCGTCCTCGTCGCCCGCCCCCGCCTCTACCTCTTCGACGACTCCTTCTCCGCCCTCGACAACGCCACCGACGCCCGGCTGCGCGCGGCCCTGCGCCGCGAGACCGCCGACGCCACCGTCCTCCTCGTCGCCCAGCGGGTCTCCACCCTCCGCCACGCCGACCGGATCGTCGTCCTCGACCGCGGCCGGGCCGTCGGCACCGGCACCCACGAGGAACTCCTCGCCACCAGCCCCGCCTACCGGGAGATCGTCCGCTCCCAGCCGACCGAGGAGGCAGCCGCGTGACCACCGCGACGACACCGCGCCCCGCCCCGCGCACCGCCCCCGCCCGCCGCGGCCCCGCCCCCCGGCCGGGCGGCGGCCCCGGCGCCCCCGGCACCCCCTCCCTGGAACGCTCCCTCCACTTCCGGGCCTCCGCCGTCCGCCTGCTGCGCACCCTCGCCCCCGACCGGGCCCGGCTCGCCGCCGCCCTCGCCACCGGCGCCGCCGCCGTCGGCCTCGCCGTCCTCAGCCCGCTCCTCCTCGGCCGCGCCACCGACCTCGTCCTCACCGGCGCCACCGGCCCGCACGGCGTCGACTTCACCGCCGTCGCCCGGCAGCTCCTCCTCGCCGGCACCGCCGTCGCCGGCGCCTCCCTGCTCACCTGGATCCAGCAGCGGCTCGTCACCGACGTCGTCCAGCGGACCGGCCACCGGCTGCGCGAGCGCGCCCAGCACAAGCTGGCCCGGCTGCCCCTCGGCCACCTCGACGGACAGCCGCGCGGCGAGATCCTCTCCCGCGCCACCAACGACGTCGACAACGTCACCCAGACCCTCCAGCAGGCCCTCAGCCAGATGATCCGGGCCGTGCTCACCCTCCTCGGCGTGCTCGCGATGATGCTCTGGATCTCCCCGGTGCTCGCCCTCGTCGCCCTCGGCACCGTCCCCGTCTCGCTGGGTCTCGCCGCCCTCGTCGCCCGCCGCGCCCAGCCCCAGTTCGCGAAGCAGTGGGCGGTCACCGGCAGGCTCGGCGGCCACGCCGAGGAGACCATCACCGGCCACACCGAGGTGATCGCCTTCGGCCGCCGCGAGGAGGCCGTCCGCCGCTTCGACCAGCTCGGCGACGAGCTGTACCGAGCCGGGCTGCGCGCCCAGGTCGTCTCCGGGCTCGTCCAGCCCGCCGTCACCCTCGTCGGCAACCTCACCTACGTCCTGATCGCCGTCCTCGGCGGCCTGAAGGTGGCGAGCGGGACCCTCACCGTCGGCGACGTCCAGGCCTTCGTCCAGTACTCGTACGAGTTCAACGGCCCGGTCAACCAGGTGGCCGCGATGGCCGGCCTCCTCCAGTCCGGCGTCGCCTCCGCCGAACGGGTCTTCGACCTCCTCGACGCCGAGGAGGAGAGCCCGCCGCCCGCCGCCCCCGAGAAGCCCGCCGTGGTGCGCGGCCGGGTCACCTTCGAGGACGTCTCCTTCCGCCACCGGCCGGACCGGCCGCTGATCGACGGCCTCTCCCTCACCGTCGAACCCGGCCGCACGGTCGCCCTCGTCGGCCCCACCGGCGCCGGCAAGACCACCCTGGTCAACCTGCTGCTCCGGTTCCACGAACCCACCGGCGGCCGGATCCTCCTCGACGGCGTCGACATCGCGCGGATGGACCGGGAGGAGCTGCGCTCCGGCATCGGCATGGTCCTCCAGGACACCTGGCTCTTCGGCGGCACCATCGCCGAGAACATCGCCTACGGCGTCCCCGGGGAGGTCTCCCGCGAGCGGATCACCGCCGCCGCCGAGGCCGTCCACGCCGACCGCTTCGTCCGCACCCTCCCCGACGGCTACGACACCGTCCTCGACGAGGACGGCGGCGGCCTCAGCGCCGGCGAGCGCCAGCTGGTCACCCTGGCCCGCGCCTTCCTCTCCGAGCCGGTGATCCTCGTCCTCGACGAGGCCACCAGCTCCGTCGACACCCGCACCGAACTCCACGTCCAGCGCGCCATGTCCGCCCTGCGGGCCGGCCGGACCAGCTTCGTCGTCGCCCACCGGCTCTCCACGGTCCGGGACGCCGACACCATCGTCGTCCTGGACGGCGGCGGCATCGCCGAGCAGGGCACCCACGAGGAGCTGCTCGCCCGCGGCGGCGCGTACGCCCGGCTGCACGCGGCACAGTTCGCCCGTACGGTGGGGGAGTGATCGTCACCGTCCGCACCACCACCGACGCGCGCGCCAAGGCCGAGGCCCTGGCGCGCGGCGCCGTCGAGGCCCGGCTGGCCGCGTGCGCGCAGATCTCGGGGCCCGTCACCTCCGTCTACCACTGGCGGGACGCGATCGAGACCACCGAGGAGTGGGAGGTGGTCCTCAAGACCACCGAGGCCCGCTACCAGGCCCTCGAAGCGCACCTGATCGCGGCCCACGACTACGAGACGCCCGAGATCCTCGCCACCCGGGTGACCCGGGTCGCCGAGGGGTACGCCCGCTGGGTCGAGAAGGAGACCGAGGCGGTGGCGGAGGCCGAGGTCCCGGCGTACGAGGAGCGCCCGTTCTTCGTGTACGGGACGCTGCGCCCGGGCGGGTACAACCACGACCGGTTCCTCGCCGGCCGGATCGGCACCGAGGCGGCCGCCGTGCTGCCCGGGGCGGTCCTGCACGACGGGCCCGGCTATCCGTACGTCGTCCCGGCGGACGGGAGCGAGGTGGTCGGCACCCTCCTCACGCCCTCGTCCGGCGACTACGGCGCCCTCTTCGGCCTCCTCGACCGGCTGGAGCTGCCCGCCGGGTACGAGCGGGCGGCCATGGACGTCGTCCGGACCGGGGACGGGGCGCGGCTCTCCGCCTGGGTGTACCTGGCGGCACCGGACGCGCCGCTCGGCCCGGTCATCGAGAGCGGCGACTGGTTCAGCCGCGTTCCAGGCGGACCGCGCACACCTTGAACTCGGGCATCCGGGAGACCGGGTCGAGCGCCGGGTTCACCAGGGTGTTCACCCGCCCCTCCCCGTACCAGTGGAAGGGCATGAAGACGGTGTCCGGGCGGATCGCGCCGGTGATCCGGGCCGGCGCCACCGCCCGCCCGCGCCGCGACACCACCGCCACCGGTTCGCCCTCCGCGACCCCCAGCCGCTCCGCGAGCCGCGGGTGCAGCTCCACGAACGGACCGGGCGCGGCGGCGTTCAGCTCCGCCACCCGCCGGGTCTGCGCCCCGGACTGGTACTGCGAGACGACCCGGCCGGTGGTGAGCACCACCGGATAGTCGGCGTCGGTCTCCTCGGCGGCCGGCCGGTGCGTCACCGGCACGAAGCGGGCCCGCCCGTCGGCGGTCGCGAAGCGCTCCAGGAAGAGCCGGGGCGTGCCCGCGTGCTCCTCGTCGGGGCACGGCCAGAAGACGCCCCGCTCCTCCTCGATCCGCCGGTAGCTGATGCCCGCGTAGTCGGCGGGGCCGCCGGCGGAGGCCCGCCGCAGCTCCTCGAAGACCTCCTCCGGGTCGGCGGGGAAGCCCTTCTCCCAGCCGAGCAGCCCGGCGAGGGAGTGCAGCACCTCCAGGTCGGTGCGGACCCCGGCCGGCGGGGTGAGGGCGCGGCGGCGCAGCAGCACCCGCCCCTCCAGGTTGGTCATCGTCCCGGTCTCCTCGGCCCACTGGGTCACCGGCAGGACGACGTCGGCGAGCGCGGCGGTCTCGGAGAGGACCACGTCGGCGACGGCGAGGAAGTCGAGCGAGCGCAGCCGCTCCTCGACGTGCGCGGCGTGCGGCGCGGAGACGACCGGGTTGGAGCCCATCAGCAGCAGCGACCTCACCTCGCCGCCGAGCGCGTCGAGGAGTTCGTAGGCGCTGCGCCCCGGCCCGGGCAGGGTCTCGGGGGCGACGCCCCACACCCCGGCGACGTGGGCGCGGGCGGCGGGGTCGTCGAGCTTGCGGTAGCCGGGCAGCTGGTCGGCCTTCTGGCCGTGCTCGCGGCCGCCCTGGCCGTTGCCCTGGCCGGTGAGGCAGCCGTAGCCGGAGAGCGGCCGGCCGGCCCGGCCGGTGGCGAGGCAGAGGTTGATCCAGGCGCCGACGGTGTCGGTGCCCTTGGACTGCTGCTCGGGGCCGCGCGCGGTCAGCACCATGGAGCTCTCGGCGTCGCAGAACAGCGCGACCGCCGCGCGCAGGTCGGGCAGCGGCACGCCGGTGATCCGCTCGACGTGCTCGGGCCAGTGGGCCATCGCGCCGGCCCGGGCGGCCTCCCAGCCGGAGGTGCGCTCCGCGACGAACTCCTCGTCGACGCGGCCCTCGGCGACGACCAGGTGGAGCAGGCCGAGGGCGAGCGCCAGGTCGGTGCCGGGGCGGGGGGCGAGGTGGAGGTCGGCCTGCTCGGCGGTGCGGGTGCGGCGCGGATCGACGACGATCAGCTTGCCGCCGTTCTCCCGCAGCTCGGTGAGGTAGCGCAGCGCCGGGGGCATGGTCTCGGCCAGGTTGGAGCCGACGAGGATCACGCAGCCCGTCTTCGGGATGTCCTCCAGGGGGAAGGGCAGACCCCGGTCGAGGCCGAAGGCCCGCTGGTGGGCGGCGGCCGCCGAGGACATGCAGAAGCGCCCGTTGTAGTCGATCTGCGAGGTGGCGAGGACCAGCCGGGCGAACTTGCCGAGCGTGTACGCCTTCTCGTTGGTGAGTCCGCCGCCGCCGAAGACCCCCACGGCGTCGGGGCCGTGGTCGGCGCGGGTCCGGCGGAGCCCCTCGGCGACGGCGGAGAGCGCCTCCTCCCAGGAGGCCGGTTCGAGCGCCCCGGAGTCAGGGCGGCGGACCAGGGGCTCGGTGAGCCTGACCCGGGAGGAGAGTACGGAGGGGGCGGTGCGGCCCTTGCCGCACAGCGCGCCCCGGTTGACCGGGAAGTCGGTCCGCTCGACCACCTCGGCGGGCAGCTCCGCCACGCCGGTCGGGCGGAGCTTCATGCCGCACTGCAGGGCGCAGTAGGGGCAGTGGGTGGGGACCGCGGTGGCGTCGGACATGCCGTCAAGGGTGCGTCGGACGTGTTACGCGCAGGGGCGTCCCGTATTACGGGCGCGGTGCTCTCCGCTCAGGTCAGCGGCGCGCGGCGGGTGAGGCGGGGGCGGTGCGGGCCCCGCCCGCCAGGGCCTCGGCGACCCCGTGCTCCTGGGGGCCGAGGAAGCGCGGGTCGGGGCGCAGGGCCGCGTCGAGGGCGGCCTTCCCGGCGGCGAAGAGCTCCCGGGTGGTGCCGTAGTACCAGGTGGTGTCCCGCGGTTCGGCGACCCCGACGCCGTACGAGGCGATCCCGGCGCGCTCGCACAGGGCGACGGCCCGTTTGACGTGGAAGTCCTGGGTGACGAGGACCGCCCGGTCGACGCCGAAGACCTCGCGGGCCCGCACGCAGCTGTCCCAGGTGTCGAAGCCGGCGTGGTCGCTGACCACCTGGGAGTCGGGCACGCCGCGGGCGGCGAGGTAGGCGCGCATGGCGCCCGGCTCGTCGTACTCGGTCCTGCTGTTGTCGCCGGTGACCAGGAGGGCCCGGACCTTGCCGGTGCGGTACAGCTCGGCGGCGGTGTCCAGCCGGTGCGCGAGGTACGGCGTCGGGCGCCCCTTCCACAGTCCGGCGCCGAAGACGACGGCGACGTCCCCGGCCGGCACCTCGGCGGCCGTCCGCAGCTTCCCCGCCGCGGCCGTGTGCGTCCAGGTCGCGGGGGCGAGGACGAGGACGGCGGCCGCCATCACGGCCTGGACGGTACGGCGGCGGGCCCGGACGGTGCGCGGGAACCGGACCTGCATCGGAAACTCCAGGGGCTCGGGGGAAGGGGTCTCACCCCGTCCGACGCCCGGCGGCGGCCTTCGGTTCGGCGGACCCTCTGTCTGTTCCGTACAGCACACCCGCCAGGCCCATGCCGAGCAGCATCCCGAGGAGCTGGGCGGCGGCGTAGGCGGGCACCGAGGCGGGGGCGATGCCGGTGAAGGAGTCGGTGAGGGAGCGGCCCACGGTGGCCGCCGGGTTGGCGAAGGAGCCGGAGGAGGTGAACCAGATCGCCGCGCCGATGTAGCCGGCGACCGCGACCGGGGCGAGCTGGGGGCGGCCGGTGTGCCGCAGGCCCTGGACGACGAGGACGAGCCCGGCGGTGGCGACCGCCTCGCCGAGCAGCAGGTGGAGCGCGGCGCGCGGCTCGGTGGACCAGGAGCCGGGCGCGCGGCCGAACATCGCCTCGGCGAGCAGCGCGCCGGCGAGGGCGCCGGCGACCTGGGCGGCGACGTAGGCGAGGACCTCGCGGCCCTCCTGCTCGCGGCGGCGGCCCCACCACTCGGAGAGGGTGACGACGGGGTTGAGGTGGGCGCCGGAGAGCGGCCCGAGGAGCGCGATCAGCAGGCCGAGGCCGATCGCGGAGGCGGCGGCGTTGGCGATCAGCCGGACCCCGATGTCCTGGCTGAGGGAGTCGGCGCGGATGCCGGAGCCGACGATCACGGCGACGAGGGCGGCGGTGCCGGTGAACTCGGCGGTGACGCGCCGGGGGAGCGACGCGGGGGACATTCTCATAACGGAAAAGATATTCCGTGATTCGGAACGAAAAAAGGGGGGAGGAGAGGGGTGCGCGTTCCGTACGATCCGGCGGTGATCAACGACGAGCTGCTGACCGCCGCCGTGCGGAACAACGCCGAGTGGTGCCGGTCCATGTGCAGGGCCCACGGCCTCACCGGCGGCGCCTTCGGCCCCCGCGCCTGGACCAGCCCCCACCGCACCCCGCTCTACTACCCGGACGCGGTGACCCTGACCGGGGACGCCGTCGCCGAGGACGTCCTCGGCGGCATCGACCTGACCGCGTCCGGCGCCTCCGTCAAGGACGCGTACGCCCGCCTCGACCTGACCGCCGAGGGCTTCCGGCCCCTCTTCGACGCGCGGTGGATCCACCGGTCCGCCGGCCCCTCCGGCCTCCCGGACACGGCGGGCCACCGCCCCGTCCGGACCCCGGAGGCGCTCGCCGCCTGGGCCCTCGCCTGGAGAGACGGCGACGCCGAGGAGGCGGCGCTCTTCCGCCCCGCGCTCCTCGACGACCCGACCGTCACGGTCGTCGGCGGGTACGCGCCGGACGGCCGGATCCTCGGCGGCGCCGTCCTCTCCACCGCCGCCGGCGTCACCGGCGTCTCCAACCTCTTCACCGCCGACGGCACCGACCCGGCGGCCGTCTGGGCCGCCGCCCTCGCCGCCGCCGACCCCGCCCTCCCCGTCGTCGGCTACGAGTCCGGCGACGACCTGACCGCCGCCCTCGCCGCCGGCTTCGGGGAGCTCGGCCCCCTCCGCGTCTGGCTCGCCGCCTGACACCCGTCCCCACGCGCGCGTGAGCCCGGTGAAACACCCGCGTGCGGTCATGGAAGAGAGCCGTGACCGCCGCGCAACGGGCAGGCAACGTGCCGGGGCCAGGATCGGTCCATGACGGAGCCGGACAGCACGTTCGCGGACGCCGCCGCCCTGCTGGGGCGGATCGTGGACCAGCTCGGACTCCAGCTCCGCCGGGTGCGTCCGTACGACGGCCCGGCGGGGAAGACCGAGCAGGAGGTACGTCACCCATGCAGCCGTTCACCCAGCCCGCCGGCCACCGCCCCGCTCCCGGCCGCCGCCCCGCCCCCGTCCTCGTCGCCGTCGGCCACGGCAGCCGGGACCCCCGCGCGCGTGCCACCCTCGCCCGCCTCCTCGACCGGGTCCGCGAGCTGCGCCCCGGGCTCGACGTCCGCCTCGCCCACGTCGAGCTGAACGCGCCGCTCCTCGACGCCGTCCTGGAGGGCCTCGCCGCCGAGGGCCGCGAGGCCGTGCTCGTGCCCCTCCTCCTCGCCCCCGGGTACCACGTCACCCACGACCTGCCCGCCGCGCTCGCCGCCGTCCCGGAGCTCGGCGCCCGCGTCGCCGCCCCCCTCGGCCCGCACCCGCTGCTCGCCGAGGCCCTCGCCGACCGGCTCGCCCGGGCCGGCTGGACCCCCGCCGACTCCGCCTCCCGCGCCACCGGCGTCGTCCTCGCCTCCGCCGGCTCCCGCGACCCCCGCTCCGCCGCCACCCTCCGCCGGATCGCCGCGGACCTCGGCGACCGCCTCGGCGGCACCCCCGTGCTCGCCGCCTACGCCTCCGCCGCCGCCCCCACCGTCCCCGAGGCCGTCGCCGCGCTCACCGCCCGCGGCCGGCACCGGATCGCCGTCGCCTCCTGCTTCACCGCCCCCGGCCTCTTCGCCGCCCGCGCCGCCGCCCACGCCCCCTGGATCGCCGCCGACCCGCTCGGCGCCCACCCGGCCCTCGCCCGGCTCGTGCTGCACCGCTACGACGGTGCCGCCCGGGCCCGCACCGCCGGCCCCGCCACCCCCACGCGGGAACTCGCCGCCATCTGAACCCTTTTGTCGGCCCCTCCGGTTACCGTCGAGACATGGCAGGCTACGACGGCACCAGCGAGACCCCCGGGTACGACCCGACCGCCACCGAGCGCTGGGCGGCCGAGCCCGACAAGCGGCCCGGCCGCACCGCCTTCCAGCGCGACCGCGCCCGCGTGCTGCACTCCGCCGCCCTGCGCCGGCTCGCCGGGAAGACCCAGGTCGTCACCCCCGGCACCCGGGGGTACGCCTGGGACGCCAGCCCCCGCACCCGCCTCACCCACTCCCTCGAATGCGCCCAGGTCGGCCGCGAGCTCGGCGCCGCCCTCGGCTGCGACCCCGACCTCGTCGAAGCCGCCTGCCTCTCCCACGACATGGGCCACCCGCCCTTCGGGCACAACGGCGAACAGGCGCTCAACGACGTCGCCAAGGACTGCGGCGGCTTCGAGGGCAACGCCCAGTCGCTGCGCCTCCTCACCCGCATCGAGCCCAAGCGCTTCGTCCCAGGACCCGACGGCGAGCCCGTCTCCGTCGGCCTCAACCTCACCCGCGCCGCCCTCGACGCCGCCACCAAGTACCCCTGGCCGCGCGGCGGCCACCCCACCGACCCCGGCTCCTCCAAGTTCGGCGTGTACGAGGACGACCTGCCCGTCTTCGAGTGGGTCCGGCGCGGCGCCCCCGAGCAGCGCAAGTGCTTCGAGGCCGAGGTCATGGACTGGTCCGACGACGTCGCCTACTCCGTCCACGACTTCGAGGACGGCCTGCACGCCGGCCACATCGACCCCAACCTCCTCCACGCCGAGCCCGAGCGCGCCGACGTCTTCGCCGTCGCCATCGGCCGCTACGTCCCCGAGGACACCGACCCCGCCGAACTCGCCGAGGCCCTCGACCGCCTCCTCGACCAGGACTGGTGGCCGCACGGCTACGACGGCTCCGCCGTCGCCCAGGCCCGCCTCAAGGACGCCACCAGCCAGCTCATCGGCCGCTTCTGCCTCGCCGCCGAGGGAGCCACCCGGCAGGCGTACGGCTCCGGCCGCCTCACCCGCTACGGCGCCGAACTCGTCGTCCCCCGCCCCGCCCGCAACGAGTGCGCCGTCCTCAAGGCCGTCGCCGACCGGTACGTGATGCAGCGCGCCGAACAGGAGGCGCTCCGCGCCGACCAGCGGATCGTCGTCGCCGAACTCGCCGAGGCGCTCGTCGCCCGCGCCCCCGACGGCCTCGAACCGCAGTTCCGCGCCCTCTTCGCCGCCGCGCCCGACGACCGTTCCCGCAAGCGGGTGATCGTCGACCAGATCGCCTCCCTCACCGACGCCTCCGCCCGCGCCCTCCACACCCGCCTGCGCACCCCCGGGGCGTAGGGCCCGTCGGCCCCCTTTCGCCTTCCGCCGCCGTGCGGGACCCTCGCATGCACGTCCCGGGGCGGTGCCACCCGGGCCGGGCCCGGGGGCGTAGCGTAGAGAACCGGTCGCAACGAGGAGGAATCAACGTGGTCGACGCAGATCAGACCTTTGTCATCGTCGGCGGGGGCCTGGCCGGCGCCAAGGCGGCGGAGACGCTCCGCGCGGAGGGCTTCAACGGCCGGGTGATCCTCATCGGCGACGAACGCGACCACCCCTACGAACGCCCCCCGCTCTCCAAGGGCTACCTCCTCGGCAAGAAGGACCGGGACTCCACCCTCGTCCACGAACCCGCCTGGTACGCCGCCCACGACGTCGAACTGCACCTCGGCCAGACCGTCACCGCCGTCGACCGGGACGCCCACACCGTCCGCCTCGGCGACGGCACCGTCATCCGCTACGACAAGCTGCTCCTCGCCACCGGCTCCGAGCCGCGCCGCCTCGACATCCCCGGCACCGGCCTCGCCGGCGTCCACCACCTGCGCCGGCTCTCCCACTCCGAGCGGCTCCGCGACGAGCTGAAGGCCCTCGGCCGGGACAACGGCCACCTGGTCATCGCCGGCGCCGGCTGGATCGGCCTGGAGGTCGCCGCCGCCGCCCGCACCTACGGCGCCGAGGTCACCGTCGTCGAGGCCGACCCCACTCCGCTCCACCGCGTCCTCGGCCCCGAGCTCGGCCAGCTCTTCGCCGACCTGCACACCGGGCACGGCGTCCGCTTCCACTTCGGCGCCCGCATCACCGAGATCACCGGCCAGGACGGCATGGTCCTCGCCGTCCGCACCGACGACGGCGAGGAGCACCCCGCCCACGCCGTCCTCATCGCCATCGGCGCCGCCCCCCGGGCCGCCCTCGCCGAGAACGCCGGCCTCGCCCTCGTCGACCGCGCCGACGGCGGCGGCATCGCCGTCGACTCCTCCCTGCGCACCACCGACCCCGACATCTACGCCGCCGGCGACGTCGCCGCCTTCGACCACCCCTCCCTCCACCACCGCATCCGCGTCGAGCACTGGGCCAACGCCCTCAACGGCGGCCCCGCCGCCGCCCGCGCCATGCTCGGCCAGGAGGTCTCCTACGACCGGGTGCCGTACTTCTTCACCGACCAGTACGACCTCGGCATGGAGTACTCCGGCTGGGCGCCCCCCGGCTCGTACGACCAGGTCGTGGTCCGCGGCGACACCGGCAAGCGCGAGTTCATCGCCTTCTGGCTGCACGAGGGTCGGGTGACCGCCGGGATGAACGTGAACGTGTGGGACGTCACAGAGCCGATCCAGAAGCTCATCCGCTCCCGGGCCCGGGTGGACACCGACGCCCTCTGCGACCCCTCCGTGCCCCTGGAGGGCCTCGTCTGACCGCGTAGACTTCCTGCGTGGCAGGCAGGATCAACGATGACGACGTGAAGGCGGTCCGGGACGCGGTCCCGATCGACTCCGTGGTGTCCGAGTACCTCCAGCTCCGCAACGCCGGCGGCGGGAACCTCAAGGGACTCTGCCCCTTCCACGACGAGAAGTCGCCCTCCTTCCAGGTCAGCCCCAGCAAGGGACTCTTCCACTGCTTCGGCTGCCAGGAGGGCGGCGACACCATCGCCTTCGTGATGAAGATCGACCACCTCTCCTTCTCGGAGACGGTCGAGCGCCTCGCCGCCAAGGCCGGCATCACCCTCCGCTACGAGGAGGGCGGCTACAACCCCGGCCACCAGCGCGGCGAGCGCATCCGCCTGATCGAGGCCCACAAGGCCGCCGCCGAGTTCTACGTCGCGCAACTCGCCTCCCCCGAGGCCGAGATCGGCCGGAAGTTCCTCGCCGAGCGCGGCTTCGACCAGGCCGCCGCCGACCACTTCGGCGTCGGCTACTCCCCGGCCGGCTGGGACCACCTCACCCGCTTCCTGCGCGGCAAGGGCTTCTCCGACAAGGAACTGATCGTCTCCGGCCTCTCCCAGGAAGGCCGCCGCGGCCCCATCGACCGCTTCCGCGGCCGCCTCATGTGGCCCATCCGGGACGTCGGCGGCGAGATCGTCGGCTTCGGCGCCCGCCGCCTGCGCGAGGACGACAACGGCCCCAAGTACCTCAACACCCCCGAGACCCCGGTCTACAAGAAGTCCCAGGTGCTCTACGGCGTCGACCTCGCCAAGAAGGAGATCGCCAAGACCAGCCGGGCCGTCGTCGTCGAGGGCTACACCGACGTCATGGCCTGCCACCTGGCCGGCGTCACCACCGCCATCGCCACCTGCGGCACCGCCTTCGGCGGCGAGCACATCAAGATCCTCCGCCGGCTGCTCATGGACAACGGCTCGGCCCGCGTCATCTTCACCTTCGACGGCGACGCCGCCGGCCAGAAGGCCGCCCTGCGCGCCTTCGAGGACGACCAGAAGTTCGCCGCCGAGACGTACATCGCCATCGCCCCCGACGGCATGGACCCCTGCGAGCTGCGCCTCGCCAAGGGCGACGACGCCGTCGCCGACCTCGTCGAGCCCCGCACCCCGCTCTTCGAGTTCGCCCTCCGCCAGATCGTGAACCGCTACGACCTGGACACCCCGGCGGGCCGGGCCGCCGCCCTCGACGAGGCCGCCCCCGTCGTCGCCAAGATCAAGAACGTGGCCTCCCAGCACGAGGTCGCCGTCCAGCTCGCCGGACTCGTCGGCATCCTCGACACCCAGTTCGTCGTCCGCCGGGTCGCCCAGATCGCCCGCTGGCAGCGCGGCGGCGGCAAGGAGCAGGGCGGTCCGCAGCGCGGCGACGGCCGGCAGCAGCGCTCGTACGGCGAGGTCCAGGCCCCCCGCGGCCCCGCCGGGCCCGCGCTCAACCTGCGCAGCCCCGCCCACCGCACCGAGCGCGAACTCCTCAAGCTCGCCCTCCAGTACCCGGCCCTCGTCTCCCCGGCCTTCGACGCCTACGGCACCGACGAGTTCACCGCCCCGCCCTACGCCGCCGTCCGCCAGTGCGTCCAGGACGCCGGCGGCGCCGACGGAGCCCCCGCCGACTACCTCGACGCCGTCCGGGCGGCCGCGCCCGACGACTCCGTCCGCGCCCTCGTCACCGAACTCGCCGTCGAGACGATCTTCGCCAAGACCATCGACGAGGTGTACGCCGGCGCCCAGCTGGTCCAGGTCCGCCTCCGCGCCGTCGACCGCCGCATCCGCGACGTCCAGGGCACCCTCGCCCGGCTCGGCGCCCACGGCGACGCCGAACGGCTCGCCGCCGTGCAGAACGAGCTGTGGGTCCTCACCCAGTACGGCCAGTCCCTCCGCAACCACGGCGCCGCAGCCCTCTGACCCCCCCCCGGCCCACGGACGGTCACCGCGCGCACCCAAAAAGTCACCGCACGCCCCTCGTGGCGGCGATGTGTCGTACCCCACACTGGGTGACGGAGCCGTTCCGCCCCTCCTGGAGGTCGCCCGCCGTGCAGACCGAGATCCAGAGCACCGACCCGGACGACCGGGACGAACTCCCCGGACTCCCGGAGGTCCCCGAGGTCCCGGCCCAGCGGCGCCGCACCGCCGACCCCGGGGGCAACGGGCCCTCCGCCGACCTCTTCCGCCAGTACCTCCGCGAGATCGGCCGCATCCCCCTCCTCACCGCCGAGGAGGAGGTCGAGCTGGCCCGCCGCGTCGAGGCCGGCCTCTTCGCCGAGGAGAAACTCGCCCTCGCCCCCGACCTCGACTCGCAGCTCGCGTACGACCTCGACCGGCTCGTCGTCCTCGGCCGGATCGCCAAGCGGAAGCTCATCGAGGCCAACCTCCGCCTCGTCGTCTCCGTCGCCAAGCGGTACGTCGGCCGCGGCCTGACCATGCTCGACCTCGTCCAGGAGGGCAACCTCGGCCTCATCCGGGCCGTCGAGAAGTTCGACTACGCCCGCGGCTACAAGTTCTCCACCTACGCCACCTGGTGGATCCGGCAGGCGATGTCCCGGGCCCTCGCCGACCAGGCCCGCACCATCCGCGTCCCCGTCCACGTGGTCGAACTCATCAACCGGGTCATCCGGGTCCAGCGCCACCTGCTCCAGGAACACGGCCGGCAGCCCACCGCCGAGGAGGTCGCCGCCCACCTCGACCTCACCCCCGAGCGGGTCGTCGAGGTCCTCCGGCTCGCCCAGGAACCCGTCTCCCTGCACACCCCCGTCGGCGAGGAGGAGGACGTCGACCTCGGCGACCTCATCGAGGACGGCGACGCCGCCTCGCCCGTCGAGTCCGCCGCCTTCCTGCTCCTCCGCCGCCACCTGGAGGACGTCCTGTCCACCCTCGGCGAGCGCGAGCGCAAGGTCGTCCAGCTCCGCTACGGCCTCGACGACGGCCGCCCCCGCACCCTGGAGGAGATAGGCCGGATCTTCGGCGTCACCCGCGAACGGATCCGCCAGATCGAGTCCAAGACCCTCGGCAAACTCCGCGACCACACCTACGCCGACCAGCTCCGCGGCTACCTCGACTGAGACGCGCGAAGGGCCCGCGCCGCACCCGGCACGGGCCCCTCGCGGCGGACGCCCCGGTCAGTCGACCTCGGCGACCGCCTCCGCGAACTGCGCCGCGTACAGCCGGGCGTAGGCCCCGCCCGCGACCAGCAGCTCCTCGTGCGTGCCCTGCTCCACGATCGAGCCGTTCTCCATCACCAGGATTACGTCCGCGTCCCGGATGGTGGAGAGCCGGTGCGCGATCACGAAGGAGGTGCGGCCCTGCGCGAGCCGGGCCATCGCCTTCTGGATCAGCACCTCGGTACGGGTGTCCACCGAGCTCGTCGCCTCGTCGAGGACGAGGATCACCGGGTCCGACAGGAACGCCCGGGCGATGGTGATCAGCTGCTTCTCGCCCGCGCTGACCCCCGCCCCCTCGTCGTCCACGACCGTGTCGTAGCCCTCCGGCAGGGTGCGGACGAAGCGGTCGGCGTGGGCCGCCCGCGCGGCCTCCTCGACCTCCGCCCGGGTCACCTCGCGGGTGGCGCCGTACGCGATGTTGTCGGCGATCGTCCCGCCGAACAGCCAGGTGTCCTGGAGGACCATGCCGATCCCGGCCCGCAGCTCCTCCCGGGACATCGACGCGATGTCCGTCCCGTCCAGCGTGATCCGTCCGCCCGTCACCTCGTAGAACCGCATGAGGAGGTTGACGAGGGTGGTCTTGCCGGCGCCCGTCGGGCCGACGATCGCGACCGTCTGGCCCGGCTCCACGGTGAGCGACAGGTCCTCGATGAGCGGCTTGTCGGCCTCGTAGCGGAAGGAGACGTGCTCCAGGGCCACCTTGCCCTTGAAGTCGCGCTTCTCCTCGGAGACCGGCGCGTCCGGCTCCTGCTCCTCGGCGTCGAGCAGCTCGAAGATCCGCTCCGCCGAGGCGACGCCCGACTGCACCAGGTTCGCCATCGACGCCACCTGCGTCAGCGGCATCGAGAACTGGCGCGAGTACTGGATGAAGGCCTGCACGTCACCGATGGAGAGCGTGCCGCTCGCCACCCGCAGCCCGCCGACCACGGCCACCAGCACGTAGTTGATGTTCGAGACGAAGAACATCACCGGCTGCATCATGCCGCTGTTGAACTGCGCCTTGAACCCGGCCTCGTACAGCGCCTCGTTCTGCTCGCGGAAGCCCCGCGCGGCCTCGTCCTGCCGGCCGAAGACCTTCACCAGCGTGTGCCCGGTGTACATCTCCTCCACGTGCGCGTTGAGCGCGCCCGTGGACTTCCACTGCTGCACGAAGTGCGGCTGGGAGCGCTTGCCGATCCTCGCCGCGACCACCACCGACACCGGCACCGTGACCAGCGCGACCAGGGCGAGCAGCGGCGAGATCCAGAACATCATCGCCAGCACGCCGACGATCGTCAGCAGCGAGTTGACGAGCTGGCCCATCGACTGCTGGAGCGTCTGCGAGATGTTGTCGATGTCGTTGGTCGCCCGGGACAGCACCTCGCCGCGCTTCGCCTTGTCGAAGTACGACAGCGGCAGCCGCGACAGCTTCGTCTGGACGTCCTCCCGCATCCGGTACACGGTGCGGTTGATCACCTTGATCGACAGCCGGGTGGAGACCAGCATCAGCAGGCCCGCCACCACGTACACCGCCAGGGCGAGCAGCAGCACCTCGCCGACCGCGCCGAAGTCGATCCCCCGCCCGGGCGTGAAGTCGACCCCGGACAGCATGTCGGCCATCCCGCCGTCGCCGTCCGCCCGCAGCCTCTCCAGCGCCTGCGCCTTCGTCACGCCCTCGGGCAGCTGCCGCCCGACCACGCCCGCGAAGATCAGGTCGGTCGCCGCGCCCAGCACCTTCGGGCCGACGACCGCGCCCGCCACCGACAGCACGCCGGCCAGCAGCATCACCCAGAGCGCGGTGCGCTCCGGCGCCAGCTGCCGCAGCAGCCGCTTCGACGACCCCTTGAAGTCCATCGACCGCTCACCCGGGGCGCCCCCGGCCATCATGCGTCCACCAGGACCGGCCATCAGGCTGCCTCCGCCTCGGTCAGCTGGGAGAGCACGATCTCCCGGTACGTCTCGTTCGCCGCCATCAGTTCGTGGTGGCGCCCGGTCCCGACGACCCGGCCCTCGTCGAGGACCACGATCCGGTCGGCGTCCCGGATGGTCGACACCCGCTGGGCGACGATCACCACGGTCGCGTCCGAGGTCTCGTCCGAGAGCGCCGCCCGCAGCCGGGCGTCCGTCTCGTAGTCGAGCGCGGAGAACGAGTCGTCGAAGAGGTAGATCTCCGGCCGCTGGACCAGCGTCCGCGCGATCGCGAGCCGCTGCCGCTGACCGCCCGACACGTTGGTGCCGCCCTGCGCGACCGGCGCGTCCAGACCGTGCTCCAGCTTCCGGACGAAGTCGGCCGCCTGCGCCACCTCCAGGGCGTGCCACAGCTCCTCGTCGGTCGCGTCCGGGTTGCCGTAGCGCAGGTTCGTCGCCACCGTCCCGGAGAACAGGTACGGCTTCTGCGGGACGAGCCCGACCGTCCGCGCCATCAGCGCCGGGTCCAGCTTCCGCACGTCCACCCCGTCGACCAGGACCTCGCCGCCGGTCACGTCGAACAGCCGGGGCACCAGCCCCAGCAGGGTCGACTTGCCGGAGCCGGTGGAGCCGATGATCGCGGTGGTCTCCCCGGGCCGGGCCACCAGCTCCACGTCCCGCAGCACGGACTCCTCGGCGCCCGGGTAGCGGAAGTCCGCCGCCCTGACCTCCAGGTGCCCGCGCCGCTCCAGCGCCGTCACCGGCTCGGCCGGCGGCACCACGCTCGACGAGGTCCCCAGGACCTCCTCGATCCGCTCGGCGCACACCTCGGCGCGCGGCACCATCATGAACATGAAGGTGGCCATCATGACCGCCATCACGATCTGCATCAGATAGGCGAGGAAGGCGGTCAGCGCGCCGATCTCCATCCCGCCGCTGTCGATGCGGTGCGCGCCGAACCAGACGACGGCCACGCTGGAGACGTTCACCACCGTCATCACGGTCGGGAACATCAGCGCCATCAGCCGGCCCGTCGCCATCGACACGCCGGTCAGCTCGCCGTTGGCGCCGCGGAAGCGCTCCTCCTCGTACCCGTCCTTCACGAAGGCGCGGATCACCCGGTTGCCGGTGATCTGCTCGCGCAGCACCCGGTTCACCGCGTCGAGCCGCTCCTGCATGGTGCGGAACAGGGGCCGCATCCGCTTGACGATCAGCGAGACCGAGACGCCGAGCACCGGCACCACCGCGAGCAGCACGCCGGACAGCGGCACGTCCTGGCCGAGGGCCATCACGATGCCGCCGACACACATGATGGGCGCGGAGACCATCAGGGTGAACGCCATCAGGACCAGCATCTGGACCTGCTGGACGTCGTTGGTGGTCCGGGTGATGAGCGAGGGCGCGCCGAACTGGCCGAGCTCGCGCGCCGAGAAGGACTGCACCCGGTCGTAGACGGCGCCGCGCACGTCACGGCCGACCGCCGAGGCGGTCCGCGCGCCGTAGTACACGGCCCCGATGTTGCACAGCACCTGCACCACGGAGACGCCGATCATCAGCGCGCCGAACCGCAGGATGTAGCCGGTGTCGCCGTTGACGACGCCCTCGTCGATGATGTCGGCGTTCAGGGTCGGCAGGTAGAGGCTCGCGCAGGTCGCCAGGAACTGGAGCAGGACGAGCAGGGCGATGGGTTTTCGGTAGGGCCGCAGGTGGGTTCGGAGAAGTCTTATGAGCACGGTTCCCACTATCGCCCGAGGGCCCGGACCGTTACGACCGAGTTCCGCGCGGGCGGCCGAGCCCTGGGAAAGACTTTACGAACCGCCCGGCGCGCCGTGCCGTCAGCCGCCGAAGGCGCCCGGGTGGATCTGCTCCCGGGCGGCGACGTACTGCTGGCGCACCGCCTGGCCCGCCGGCAGCTCGTCGCCCGGTTCCAGGATCTGCGCGGCGGCGCCCTGCCAGGCCGGGGGAGCGGACGGCGCCAGGGTGCCGCGGGCGACGCCCAGGGCCCAGGCGGCCTGCCGGGCCGCGCCGAGCGCCGCGTAGTCGGCCGGCTGGGGGACGACGACCTGCGCGCCGAACAGCGCGGGCGCCAGGGCCTGCACGGCGGGCAGCGAGGCCGCGGCGCCCAGCAGGAAGATCCGGCGCACCTCGACGCCCCGGCCGCGCAGCACGTCCAGGGCGTCGGCGAGCCCGCACAGCATGCCCTCGAAGGAGGCCCGCGCCAGGTGCTCGGGCTTCATCGACTCGCGGCGCAGTCCGGTGAGGGTGCCGGCGGAGTGCGGCAGGTGCGGGACCCGCTCGCCCTCCAGGTAGGGGAGGAGCACCAGGCCGGAGGAGCCGGGCGTGGACTTCAGGGCCAGCGCGGACAGTTCGTCCAGCGACTCGGCACCCAGCAGTTCGGCGGTGCCGCGCAGGGTGCGGACCGCGTTGGTGACGGAGACGACCGGCAGGTGCATCCCGGTGGCGTCGGCGTAGGAGGTGAGCGCGGCGCCGGGGGCCAGCGCCTCGTGGTGGACGGCCATGACGGAGCCCGAGGCGCCGAGCGAGACGACGGCGTCGCCCGCGCCGAGCCCGAGCCCGAAGGCGGCGGCCATGGTCTCCCCGGTGCCGGCCGAGATCAGCAGCCCCTCGGGGGTGGTGCCGGCGGGCTCGGCGGGGCCGAGGACCTCGGGCAGCGCGACCCGGTGCCCGAGCGCCAGCTCGACGAGGTCGGGGCGGTAGGCGCCGGTGCGGGCGGACCAGTAGCCGGTGCCGGAGGCGGCGCCGCGGTCGGTGGTGCGGCGGGCGGGGCGGCCGAGGAGCTGCCAGACCAGCCAGTCGTGCGGCTGGAGGACGGCGGCGATCCGCCGGGCCTGCTCGGGTTCCGTACGGGCCAGCCAGCGCAGCTTCGCGACCGGGAGCCCGGCCTGGGGGACGCCGCCGACGGCCTCGGCCCAGGCCTCGCGCCCGCCGAGCGCCTCGACGAGGTCGGCTACGGCGACCTGGGCCCGCTTGTCGTTGCCGACCAGCGCGGGGCGCACCAGGCCGCCCCGGTCGTCGAGCGGGACGACGCCGTGCGCCTGGGCGCAGACGCCGATGGCCTCCACGCCTTCGAGGAGCCCGCCGGTCGCGGCCTCCCCGAGCGAGAGCAGCCAGGCCTGTGGGTCGATGTCGGTGGCCTTGGCGTCGACCGGGTGCGGGGCATGGCCCTGCCTCAGTACGGCGCCCGTGTCCGTGTCACAGACGACGATGCGCGTGGCGTCAGAAGAGCTGTCGAGTCCCGCGACTATCCCCATGACACCCGATTCTGCCGCACGCGGGGCTCATCCGGGTCAGGTGTTGCTGGTGCCCCAGTCGTCGTCCTCGCGGATCTGCCCGTTGGTGTGGGCGCGGCCGCGCAGGGCGGACACCCGGTCGGTGACGGAGGAGGGCAGCCGGTCGCCCACCTTGTCGCCCACGACGTGCGCGGCCTTCCCGGCGTACTGGCGGCCGGTCTGCGCGGCGGACTCGGCGGCGTTGCGCACCGCGGGGTTCCGCGTGAAGTTTTTGGCGGCCTTCCTCATCTGCTCGTACCGCTCGCGTCCCGCGCGCGTTCCGATCACGTAGCCGAGCGCGAGACCCGCGACGAACGTCAGCTTGTACCGCACGCTGCGATCCTTCCCTGGAGGGTCCTGGGGATGTCCCGGGATACCGATTGGCGGAGCACCCCCCTGCTTGCGCTAATGTATGTCTCGCAGCGAGCGCCCGCCGCCCGGGAGGACCCGGGCAGGACCGTTCGGTGCAACGCAGCAATCCCCTGTAGCTCAATTGGCAGAGCAGCCGGCTGTTAACCGGCAGGTTACTGGTTCGAGTCCAGTCGGGGGAGCGCGATCCCCTGTAGCTCAATTGGCAGAGCATTCGGCTGTTAACCGGAGGGTTACTGGTTCGAGTCCAGTCGGGGGAGCAGAGCGAAAGAGGACCCTCAGGGGTCCTCTTTCGCGTTTCCTGGAACCATCCGCTCCCGTCCGTGGTCTTCATGGTCGAGCAGCACCGATCGTCCCGATCATCCGGAGCAGGAGATCGTATGAGCGGCTATGCTGCGGCAGGACGGCGCGCACACTTGTACGCGCGTCGGTGTCAGGGGCGGTAGCTCAGCCGGTTAGAGCAGCGGACTCATAATCCGTCGGCCGTGGGTTCGAGTCCCACCCGCCCCACCGAAGAAAAACGTTCTGAACTGTGAAAACGTCCCTGGAGGGATGTTTTCGCGTGCGGCGTTCGCTTCGCGTCGGCGCGGCGAAACGGATGTTCCCGGCCTGCCTCGCCGGGCCCTGGCCTTCTCGGCCCGGGCTTTCGGGCGGAACGTGAGCGCGGAGCCGTGACGATGATCCCACGGCGATCCCACGACTCCCGCGTGTGACACGCCGCACACCACTCCGAACGCCGAGGGGTCGGGACGGACCGCGTCCGTTCCGTGTCCCGGCAGCCCGAGAAGGTGTCACATCGGGGGAAACCGCTGGTCGGTAGCCGTCCTGGGCGGCCCGCGCGCGTGCGGTGCCGGGGCTGGTGCGCCGGGATCGCGGCAGGGTCAGAGACGGTGCGCGGCGAGCCAGCGGGCGAGGGCCGCGGGGGCGGCGGGGGTGCCCCGGGCGCGGAGTTCGCGGTGGAGCGGGCGCAGCAGCTCGGGGTGGTGGAGGAGGGGGCGGAGGGCCGGGTCTGCGGTGGCCAGGGAGAGGACCAGGCCCGCCCACGCCTCGGGGGACTCGGGGTCCTCGGCCAGCAATCGGCCGTACCGGTCCGCCGCCGACGGGTCGCCGGAGAGCAGGGCCAGACCGGCCGCGGGGGCGCCGGGGCCCGGGTCGGGCGCGGTGCCGCCCAGGGTGCGCCGGATCAGCCGGGCGCGGGTGTGCGACCAGCTCCCGTCGGGGTCGGGGACGACGGAGGCGGCGGCGGGGCGGAAACCGGGCGGCGCGCCCGACGCGTGGGCCCGGGCCAGGGCGCGGACGTCCTCGGGCGCGGGGGCCAGGTGCCGGATCCGCCACTCGGCGCGGTGGTCGGCGGCGGCCAGCGCGGCCAGCGCGTCCACGCCCGGCCGGACGCGGGGGTCGGCCGGCCGGGCCGGCAGCCGCGCGGTCATGCCCGCCAGGAAGCGGCGGCCGTGCGCGGTCAGCGCCGGATCGGCGGCCAGCGTCGCGATGGCCTCCCGCGTCTGCCGCCGGACGAGGGCGAGTTCGAACTCGGCGAAGGCCCGTCCGGCGGCGGGCGCCAGGTCGAGGTGGCGGGAGCGGAAGCCGGCGATGCCGAGGAACGCGTACGCCCCCTGGAGCAGACCGTTCAGAGGGCGGGGGTCGTCCCGCCAGGGGGCGTGGTGCCGGGCCGCGCCGTCGTCCCGCTCCAGCGTCAGCAGGTGGATCAGCGCGCCCAGCTTGGTGTGCTGGAACTCGTGCACGAGGGTGACCGCGAAGGTGACCGGGTCCGGCGGCAGCGAGCTGAGCAGCCCGCCGAAGGCGTCCCCGGAGGAGGCGCTGCGGACCAGGCCGCTCGGCGGAGCCGGCACCGGGGTGAGGCTCCGCAGTCCCGCCCCGAGGGCGGCCGCCGTCTCGGGGTCGCACTCCTCCAGGACCTCGAAGGCCCGCCCCAACCCCGCCTGCCAGCGGGCCGCCCCCTCCGGACCCGTACGGTCGGGCGGCAGCGGGTCGCCCAGCTCCCGGTACGGATCGAGGTCGTCCAGCCACACGTCCACCGGGCGTCCCGCCGCCCGCGCCCGCAGCCGCCGCAGCCCCAGCCAGCCCGGCGCGTCGTCCCCGGGCCCCGAGGGCCCGGGCCCCACGCGCTCGCGGTGCGGCTCGACCGTCAGCCGGCCCGCCTCCACCACCACCTCCGCCGTGGCCCAGCGCGGACGGCCCGGCAGCCGGGCCAGCCCCAGCGTGGGGAACATCGCGTCGCCGTCCCGCAGTGGCACGGTGGTGCGCAGCGGGAGGCCGGCCCGCAGCGCGGCCACCGCGCACACCGCGAACAGGTGCCCGAGGTCCGTCCAGAGCGGCCCGTCGCCCCAGGCCGTGTGCCGCAGCCGGCGCAGCCCGTGCCCCAGCCAGACGCCGACCTGCGGATGGAGCAGCAGCTCCCGGAACTCCTCCGGCGTCCGCTCCTGGGCGGCGGCCAGCGTCTCCCACGCGCTGTCCGCGGACGGCAGCGGGCCCAGCGCCCCGGGCGTCCGGGCGGCGTCGTCGAGCAGGGACCGCAGCAGCAGGAGCCGTCGGCTGTACTCGGTCGTGCGCAGGAAGCGGACGGCCTCCGGACCGCCCCGGCCCGAGGCCAGGGCGTCGAAGTGCTCCGAGGGGACGAGGTGATGGTGCACGGCGCGGGCGGGCTCGTGTCCTCCGGCGGTCTGCACCGATCTCCTCCCGGAACCGTCGGCCGCTGCCGCCGGGCCGTCCAGCCGGTCCGGTGGGCGGTGCCCCGTCGTCAGTTCCCGCCGCCGGGACCCTCCTGCTCGCCGAAGTTGACCCGGGGCCGCTCGATCTGACGCAGCAGCCGGTCCAGCGAGGAGGCGTGCAGGAGCGGGCTCTGGGTGCGGAGGGCCGACAGCGGGACCTCGCTCAGATCGACCAGTTCGGATCCCACGTTCTCCGTGGACGTGCGCATCGGTTCCCCCTCACCACGCTGAACCCCGTCACTCTTCATGATGGCTCAGCCCCCGGGGTTCCGGAAGGGCGTGATCAGGGCGGTCAACCCCTGGAATCCGGCCAGATCCAGCGTCTCGCCCACTCCGCCACGGCCCGCTCCTCGGGCGAGCCCGCCTCGATCAGCGAGACCGCCTCCACTAGGGCGGCCAGGCCGCCGGGGTGCCGCCGGCAGGACCGGACGATGCTGACGACGTCGGGCCGGGTCGCCCCGAACCGGGGGATGGAACCGGCCAGTTCCACCGGAAGCATGGACACGACGAGCTGCCGCTGCTGCTGGTCGGCCATGCCCGGGGAGCCGCTCAGCAGGCCGATGAGTTCGGGGAGCGCCTCGTCCGGCACCCTCCGTTCCGCGCTCCGCTGGGCGGGGAGCGTGAGCAGCCGCTCGTCACCCGCTCCCGAGCGGTACCAGAGCGAGGTGGGGCGCTGGCCCGCGGCCGCCCCCGCCCCGCCGGTGAACCGCGCGGCCACCGCCTCCGCGAGCGCGCCCGGATCGGGCGGCCACGTCCCGCCGTCCGCCGCGTCCAGGGCGGACAGCACCGCGTCGGAGAACGCCCCGGTCTGCCGCACCGGATCGTTGGCGGCCCGCTGCCCGGGGCCGGCGGCGAGCAGCACGGACTGCTCGCGGCCGGGCAACCGCTCGCCGCCCGGCGGGAGTTCGGCGGGCAGGGCGCGGGCGAAGCCCAGGTCCTCCACGAAGGTCTGGCAGGAGTCCACCAGCCAGACCTGGCGGGGGAAGCCGGGCAGCAGGTCGGTGGTGAAGGCGGTCAGCCAGGCGTCCAGGTCGAGGTTGCGCCGGTCGTCCCCGGTGGCGTCGGCGTAGAAGAGCCGGCGGTGCCCCTGCGGGTCCGTGACGCCGTGACCGCCCCAGAACACCCACAGCAGGTCGCCCTCCCGGGCCGGCAGCAGGCGGGTCAGCGCCTCCTGCACCGCCTCCCGCCCGGCCGGCCCCTCGGGGACGTCGGTCGCGGGCCCGCCCGCCCCCGGGAGCGGTGCGAGCAGCAGCGAGACCTGACCGGCCGGCACCCCGCGCCGCCGCAGCCAGGCGGTGAACCGGCGGGCGTCCGCCGCCGGGCCCGGCAGGTCCCACGCCGGGCCCGCCGCGTACCGCTCCACCCCGACGACCAGGGCGTGCGTCCGCCCGGGGCGGGCCCCCGTCACGGCAGCTCCGCCGCGAGCAGCCGGTACAGCTCCGGATTGCCCCAGTAGGCGCTGTGCGCCAGGGGGAAGGGCTGGCGGCCGTCCACCTCGACGTCCCTGACCCGGCCGGGGAACAGTCCGGCGCCGACGTAGCCCAGCAGGTCCCGCCGGTCGTACACGTTGATCCAGGGCGGTACGCGCGCGGGCAGCGGCGCGCCGTGCTCCAGGCTCGGCAGCGCCCCCAGCTCGTACAGGAACGGCGCCTGCGAGCCGACGGTGACCAGGAGCGCCACCTCCGGCAGCTCCCGCAGCACCAGCAGGTCGAGCGAGGCGATGCCGCCGAGACTGTGCGCCAGGATCACCACCGGCGGCTCCGCGGCCCGGACCGCCGCCGCGACGGCCTCCCGGACGGCCTCGCCCCTGGCCAGGTAGAGCAGCACGTCCCCGGCCGCCGGGTGGGCCGCGTCGGTCAGCGCCGACCGCCGCTTCACCGCCTGCGCGGAGGCCAGCCCGAGGACCAGCCGCCCGGCCAGCTTCCCGACCCGGCGGGTCACCGGACCCCGGTGGGTCCCGGCGGCGTCCCCGGGGAGCAGGGCGGTGATCCGGTCGACCGCCGCGTCCCGGGCGGCTCCGTCGAAGGCCGGTGCCGCGGCCTCGCGGGCGGCCGTGCGGCGCACCGCCTCGGCGACGAACGCCCGTGCCAGCACGTCAGGTTCGGTGGCGGCGGCGGGGGAGCGCAGGAAGTCCCGGCCGTCCGGCGAGGTCAGCACGGCGGCCACGGCGGCGGCGAACTCCCCGCCGATCCCCGCCGCGTCCAGCGGCCCGCGCAGGGCGTCGTCGCCGGAGAGCGCCAGGGCCGCGGCGGTGAGCGCCTCGCCCGCCGGGACGGCGCCCGGCGCCAGCTCGGTCCGCGCTCCTGGCTCCGGTGCGACCAGCCGCAGTTCGAGCAGCGGGTCCACGTAGAGGAGGCCCCAGAACTCGACGTCCCCGGCGTCCGGGTCCGCCTCGCCCGGGGCGGCGCGCCCGGTGCCGTACCCCGGGACGGACAGGCCGTCCGCGCGCAGCGCCGACCCGGCGCTCCCGCCCCAGTAGCAGGGGGCCACCACGACGTCCGGGCGGACGGCCGCCAGCCCCTCCCTGACCCGCTCCAGCGAGCCGGTGTAGCCCGGCTCGCGCACGCCCGTGCCGTGCACGAACAGCACCGTCGTCACCCGTGACCCCCCGTCCGAGGCGGCATACGCCAAACGGCTTCCACGATAGGTCACTTGCCTCCCGGGCCGCTACACTCCGTAGGGGCCTTGCCCCAGCGGGAGGCGGGCCGGAAGGGGATCGCCGGTGAGTTCGGATTCCGTCATCACGCACGTCGTCGCGGCCCTCGCGGTCGTCGTCGCCGCCTCCCACGCCCTCGGCGCGCTGGTCCGAAGACTCGGCCAACCCCCGGTGGTGGGACAGCTGTTCGCCGGAATCGCACTGGGTCCGAGTCTCCTCGGACTGGTCCCCGGCGGAGTGTACGAGACGCTCTTCCCGTCCGAGATCCAGCCCGTCCTGACCGCCCTCGCCCAAGTGGCGCTCGTCTTCTTCCTCTTCGCCGTCGGTTACGAACTCGACCTCGGAATGCTCCGGGGGCAACGCTCCGTGACCACCGTCTCCCTGAGCGGCTTCGTCGTCCCCATGCTGCTGGGCGCCGGGATCGTGCTGCTCCTGCCGGGCTCCTTCGCCGCCGCCAACGGGGGCCGGCCCATCGACCCGGCCTTCGTCCTCTACATGGCGATCGCCCTGTCGATCACGGCCGTCCCCGTGCTGGCCAGCATCATCAAGGACCAGGGCCTCGCCGGGACCAGGCCGGGCACCGTCGCGATGGCCTCCGCGGGCGTCATCGACGCGCTGAGCTGGCCCGTCCTCGCCGTCGTCCTCGTCGGCGGCGCGCACGGACCGGCCCGGGAGTGGGGCGTCGGGGCCGCCCTGCTCGTCCTCTACGTGCTGGTCATGCTCTTCGCGGTGCGCCCCCTGATGGCGCGCTGGATCGGCCGGCCCGGCACCCCCGTCTCCCGCCAGGTCCCCGTCGCCGTCACCGTCGCCCTCGCCTCCGCCTGGGCCACCAGCGCCCTCGGCCTGCACGTCATCTTCGGCGCGCTGCTCGCCGGCGTGATCATGCCCCGCAGGCCCGACGGCTCCCCGGACGGACGGCTGCTCCGCCCGCTCCAGGACACCGGCGGCCTGCTGCTGCCGGTGTTCTTCGCCGTCTCCGGCATGGCCGTCGCGCTCGACGGACTGCACGCCTCCGACCTGCTGCTCCTGGCGGTGATAATCGCCGCCGCGGTGGTCGGCAAGGTGGCCTCCGGCACGCTCGCAGCCCGCGCGGGGCGGCTGCCCTGGCGCGAGTCCCTGCTGATCGGCGTCCTGCTCAACACCCGGGGCCTCACCGAACTGATCGTGCTCGACGTCGGACTCCAGGCCGGGGTGATCGGCCCCCGGCTGTACGCCCTGCTGGTCGTCATGGCGCTGGTCACCACGGCCGCCGCCGGGCCGCTGATCCGGCTCCTGCGGCACCCGTCCGACGCGCTGCCCGCCCCGCGCGAGGGCCATCGCGCCGGCGGGAGCACCCCGGAGATCTGGTCCGGCCCGGAGCCCGTCCAGGACCCGGGGCCGCTGCCGTCGCCGGGCGGCGAGCCCGCGCCCCGGGCCTGAGACCCCCGCGCGGCACGGGAGAGCCGGCCGGACCCCTCCAGGGGCCGGCCGGCTCTCCCGTGACCGGGGCTAGAACGGCACCGGCGCGATGTCCACGTCCGCGCGCCGGCCGCTCGCCGAGGCGACCGTCGCCGGGTGGTCCTCGCCGAGCCGCGACCGGAAGTGCGCCAGCGTCTCGGTGTGCAGGGCCGTCGCCTCGGCGTCCCGGCCCAGCGCCCGCAGGTCCAGGACCACGTTCGTGGCGCAGGCGAGCGTGGTCGGGTGGGTCGGGCCGAGGACGCTCCGCAGCTGCTCCAGGGTGCGCAGGTCCAGCTCCAGCGCCTCCTCGTGCCGCTCCTCCGCGGCGAGCAGGCTGCCCGTGCCGACGGCCGCGGTGAGGGCGAGGACGTGCGTCTCGCCCAGCGCCTCGCGCAGCCCCGGCAGCGCCGTGTCCAGCTGCTCCCGGGTGGCCTCCAGGTCCCCGAGGTGGCGCAGCGTCAGGGCGAGGTTGACCCGGGCCGCCAGGGTGTACGGGTGGGCGGGGCCGAGCTTCGCCGTGTACCGCCCGACGGTCGCCTCCGCCAGTTCCCGGGACCGCCGCAGCTGCCCGTCCTGGCGCAGGTCCACGACGAGGTTGGCGGCGCAGGCGACGGAGTGCGGGTGGTCGGGGCCGTACCGGTCGACGAACTTCGACCACACCGTCTCGGCCAGGGCGAGCGCCCCCTCGTGGTCGCCGGCGCGGCGGCGGCACACGGCGAGGACGCGCGCGAAGCCGAGGGTGGTGGGGTTGTCCTCGCCGAAGGCGGCGGCCTGCCGGGCGTGCACGTCCTCCTGGCGGACCACGGCCTCCAGGTAGTCGCCGGTCTCGCGGATGTCGATGGACAGGCCGTTGAGCGTGTTCAGGGTGGTGGCGTGGTTCTCGCCGAGGTGCAGCGCGCGCAGCCGGGCGGTCTCCGTGTCGTACGCGCGGGCCTCCTCGTACAGGCCCATCAGCCGCAGCCCGATGCCGAGGTTGTGGGCGGCGCGCAGGGTGGCCGGGTCCTCCTCGCCGAAGGCCCGCAGCGAGCGCTCGTACACCGACCGGTCGATCTCCAGGCCGCGGGCCATCTCGGCCCGCAGCCGCAGTCCGCTGGTGAGCTGGATCAGGGCGTCGAGGGTGCCCTCGTGGTCCTCGCCCATCGTGCGGACGTACGTGTCGGCCGTGCGCTGCATCATCGCCGCGGCCTCCTCGTACTCGCCGAGCGCGCGCAGCACGAAGGCCAGCCACTTCGCCATCTGGAGGGTCTGCTGGTCCTCGGCGCCGAACTTCGCGGTCCAGACCCGCAGGGCCTCGCGCGCCATGGCCGCGGCGCCCGCGTGGTCGCCCCAGGTGTGGAGGAACTCCACCATGCCGAGGATCAGCCGGCGCACCCACGGGTCCTCGCACTCCACCGCCCGCGAGCCCGTCACGTGCGGCAGCAGCTCCTGGTAGCGGGGCCAGAGCTGGCGGGAGGCGGGGTTGTTCGGGTTGGCGTCGGCGAGCAGGAGGTGCGCGCCGTGCCGCATGTCCGCCTGCTGCTGCGGGGACATGCGGTTGACCAGCACGGCCTGGACCAGCCGGTGCAGCTGGATGGTGTTGTGGCGGTGCTCGATGCGGGCCAGGGCGTAGACGTTGATCTCGCGGATGGCCCGGCTGAGCCGGATCGGGTCGCGCAGGGCGTCGTCGAGCTCGGGCGCGATGGTGGTGGACCGCGAGTTGTTGAAGAGGGTGCGGGAGATCGGCTCGGGGGCGAAGAAGGAGCAGACCTGGAGGAGCTGGAGCGCGGCCGGGTTGCGCTGTTCGAGCTGGCGCAGCGAGACGTCCCAGGCGGCGGCCACCGACATCGGGTAGTCCGGCGAGGGCACGAGTTCGCGCATCAGCTCGGCGATCTTGTCGTTGATCAGCCGCAGGTAGTCGGGGACCGCCATGCCGGTGACGGCCTGCCAGGCGGCGGCCTGCTCGATGGCGAGCGGGAGGTCGCCCAGGGCCTCGGCCAGCTGGTCGGCGTCCCCGTCGGTCAGGTCGCGGGCGCGCCGGCGCAGCAGCGCCTTGCTCTCCTCGCGGGTGAAGATGTCGACGGACAGCGTCCTGGCCACCCGGTCCCACTCCTGGTTCCGGGAGGTGATGAGGATCTTGCCGGTGCCGCCGGTGGGGAAGTAGGGGCGGACCGCCTCGACGTTCTCGGCGTTGTCGAAGACCAGCAGCCAGCGTTCGTACGGCACGCCGCGGCGCAGCGCCTCGCGGACGGCGGGGACGGCCTGGTTGGCCTCGCTGCCCACGTTCAGGCCCATCCGCTGGGCGAGTTCGGTGAGCGCGGTCAGGATCATCGTGGGCTGTTCGGACGGGATCCACCAGACGACGTCGTAGTCGCGCGCGTACCGGTAGACGTACTCGATGGCGATCTGCGACTTCCCGACACCGCCCATGCCGTGCAGCGCGTGCGGCAGCACCGCCGAGGTGTCGCCGGTGAGGAGCTGGTGGCGCACCTGGGCGAGCAGGTCCTCACGGCCGACGAAGTTGGGGTTGTGCGGCGGGACGTTGCCCCAGACGGCGGGGACGGGGACGCGCGGCTGCTGGCCGGTCCGGGACGAGGACGGCCCGGGGACGCCGGTGCCGCCGGGGACCGGTGTGCCGGCGGCCGGGGTGGCGGTCGACGGGGTGCCCGTGGCGGGGGCGGGGCCGCCCGGGGCGGGGGTGTCACCGCCCTGCCGTCCGTCGGAGGCCGGTGCCGGGATCGGCCGGCCCGAGGAGCCGTTCACGGTCGCTGCGTCCTCGGTCGGGTGCTGACTGGCGATGTCGGTCATCGATTGGCCGTCCATGTCGGGATCTACGGGGGTGTCGGGGGCATTCTGGACCAAAGGGGAAGCGCCCTTTGCGACGGACACTCCCGTGGCATCGCCCTCCAGGGCGGCGCTGATCCGGTTGGCCCGGTTGAGGTAGGGGCCGGACAGGGCCCGCAGGACCGCCAGTTCGACGCGGAGGAAGGGCGTGCTCTCCGTCGTCGGGTCGGGGACGGGCGTCGAGTCGGGCGTGAGCAGGGCGCCGCCCAGCCCCCGCGCCGCCTCGGAGCGGTCGCCGAAGAAGTCGGCCACCGAGCGGGCCACCCGCGCGGTGTCCGCGCGCATGGCGCCGGCCAGGAGCGCCTCGCGGGCCCCGGCGACGAAGTCGAGCGCCGCCGGGAGGGCCGGTGCGGCCGGCTCGGCCCGCGGCGGCTCCTCGACGAGTCCGCTGAGGAACAGCTCGGCCACGTGCACCGGTTGGGCCTCGGGCACCAGCCGCCGCCGCACGTCCCGGACCAGCAGCGGGTCGAGGACGGCGGCGGCCAGGTGGGTCGCCAGCCGGAAGGCGGTGGGCGTGGCGTGGCTGCGGAAGCGGCGGAGGCGCTCCTGCACGGTCGGCGCGGGAGTGGTGGCGGGCGGTTCGGCGGGCTCCGGCGCGGTCCGCGCGGGCGCGCCGAGCAGCAGGACGGAGGCCGGGATCCAGCCGGTGGCGTCCCCGGCCACGAGCGAGGCCCAGCGGCCCAGCCAGTCGGCGTTCAGTTCGAGGACGGGGACCGGGACCCGCCAGGTGGCGGGCGGCGGGTCGAAGGGGTCGCGCTCCTCGGGCGGGAAGCGCACGGCCAGTTCGCTGTTGCGGGCCGCGGGGCGCGGGCTGTGGAGCCGTACCCGCCAGGGGGTGAGGGCGGTGCGGTGCCAGTCCCGCTGGGAGAGGAGGTGGACGACGGCGGCGGGTCCGGCCGCCGCCCACAGCTCCAGCGCCGCCTGGCCGGCGCCCGTCCGCCACAGCGGGCCGAGGGCGTCGGTGAGGACGAGGACGATCCGGCGGCCGGTGCGGTCCACGAGTTCGGCGGGGTCCGCGTCGGCGCCCCGGCCGGGGTGCGGGCCGCGGAGCACGGCCTCGCCGCCGTCCGGGGTCCCGCGCAGACCGAGGCGGCGGATCCGGACGTCCCGGAAGGCGCCCAGCTGCTCGGCCACGGCGGTGAACTCGGCGACCGTCTGCTCCCAGATCGCCATGGTCGCGTGGTCGTCCACCACCAGCACCAGGTCGAAGCGGCGCTCGCCGACCGGCCGGGTGCGGGGCAGCCACAGGCCGTCCTCGGCGGCGCGTTCGACGGTGGCCTCCTCGTCCAGTTCGACCTCGGTCGGGGACGGCACCACCTGTCTCAGCGGCCTCAGCCGGCGGCCGATGCCCGGCGCGTCGCGCAGGTCGGGCAGCGGCTCGGCCGCCGCCCGGGCGCCGAGGGGGCCGCCGTCGAGGGTCGTGGCGAGGGCCGAGGGGGGCAGCCGCCCGGGGGAGTCCGGCGGGGACGTGCCGGACTGACCGGGAGGACCCGGCGGACCCGGCGGCCCGGGCGGCCCGGGCGGGTGGACGGCCGGGCCGCCGGCCGGGCCGGGGTACGGGCGGTGGGGGCGGCCGTCCTCCTCGGCGTCGTCGGTCCGCGGGGGCGGATCGACCAGCTCGGGCGGGGTCTTCGGCCGGGTCTGCGGGGGCTCGGTGGACGGGGTGAGCGGGGCGGCGAGGGTCTGGTAGGCGTGCAGCCACAGCGCCTCCGCCACCTCGAAGGGCTCGGGGAGCGAGCGGGTGTCGTCGTCGTCCATCAGGGTGCCCCCGAAAGGCGTCGCCAGAGGGCGTCCAGCAGCTCGTCCCAGGCCTTGTCGTCGCCCCGGACGCCCGCCGAGCGCAGGTAGACGGCGCTGAGCAGCTGGTCGGCGGCGAGTCCGCCGTGGTCCCGGCTGCGCTCCACGAACTCCCGGATGAGCGCGTCGTGGCGCCCTCCCTGGTCCTTGAAGTGGGCCGTGATCATGGCGGCCAGCTGGTCCTCGCGGGGCGGCGAGACGTCGAGCCGGACGCAGCGGCGGAGGAAGGCCGGCGGGAACTGCCGCTCGCCGTTGCTGGTGATGACGATGAAGGGGAAGGCCCGGCAGCGGACCTGGCCGTCCACCACGGGGACGGTGCCCTCGGGGTCGTCGGTGTGCACGTGGGAGACCGGCTCCTGGCGGCGGGCGCGGACCAGTTCGGGGATCGCGTACGTGCCGTTGTCGAGGACGTGGAGGAGGTCGTTGGGCAGGTCGATGTCGCTCTTGTCCAGCTCGTCGATGAGCAGCACGCGCGGCAGCTCGTAGGGCAGCAGGGCCGTGCCGAGCGGGCCGAGCCGCACGAAGTCGCCGATCCGGGCGGCGGGTTCGGGCTCCGGTGCGGGGCCGGGAGCGCCGCCGTCCCGGGCCGGCACCTCGGGGGAGGGGGAGGGGGCAGGGGCGGGGACGCCGGGCGGCCGGAGGTGCCCCAGCGATGCCTGGGCGCGGCCGATGGCGTCGTACTCGTACAGGCCGGAGCGCAGGGTGCTGCGCGAGGTGATGCCCCAGTGCAGGACCCGCCCGAGGCCCAGCTCGCGGGCGACCAGGTAGGCCAGCGTGGACTTGCCGATGCCGGGGCGGCCGGTCACCAGGAGCGGCCGGCGGAGCAGCAGCGCGGTGTTGACCAGGTCGATGTCGTGCGCGTCCTGCCGCGGGGTGGCGCGGCCCGCGCGGCCGAGCCGGCGGTCGGTCTCGGCGCTGGCCGCCGGGACCGGGGGCAGGACGGGCCCGCCGTCGAAGGTCCGCCAGCCGGGCGGCTTCGGCAGCACGTCGCCCAGCCGGATGTCGGCCAGCGGCCGCCCGGTGCCCCGGTAGATCCACCAGCTGCGGCTGGTGACGGGTCCGGCGTTCCGGCCGTTCTCGACCGGGTGGTGGACGCCGCTCATGTCTCCCCCTCCTCGTGGTGTCCGCCGCGGGCGCTCCCGGGGTCCGGTCCGGGCGAACCGGACCAGTCCACGAGCCGGTTGGGGTCGTCGAAGAGGACGGCGAGGTGCCGTCCCACGTGGGCGTCCCGCTTCCCGGCGGCGGCGGTGGCCGCGTCCTTGCGCAACTGGTGCACCCGCTGCGGCAGTTCGATGGGCCTGCCGGCCAGAAGCCGCTTGGCCCGCTTGCGGAAGTCGGCGGGGGCCGTGGGCCGCCGGTCCCAGACCGCCATCGGAACTCCCGCGTACAGGGCGTCGATCAGGGACGCCTGGCTGCCGTCCCGGTCCCGGTCCTCCGGCAGCGGCGGGGCGCTGAGGGCGACGGAGACGAAGCGCTCGTCGGCGGTGAGGGTGCTGGTCCACTGCTCGCGGTCGTGGCCCCTGCTGCCCGCCGTGTCCCAGTGGCAGGCGGTGTCGGGGCTGTCCAGCGCCTGCTGCCAGCGGTTGTGCCAGCGCCGGTGGAACTCGGTGGCCCGCATCCGCTCCAGGCTGCGCAGGACGACGGGGTAGGTGAGGCAGAGGGCGGTGGAGGCGGCGGGCCGGAAGGCGACCGGGAACCACTCCATCGGTTCGTTCAGCAGGTTGACGGGGAGCACGAACTCGAGGACGGGCCGTCCGGGCTGCCGGGCCCAGTCCTGTTCGGCCCGCTGGAGCAGCCGCTCCACGGCCGCGGGCACCTCGTCGAGGGTGACCAGCCGGTCCTCGCCGCGCTCCGGGCGCCAGGGGCCCGGCCTCATCTGCCGCCAGTGGGACAGCAGGTACCGGTCCGGGTGCATTCCGCTTCTGCACAACTGGACAACGACGCAGGCGGGCGCGGGTTGTGCCGGGGGCTCCCCGGCGAGCGCGGTCCGTACGGCCTCCAGGGCGCGGCGCCGTTCGAGCTTCTTCGCCTGGACGTCGTTCCATTCGCGCAGGGCGGCGGCGGTCTGCGCGTCGGCCGGGCCGCGGCCGTCGAGTCCGGCGGCCACGTGCTCGACCAGGACCATGGTGGGGAGCAGCCCGTCGGGGCGGGTGTTGGCCCGGGCGAGGAAGGCGAAGGCCTCGCCGAGGGTCGCGACGGGGTGCAGGGGCAGTGGGAGTCCGTCCGCCGCGGCGTACAGGAGGCCGTGCGCGTCGAGGTGCCGGACGCGGTCGAGCAGGCCGGTGACGACGAGGTGCTCGGAGTCGGGCAGGGCGGGGAGCACCGCCGCGGGCGGGGCGGCGGCGATCAGTCCGCGGACCTGGAGCGCGGGGCCGGAGCCGGGGTCGTACAGGGCGAGGGCCGCGGCCAGTTCGTGCAGCCCGCCCGGTTCGCGCCGGCAGAACCGGACGATCTCCAGGACGCCGGGCCTGAGCCGGTTGTGACGGGGGATGTTGGCGGCCTCGGGTAACTGGTCCGCCAGGGTGTCGATGAGGAGGCCGCGGCCGTCCGTGGTCTCCAGACCCGGCACCGCGCACAGCTGGTCGACGAGCTCACGCGTGAGATCCGACGCGTGAGCGCCGTGGCCCTCGTCGTACAAAAGCCCCCCCGTCACGGCTCCGGTGTGTCCCCAACTCCCGATCGCGCATGGGCAGTACGGGCGCCGTCGCCCTGTCGTCCAGGGTAGGGCGAGCTCCGGAGGCGTCGCCACCCTGTTCGACGGGTTCCTCCCCCGGATCCGGCCGAATCAGTCGGCGGCCGGACCGCGGGCCGCCCGGGCGTCCGTGACGGGGGCGGCGGACTACTCGACGACGAGGTCGACGGTGATGTTGCCGCGGGTGGCCTTGGAGTAGGGGCAGAAGGCGTGGGTCTTCTCCAGGAGGGCGCGGCCGGCCTCGCCCTGGAGGTGGTCGGGGAACTCGGCGCGCATGACGACGGCGAGACCGAAGCCGCCGTCGGCGGCGTCCTTGCCGATGGAGACCTCGGCGGTGACGGACGCCTCGGAGATGTCGATCTTCTCCTGGCGGGCGACGACGCCCATGGCGCTGGCGAAGCAGGCCGCGTAGCCGGCGGCGAAGAGCTGCTCGGGGTTGGTGCCCTGACCGTTGCCGCCGAGGGCCTGGGGGTGGGCGAGGGGGAGGTCGATGTGGCCGTCGGAGCTGACGGCGCGGCCCTCGCGGCCGTTGGCGGTGGCGACGGCGGTGTAGATGGCGTCCATGGGGGTCCTTCCCTGAGGGGTGGTGCGGGGTGGGGCCCGGTGGCGCGGCCCGTGGATCTATTAGTAGCGCACTATTCAGTTGTGCACAACTCAATGGCGCGCGAGTGTCCCTTGTATCCTGGTTCCATGGACGCGCTCGACACCCTCCCCGACGAGGAGTTCCTCCGCCTCGACCGGCAGATCTGCTTCTCGCTCCACGCCGCCGCCCGCGCCTTCAACGGCGTCTACCGCGAGGCGCTCAAGGGGCTCGGGCTCACCTACCCCCAGTACCTCGTCATGCTCGTCCTCTGGGAGCACGGCGAACTGCCCGTGAAGGGGATCGGGGAGCGGCTGCGGCTCGACTCCGGCACCCTGTCGCCGCTGCTCAAGCGGCTGGAGGCGGCCGGATACGTGGAGCGCAGGCGCAGCGCGGAGGACGAGCGGTCCGTCACCGCCCGGGTCACCGGGGCGGGCGCCGCCCTGCGCGAGCGGGCCCTCGGCGTGCCCCGCCGGATCGCCGCCGCCACCGGGCTCGACCTCGCCGAGATCGGCGACCTGCGCGAGCGCCTCGGCGCCCTCGCCGCCCGGCTCGACGGCATCGACCCCGACGCCCTGCGCCCCGCCTGCGGCTGACCGCCACCGGCCCTTCACGGAGAGTGCCCGCCGGGAAAATGTAAGGGCCGGACCCAGAGGCCGTCCCTATACTTCGCCCATGTCCGAGATCACCATCCGCCGCGCCACCGCCGCCGACTCCAGACGGCTGACCCGGCTCGTCCGCGGCTCCTCCGCCTACCGGGGGCCCTACGCCGCCATGGTCGACGGCTACCGGGTCGGCGGCGCCTACATCGAGCACCACCCGGTCCACGCCGCCGTCGACGCCGACGGCCGCGTCCTCGGCTTCTACGCGCTCCTCCTCGACGAGGCCGAGCTCGACCTCGCCTTCGTCGCCGACGGCGCCCAGGGGCTC
This sequence comes from Streptomyces sp. NPDC014656, assembly GCF_043084305.1. Taxonomy (NCBI): domain Bacteria; kingdom Bacillati; phylum Actinomycetota; class Actinomycetes; order Kitasatosporales; family Streptomycetaceae; genus Streptomyces; species Streptomyces sp. NPDC014656. The sequence continues at coordinate 291,574 of NZ_JBIBZN010000008.1, forward strand.
GGCATCGGACGCCTGCTGATGGAGCACATGGCCGGCGAGGCCCGCGCCGCCGGGCTCACCGCCGTCCGGGTCGTCGCCCACCCGCCCGCCGAGGAGTTCTACCTGCGCACCGGCGCCCGCCGCACCGGCACCGTCGCCGCCGCCGGCCGCGTCCACTGGGACCGCCCCGAGCTGAGCTACGACCTCGCCGCGGCCGCCGCGTGAGCGCCGTCCAGCCCTCGCGGGCGCCGCGGGAGGAGGAGAAGCGGCGGATCTTCGCCGACCTCACCCCGCTGCGCACCTCCGCCGACTACCGCCGCCTCTGGTTCGGCAGCACCGTCTCCTGGGTCGGCCAGGGCATGACCGCCCTGGCGATCTCCCTCCAGGTGTACGACATCACCGGCTCGGCCTTCTCGGTCGGCCTCGTCGGCCTCTTCTCGCTCGTCCCGCTCGTCGTCTTCGGCCTCTACGGCGGGGCGATCGCCGACACCGTCGACCGGCGCGCCCTCGGGCTCGTGGGCGCCACCGGCGCCGCCGTCCTCTCCGCCGCGCTCGCCGCGGCCGCCTTCGCGGGCTTCCACCGCGTCTGGTTCCTCTACGCGATCGTCGCCCTCCAGGCCGTCTGCGGCGCCCTCAACTCGCCCGCCCGCAGCGCGATGATCCCCCGGCTCATCCCGCCGGAGCAGCTGCGCGCCGCCAACGCGCTCAACTCCATGGTGATGACCTTCGGCACCCTCGCCGGCCCCAGCCTCGGCGGCGTGATCGTGGGCTTCGCCGGCTACCAGACCGCCTACACCATCGACGCCCTCGCCTTCTCCGCGAGCCTGTACGCGATGTGGCGGCTGCCCTCCATGCCGCCCGAGCGCGCCGGCGCCACGGGGGTCCCCCCTGCCCAGGCGAAGCCGAGAGCTCGGGAGAGGGCCTCCGTCCTCGACGGGCTGCGCTTCCTCGGCACCCGGCCCAACCTGCGCGCGACCTTCGTCTCCGACCTCTTCGCGATGATCCTCGCCCAGCCCAAGGCGCTCTTCCCGGCCGTCGCCGTCCTGTGGTTCGGCGGCGACGCCAAGACCACCGGACTCCTCGTCGCCGCGCCCGCGTTCGGCGCGCTGCTCGGCGGGGTGGTCTCCGGCTGGCAGGGCCGGATCCGCCACCACGGGCAGGCCATCCTCATCGCCGTCGCAGCCTGGGGCCTCGCGATCGCCGCCTTCGGCCTGAGCCGCAACCTCTGGATCGGACTGCTCTGCCTCGCCGCCGCGGGCTACGCCGACACCTCGTCGATGATCTTCCGGAACACGATGATGCAGGTCGCCGCCCCCGACAAGATGCGCGGCCGGCTCCAGGGCGTCTTCATCGTGGTCGTCGCGGGCGGGCCCCGGCTCGGCGACTTCGTGGCCGGCTCCGTCGCCGACCTCACCTCGCCGGTGGTCGCCATCACCGGCGGCGGACTCCTCTGCGTCCTCGCCGTCGGGGTGTTCGCGCTGTACGCCCGCGGTTTCCGCCGCTACGACGCCCACGACCCGCAGCCCTGAGCCGGACCCGGTCGCGGTCCTGAGCCGGGCCGGGGCGCGGCCCCGATCCGGACCGATCCGCAGCCCCGATCCGGATCGGGTCGCGGCCTTGAGCCGGGCCGGGTCGCGGTCCTGAGCCGGGCCGGGGCGCGGTCCTGATCCGGACCGATCCGCAGCCCCGATCCGGATCGGGTCGCGGCCTTGAGCCGGGCCGGGTCGCGGCCTTGAGCCGGGCCGGGTCGCGGTCCTGATCCGGACCGATCCGCAGCCCCGAGCCGGACCGGGTCGCCGCCCCGAGTCGGACCGGACCGCCGGAAAGCGCTTCCGGAGCGTCCCGGACTCTCCCGTCCTGAACCGTCTTCGCCCTCCTGGCGGGTGGCCGCCACGGCAGATAGCCGCCAGCTGGGAGGGGCGTCAACTCCCCTCCGAGCGACCAGACTCCTCGCGGATCCGGAACCACCACCCCCGAACCCCGGGTCCGCGAGGAGCCGTTCGATGACCGCACCGCTGACCAGAGGAAGGGCCGGCCTGATCGCCGCCGGCCTCTCCCTCGTGATGCTCTCGGCCGGGCAGACCGCCGCCGCGCCGGGCGCCACGGCCGCCGCCGTGCCCGACACCTTCAAGGGCCCGGCCGCCTCCGCCACCGTCACCCTCGTCACCGGCGACCGGGTCACCCTCACCGGGCTCGGCGACGGCCGGCAGACCGTCACCGTCGACCGGGCGAAGGGCGCCACCGGAGCCGTCCGCACCCAGGTCACCGACGGCCGGGTCACCGTCGTCCCCGACGAGGCCCGCCCCCACCTCGACTCCGGCGCCCTCGACCCGCGCCTCTTCGACGTCACCGGCCTCGTCGAGCAGGGCCTCACCGGCGAACTCCCGCTGATCGTCACGTACGGGACGAAGAACGCCCGCGCCGCGCTCGGCGCCCCGCGCGGCACCGAGACCGTCCGCGCGCTGCCCAGCGTCGGCGGCGCCGCCGTCACCGCGACCGACCCGGCCGCCTTCTGGGAGTCCTTCACCGCCCCGAAGGCACGGACCTCCGCGCCCGCCAAGGTGTGGCTCGACGCCCGGGTGAAGGCCGCCATGGCCGACTCCAACGCCCAGATCGGCACCCCGAAGGCCTGGGAGGCCGGGCTCACCGGCAAGGGCGTCAAGGTCGCCGTCCTCGACACCGGCGTCGACGCCTCCCACCCCGACCTCGCCGGCCGCGTCAGCGAGTCGAAGTCCTTCATCGCCGGCCAGGAGGTCGCCGACCGCAACGGCCACGGCACCCACGTCGCCTCCACCGTCGGCGGCAGCGGCGCCGGCTCCGACGGCAGGGAGAAGGGCGTCGCCCCCGGCGCCACCCTCGCCGTCGGCAAGGTCCTCAGCGACGAGGGCTACGGCTCCGAGTCGGAGATCATCGCCGGCATGGAGTGGGCCGCCAAGGACATCGACGCGAAGATCGTCTCGATGAGCCTCGGCTCCCAGGAGGGCAGCGACGGCACCGACCCGATGGCCCAGGCCGTCAACACCCTCTCCGCCGAGACCGGCGCCCTCTTCGTCATCGCCGCCGGCAACTCCGGCGCCCCCGGCACCATCGGCTCGCCCGGCGCCGCCGACTCCGCGCTCACCGTCGGCGCCGTCGACTCCGCCGACGAGGCCGCCTACTTCACCAGCAAGGGCCCCCGCCACCGCGACCAGGCCCTCAAGCCGGACCTCTCCGCGCCCGGCGTCGGCATCCTCGCCGCCCGCTCCCAGCTCACCGGGGGCACCGGCCTCTACACCTCGATGAACGGCACCTCCATGGCGACCCCGCACGTCGCCGGAGTCGCCGCGCTCCTCGCCGAGCGGCACCCCGACTGGACCGGCGCCCGCCTCAAGGACGCCCTCATGTCCAGCTCGAAGCCGCTCGACGCCTCCGCGTACGACCTCGGCGCGGGCCGCGTCGACGTCGCCGCCGCCATCGCCGCGGACGTCACCGCCACCGGCTCCGCCGACCTCGGCTTCTTCTCCTGGCCGTACGAGGCGAACGAGCCGGTCACCAGGACCGTCACCTACACCAACGCCTCCGACGCCCCCGTCGAGCTGGACCTCGCCGTCGAGGGCATGCCCGCCGGCACCGCCGCCCTCGCCGACACCACCCTCACCGTCCCCGCCCGCGGCACGGCGAGCACCACCGTCACCGGCGACGGCGCCACCGCCCCGGTCGGCACCAGCTCCGGCCGGATCACCGCCACCGCCGGCGGCACCCCGGTCGCCCGCACCGCCCTCGGCCTGGTCAAGGAGGAGGAGCGCTACACCCTCACGGTCCACGTCAAGGACCGCGACGGCGCCCCCGCCGCCGCCGGCCTCGGCCTGCGGAACCTCGCCCCGGGCCACGACCCCTTCCCGGCCTCCGTCGGCGAGTCCGGCACCGTCGAACTGCGCCTCCAGCCCGGCACGTACACCGTCGACACCTTCCTCGACGTGCGCGGCTCCCGGGGCGCCGACTCCCTCGGCCTCGCCTTCATGGCCGCCCCCGAGGTCGTCCTCGACCGCGACCGCGAGATCACCCTCGACGGCCGGCAGCTGCGCGAGATACGCGCCGAGGTCGACCGGCGCACCGAGACCCGCCAGCTCCTCATGGAGTACGACCGCGAGGCGAACGGCGTCTCCTACACCGACATCGTGCAGGTCCCGCCGGCCTACGACTCGCTCTTCGCCGCGCCCACCGCGCCCGTCGCGAACGGCTCCTTCGAGTACCGCACGGTCTGGCGGCTCGGCAAGCCCGTCCTGGAGGGGAGCGTCGGCGGCGTCCGCCTCTCCGACCTGCGCCCGCAGGCCGGCGCCGCCCTCCTCGAAGGCCGCCACCGCCTCGGCCTCGTCGACGCGGGCACCGGCACCCCCGCCGAGTACGCGGGCAAGGACGTCACCGGCAAGGCCGTCCTCGTCCGCCTCGCCCCCGGCGCGAACCCGGCCGGGGTCGCCCAGACCGCCCAGGACGCCGGCGCCCGGGCGCTGGTCGTCACCGACGACGCCGCCGGCCGGCTGATGGAGTGGTTCGGCACCGAGGGCTACGAGGACCGGCCGCTCGCCGTCGCCACCGTGAACCGCGCCGACGCCGCCCGTCTCGCCGCCGGCGCCGCCCGCGGCGCCCGCGTCGACCTCACCGGCACCCGCTTCACCCCGTACGTCTACGACCTCTCCGAGGGCCACCCCGGCCGCGTCGGCACCGACCTGGTGTACCGCCCCGGCGACCGCGACCTCGCCACCGTCCGCTCCACCTTCCGCGCCCCCACCGGGCGCGAGGAACTGGGCGGCGAGTTCCGCTACTCCCTCACCGACGCCTTCCCGATCGGCGTCGGCTTCAAGGAGTGGATCGGCTTCCCGGCCGAGCGCACCGAGTACGTCTCCACCGGCACCGGCCAGCAGTGGCACGAGTCCGTCGACCTCGGCACCTCCCTGGAGCAGCGCGGCGGCCGGTCCGTCTACCGCGGCGGCTCCACCGCCCGCCTCGACTGGTTCGGCCCCGTGTGGCACCCCTGGCTCGGCACCGGACTCGGCTGGGGCCAGCAGCGCACCGGCAACGACCTGCGCTTCAACACCCCCGGCTGGGGCGACTCCGGCACCGACCACACCGGCTTCGGCGACGTGTGGGGCGACGACACCATGACCCAGTACACCGAGGTGTACGTGAACGGGGTCCGCGTCGACCGCAAGATGAGCTCCGGCGCCTACGCCTGGGACGCCCCGGCGGAGGAGGCCACCTTCAAGGTCGTCACCGACACCGCCCTCGACCCGGCCCGCTGGCGGCTCGGCGCCAAGGGCCACACCGAGTGGACCGTCCGCTCCGCCGAGACCCCGTCCGACCGGGTCACCCACCTGCCGATGCTCAACCTCGGCTTCGACCTCGACACCGACCTGTACGGCGACGTCCGGGCCGGCTCCCGGATCCCGGTCGGCATCTTCGCGCAGTACGTCGAGGACGCGTCCGGCACCGGCACCATCGCCACCGGCGGCCTGGAGGTCTCCTACGACGACGGCGCCACCTGGCGCGAGGTCGGCCTGAAGAAGTCCCGCCACGGCGCCTCCTGGACCGGCGAGCTGCGGATCCCGTCCGGCGCGGCCTCCGTCTCGCTGCGCGCCGAGGCCGCCGACGACCAGGGCGGCACGGTCACCCAGGAGCTGATCCACGCGGTCGGCGTGAAGAGGTAGCCCCGTCCCCGCGGCACGAGGAAGGGCCGGACTCCCGCGCGGGGCCCGGCCCTTCGCCGTCACTCCCGCGGCAGCCGCTTCTTCAGGACCTTGCCCAGGTCGTTGCGGGGGAGCGCGTCGAGCAGCCGGACCGTCCGGGGCCGCTTGTGCGGGGCGAGCAGCCGGGCCACGTGGTCGGCCAGCTCCCCGTCCGCCGGCGGGTCCGCCGGGTCGGCCGGCACCACCCAGGCCACGATCCGCTCGCCCAGGTCCGGGTCGGGCTCCCCGGTGACGGCGGCCTCCCGCACCCCCGGGTGGTCGAGCAGGGCGTTCTCGATCTCGCCCGCCCCGATCTTGTAACCGGCGCTCTTGATCAGGTCGGTGGCCTTGCGGCCCACCAGCCGGATCGTTCCGTCACCCTCGCGGACCGCCATGTCCCCGGTGCGGAACCAGCCGCCGGCCGCGCCCCCGTCGAAGGCCTCCGCCGTCGCCTCCGGCCGGTTCAGATAGCCGGAGAAGAGGTTCGGGCCGCGCACCTGCACCTCGCCGACCGTCTCCCCGTCGAAGGCGCCCAGCACCGAGCCGTCCTCCTCCACGAGCCGCACCTCCACGCCCGGCAGCGGCGTCCCCACCGTCCCGGGGCGCGGCGGGCCGCCCGGCCGCACGCTGGTGTTCATCAGCGTCTCGCTCATCCCGTACCGCTCCACCACCGTCCGGCCCGTCGCCGCCGCGATCCGCTCGTGGTCGTGCACGGGCAGCGCCGCCGACCCCGACACCAGCAGCCGCGCCCCCGCCATGGCCTTCGTGAGCGCCGGGTCGTGGGGGAGGGCGTCGGCGAGCCGGTGGTACATGGTGGGGACGCCGAACAGCATCGTGCCGCCGCTCCCCAGCTCCCGGGCGACCCCCTCCGCCGAGAAGGCGCCCAGGTGCCGGACCTCGCCGCCGCGCCGCAGCGGCCCCAGGACCCCCAGGACCAGGCCGTGCACGTGGAAGAGCGGCAGTCCGTGCACCAGGACGTCGTCCGCCGTCCAGGACCACGCCTCGGCGAGCGCGTCGAGGGAGGCGGCGACCGCCCGGCGGGAGAGCAGCACGCCCTTCGGCGGGCCGGTGGTGCCGGAGGTGTAGACGACCAGGGCGGTGGACTCGGGATCGACGCCCGCCGGCGGCGGGCTCCCGGCCGGCCCGGCCGGCCCGTCCAGTCCCACGTCGATCCGGGGAAGGGCGTCCAGCGCGGCCGGCAGTTCGTCACCGGGTCCCGCGAGCACCGCGTCCGGGGCGCTGTCGCCGAGGACGTGCGCCAGCTCCCGCTCGCCGGAGCGCGGGTTGAGCGGCACGGCGGGGACGCCGGCGAGCAGCGCCGCCACCACCGCGACCGCCGTCCGGGCGGTCGGCACGGCCCACACGGCCACCCGCCGGGACCCGGCGAGCCGGGCGGCGAGCGCGCCGGCGGCCCGGGCCAGCTCCTCGTACGAGAGCGAGTCCGGGCCGCAGCGCAGGGCGGGGCGGTCGGTCGGGGCCGCGAGGGCCGGGAACAGCGGCGGGAAGAGCGCACTCACCGGTCGTACTCCTCGGGTCGGGGGCGAGGGGTGCTGCCGGGACGATTCTGCCGCTCCGTCAGGAGGTCCCGGCCGTGACCTTCGTCGCTCCGGGCGCCGCCCCCGGGCCGGGATCGCCGCCCGGCCGGATCCCGCGCATCCGCCCGTACGCGTACACACAGCCCGCGAGCGCCAGGTCGGAGAGGAGCATGAAGCCGATCGAGTACGAGTCCTTGGCGCTGTAGATCGCGCCCATGACCAGCGGCGGGACGAAGCCGCCGAGGCCGCCCATCGCGCCGACGATGCCGGTCACGGAGCCCACCTGGGCCTGCGGGGTGACCTGCGAGACCAGCGCGAAGACCGAACCGCTCGCGGTGCCGAGACCGGCCGCCATGATCAGCAGGGCGATCGTGCCGCCCGGGTCCAGCTTCGGGTCGAAGGCCTGGACGACGGCGAGGAGGGCGACGGTGCCGAGCGCCCAGGCGGTGACGACCGCCGGGTGGACCCGGTCCGAGAGCCAGCCGCCGATCGGCCGGAAGACGACGGTGACCAGCGCGAATCCGGCCGCCTTGGTGCCCGCGTCGGTCGGGTCGAGGTCGTACCAGTTCTTCAGGTACGTCGGCAGGTAGACGCCGAAGGCCACGATGCCGCCGAAGCCGATCGCGTACAGCGCCGACAGCTCCCACGTCACCCGCAGCCGCCCCGCCGAACCCAGCCGGGTCGCCAGCGAGGCGGCCGGCACCGGGCGGTCGGGCCGGTCCGTGATGAGGAAGGCGGCCAGCACCGCGTACGCGGCGAGCGCGACGGCCACCACGACGAACGGCAGGTTCTCGCCGTGCTTGGCGATCCGCGGCGTGAAGTAGCCGGAGAGCGCCACACCGCCCATGCCCATGCCGAACACGCCGAGCGCCAGGCCCCGCTTCTCCGGCGGGAACCAGGAGTTGACCAGCGGGATGCCGATCGCGAAGGTCGTGCCGCCGAGGCCGAGGAGGAAGGCGACCACGATCATCAGGCCGTAGGAGTCCTTCACCACGATCAGCAGCAGCACGGGGACGATCGTCAGCGCGGAGACGAGCGGGAACATCAGCTTCGCGCCGTACTTGTCGGTCAGCGCGCCCGCCGGGATCCGGCCCACCGAGCCGACCAGCACCGGCACGGCGACGAGGAAGGACTGCTGGAACGAACTGAGGTCCAGCCGCTCGCCGTACCAGCTGCCGAGCGGTGCGATCAGGTCCCACGCCCAGAAGGTGAGCGTGAAGCCGATGGTGGCCGTCACCAGGTTGCGGTAGGCCGCGGCGGTCGGGGGCTTGGCGTCGGAGTTCACGCCTCCAGTCAAGATCCCTCCCGGGGGCCCGGCGCGCGGGACTGCTCCGTACGGGGGAGGGCGGTGCGCGCGGGTACGGGCGTGCGGGCGGGTACGGGTGCGGGTACGGTTCCGGGCCTCGCGTCGGTACGGGTGCGGCTCCGGGCCCGTGTCGGTACGGGTGCGGCTCCCGGGCCCGCGGCTACGGCCAGGTCACCGTCGTCGGAGGGGTGCCGTCGTCCTCCACCCGCAGCCAGGCGCCCTCGTCGCCGACGCCGACGTCCACCGAGATCCGCCCGATCCCGGACCGCCGGTGGGCCGCCGCGAGGGCACCGCGCAGCGCGGCCAGCAGCTTCCGGGCCTCCGGCTCCTCCACGAGCGTGTCCACGGCGCCGGTGAAGCGCACCGCCGGCTGGAAGCCGAGCAGCACCGCCGCCCCGCCGGTCTCCCGCAGCACCCGCCCCCGGAAGGTCGCCGGCGCCTCGGCCGGCGGCTGCTGGAGCGCGAAGATCGTCGTCCGCACCTCCTGGATCGTGGAGTCCAGCTCGTCCACCGCCTTCCCGAGCAGCTCGTCCTCCTCGGACGAGCCCCCCGCGCGGCGGCGGGTCGACTCCAGCATCATCTCGGTGGCGAACAGCCGCTGGACGACGAGGTCGTGCAGGTCGCGGGCGATCCGGTCGCGGTCCTCGAAGACCGCGAGCCGCTCCCGGTCGTGCCGCGCGTCCGCCAGGACCAGCGCGAGCGCCGCCTGCGAGGCGAACTGCGAGGCGAGCAGCCGGTCCACCGCCGAGTAGGGGGCGGCGCCCCGGCGGCGGGGGAGGGCCAGGGTGCCGATCAGCCTCCCGCCGCTGCGCAGCGGCAGCATCATCGAGGGGCCGAAGCGCGAGCGGACCGGCGTGGTCATCCGCGGGTCGCTGGAGGAGTCCTCGACGAAGACCGGTTCCCCGCCGAGCAGTTGGACGAGGACGGCGGAGCCGGGCCGGATGGTGGTGCCGACCAGCTCGCCGGGGTCCTCGGTGGTGGAGGCGGTGACGATCTCCATCCCGCCCTCGGGGGTGGGCTGGAGGATCACGCCGGCGGCCGCGTCCGCGAGGATCCTGGCCTGCTCGGCGACGGTCATCAGGGCGTCCTCGGCGGACTCGCCGGTGAGCAGGGCCGTGGTGACGGCCGCCGCGCCCTCGATCCACCGCTCGCGCTGCCGGGCCGTCTCGTAGAGCCGGGCGTTGCCGATGGCGATGCCGGCCTGGGCCGCGAGGACCCGCAGCAGGGCCAGGTCCTCCTCGGTGAAGCCGCCCGGCTTCCCGGTGAGGTGGAGGTTGCCGAAGATCTGGGTGTGCACGCGGATCGGGACGCCGAGGCCCCCGGCGCCGTCGTCGGGGAGCGGGCCGACGCGGGCCCGCTCCTCCTCGGTCATCCCGGTGGTGAAGAGCCCGGTGAGCCGGGGGCGCTCGGGGTCGACGACCCCCAGCGCCCCGCGGCGGGCGCCGACCAGTTCGGTCGCCGAGTCGACGAGGTGCTGGAGGGTGGCGCGGAGTTCGAGGTCCGTGCCGACGCCGAGGACGGCTTCGAGCAGCATGGGCAGGCGGGCCCGCTCCTGCTCCGCGTCCTCGTCCTCCGCCATGATCACCATGGTCTCATCCACGTACGAATCGGGTGATGTCGGGATTGGTCACTCCGTCAGGTCGTCGGCGTACGCATGGCCGGGGTCGCGGTCCCGCCCGCGGTCGCCGTCCCCGTCGTCCGCCAGGCCGCGGTGCTCGCCCAGCGGGTCGAGGACCATCGGCTGGACCTTGCCCTCCAGCATCGCGCCGAGGCCCAGGACGGCGCAGACGTCGGGGCGTTCGGCGATGTGCACCGGCATCCCGGTGGCGTCCCGCAGCATCTGGTCGAGGCCCGGGAGCAGGGCGCTGCCGCCGACCATCATGATCCCGCGGTCGGCGAGGTCGGCCACGAGGTCCGGCGGGCAGTCCCGCAGCACCTTCCCGATGCCGTCGAGCACCGCCGTCAGCGGGGTGTGGATGGCCTCGCGCACGGCGGCCGTGTCGACGGTGACCGAGCGGGCCAGGCCGGTGGCCACGTCCCGGCCGTGGATCTCGGTGGAGGCCGGGCCGTGCGGGGTGAGGCCGTTGCCGTGCAGGGCGAGCTGGAGCGGGCGCACCGACTGGCTCGGCAGCATCAGCTCGTGGTGGTGGCGCAGGTGCTGGATGATCGCGTGGTCGATGGCGTCGCCGCCGACCGGCATCCGCTCGGCGGTCACGATCGCGCCGAGCGAGAGCACCGCGACCTGGGTCGTCGCCGCCCCGCACACCATGATCATGGTCGCGGTGGGCTGCTCCACCGGCAGGCCGCAGCCCACGGCCGCCGCGATCAGCGTGTCCACCAGCTCGACCCGGCGCGCCCCGAGCCCCACCAGGGTCTCCACGGCGGCCCGCTGGGCGAGCGGGTCGCTGTCGTGCGGGGTGCAGGCGGCGGCGCGCAGCCGGGGCTTGCGGCGGAGCTGGCGGCGCAGCTTCTCGCCGAGCAGGTGGCGCAGCATCCGCTGGGCCATCTCGATGTCGACGACCGTGCCGCCGGACACCGGGCGCACGACCCGGATGTAGTCGGGGGTGCGGCCGGTCATCTTCTCGGCGAGCGCGCCGACCGCGATCAGCGCTCCGGTGCGGGTGTTGACGGCGGCGACGCTCGGCTCGTCGACGACGAGCCCGGCCCCCTTGACGAAGACCCGGGTGCGGGCGGCACCCAGGTCGACGGCGACATGGCAACGGCGCAGTTGCTCCAGGCTGACGGTCACGGCGGATCCTCCGGGGTGCGGTGCTGACACGGGCGAGGTGTCGCGGTTCGGGTTTCCTGTTGGCATCGTGCGACCGCCGGGCCCGCCGCGCGCGCTGGGCTGCGCCGCCCGGGGCCCGGCGGGGGCGGGAGGCGGGCTGCGGGGGAGGGACCGGGCGGCGGGAGGCGGGCCGCCGGGAAGGGGCCGGGCGGCGGCCGGGCCGGTCGGAGGGTGTCGGCGGAGGGGGCCGGTCCGGGGCCGGGGGAGCGGGGCCGGTCCGGGGCCGGGCGGCAGAGGAGGCGAACCGGGAGAATCGTGGCGCCACGGCGGCCACCTGCGGTTTCCTCACAAGATCCTCACGTCCCCGTCTCCCCGGAGCCGCGCCTGGCGTCCTAGCCTGCGAGCCCCATGGACTACTGCCACGCGTGCCGGCGGCATCTCAACGGGGCTCTCGCCTGTGCCGGGTGCGGGACTCCCGTCGAGCGGCTGCGGTACGACGCCCCCCACACCCCGCCTCCCCCCGCGCCTCACGAGGGCGCCGAGGCGCCGGAGCCGTACCCGACCGGACCGTCGTACCCGACCGGACCGTCGTACCCGACCGGACCGTCGCACCCGTACGCCCCGGACCCGTACGCCGCGTCCCGCGAAGCCGCCCCGGAGCCGTACGCCCCGGACTCGTACGCCCCCGGGCCGGAGACGCCCGGGCAGGAGGCGCCCGCCCCGCCCGAACCCCTCGCGGCCGAGCACGTCTACGAGCTGGACCTGGTGGTGCCGCCGCCGAGGCCGGCCGGGCGGGCGGCGGGCCGTGCCGCCGCGCGCCGCCGGAAGCGGGGCCGGGCCGGTCGCGGCCGGACGGTCGCGCTGAGCGCGCTGGGGCTGGTCCTGGCGGCCGGGTCGCTGGGCCTGGCGAAGGCGGCGTTCGAGGAACCGGAGGAGAAGGGCCCCGCGAACGCGGTGGAGGAGCTGGAGGTCACCGAGGCCCCGCTGCCGCCCGCGCTGCCGACCCGGAGCCCCGGCGGCGGGGCGACGGAGGACGGCGACCGCGCAGGCGAGGGCTCGGCGGGCCCGGCCACGCCGACCGGCCGCCACCGCCGGATCAGCACGGGCTCGGGCGGCTCCGCCACGACCGCCGCGGCCGTGTCCCGCCCGGGCCGGGGCTCCGGCGGCGGATCCGGCACGGGGACGGGCGCGGGGACGGAATCCGGTACGGGTACGGGTACCGGGTCCGGGACGGGTACGGGCGCCGCGCCCACCGGCCGGCCGTCCGCCACCGCCCCCTCCTCCCCGGCGCCGACCGCGCCGGAGGTCACCTCGGGCCCGCAGGGCGAGGGGCCGGGCCCCACATCGAGCGCCTCCGGCTCGCCCACCGCCCCGCCCTCGGGCGGCGCGAGCCCGTCCGCCCCGTCGACCCCCCGCCCGACCACGGCGACGCCGACCCCGGAACCCTCGGAGACCTGCACCCGCTTCCTGTGGTGGTGCGTCTAGGCCGGTCCGGCACCGGCCCGCCGGACCGCGCCCGTCGGCCGGGTGGGTTGGCCCGGGTGCGGGTCGGCCCCGCCGGGACGGGTCCGTCAGACCAGGTCCGCCCCGAGCATCCGGCGCAGCAGGTCCCGCAGCAGGGTGCGCTCGGCGTCGGTCAGCCCGCCGAGCGGCTCGCGCGCGAAGTGCAGCGCGTCGCGCAGGCGGCGGGCGGTGTCCCGGCCCTCGTCGGTGGGCGCGGCCAGCTTCACCCGGCGGTCGGCCGGGTCGGGGCGCCGCTCGACCAGGCCCCGGGACTCCAGGCGGTCGATGATCCCCGTGACGTTGGAGGGCTCGCACTTGAGCTTCTCGGCGATCTTCCGCATCGGCGTGGGCTCCAGGGCGAGCAGCCCGAGGACGCGGGCCTGCGCGCCGGTGAGGGAGTGGGCGGCGGCGGCCTCCTCGTACTCCTGGTGGTAGCGCGCCACGACCGTGCCGATCAGCTCGACGACTTCGAGGGTCACGGGGTCGCTGTGTGAGGTGGGCATGGGCACCATGCTACTCCGATGCTTGACAACATGAAATATTCAGGCGCATGGTTGTTTCATCAAGTGAAGCTTCTGCCAGGAGTCACCGGAGGACCCCATGACCGCTCTTCCCGCCACCAGCCGTGAATGGCACCTCGTCGCCCGCCCGCACGGCTGGCCCGCCCCCACCGACTTCGCCCTGCGCGAGGTCCCGGTCGAGGCGCCCGCCGAAGGCCGGATCCTGGTGCGCAACCTCCACTTCTCGGTCGACCCCTACATGCGCGGCCGGATGAACGACGTGAAGTCCTACGTCCCGCCGTTCAAGCTGGACCACCCGATGGACGGCGGCGCGGTCGGCGTCGTCGTCGCGTCGAACGCGGAGGGCTTCGCCGAGGGCGACCACGTCCTGCACGGCCTCGGCTGGCGTGAGTACGCCGACGTGCCCGTCCAGCACGCCACCAAGGTGGACCCGGAGCTCGCCCCGCTCTCCACGTACCTCGGCGTGCTCGGCATGCCCGGTCTGACCGCCTACGCGGGCCTCTTCGAGACCGCCTCCTTCAAGGAGGGCGACACCGTCTTCGTCTCCGGCGCGGCCGGCGCGGTCGGCAGCCAGGTCGGCCAGCTCGCCAAGCTGGGCGGCGCCGCCCGGGTGATCGGCTCGGCCGGTTCCGACGAGAAGGTGAAGTGGCTGGTCGAGGAGCTCGGCTTCGACGCCGCCTTCAACTACAGGAACGGCCCGGTCCGCGACCAGCTCCGCGAGGCCGCCCCGGACGGCATCGACGTCTACTTCGACAACGTGGGCGGTGACCACCTGGAGGCCGCGATCTCCTCGCTCAACGTGCACGGCCGCGCCGCCATCTGCGGCATGATCGCGCAGTACAACGAGACGGAGCCGGTCCCCGGCCCGCGGAACATGGCGCTGATCATCGGCAAGCGGCTCCGCCTCCAGGGCGTCCTGGTCGGCGACCACTACGGCCTCCAGCAGAAGTTCGTCGAGGAGGTCGGCGGCTGGCTGCGATCCGGCGAGCTGAAGTACCGCGAGACCGCCGTCGAGGGGATCGAGAACGGCGTGGACGCCTTCCTCGGTCTGCTCCGCGGCGAGAACACCGGAAAGATGATCGTCTCGCTCGACCGGTAGTCTTCCCTCAGCCGTCGCGATCGTGGGCGCGAGTCGAGGCGGGGAGAAGAAGGTAGAAACCAGCATGTCCATCCAGCACTCCGACGTCCTCTACACCGCCGTCGCCACCGCGGAGAACGGCCGTGACGGCCGTGTCGCCACCGACGACGGCAAGCTCGACGTCGTCGTCAACCCGCCGAAGGCCATGGGCGGCTCCGGCGACGGCACCAACCCCGAGCAGCTCTTCGCGGCCGGCTACAGCGCCTGCTTCCAGGGCGCCCTCGGCGTCGTCGCGCGCAACGAGAACGCGGACGTCTCCGGCTCGACGGTCACCGCCGAGGTCGGCATCGGCAAGAACGACGACGGCTTCGGCATCATCGTCAAGATCTCGGCCTCCATCCCGAACGTGGACGCCGAGACCGCCAAGAGCCTGATCGAGAAGGCCCACCAGGTCTGCCCGTACTCCAAGGCGACCCGCGGCAACATCACGGTCGAGCTCGCGGTCTGAGCCACCGGCCAGGCACCACGCGGACCCGTGCGGGCCGCACCCCGACCGACCGGGGTGCGGCCCGCACGCACGTACGGAACCGGTGATCCACCCCGCTAGGCTGCGCGCATGCGTGATTTCGGGGTGGGTTTCGGTCATCTGGTCCAGGGCCAGAAATGGGTGGCACGGCACGGACGACGGTTCGGCTTCGGGCTGTTGCCCGGTCTGGTGACGCTCGTCCTCTACGTCGCCGTGCTGGGCGCGCTCGCCTTCAACGCGACCGAGCTGGTGGCCTGGGCGACCCCCGTCGCCGACGACTGGTCCGCCCTGTGGCGCGACGTCTTCCGCAACGCCATGACGGCCCTCCTCGTCGGCTTCGGCGTCTTCCTCGCCGTCGTCACCTTCACCGCCGTCACCCTCCTCATCGGCCAGCCCTTCTACGAGACCCTCTCCGAGGACGTCGACCGCAGCCAGGGCGGCGACGTCCCCGAGTCCGGCCTGCCGCTCTGGCGCGAGCTGCTGATCTCCGCCCGCGACAGCCTGCGGGTGGTGCTCCGGGTCGCCTTCTACGCGGTGCTCCTCTTCGCGTGCGGCTTCATCCCCGTCGTCGGCCAGACCGTCGTCCCCGTCCTCGGCTTCTGCGTCTCCGGCTTCTTCCTCACCGAGGAGCTGACCGCCGTCGCCCTCCAGCGCCGGGGCGTGGAGCTCAAGGAGCGCCTGGCGCTGCTGCGCGGCCGGCGCGGGGCCGCCCTCGGCTTCGGCGTCCCGCTCGCCCTCGTCTTCATCGTCCCCTTCGTGGCCGTCTTCCTGATGCCCGGCGCCGTCGCGGGCGCCACCCTGATGGCCCGCGACCTGCGCGGCGAGACGGGCGACGGCCCCGGCGAAGAAAACGATCAAGAAGGCGGCAACCTTTCCTCCCCGGGCGGCGACCAGGGGGTGCACCACAACCCCCACTGAGGAAAAGACACCATGACGTCACACAAGCGCAGGACGGGCCGCCGCAGGGCGCTCATCGGCGGCCTGGCCGCGTTCGGAGCCACCGGCGCGGCCATCGTCACGACCACGCTGCTCGCCCCGGCGGGCGCGGCCCCGGCCGCCGTCCCCGCCTGGCCGGCCGCCAAGGGCGACAAGCCGGTCGCCGCCACCATCGAGGTCTCCGGCACCTACGACGGCAAGCTGAAGCGTTTCTCCGGCACCGGCGAGCTCGGCTCCGACGGGCAGGACGAGAGCCAGCAGCCGCTCTTCGTCCTCAAGGACGGCGCCACCCTCAAGAACGTCGTCCTCGGCACCCCCGCCGCCGACGGGGTCCACTGCCTCGGCAGCTGCACCCTCCAGAACGTCTGGTGGGAGAACGTCGGCGAGGACGCCGCCACCTTCAAGGGCACCTCGGCCCAGGCCGTCTACACGGTGTACGGCGGCGGCGCCAGGGGCGCCTCCGACAAGGTGTTCCAGTTCAACGGCGCCGGCAAGCTCGTCGTGACCAAGTTCCAGGTCTCCGGCTTCGGCAAGCTCGTCCGCTCCTGCGGCAACTGCAAGAAGCAGTACAAGCGCACGATCATCGTCAACGACGTCGACGTCACCGCCCCCGGCAAGTCGATCGTCGGCGTCAACGCCAACTACGGGGACACCGCCGCGCTGCGGAACGTCCGCGTCCACGGCGACACCAAGAAGAAGATCAAGCCCTGCGTCCGCTTCACCGGCAACAGCACCGGCAAGGAGCCCACCGAGACCGGCACCGGCCCCGACGGCACCACCTGCCGCTACACGGCCTCCGACGTCACGTACGACTAGCCGTCCCGTACGGCCGGTTCACTCCGCCGTCAGGACCGGATGGAGTTCCGGCCTGGCGGCCCACCACTCCTGGTGGAAGGCGTTGTTGCCGACGTTCGCCAGGTACGCCTCCGCCGCCGCGCGGTACAGCAGTTCCGCGTGGCGGGCCGAGACCGCCGACCGGTTCCAGGCGAGCCGGATCCGTCCGGTCACCGGGTCGCCCTCCAGGGGACGCAGCACGGTCCCCTCGGTGGGCGGCGCGGTGGGCTGGCTCAGGGAGATCGCGCGGCCCGAGGCGATCAGGTCGTAGTGGATCTTCCGGTCGGCGGCCCGGTGCCGGAGGGACGGGGTGAAGCCGGCCCGCCCGCAGGCGGCGACCAGCGCCTCGGGACCGCCGTCGTCGTCCTCGACCAGCGTCATCCAGGACTCGCCCGCCAGCTCGGCCAGCGCGATCCGCTCCTTCCCCGCGAGCGGGTGGTCCGCCGAGAGACGGACGCAGAAGGGCTCCTTCGCGATCAGGGTCCGGGCCGTCGTGCCCTGCGGCAGCGGCACCTCGTGGTCGTTGACCTCGCCGTACAGCACCGCGTCGTAGCGGCCCGCGCCGAGCTGCCGGGTCAGCGTCGTCGCCGACTGCTCGACGGTCACCGCGATCTCCCGGCCCGCCACGACCTGTTCGAGACCGGTGAGCAGCCGGTCCACCAGGACCAGCAGGATGCAGCCGAGCCGCAGCGGGGCGGCCGGGTCGGCCGCCCGCGCGCCCGCGGCCAGCGCGTCCATCTCGCCGAGCACCAGCCGGGCCTTGGAGAGGACGAACTCGCCCAGCGGGGTGGGCTCCACGCCGCGCCGGCCGCGCAGGAAGAGCTCCCCGCCCGCGACCCTCTCGATCCGCCGCAGCTGTGCGGAGAGCGCCGGCTGCGAGATGCCGAGCCGGTGTGCCGCGCGCCCCAGGCTGCCCGCCTCCGCGATCCGGCAGACGGCTTCGAGATGCCTCAACTCCAGCTGCATCTCAGCAGCGTACGCAGCCCCGCCCGGGCGCACCATAACCCGCGTCTTATGCCGGATGAGATGTCCCGAACCCGCCATGTCCACGCCCATACTCGGCGCGACGATCCGCCTCCCCCACCCCGAACGGAGCACGACCTTGCACCCCACCAGACTCACGGCGGCCGTGGCCGCCCTGGCGCTCTCGGCGAGCCTCGCGACCGCCCTCGCCTCCACCGCCTCCGCCGCTCCCCAGGCGCAGCCGGTCCCGCCGGGCCACGGCAGGTCCCTGGCCCTCGCCGCCGCGGACTCCGCCGCCGCCAGCGGCCTCGACGAACTGCGGCACGGCGCCGACGAGGACCTCGTCCGGACGTCCGTCACCCCGTGGGCGAACGGCCTCTACTACGCCGCCTACCAGCGGACGTACCGGGGCCTCCCGGTCCACGGCGGCGGCGACGCCGTCGTCCTGACGGACTCCTCCGGCAAGGTCCGCGACGTCACCGGCGCCCCGGCCCCGGCCATCAAGGTCGCCACGAGCGCCAAGGTGACCGCGGAGAGGGCCCTCGCCACCGCCCGCGGACAGCTGGCCGCGGTGGAGAGCGCGAGCGCCCCCGAACTGACCGTGCTCCTCAAGGGCGGAAAGCCCGTCCTCGCCTGGCACACCCTGGTCGTCGGCACCACCGCCGCGGACCTCCCCAGCTCGCTCGACACCTACGTCGACGCCCGCACCGGCAAGGTCGCCCAGGCCACCGACAAGGTCCGGCACGCCGAGGGCCGCGGCTACCACAACGGCAACGTCACCATCGACACCGCCGCCTCCTCGATGACCGACACCAGCCGCGGCGGCTTCAAGTGCGGCGGCCAGAACGGCAGCGCGTACACGGGCTCCTCCCCGTGGGGCAACGGCGGCGCCAACGACCTCGTCACCGCCTGCGTCGACATCATGTACGCGGCCCAGCGCGAGTCGGACATGCTCAAGGAGTGGTTCGGCTACAACGGCATCAACGGCCAGGGCGGCATGGTCCCGGCCCGCGCCGGACTCACCCAGGTCAACGCGTACTACGACGGTACGAAGACCACCTACGGGCGCAACCAGAACGGCACCAACCAGCTCACCGGCATCGACGTCGTGGCCCACGAGTACGGCCACGAGATCTTCGACCGGACCCCGGGCTCGGCCGGCTCGTCCAACGAGAACGGCGGCATGAACGAGTCCACCGGCGACATCTTCGGGGCGCTCACCGAGCACTACGCGAACAACCCGAACGACACCCCGGACTACACGGTCGGCGAGGAGCTCAACTTCACCGGCAACAACCAGCCGATCCGCAACATGTACAACCCGTCGCTGATCAACAACGACCCCAACTGCTACACCCAGTTGAGCTCCGGCACCGAGGTGCACGCGGCGGCCGGCCCGCAGAACCACTGGTTCTACCTGCTCGCCGAGGGCTCCAACCCGGGCGGCGGCAAGCCCAGCAGCCCCATATGTTCCGGCGGTCCGTCCTCCGTCACCGGCATCGGCATCCAGAAGGCCGGCAAGATCTTCATGGGCGCCCTGCTGCTCAAGACCTCCTCCTGGAACCACCCCGCGGCCCGCCGTGCCACCCTCACCACCGCCAAGAACACCTACGGCGCCACCGAGTGCAACGCGGTGAAGGCGGCCTGGAACGCGATCGGCGTCCCCGCCCAGTCCGGCGAGACCGACTGCGGCGGCACCTCGACCCCCGACTTCTCGCTGTCCCTGAACCCGTCCTCCGGCTCGGCCGAGCCGGACACCCAGGTCACCGCCACCGTCAGCACCAGCACCACCGGCGGCGCCGCGCAGACCGTCCAGCTCTCCGCGAGCGGCGCCCCGAGCGGCGTCACGGTCTCCTTCAGCCCCGCCTCGGTGACCTCCGGGAACTCCGCGACGATGACCGTCAAGGTCGCCGCCGGCACCCCGAACGGCACCTACCCGATCACCGTCACCGGTACGGGCTCCGCCACGCACACCGTCACCTACCAGCTGACGGTCGGCTCCACCACGCCGCCGACCGGCTGCGACTCCACCGAGTACACCTACCGGGGCACCCTGGCCTCCGGTCAGGCCGCCGCCCAGCCGGACGGCTCGTACTACTACTCGGCGAGCGCCGGCACCCACGTCGGCTGCCTGCGCGGTCCGGCCGGCACCGACTTCGACCTCTACCTCCAGAAGTGGAACGGCGCGGCCTGGGCGGACGTGGCCGTCGGCGGCACCGCCGGCGCCGACGAGGACACCAGCTACTACGGCACCGCGGGCTACTACCGCTACGTCGTGCACGCCTACAGCGGCTCCGGCGCCTACACGCTGGGCCTGAGCGCCCCGTAAGGGGAGACGAGCGCCCGGGGGCGGGGTCCTGACGCCCCGCTCCCGGGGCGGGAGGGCGCACGGCGGACCGGGGGTTCCGTCGCGCGTCCTCCCGGGCCGGGCCGCCGGAGTCCCACGGCGGCCCGGCCCTTGCGCGTGCCCGGGGGGCCGGTGCCGGACGCGGCGGGCTCAGCCCACCTCGGCGAGGACGAGGCCCGGCTTCCCGGCGCCCGCGTCGGCGAGCCGCCCGCCGTCCGGCCCCCAGATCCCGGCCCCGCCCCCGCCCTCGCCGATCTCGCAGCGGCCCAGCGAGTTGCCGAGCGCCACGTACAGGCCGAAGTCCCGGGCCCGGGCCGGGTAGACGGTCTCGAAGGAGTCGTTCCCGGCCTCCAGCATCGAGCTGGCCAGATAGACCGCGCAGCCGTCGGCGGCGGCCCGCTCGGCCAGTTCGGGGAAGCGGTTGTCGTAGCAGGTGGCGAGCGCGAACCGGAGCCCGTCGAGCGCGAACCGCCCGTCGGCCGTGCCGGCCGTGAAGGTGTCCTGCTCGGGCCCGTGGTAGAGGTGCCGCTTGTCGTAGCGGGCGAGCAGGGCGCCGTCCGGGCCGATCACCAGCGTGGCCAGACCGGGCAGCGAACCCCCGCCGCGCACCGGTCCGTTGACGACGGCCGCCGTCCCCGCCGCCCGGCAGGCCGCGCGGACCGGTTCGAGGCGCGGGTCGTCCTCGGCGAGGACCAGCGAGGGGTCCTCCCGGATCAGGGCCGGCTCGTACCCGGTGAGCGACAGCTCGGCGAAGACGACGAGCCGGGCGCCGGCGGCCCCGGCCTCCCGGACGAGGCCGGCGACCGTACGGACATTGGCCTCGACGTCCCCGGCGACCGGGGCGAACTGGGCGGTGGCGATCAGCATGGCCCCATGCTCGCAGCTCCCCGGCGGGCGCCCCCGCGAAAACCCCGCGACGGACGGCCCCGCCGTGGCCCAGAATCGCCGGAGCGGTGCCGCGCGCGGCACCGCAGGGGGCGGGGTCGTGGCGGAGTGGGCGATCGCTGACCCGGGCCGAGGAGGTCCCCGAAGCCCGGGGCCACAGGGAGTGGCCGCCGGACCTGGCGGTGTGCTCGCGCGGGTTCGAATCCCGTCGGCCCCGCCCCCGGCCTACGGCCGCCCGTCTCCGCCCAGCAGCCGCACGAAGTCCCGGAAGGCTCCCGGCATGTCGACCGAGGCCGGGTCGAGCAGCCACTGGTACTGGAGGCCGTCCATCACGGCGGTGAGCAGCGGCGCCGCCCGCTCGGGGGTGAGGCCGCCCGGCAGCCGCTCGCCGAACTCCAGGCGCAGCACGTCCGCCATGTTGGCCCGCACCTGCGCGTACCGCTCGGTGAAGAAGGCCCGCGCCGGGTGCCCGTCGGTGACGCTCTCGCCGAGCAGCGCGGAGAAGGTCTGCACGATCCCGGGCCGCATCGCGTTGTACTCGACCAGCGATTCGAGCAGGTCGAGCCGCCAGCCCTCGCGCTCCCGGCCGCCGCTGGTGTCCCACCGGTCGCGCTCCTCCAGGACGGCGACGAGCAGCGCCTCCTTGGTGGGGAAGTAGTGCAGCAGGCCCTGCTGGGTCAGGCCGACGCGCTCGGCGACGGAGCCGAGCGTGGCGCCCCGGTAGCCGCGCTCGGCGATCACCTCCAGGGCGGCGCGCAGGATCTCCGCGCGGCGCTCCTCGCTCCTGGTCCGTGCCATCGGTCGGCCCCCTCTCCGCAGGTCCTTCTCCCCAGGACCGTACGCCATCGCTGAAATAACGAAGGGATTACATTATCTACCGATCTACAGGTAGGTGGGTCCATGATGTCCGCATCACCACTTCAACGCGGAGGTACGGACGTGACGGACCTGAACGAAGACGCGGTGCGCGAGGCGGCCGTCGAGGCCGCGCTCGGCCGGCTCGGCCTGGACGCCAAGACCCGGCTGCTCGGCGGCCGGGACATGTGGTCGCTGCCCGCCCTGCCGGAGATCGGCCTCGCCTCGATCGTGATGTCCGACGGGCCCGTCGGCGTCCGCGGCGTCCGCTGGACCGCCGACGACCCGTCCGTCGCGCTGCCCTCGCCGACCGCGCTCGCCGCCGCCTGGGACCCCGCCCTCGCCCGCCGGGCCGGCCGGCTCCTCGCCCAGGAGGCCCGCCGCAAGGGCGTCCACGTCCTGCTCGCCCCCACGGTCAACCTGCACCGCACCCCGCTCGGCGGCCGCCACTTCGAGGCGTACAGCGAGGACCCGTACCTCACCGGCGCCATCGGCACCGGCTACGTCCAGGGCGTCCAGGACGGCGGCGTCGGCACCACCGTCAAGCACTTCGTCGCCAACGACGCCGAGACCGACCGCTTCACCGTCGACAACAGGATCGCCCCGCGCCCGCTCCGCGAGCTCTACCTCGCCCCCTTCGAGGCGATCGTCGAGAACGCGCGCCCCTGGGGCGTCATGACCGCCTACAACCAGGTCAACGGCGTGACGATGACCGAGCACCGCCACCTCGTCCAGGACGTCCTGCGCGGCGAATGGGGCTTCGACGGCTTCAACGTCTCCGACTGGATGGCCGCCCGCTCCACCACCGGCGACATCACCGGCGGCCTCGACGTCGCCATGCCCGGCCCCGGCACCGTCTACGGCGAGCACCTCGCCGCCGCCGTCCGGGCCGGCGAGGTCGAGGAGTCCGCCGTCGACGCCGCCGTGCGGAACGTGCTGCGGCTCGCCGCCCGAGTCGGCGCCCTCGAAGGCGCCCCCGCCGCCGTCACCGAGCACCCCGCCGCCGTCGACGGCGACGCCCTCGCCCGCGAGATCGCCCGCCGCGGCTTCGTCCTCGTCCGCAACGAGAACGGCGCGCTGCCGCTCAGGCCCGGCACCGTCGCCCTCTCCGGCGCGGCCGCCCGCGACGCCCGCGTCCTCGGCGGCGGCTCCGCCCAGGTCTTCCCCGAGCACGTCGTCTCCCCGCTCGCCGGCCTCACCGCCGCGCTGCCCGAAGGCGCCCTCAGCTATGCGGTCGGCGCCGACCCGAGCGACGAACTCGCCCCCGCCGAGCAGGGCTTCACCCTCCGCGCGGTCTGCCGCGACGCCGACGGCACCGTCCTCGGCGAAGGCAGCCTCCCCAACGGCCAGGTCCAGTGGATCGGCGACGACCTCCCGGCCGGCGTCACCCACGACGCCCTCGCCTCCATCGAGGTCACCGGCACCTTCACCCCGCGCGAGACCGGCGACCACGCCTTCGGCACCCGCGGCCTCGGCGCCTTCACGCTCACCGTCGACGGCCGCGAACTCTTCGACGGCGTCCAGGAGATGGGCCCCGAGACCGACCCCTTCGAGGCATTCTTCGGCTCCCCGGTCGAGCGCGGCACGGTCGGGCTCACCGCGGGAGAGACCGTCGAGGTCTCCCTCCGGCACACCCTCGCCGAGGAGTTCGCCGCCCCGCTCCCCGCCGTGATGTTCTCCTTCGTCCACCTCGGTCCCCGCCGCGACCCCGACGAACTGATCGCCGAAGCCGTCGAGGCCGCCCGCGGCGCCGACACCGCCGTGGTGGTCGTCGCCACCACCGAGCGCGTCGAGTCCGAGGGCTTCGACCGCAAGGACCTCGCGCTCCCCGGCCGCCAGGACGACCTCGTCCGCGCCGTCGCCGCCGTCAACCCGAACACGGTCGTCGTCGTCAACGCCGGCTCCCCGGTCGAACTGCCCTGGCGCGACCAGGTGGCCGCCGTCCTCCTCGGCTGGTTCCCCGGACAGGAGGGCGGCGACGCCCTCGCCGACGTCCTCACCGGCGCCGAGGAACCCGGCGGCCGCCTCCCCACCACCTGGCCGGCCGCCCTCGCCGACGCCCCCGTCACCGAGGTCACCCCCACCGGCGGCGCGCTCGACTACACCGAGGGCCTGTTCATCGGCTACCGAGCCTGGGACAGGGCGGGCGCCGTTCCCGCGTACCCCTTCGGCCACGGCCTCGGCTACACCACCTGGTCGTACGACGCCGTGGAGGCCACCCCGGAGAGCGTCACCGTCCGCCTCACCAACACCGGCGACCGCCCCGGCCGCGAGACCGTCCAGCTCTACCTCGCCCCGGTCCGGGACACCGTCGAGCGCCCGGCCCGCTGGCTCGCCGCCTTCGCCGGCGTCGAGGCCGCGCCCGGCGAGACCGTCGAGGCCGTGATCGGACTCCCGCGCCGCGCCTTCGAGGTCTGGGACGAGGACGAGAACGCCTGGACCCTCGTCCCCGGCCGCTACGAACTGCACGCCGCCCACTCGCTGGCCGACCTCCGCCTCACCACCACGGTGGAGCGGTAAGGGCCCCGTGAACTGCCCCGGGGCGGACCTGACGCCCGCCCCGGGGCTACTCCTCCGTGATCCTCCGGTACGCCAGCTCCGCCAGCCGCGCCTGCCCGTCACGGCTCGGGTGGAACCGGTCCCAGGCGCTCAGCAGCGACTGGTCGAAGCGGAAGCCGAAGACCGCGCCGCCGTCGTACCGGCAGCGGGCGTCCTTCGCGCACACCTCGGCCAGCACCCCGTTGTACGCCACCACCCGGTCGCGCACCGCCGTCCGCCGCCGCTCCGCCGCCGCGCCCAGGTCCTCGGGGTCGGCCAGCATCGCGCCGCAGACGCCCAGCTCCCAGACCCGCCGCACCACCGGGCTCGCCCGGCCGCTGTCCCACAGCCGCCGCAGGTCCGGCACGCTCGCCACGTACACCTGCGCCTCCGGGGCGTCCTTCCGCAGCCGGGCCAGCGAGGCCTCGAACGAGCGGCGGAACTCCGCCACCGGCGTCATCCCCGCGGCCGTCGGCCGGCAGGCGTCGTTGGCGCCGATCATCACCGTCACCAGCTCGGGCCGCCGCTCCGCCGCCCTCGCCATCTGCTCCGGCAGCGCCGCCACCCGCGCGCCGCTGCGGGCCAGGTTCCAGCTGTTCCCGGCCACCCGCCCGGCGCCGAGCAGCCGCAGCGCCAGGCTGTTCACCGCCGGGTCCGTCCCGGTCGCCCAGGAGGCCTCCGGGCAGTCCGCCAGCAGCGAGCAGGCGTCGAAGGCGCGGGTGATGGAGTCGCCGACGGCGGCGACGGAGGCGGGGGAGGCGTCCCACGGCGAGACGGGCGTGGGCGTCGGCGTGGGCGTCGGCACGGGTCTCGCGGAGGGTGCCGCTCCGGTGCGGGGCGCGGGCGAGGCCGTGCAGCCCGCGAGCGCGGCGACCGTGAGCAGCGCTCCCACGACGGCGGTACGGATGCGGCGTCGGCCGTACGGCACCGGCCCCCTCCTTCGTGCTGACGTCCTGGCGGGTGAAAGCTTCGTGTTCACCCGCCCCCGGACCGACCGTACGTCACCCTGATGATGGTGCGGCACGGTAGCTTTTCCCCGTCGAACCAGCGGCGCGCCCGCGCCGACCGGCTCCGGTAAATTACATCACGTCACATGCTGTCCCTTTTCAGAAGGTTTGCGGAGTTCTGCTCCTGATGCTGTTTACCGAGGCCGCTGGGAAGGCGAACCTCGTCCCACACTGGAGGTCCCGGTGACGACACGTGGAGTCCTGTACGTACACTCCGCACCGCGCGCGCTCTGCCCGCACGTCGAATGGGCGGTGGGAGGTGTCCTCGGTGCGCGGGTCCAGCTCGACTGGATCCGCCAGCCCGCGGCGCCCGGCACCTGGAGAGCGGAGTTCTCCTGGCAGGGCGAGACCGGCACCGCCTCCAAACTCGCCTCCGCGCTGCGCGGCTGGCAGATGCTCCGCTTCGAGGTGACCGCCGAACCCTGCCCCACCGCCGAGGGCGAGCGCTACAGCGCCACCCCCGACCTGGGCATCTTCCACGCCGTCACCGGCATGCACGGCGACATCCTCGTCCCCGAGGACCGGCTCCGCGCCGCGCTCGCCCGCGCCGCGCAGGGCGAGACGGTCCTGGAGGCCGAGGTCGCCCGGCTCCTCGGCAAGCCCTGGGACGACGAGCTCGAACCCTTCCGCTACGCCGGCGAGGGAGCCCCGGTCCGCTGGCTTCACCAGGTCGTCTGAGCCCGTTCACCCGGGCCCGGTAGCTTCCCGCCCGAGGCGCGCAGGGCGCGCGCGGGGCTGGGGGGACGCACGTGACGGGTCTGCGCGGAACGACGGCCGCGGCGGCCGTCCTGTCGGCGGCGACGGCGCTGAGCGGAGCCCTGGTGCTCCTGTCGGGCTTCGTCTACCAGCTGGTGGACGGCGGCCCGACCGGCGCCCTGATCGCCTGGGCCCTCGGCCTGCTCGTCCTGGCGGTGGCCCTCTTCGCCGCCTTCGGCAGCCTGCTCCCAGCCCTGGACGCGGCCCCGGCCCCGGACCCGGACGCGGACGCGGCCCCGGGCTCGCTTCCGACCTCGGACTCGGCCCCGGCCCCGGACTCGCTTCCGTTCCCGGGCTCGCCCCCGGCCCCGGTGCCGTACCTGGATCCGGCCACGGCCGCGGCGGCGCTCCCGGCCGCGGTCCCGGGATCGGCCGCGGTCCCGGTACCGGCCGCGGTCCCGGTACCGGCCGCGGCAGCGGGACCGGCCGTGAAGCCGCCTGCCGAGGCCGAGAAGTGGTTCGACGGCTGGTTCGACGTCCTCTCCTTCTGCTGCGTCCTGGTCGGCCTGCTGGCCGGCGGCCCCCTCGGCATCGCCGGATACGAGGCCCTGCGCCCGGACACCGTCGCGACCGCCCCCGACCCCCTCCGCTGACACGCGTGAGGCCCGCCCCGGCGGTGCTGGGGCGGGCCTCACGGCGAGGGGCGGCGTCAGACCGTGCGGAAGGCCAGGACCACGTTGTGGCCGCCGAAGCCGAACGAGTTGTTGACGGCGGCGATGGTGCCCTGGGGGAGTTCGCGGGGGGTGTCGCGGACGATGTCGGCGTCCACCTCCGGGTCCAGCTCGTCGACGTTGATCGTCGGCGGGGCCAGGCGGTGGTGGAGGGCCAGGACGGTCGCGACGGTCTCGATGCCGCCGGCGCCGCCGAGGAGGTGACCGGTCATCGACTTGGTCGCGGAGACCGCCACGTGGTCGAGGTCGTCGCCGAAGACCTTCCGCAGCGCCTTGATCTCGGCGACGTCGCCCTGCGGCGTCGACGTGGCGTGCGCGTTGAGGTGCACGACCTCGGCCGGCTTCAGGTCCGTGGTGTCCAGCAGGTGCTGGAGCGCGGAGGCGATGCCCCGGCCGGACGGCTCGGGCTGCGCGATGTGGTGGCTGTCGGCCGACAGGCCCTGGCCGATCGCCTCGCAGTAGATCTTCGCGCCGCGGGCCTTGGCGTGCTCCTCGGACTCCAGGATCACGACGCCGGCGCCCTCGCCGAGCACGAAGCCGTCGCGGCCGGTGTCGTAGGGACGCGAGGCCTTCGTCGGCTCGTCGTTGCTCTTGGACATCGCCATCATGTTGGCGAAGGCGGCGATCGGCAGCGGGTGGATCGCGGCCTCGGTGCCGCCGGCGACGACCACGTCGGCACGGCCGCTGCGGATCATCTCGACGGCGTAGCCGATCGCCTCGGCGCCGGACGCGCAGGCGGAGACCGGGGTGTGGACGCCGGCGCGGGCGTTCACCTCCAGGCCCACGTTGGCGGAGGGGCCGTTCGGCATCAGCATCGGCACCGTGTGCGGGGAGACGCGGCGGACGCCCTTCTCCTTGAGCACGTCGTACTGGTCGAGCAGGGTCGTGACGCCGCCGATGCCGGAGGCGATCACGGAGCCGAGCCGCTCGGGGGCGACGGACGCGTCCTCGCCGGCGGGGGCGGTGAAGCCCGCGTCGGCCCACGCCTCGCGCGCCGCGATCAGCGCGAACTGCGCCGAGCGGTCCAGCTTGCGGGCGAGCGGGCGGGGCAGGACCTCGCCCGGGTCCACCGCGGCGGACGCGGCGATCTGGACGGGCAGTTCGGCGAAGCGCTCGCCCTCCAGGGGCTTGACGCCGGAGCGTCCCGCAAGAAGACCTTCCCAGGTCGATGCGGAGTCGCCACCCAGCGGTGTGGTTGCGCCGATACCGGTGACGACCACGGTGCGATTGGTCGAGCTCACAGGAATTCGTTCTCCATGTGTGTGATGGTCGAAAGACGGCGCCACCGCCGGGTGGCTGGCCGGGTCAAGGGCTGGTTCAGCCCTTGGAGACGCCACCGTCCTGGTGCTTGAGGATGTAGTCGACGGCGTCGCCGACGGTCTTGAGGTTCTTGACGTCCTCGTCGGGGATCTTCACGTCGAAGCGCTCCTCGGCGGCGACGACGACCTCGACCATGGACAGCGAGTCGACGTCCAGGTCGTCGGTGAAGGACTTGTCCAGCTGGACGTCCTCGACCGGGATGCCGGCGATCTCGTTCACGATCTCGGCGAGACCCTCGACGAGCTGCTCCTGGGTGTGAGCCATAGTGGCGCTCCTTCTTGCGGTGACTTCGGTGATAAGGGGGGCTTCCGGGAGATCCCGGCCGCCTAGGGGAGAGTAACGACCGTCGCGGCGAACACGAGACCCGCCCCGAAGCCGATGACGAGCGCGGTGTCGCCGCTCTTCGCCTGTCCGGTCGCCAGGAGCCGCTCCATCGCGAGCGGGATCGAGGCGGCCGAGGTGTTGCCGGTGGTCTCGACGTCACGGGCGACCGTGACGTGCTCCGGCAGCTTCAGGGTCTTCACCATCGAGTCGATGATCCGCATGTTGGCCTGGTGCGGGATGAAGACGTCCAGGTCGTCCGCCGAGATGCCGGCGGCGTCGAGCGCCTGCTGGGCCACCTTGGCCATCTCGAAGACGGCCCAGCGGAAGACCGCCTGGCCCTCCTGCGTGATGGCCGGGAACTTGATCTCGCCGGCCTCGTTGAGGGGCAGCTTGGAGACGTCGCCGACGTGGAACTCGTTCCACGGCACGGTCTGCTTGATCGTCTCCGACTTGTCGCCCTCGGAACCCCAGACCGTGGGGCCGATGTGCGGCACGTCGGAGGGGCCGACCACGACCGCGCCGGCGCCGTCGCCGAAGAGGAAGGCCGTCGCGCGGTCCTCCAGGTCCGTCAGGTCGCTGAGCCGCTCCACGCCGATGACGAGGACGTACTCCGCCGAACCCTCGACGATCATGCCCTTGGCGAGGGTGAGGCCGTAGCCGAAGCCGGCACAGCCCGCGGAGATGTCGAACGCGGCCGGCTTCCCGGCGCCGATCTTGTCGGCGATCTCGGTGGCGACGGCCGGGGTCTGCTTGAAGTGCGAGACGGTGGAGACGACGACGGCGCCGATCTGCTCCGGGGTGATCCCGGCCTCGGCGATCGCCTTACCGGAGGCCTCCACCGACATCGCGGTGACGGTCTCCTCGGGCGAGGCCCAGTGACGGGTGGAGATGCCCGAGCGCGAGCGGATCCACTCGTCGGACGAGTCGATCTTCTCGAGGATCACCTCGTTGGGCACGACCCGGGACGGGCGGTAGCCGCCGACGCCCATGATCCGCGCGTACGGGGCGCCCTTGCTGGGCTTGATCTTCGACATGCTTCTCGACACTCCTCGTCAGACGGCCGTGTGCTCGGCGACGAGCGTACGGGCCGCGTCCAGGTCGTCGGGGGTCTTGAGGGCCACGGTGGCCACGCCCGGCAGCGCGCGCTTGGCGATGCCGGTGAGGGTGCCGCCGGGGCAGACCTCGACCAGCGCGGTGGCGCCGAGGGCCTGGAAGGCCTCCATGCACAGGTCCCAGCGGACCGGGTTGGCGACCTGGCCGACCAGGCGCGCGAGGACCTCGGCGCCGGTGGCGACGGTCCGCCCGTCCTTGTTGGAGACGTACGGCACGGTCGGGTCGGCCGGGGCCAGCTCCTTCGCGGCCTGCTCCAGGGTGGCGACCGCGGGGGCCATGTGGTGGGTGTGGAAGGCGCCGGCGACCTTGAGCGCGACGACCCGCCGGACGCCCTCGGGCTTGTCCGCCTCCAGGGCGGCCAGCTGCTCCAGCGTGCCGGCGGCCACGATCTGGCCCGCGCCGTTCACGTTGGCCGGGGTCAGGCCGAGCTTCTCCAGGTGCGGGACGGTCACCTCGGGGTCGCCGCCGAGCAGCGCCGACATGCCGGTCGGGGCGATCGCGGCGGCCTCGGCCATCGCCAGGCCCCGGGTCCGCACGAGACGGAGGGCGGCGGTGTCGTCGAGGACGCCCGCGAAGGCGGCCGCGGTGAACTCGCCGACGCTGTGGCCGGCGACCGCGCCGGGCGACACGTCGCCGAGGGCGGCGGCGGAGAGGAGGCCGGCCGCGACGAGCAGCGGCTGGGCCACGGCGGTGTCACGGATCTCGTCCGCGTCCGCCTTCGTGCCGTAGTGGACGAGGTCGAGCCCGATGGCGTCCGACCAGGCCGCGAGGCGGTCGGCGGTGCCGGGCAGTTCGAGCCAGGGGGTCAGGAAGCCGGGCGTCTGGGCGCCTTGGCCGGGAGCGACGAGTACGAGCACCCTCACACTCTCTCTTGGGGACGGTGTCCGGCGCCCGTGGGGACTAGGACGAAGAACCGTCGGGGTAATTGTTGGTGTCCGACAAAAGTCTAGGACTGCCCGTCCGCGTGGGCCAAGCGCCCGAGGATCAGGGCGATCCGCAGGGTGAAGGCGGAACGGACGTCGGAGGGTGACCACCCGGTGACGTCGGTCACACGTCGGAGCCGGTAGCGCACGGTGTTCGGGTGGACGAAGAGCATTCTCGCCGCGCCTTCCAGACTGCTGGCCTGCTCCAGATAGACACTCAGAGTTTCCAGCAGGGCCGAGCCCGCTTCCTCCAGCGGTCTGTAGATCTCCTCCACCAACTGCTCGCGGGCCGAAGGGTCGGAGGCGATCGCGCGCTCCGGCAGAAGATCGTCCGCGAGCACCGGACGGGGCGCGTCCTGCCACGCCGTGCACGCCTTCAGACCGGCCGCCGCGGCCTGCGCGGAGCGCGTCGCCGCCAGCAGGTCCGGCACCACGGGGCCGGCCACGACCGCCCCCGGCGCGTACGGGCCGATCAGCGCCTTCGCCACCCCGAGCGGATTGTCCGAACCGCCCGCGATCACCACGAGCCGGTCGCCGAGGACCCCGGTGAGGACCTGGAGCTTGGCGTGCCGGGCGGCCCGCCGGATCGCCTCCACGGTCAGCTCGCTGTCCCCGTCCGGGGCGGTGCCGAGGACGACGCAGACGTGGTCGGGCGAGTTCCAGCCGAGCGCGGCGGCCCGGGAGACGGCGCCCTCGTCGGCCTCGCCGGACAGCACCGCGTTCACCACCAGCGACTCCAGGCGCGCGTCCCAGGCGCCCCGCGCCTCCGCCGCCTGCGCGTACACCTGGGCGGTCGCGAAGGCGATCTCCCGGGCGTACACCAGCAGCGCCTCGCGCAGCACCGACTCGTCGCCGGGCGCGGCGACCTCCTCGATCGCCACCTCCATGACCTCGATGGTCGTCCGGACCATCTCCACGGTCTGCCGCAGCGTGATCGCCCGGGTCAGCTCCCTGGGCGCCGTGCCGAAGACGTCCGTCGAGATCGCCTGGGGGGTCTCCGGGTGCCGGAACCACTCGGTGAACGCGGCGATGCCGGCCTGCGCCACCAGCCCGATCCACGAGCGGTTCTCGGGCGGCATCGCCCGGTACCACGGCAGCGTCTCGTCCATGCGGGCGATGGCGTTGGCCGCCAGCCGCCCGGAGGACTGTTCGAGGCGCTTCAGGGTGGCGGCGTGCGGATGAGCGGCGTTCGCGGGTTCAGACACGGGGACAAGACTGCCTCATCCGGGCACCGACATGCGGGGTCGGGGCGGTTTCGCCCCCACCGGCCCGGCTACCGTACGGGGCGTGATCCGCATCCAGCGCGCGGGCGACCGGTACCCGGGCGGCGACCCCGGGGCCGGCGTCGAGACCCGGCACGCCCTGTCCTTCGGGCCGTACTACGACCCCGACAACCTCCGCTTCGGCCCGCTCCTCGCCGTCAACGAGGAGCGGCTCGCCCCCGGCGCGGGCTTCGACGAGCACCCCCACTCCCACACGGAGATCGTGACCTGGGTGGTGGAGGGCGAGCTGACCCACCGCGACACGACGGGCCACGAGACGGTGGTCCGCCCCGGCGACCTCCAGCACCTCTCCTCGGCGGTCGGCGTCCGCCACGTCGAGCGCAACGCCGGCGACACCCCCCTGACCTTCGTCCAGATGTGGCTCGCCCCGCGCGAGACCGGCGGGGAGCCGTCGTACGCCCTGGTCAGGGACCTGCGGGGGCCGTACGCCCTCCCGGCGGCGGGCGCGACCCTCCACGTCCACCGGCCGGGGGAGGGCGACGAGGTGGTCCTCCCCGGCGCGGACACCGTCTACGTCCACGTGGTGCGGGGGACGGTGACCCTGGCCGGCCAGGAGCTGGGGGAGGGCGACGCGGCGAGGATCACGGACGAGCCGGGGCCGTCCCTGACGGCGGGGGACGCGGCGGAACTGCTGGTCTGGGAGGCCGGCAGCTGAAGCGGGCCGGGCCGCGCCCGCAGCGGTACGGCGCCGCCGCGCGCCACCGGAGCGAGCGCCCCGCCGCTCAACCCACCGCGCTCTTCGCCTTCCAGTCCGCCCAGGACAGGTTCCACGCCCCGTAGCCGTTGCCCTCCGCGACGACCCCCTTCGTGTCGGCGCCCTTGATCTCGAAGGGGTCGCCGACGTGGACGCTCGCGTAGAAGGACGCGGCGTCCGCGTCGCTCATGCCGATGCAGCCCGAGCTCCGGTTGGCCCGCCCGAAGTTCCCCGCGTTCCACGGCGCCGCGTGCGCGTACATGCCCGACCAGGTCAGCCGCATCGAGTAGTCGACCATCTTGTCGTAGGCGTCGCCGAGGCCGACCGTCTCCGAGTTCATGTTGATCGTGCCCTCCTTCGCCATGAGGACGGCCGTGCCCCGCCAGGACCGCTTGTCGCCGCCGGGCGTGCCGCCGGAGACCGGGATCGTCCGGACCGTCCGCCCGTCCTTCACCAGCGTCAGCCGCTTGGTGTCCAGGTCGACCTTCACGACCTGCGCGGCGCCGATCGTGAAGCCGGTCCGGTAGTCCCGCACGAACCAGCCGTCGCCCGAGTCCGTGCCGTTCAGGTCGGCCTCCAGCGTGACCTTCGTGCCGGGCTTCCAGTACTCCCGGGGCCGCCAGTCCACCCGGTCGCGCCCGGAGTAGTCGGTCACCCAGCCCCAGGACCCCTCGGTGCCGTTCGAGGTCGTGACCCTCAACTGCCGCTCCACGTCGGCCTTCTTCGTCACCGGCCGGTCGAAGACGATCGACAGCGGCTGCCCGATGCCGACGGTCGTGTTCTTCCCGGGCGCCAGCGTCAGCTTGTTGACCCGCTCCGCCTCGGGCGTGGTGAAGGTGGACCGGGTCGTGGTCTCCTTCCCGCCGGCGGTCCGGGTGACGGCCTCGACCGTGTACGAGGTGCCCGGCGCCGCCTTCCGGTCGGAGGTCCAGCGGGCACCGCCCCCGGCGGACTTCCCGGCCAGCCGCCCGCCCTCCGCGTCCGTGACCGTCACCGACGAGAACGTCCCGCCGGCGGCCGTCACCGTCACGGGCTTCCCGGCCGTCCGGTCCACGACGGTCACCTTCGCGGGCGGGCCGTCCTGCCCCGCCCCCCGCGAGGGGGCGGCCCCGGAACCCGGACCGCTCGCGGCCTGGGCCGTGCACGCGGTGAGGGAGACGGCGAGGGCGACGGCGGCAAGAGCGGGCCGGGGCATGCGTATCGGCGGCACGGAGCACCTCCGGAAGAGAGGAAAAAGAGTGGGATGCCCGGACTCTAGGCGCCCCGCACCGGCCCCGGCCCCGCCGGAGGCCCATGTGACGGGGGCTGATGAAGAACGGTCACCGTCCCGTCACACACGCCGCGCGGACCGGTCTCATCCGGCTGTGAGCCTGCTGTGCGCCGCGCCACCGAGGGGCGGACGAACCAAGGAGGCCTTCGTTGTGTCAGCGCTGCTCGTGACGCCCGCACCCGTGAAGCGCCGTGCCGCCGCCGGGCCGCCGCCCGCCGGCCCGCTCCGGCTCGGCCCCGTGACCCCGGAGGCGTACCGCGTCTTCCTCGCGTCCCGCGCCACGGGACCGGACGGCCCCAGCTTCCTCCAACTCCCCTCCTGGGCACAGGTGAAGGAGGGATGGAGCCACCAACTCGTAGGCTGGGGTCCGGAGTCCGGCGGGCTGACCGGTGTCGCCCTGGTCCTGCTGCGCACCTTCCCCGGCACCCGCAAGCACTTCGCCTACCTCCCCGAGGGGCCGGTCGCCGACTGGGCCGACCCCGACCTCGACCGCTGGCTCGACCCGCTCCTCGCCCACCTGAAGGCATCCGGCGCCTTCGCCGTGCGCATCGGACCCGGGCCCGCCCACCGCCGCTGGACCGCCCCCACCGTCAAGGCCGCCGCCGGCCCCGGCCGCCGGCTCGGCGACGTCCTCGCCGACGAGGTCGACCCGCTCGGCACCGCCGTCGCCGAACGGCTCCGCGCCCGCGGCTGGAAGCGCTGCGGCGGCGACTCCGAGGACGGCGCCGACGCCCAGCCCCGCCACGTCTTCCAGGTCCCGCTCACCGGCCGCACCCCCGACGACCTGTGGTCCGGCCTCAACCAGGAGTGGCGGCGCAACGTCCGCAAGGCCCGCAAGTCCGGCGTCGAGATCACCGTCGGCTCCGCCGCCGACCTGCCCGAGTTCCACCGGCTGCTGCGCGTCACCGAGGAGCGCGACGGCTTCCGCCTCGGCCGCTCCCTCGCCTACTACGAGCGCCAGTACGCCGTCCTCAACGCCGAGCACCCCGGCCGGATGAAGCTCTACCTCGCCCGCCACGAGGGCGAGATCCTCGCCGCCCACACCATGATCACCGTCGGCCGGCGGGTCTGGTACCAGACCGGCGCCTCCGCCGACCACCGCCGCGAGGTCCGCCCCTCCAACGCCCTCCAGTGGCGCATGCTGCTCGACGCCCACGCCCTCGGCGCCGACGTCTACGACCTGCGCGGGGTACCCTCCACCCTCGATCCGGACGACCGCGCCCACGGGCTGCTGCGCTGGAAGCTCGGCACGGGCGGACAGGTCGTCGAGACGCTGGGGGAGTGGGAGACACCGATGCACGGCACGACCAACCAGGCGCTGTACCGCGCCTTCCAGGCGTACCTGGCCCGCCGATGACCGCCACGCTCACCGCCGAGCCGACCGCCCACCGCAAGGCGCCCTCCGCACTGCGCAGCGGCGCCTTCATGGCGGCCGGCTCGCTGGTCTCCCGCGCCACCGGCTTCGTCCGCGCCGCCGTCGTCGCCGCCGCGCTCGGCGCGGGCCTCGTCGCCGACGGCTACGCGGTGGGCAACTCCGTCCCCACGATCGTCTACACGCTGCTCCTCGGCGGCGCCCTCAACGCCGTCTTCGTCCCCGAGCTGGTCAAGGCCGCCAAGGAGCACGAGGACGGCGGCGTCGCCTACACCGACCGCCTCCTCACCCTCTGCGCGCTCGCCCTCGCCGTCCTCACCGCCGGCGCCGTCCTCGCCGCCCCCGTCCTCGTCGACGCCTACACCGACTACACCGGCGGCCAGCGGGACCTCACGATCGCCTTCATGCGCGCGTGCCTCCCGCAGATCCTCTTCCTCGGCCTCTTCACCCTCCTCGGCCAGGTCCTCAACGCCCGCGGCCGCTTCGGCGCCATGATGTGGACCCCCGTCCTCAACAACGTCGTGGTCGTCGCCGTCTTCGGCCTCTTCCTCGCCGTCAGCGACGGCGGGGAGCTCACCGCGGGCGAGACCGCGCTCCTCGGCTGGGGCACCACCGCTGGCATCGCCGCCCAGGCCCTCGCCCTGCTGCCCTCGCTGCGCGCCGCCCGCTTCCGCTTCCGGCCCCGCCTCGACTGGCGCGGCAGCGGCCTCACCGCCCCGCTGCGCGCCGCCGGCTGGCTCGTCCTGCTCGTCCTCACCAACCAGGCCGCCTACTGGGTCACCACCTGGGTGGCCACCTCCGCGGGCTCCGACGCCCACACCGGCGGCGCCGGCCTCGCCGCGTACAACAACGCCTACCTGCTGTGGGCCGTCCCGCACGGCATCGTCACCGTCTCCCTCGTCACCGCCCTCATGCCCCGGATGAGCGGCGCCGCCGCCGACGGCGACCTCGCCGCCGTCCGCCGCGACGTCGGCTACGCCCAGCGCACCACCGCGGCGGCCGTCGTCCCCGCCGCCTGCGCCCTCTTCGCGCTCGCCGCCCCGCTGATGACGGTCGTCTTCGGATACGGCGCGACCGACGCCGCCGACGTCCGCGCCATGGCCTGGACGCTGATGGCCCTCGCCCCCGGCCTGGTGGCCCTCTCCGGACAGTACGTGTGCACCCGCGCCTTCTACGCGCTCCGCGACACCCGCACCCCCTTCCTGCTCAACCTGGTCATCGCCGGCCTCAACGCGCTGCTGTCCCTCGCCGCGTACCACTGGCTGCCCACCCGCTGGGCCGTCACCGGCATGGCCGCCGGCTACTCGCTCGCCCTCTGGGCGGGCTGGGCCCTCACCGCCCACGTCCTCCGGCGGCGCCTCCCGGCGGCCGGCGACGGCGGCGACGGCCTCGGCCGGCTGCTGCTCGCCGCCGTCCCCGCCGCCGGCTACGGCCTCTTCGCCGCCGAGGCCACCACCGCCGCCGGCGCCGTCGTCTCCGGCCTCAGCGGCGCCGCCGCCGTCCTCGCCGCCTTCCTCCTCCTCGCCCGCCCGCTGCGCCTCACCGAGGTCTCCGCCCTCCTCGCGGCATCCGCCGCCCGGCTCACCCGCCGGTCCTGACCACCGGGGGCTCCCCGCCGGGACCCCCACCGACCTTGGGATACTCCACGCATGCCCCGTGTGCTCCTCATCGAAGACGACCCCTCGGTCCGCGAAGGCGTCGAGCTCGGGCTCCGGCGCCGCGGGCACGAGGTGCGCGCCGCCGCCACCGGCGAGGCCGGCCTCGCCGCCCTCGGCGAGTTCCGCCCCGACCTGCTGCTCCTCGACCTCATGCTGCCCGGCATGAACGGCGTCCAGGTCTGCCGCCGGGTCCGCGAGAGCAGCCAGCTCCCGATCATCATGCTCACCGCCCGCGGCGACGACTTCGACGTGGTCATCGGCCTGGAGGCGGGCGCCGACGACTACATCGTGAAGCCCGCCCGCACCGAGGTCATCGAGGCCCGCATCCGGGCCGTCCTGCGCCGCATCGAGGAGCCCGGCGGCGGCCGGCCCGCGATCGAGCACCACGGCGCGCTCTCCGTCGACCGGGCCGGCCTCACCGTCGCCAAGAGCGGCGAACGGCTCGCCCTCGCCCCCTCCGAGCTCAAGCTGCTGCTCCACCTGACCGCCGCCCCCGAGCAGGTCTTCAGCCGCCAGCAGCTCCTGGAGCACGTCTGGGAGCACAACTACCACGGCGACGCCCGCCTCGTGGACGCCTGCGTGCGCCGGCTCCGCGCCAAGATCGAGGACACCCCCGGCGACCCCCGCTACATCCAGACCCTGCGCGGCTTCGGCTACCGCTTCGGACCCCTGTGAAGACCTGTGTCCCCGGCGAGGAGCCGGGGCCCGACGCGGACCTCCCCCAAGGGACGGCGTACGGGCGCGGGGCCGACCACGCCGCTGATCACGGGGCCGCGCACCGGGACGCGCACCGGTCCGCGTACGGGGACGGCGCCGGGAAGGGGACCGCGTACGACGCCGGCCGCGGGACCGCGTACGACGCCGGCCGCGGGACCGCGTACGCCGCCGGCCGCGGGACCGCGTACGGCCACCGCGACGGGATCGCGCACGGCGACGGCGTCGGCGTCCCCGGTCCGCGCGGGGCGGGCGACGGCGGTCCGCGCGGGGCCGGCGGGATCCGGCCCGGCCGGCTGGCCCGGGTCCGCGCCCTGGGCCGCCGGGAGGACGCCGGCCCCGGCGGCCCCGGCGCCCCCGTGGCCGCCGCGCACGGCCCGTACGCCTCCGGCGGGGACGTCCGGCCGGACGCCACCGGCGCGCGGGGCGGCCCGGAGGGCGACGCCGCCGGAAGGGCACGCGAACCCCGGACCCGCGCGCGCGGCCGCCGCCCCCGCCCCTTCGGCCTGCGCACCCGCCTGGTCTTCGCCTTCCTCCTCGTCGCCGCCGTCGGCTGCGGCACCACCGCCGCCCTCACCTACCGGGCCGCCCGCAGCGCGATCCTGGAGCAGACGCAGAACACCGCCGTCTCCGCCTTCCGCCAGCAGGTCGAGGACCTCAACATCAGCCTGCCCCTCGACGAGGAGTCGCTCCGCGACCGGCTCCTCCACATCGCCCGGCAGGGCAAGCCGCGCCCCTGGCGGGTCTACGCCGAGTACGGCACGCTGCGCGCCTCCTCCACCGACCGCCCCAGCTCCTCCGTCCTCACCCCGGAGCTGAGGTCCCGCGCCCACGCGCGCGGGACCACCCCGCACACCGCCTTCCAGCGCGTCGTCAAGAACGGCACCCCCTACCTGACGATCGCGGTCCCGGCGGGCTTCCTCACCCGGGCCGGTCAGGAGACGGGCCAGCCCACCGGCCTCGTCCTCTACGCCGTCATGGAACTGGACGAGGAGGAGGGCAACATCGAGGCCATGGTCACCGCCGCCCGCGACGGCGCCCTGCCCGCCCTCGCCATCGCCCTGGTCCCGGCCCTGATCGCCGCCCGCGGCGTCCTCCGTCCCGTCCGCGAACTCCGCCGCGCCGCCGCCAGCATGGGCCGCGGCCGGCTCGACACCCGCATCCACGCCAAGGGCAGCGACGAACTCGCCGACCTGGCCCGCACCTTCAACGAGTCCGCCGCCGAACTGGAGCGCTCCGTCACCGAACTGCGCCGCGCGGAGGCCCGCGCCCGCCGCTTCGCCTCCGACGTCTCGCACGAACTGCGCACCCCGCTCGCCGGGATGCTCGCCGTCACCGAGGTGCTCGACGAGGACGCCGAGGGCCTGGACAGCGACACCGCCCGCGCGGTCCGGCTGATCAGCGCCGAGACCGTCAAGCTCGCCGTGCTCGTCGAGGACCTCATGGAGATCTCCCGCTTCGACGCCCGCGCCGCCGAACTCCACACCGACGAGGTCGACGTCGCCGACTGCGTCCGCAAGACCCTCAGCAGCCGCCACTGGACGGACCCGGAACAGGTCCACGCGGCCCTCGGGGAGGGCATCCGGGCCCGGCTCGACCCCCGCCGCTTCGACGTCGTCGTCGCCAACCTGGTGGGGAACGCGCTGCGGCACGGACGCGCCCTCGTCACCGTCCGGGTGTACGTGGACGAGGACGGGTCCACCCTCGTCACCCAGGTCTCCGACCGGGGCCCCGGCATCCACCCGGACGTCCTGCCGCACGTCTTCGAGCGGTTCTACAAGGCCGACCCGGCCCGCGCCCGCTCCGCGGGCAGCGGCCTCGGCCTGGCGATCACCCAGGAGAACGTCCGCCTGCACGGCGGCACCGTCGAGGCCGCCAACCACCCGGCCGGCGGCGCCGTCTTCACGGTACGGATCCCGCTGTGAGGCGCCGGACCCCGGCGGCGCTGACCGCCCTGCTCGCCACCACCGCGCTCGCCGGCTGTGGCATCCAGGGCAGCGACGTCGTCGAGGCGGGCGGGGCGCCGACCGTCGTCGTCGCACCCGTCCCCGAGAGCCGGATGCTGCTCTACTTCCTCGGGCCCGACGGCGCGCTCATGCCGGTCTCCCGGGACGTCGGCCTCACCCGCTTCCCCGTACCCGAACGGACCGAGCCGGGCGACGGGGCGGGAGGGGAGGCGGACACGGGGGACGGCCGCCCCGACGGCACCGGAACCGGCTTCGAGATCGACGCCGACCTCCCGGACACCCCCGGTCTCGCCGTCGTGAAGGTGCTCTCCGCCCTGCTCTCGGGGCCCGGTGACGCCGACGTCCGGGCCGGCCTCACCACCGAACTGCCCCCGGCCGGCGAGCTGGTCCGGGTCGAGTCCGACGGCGCGGGCGGCATCCGGCTCCGGACCCCCTTCCCGGCCCGGGAGCTGTCGGAGGGCGCGGTCGCCCAGCTCGTCTGCACCGCCGCGTACGCCGCGGACCGCTCCGGCACGCACGCCGTGACCGTCGAGGGCCCCGACGGCGCCCTCCCGCAGACGAACTGCGCGGTCACGTCCCCGCCGGAGGACGAGGGCTAGGCAGCGGCGGGGGCGTCAGCGCCGCAGGTCGGCGAGGACGCCGTCCGTGAACGGGGTCCACGCCTCGATCGCCCACGGTCCGAAGGCCCGGTCGGTGAGCGCCACGCAGGCGGCCCGCACGTCCGGGTCGATCCACAGGAAGGTGCCGGACTGGCCGAAGTGGCCGAAGGCGCGCGGCGAGGACGTGGTGCCGGTCCAGTGGGGGGACTTGCCGTCCCGGATCTCGAAGCCCAGCCCCCAGTCGTTCGGCCGCTGGTGCCCGTAGCCGGGCAGGATGCCGGTCAGCCCCGGGTACGCGACCGTCATCGCGTCCAGCACCGTGCGGGCGTCGAGCAGCCGCGGCGCCTGCACCTCGGCCGCGAACCGCACCAGGTCGTCCACGGTCGACACCGCGTCCTTGGCGGGCGAGCCGTCCAGCGTCGTCGCCGTCATGCCCAGCGGCTCCAGGACCGCCTGGTGCAGATAGTCGGCGAAGGGGATGTCGGTGGCCTTGGCGACCAGGTCGCCCAGGACCTCGAAGCCGGTGTTGGAGTAGATCCGGCGGGTGCCGGGCGCGGCCGTGACGCGGTTCTCGTCGAAGGCGAGGCCCGAGGTGTGGGCGAGCAGGTGGCGCACGGTCGCGCCCTCGGGACCGGCCGGCTCGTCGAGGTCGATCGCCCCCTCCTCGTACGCGACGAGCACCGCGTACGCCGCCAGCGGCTTCGTCACCGAGGCGAGGGGGAACCGGTGCCCGGTCGGGCCGTGGCTCCCGGCCACCGTGCCGTCCGCGCGGACCACGGCGGCCGCCGCGGTGGGGACGGGCCAGTTCTCGATCGCCGCCAGGCTCGGCAGGCTGCTGCTCTCCATGGCCCCGAGCCTACTTGCTTCGAGTGCACTCCAAGGTTTTAGCGTGGGGGCATGAGCGTGATCGAGAGCACGAGCACGGCCCGGCCGCCGGCCACCCGCAAGGACCGCTACACGATCAGCGAGGTCGCCGCCCTGACCGGCCTCACCGCGCACACCCTGCGCTGGTACGAGCGGATCGGCCTGATGCCGCACGTGGACCGGTCGCACACCGGACAGCGCCGCTTCACCGAGCGGGACCTCGGCTGGCTGGCCTTCGTCGGCAAGCTGCGGCTCACCGGCATGCCGGTCGCCGACATGGTCCGCTACGCCGAGCTGGTCCGCGAGGGGGAGCACACCCACGCGGAGCGCCGGGCCCTCCTGGAGGACACCCGCCGCGACGTCCTGTCCCGGATCGCCGAGCTCCAGGACACCCTCGCCGTGCTCGACCTCAAGATCGACCACTACGGAACCATCTGCGGAGGCACTTCCTCATGAGCCAGAAGATCGACACCGTACGCCTCGGCCAGGACGGCCCCGAGATCGGCGTCCAGGGCTTCGGTGCCATGGGCATCAGCGAGTTCTACGGCTCCACCGACGAGACCGCCGCCCGCGACACCCTCGACGCGGCCCTGGAGGCCGGCGTCACCCTGATCGACACCGCCGACATCTACGGCAGCGGGGCCAACGAGGAGTTCCTCGCCCCCTTCGTCGCCGCCCACCGCGACGAACTCGTCCTCGCCACCAAGTTCGCCATCGAACGCGACCCCGAGCGGGCCTCCTACCGGGGCGTCCGCAACGACCGCGGCTACATCCGGCAGGCCGTCGAGGGCAGTCTGCGCAGGCTCGGCGTCGACACCATCGACCTCTACTACATGCACCGCCGCGACCCGGCCGTGCCCTTCTCCGAGTCCGTCGGCGCCATGGCCGAACTGGTCGCCGAGGGCAAGGTCCGCCACCTGGGGCTGAGCGAGGTCACCGGACCGGAACTGCGCGAGGCGCACGCCGTCCACCCGATCGCCGCCCTCCAGTCGGAGTGGTCGCTCTTCTCCCGCGACGTCGAGCGCTCCGCCGTGGCCGCCGCCGCCGAGCTGGGCGTCACCTTCGTCCCGTACTCGCCGCTCGGCCGCGGCTTCCTCACCGGTGCCTTCGCCGACGCCGGCAAGGACCTCCAGGACAGCGACTTCCGCCGCCACCAGCCCCGCTTCACCGGCGAGAACGCCGAGCGGAACGCCGCCCTCCTCGACCCGGTCCGGAAGATCGCCGCCGCCCACGGGGCGACCCCCGCCCAGATCGCCCTCGCCTGGGTGCAGCAGCGCGCCGCCGTCCACGGGCTGACCGTCGTCCCCATCCCCGGCACCCGCAAGCGGTCCCGCCTGGAGGAGAACGCCGCCGCCACCCGCATCA
Source organism: Streptomyces sp. NPDC014656 (assembly GCF_043084305.1). Classification (NCBI taxonomy): domain Bacteria; kingdom Bacillati; phylum Actinomycetota; class Actinomycetes; order Kitasatosporales; family Streptomycetaceae; genus Streptomyces; species Streptomyces sp. NPDC014656. Next base: position 333,710 of record NZ_JBIBZN010000008.1, read on the forward strand.
CCCTCACCGAGGCCGAACTCGCCGCGCTGGAACCCCTCGCGGGCCTGGTGGCGGGCGACCGCTACCCCGACATGAGCCTCACCTCGGCGGCCCGCGAGGGCTGACCCGGCCCGCCCGGGCCCGCTCACGCGAGGCCCAGGGCGAAGACCGCGAAGCCCGTCGCGAGCAGCCCCGCGAGCGCGCGGCGGGCCGGTCCGGTGCGCGCCCACGGCGACTCGAAGCCGCGCGCGTACCGGCCGATGAGCACCAGCAGTCCCGCGAAGACCGGCATCCAGGCCAGCCGGGCCAGGATCCAGCCGACCGAGTCCGGGGTCCCGACGAGCCCGGGCACCTCGCCCAGGTACGAGGCGGGCACCGCCGCCGCCAGCATCGCCGTCTGGTGCCAGCACAGGATCGTCATCGCCGACAGGTTGATCACGACGACCGGCGCCCACAGCGCGGGCCGCTCCAGCCACCGGCCGAGCCGGTCCCGCAGCAGGATCGCGGCCCCGCTCTGGAGGGCGGCGAGCGCGAGGACCAGCAGCGACGGCGGGTGCGAGTTGGTCCGGGCCTCCCCGGGCACGCCGACCATCGACGCCGGGTAGCCGAAGACCAGCAGCAGCGCCGCGAAGAGCGCCGCCCCGCCGAGCAGCAGCGCCCAGGCGTGCCGGCGGCGCACCCGGCCCTCGCCCCAGGCGGCACCGAGCTGGTACGCGAAGAGCCAGCCCGGCAGGATGTTCAGCAGGCTCAGCCAGGACGGCACGGCGTCCGCGTACGGGCCGTACCGCAGGAAGTCCACGACGGCGACCGAGCCGAGCAGCGGGGCCGCCGACCACACCCCGAACCGGCGCGCGGCCCGCACGCACAGCGGGGTCAGCGCCGTCACCACCGTGTACACCCCGACGAACCACAGCGGCTGGATCACCAGCGTGGACGCCGTCCGCAGGGTGTCCACCGGCACCCCGAACCCGTGGTGGAGCAGCGGCAGCAGCGCCGCCCACACCGCGGTCACCCCGAGCACCGGCCGGCCGAGCCGGGCGAGCCGCCCGCCGAGCCAGGCGCGGGTGGTGCCGGTCCACCGGCGGAAGGAGAGGACGGAGGCGTAGCCGCCGACCAGGAAGAAGATCCCCAGCATCTGGAGGATCCAGCTCGCCGGGGCGAGCGCGCCGAAGGCGGCGAGCGGCGAGGCGTTGTGGATCGCGCCGTCGGCGGAGAGCGTGAAGCCGCCGAGCAGCCAGTGCCCGGTGGGCACCGCGAGCAGCGCCAGGGCGCGCAGCCCGTCGACGGCCCGGTCGCGGTGGGCGGGAGTACCGGCCTCGATCTTCCGGACCAGGGCCTTCACCGGGGCGAGGACCTTGGCGGGTGCGGGTGCGGGTGCGGGGGTGAGGGTGGGGGCGAGGGTTTTCATCGGACGTCTCCCGCGGCGATCGCGGCGAAGGCGCGCAGCGAGGAGGTGCCGGGCGCGAGGTAGCCGTCGTGGCCGCCCGCGTCCCCCGCCTCCACCGGGCGGGCGCCGAACTCCGGCGCCGTGGGGTCGGTGCCGTGCCCGAGGCCGGCCACGGCCACGTTCGGCACCCGGTCGATCCAGTCCGTCGGGTCCTTCGCCGCCCACACCCGGGCCGTCGTCCGCAGCGCGGCCACGTTCTCCGCCCGCATGCCGGGGGAGCCGAACACCACCAGGTCCTTGGCCTTCAGTTCGTGCGCCGCGAGCCCGCAGACCACCGAGCCGTAGCTGTGGCAGAACACGGACGGCTCAGGGCGCACCCCGGCGACCCGCAGCCCCTCCGTGAAGCGGACCAGCCGCTCGGCGCCCGCCTCGGCCAGCTCGCCCGAGGCGGCGTCGAGCCCGACGCCGACCGGGGTGGTGTAGCCGGCCCAGGCGACGACCGCCGTGCGCCCGCCGGTCGCCTCCCGCAGGGCGGTGGCCTTCCGGGTCAGGGAGCCCATCCGCCCCGCGTCGACGTCGGAGCCGGGCACCAGCACCGCCACCCGCTCGGCCGTCGCCAGGTCCCCGTAGACCAGGACCGTCTGCCCCCGGCCCCGCGCGTCGTGCGCCAGGACCCGGGCCCCCGGGTACCTCCCTTCCGTCGTACGGGAGTTGGCCGCGTACCTCAGCTCCAGCGGCGCCCCCTCCAGGTTCCCGACCACCGTCGGGTGCTCCCGTACGAGCCGCCGCCGCTCGGCGGGACCGAGCCCGGCGAAGAAGCGGGCGACCCCGGCCGGGTCCATCCGCGCCGGGTCCGGCAGACCCGCGGCCCGCCACTCGGCGGTCCCGGCCGGAGGCCCGGTGACCGGCTCCTGCGCGGTCCCGGACGCCCAGCCCGCCGTCCCCGCCACGACCGCCGTCACCATGACGGCGGTCACCAGGGTCCTCGTGATGCGGCGCATGCCCGCCCTCCCTCTTTCGCTCTCGTTGTCGGCGAGAGGAAGGTAGGAAGACGGTGGGTGACGGCACGTCACACCGGGGAGCCAACTCCCGTGCCATACCCGGGTAGGGGGTGGACGAGGAGCCGTCCCCCGGCACGGGGTGGGGCTAGCCCCCGGGGGTCACCAGGCCCGACTCGTAGGCGAAGACCACCGCCTGCGCGCGATCCCGCAGGTCCAGCTTGGCGAGCACCCGCCCGATGTGGGTCTTCACCGTCTGCTCGGCGAGCACCAGCCGCTCCGCGATCTCCTGGTTGGACAGGCCCCGCGCGATCAGCTCCAGCACCTCGGTCTCACGCGGGGTCAGTCCGTTGAGCCGGAGCGCCGTCACGTCCTTGCGCGCGGCGGGCCGGGTGGCGGCGAAGTCGGCGATGAGCCGGCGGGTCACGGACGGCGCCAGCAGCGCGTCGCCCGCGGCCACGACCCGCACGGCGGCGATCAGGTCGGCCGGCGGCGCGTCCTTGAGCAGGAACCCGGACGCCCCGGCCCGCAGCGCCTCGTACACGTAGTCGTCGACGTCGAAGGTGGTGAGCATCAGCACCTTGGGCCGGTGCGTCACCCCGGCCGGCGGGTGCAGGATCTCCCGCGCCGCCGCCAGCCCGTCCAGCTCCGGCATCCGCACGTCCATCAGCACCACGTCGGGGTGGACGGTCCGCGCCACCTCGACCCCCTGCCGCCCGTCCGGCGCCTCACCGACCACGTCGATGTCGCTCTGCGCGGCCAGCAACGCGGCGAACCCCGCCCGCACCATGGCCTGGTCGTCCACGATGATCACCCGAATGGTCACACGGCACCCTCGCCCACTAGACGTCCCCTGCTCCAGCCGACCCTAGCCCCACCCCCTTTCCCTCAACCCCGCCCCACAGCAGACCGCCGCCCCAGGCCCCGCCTATCGCGGACCGTCGCCTCGGGCCTGCCTATCGCGGACCGTCGCCTCGGGCCTGCCTATCGCGGACCGTCGCCTCGGGCCCGCCTATCGCGGACCGTCGCCTTCGGCCCGCCCACCGCGGACCGCCGCCCCCAGGCCCCGTCCATCGTGGGCCCTCGTCCTTCAGCCCCGTCGTCCCTCAGCCCCGTCGCCCCTCAGGTCCGTCACCCGCCACCCGTCCCTGCCGTCACCGGGCCCGCGCTTCCCGTCCGCCCTCGGGCCCTGGCCTCTCGAGCGTCACCGGGCCCGCCCTTCACCGGGCCCGCCCTTCACCGGGCCCGCCCTTCACCGGGCCCGCCCCTCACGCCACCGCGTCCGTGTCCTCCGGGGCGAGGGGGAGGCGGGCCGCGACGCGGAAGCCGCCGTCGGGGAGGGGGCCGGTGTCGAGGGTGCCGCCGGTCAGACGGACCCGCTCGCGCATCCCGACGAGACCGTGGCCGGTGCCGGTGCTCTCCAGCGGTGAGACCGGCTCCGCGGCGGGGCCGTTGACCACCAGGACCATCAGCCGGCCGGACCCGTCCTCGCGCACCGACACCCGGGTCGGGGCGCCCGGCGCGTGCCGCACCACGTTGGCGAGCGCCTCCTGCACGATCCGGTAGGCGGAGAGGCCCACCGCCTGCGGGACCTCGGTCCGTCCGTCGGCCAGCTCCGTCGCGAGCGACAACTCGGCGGGCAGGCCCGCCCGTACCGTCGCCTCCACCAGCTGCTGGAGCCGGTCGAGCCCGGGCTGCGGGGTCCGCTCGCCCTCGCTGCCGTCGCTGCGCAGCACCGCGAGCAGCCGCCGCATCTCGGCCAGCGACTCCCGCGCGCTGCCAGCGATCGACGCGAACTCCTCGCGGGCCGCCTCCGGAAGCTCAGGGATGCGGTACGGAGCGGAGTCCGCCTGCACGGTGATCACCGACATGTGGTGGGCGACGACGTCGTGGAGCTCGCGGGCGATCCGGGCCCGCTCCTCCAGGAGCGTGCGGTGGGCCCGCTCGGCCTCGCTGATCGTCTCCTGCTCGGCGAGTCTGCGCTGGGCCTCGCTCCGCGCCCGTATCGCGGAGGTGAGCAGCAGCAGCACTCCGCTGAGGACGAAGAGCAGCGTGGTGATGCCCGTGTGGCCGTAGGGCCGCAGGATCTCCAGGAGGTAGCCGGCCGCTCCGGTCGCGAGCCACACCCCGATGAGGGTGCGGCGCGGCTCGCGCAGCCCGAGCGCGAGCATCAGCGCGCAGTACCCGACGACGGCCGGCGGGGTCCACGGCCACATCTGGGCGCGGGGCCCGTCGGAGGCGAGCAGGACGAGCGCCCCGGCTATGTCGGCGGGCAGCACCACCCACCAGGCCTGCAGCGGCCGGATGGGGGCGAGCAGCAGCGGCGCGGTCTGCGCGGTGGCGAGTGCTCCGGCGAGGGCGCCGGGCACGTCGTAGTCGTTGATGAGCAGATGGACGGTGACCGGAAGCAGGGAGGCGACGAGCGCGACCCCGACCCCGTACGGCAGCAGCCGCGTCCACCGCGAGGACGCGTCCGGGAAGGACGCGGACCCGGACGCGGCGGGTGCGGTGAAGGCGGCTTCCAGCGCCTGGACGGCCCTTCGCGACCAGTTCGTGAGCCGCGCCGCGAGCCGCCGCGGCGCCGGCCGCTTCTCGATCACTTTCATGTCGAGTCAGCCTAGGTTCGCGGCCCGGCCCCGTCGTCGTACCAGGGGTGACAATCGCGGATCAGACCCTGGTATGACGGCGCGCGACCTTCGTCGCGCGCCCCGCCCGACGGCGGCCGTCACAGCGCGGGCGCGCCCTGCCCGGCGGCGGCCTCACAGCACGAGAGAGAGCCCTGTCCCGCAGCCGCCTCACAGCGTGACCTTCGTCGCGCGCACCGCCCGACGGCGGACGCGACGGCTCGCGCGCCCCCGCGCCCGACGGCGGCCGTCACAGCTCGGCCAGCAGCTCCGTCTTCTTCGCCGCGAATTCCTCGTCCGTCACCAGACCCGCCTGGTGCAGTTCGCTCAGGTGGCGAATCCTTTCAGCGATGGCGCCGGGGTTCCCGTGCGCCGCGCTGGGCGCCCCCGCGGGGACGGGAGTGCGGTCCTTGGCGCGGATCGCCGACAGGACGGCCGCCGCGAACGGGAGGGACTCGTGCACCGGGCCGTAGCCGAGCCCGAAGACGACCGACGCCGGGTCGTGGTCGGGCCGGTCCGCCCGGGGCGCGCCGTTCCGGGGGAGCAGCCGCAGGAACCCGCCGGGGGAGTCCGGCGAGCGCCATTCGACACCGCTCAGCTCCCGCAGCGCGAAGACCTGGTCGCCCGTCTTCCACTTCTCCGACGTGGCCATCGTCGAGGACCAGCGGAAGGACACCTCGGACGACCCGTCGAACGTGGCCTTCCCGTCGTACGCCTTGAAGGAGAGCGGCCCCTGCGGCGCCGCGACGAGGAAGCCCGTGTCGAAGCGGTCCGCCAAGTCCGCGGGCCCGGGCGGGATCACGGCGGCGAGCTCGTCGCGCAGCCGGGCGGCCGGCTCCTCCCGGTCGGCGGGCAGCGCCAGCCGGTACGGGTCGCACGTCTCCTTCAGCTGCCCGGCGGCCGCTTCCATCAGGGGATCGGCGCCCGGCCGCGGCACGGCGTGCAGGACGACGGTGCCGCGCCGCCCCGGCGCGAGCGTCGCCGAGGCCAGCGCCTCGTACGGCACGCGTCGCTCGCGCAGCGCCTGGAACAGCCTCGGCGTACGGATCCCCCGTTCGAAGCGGATGACGAGGGCGTCGCTCTCCAACTCCCAGGTGGCATGAATTCCGGCCAGCACATCACCCATACGCCTCATCGTAAGCGGCGCGTGGCCGTGCGTCGCCCCTCGGAACTGTCAGGAAATTCCGTGATCTACGCGCGTCAGAGGCCGGTGCCGCCGGAGATTCCCCCGTGGCACGCGCGGTCGGCATGTGCGCAGACGACCCGTCCGAAGGCCCCGGCGCCTATCGCCGCGAAATTGCCGAGGCTCTGCGTCCCCGGCTCGAAATAGCCACTGTGTCCGGCCGCCCCGGCCGCCGAGACCAGCCGCGCGCCGAACTCCGGCGCCACCGGGTCCGCCCCGTGCCCGACGCCGCCGAGCTCCAGGTGGGGGACGTCCGCGATCCAGTCCCCGGCGTCCCGCATCGCCCATATCCGGGCCCGGGTGCCCAGCTCGGCGGCCGTCTCCGCCCGCATTCCGGGGCTGCCGGCCACCGTCAGGTCGGTCACCCGGTCCGGCAGCCGGGGCGCGGCGATCCCGCAGAGCACGGAGCCGTAGCTGTGGCAGAAGAGCGCCACCCGGGCCGTCCCCGGCAGGCCCTCGGTCAGCCGGACGAGCCGGGCGGCGCCGATCGTGGCGAGCCGCCCGGTCGCCGCGTCCACGCCCACCCGGGCGGGCGCGGTGTAGCCGGCCCAGGCGATGACCGCGACCCGGGCGCCGGGCACGGTGCGCCGTTCGGCCTCGTACAGGGCGCGCGCCATGCCGACGGGGGCGGTGTACCGCCCGTTGGTCTTCTGGAAGGTGAGGAGGTGGGTGTCGACGCCGGGCACGACGACCGACACCCGCCGGGCCCGCTCCAGATCGCCCAGCACCTCGGCCGCCCGTCCGGTGCCGGTGGGGTCGAAGGCGAGGATCCGGCGGCCGGGCTCCAGCAGGGACACGAAGCGGTCCACCCGGCGGCGGGCCTCGTGGCGGCCCTCGGGGGAGAGCCGGGGGTCGTCGAGCCGGGGCCGCTCGGCCGCCAGCGCGCGGGCGAGGCCGATCCGGTTGGCGCGGTAGCGCAGGGCCGGCGGGGCCCCGTCGAGGTTGCCGACGACGAAGGGATGACGCACCGCGAGACCTTCGGCGCGGGCCGGGCCGAGCGCGGCGAACCAGGCCGCGACCGTACGGGGCGGGGTGGTGGCCGGATCCGGCGGCGGGACGTCGCCGATCCGCTCCCGCGCCCAGTCGGCCAGCGCGGCCTCCATGGAGGGCCCGGACACCGGCCGGTGCCGGATCGTGGTCCACCCGGTGGTGGCCAGCATCACGAGGACGACGCCCAGCGCGAGGAGGGTGCGCAGGACGGCGAGGGACGGCGGGACGTCGGCGGAGGTCACGGGCGGACACCCTAGACGGCCGAGATGACGGACCTGACCTCGCGGTCTCCGGAGGGGGGCGCTCCGCGGCCCTCCGGAGACGGTGCTCCGCCGGGCCCTCGGGCGGCGGCCGCGCCACGGTCCTCAGCGAGGCGGCAAGGGCTTTCGCCAGTGCAGCGAGAGGGCCGGGCCGAGGTGGTCCAGGTACCACTCGGTGAGGGCCCGGATCCCCTCCAGGGTGCGGTCGGGGCCCTTGCCCCACATCTGTCCGGTGACGCGCATCACGCCGCTGAAGGCGGCCACGGCGATCCTGGGCCGCGGGTCGGCGTCCACGTCGAGCCCCTCGCGGCGGGCGACGACCCGGGCGATGGTCTCCTCCAGCTCGCTGGAGCGGCGCAGGTGGGCGGCGAGCAGGGCCGGCGTCGACTCGATCATGAAGAAGGTCCGCAGGTAGAGATCGACGGGGACGACCTCGTCGATCGCGTCGCCGACGCCGTCCCACGCGGCGAGCACGGCGTTGCGCATCGCGTCGAAGGGGCCCTCCCCGGGCGGGCGGGCGGTCAGGGCGCGGACGAACTCCTCCTCCACCATCCGCTGGACGGCGAAGGCGACCTCCTCCTTGGAGGCGAAGTAGCGGAAGAAGGTGCGCTGGGAGACCTCCACGGCCTCGACGATCTCGTCGACGGTGGTCCGCTCGTACCCCTGGGTGGTGAAGAGCTCCAGGGCCACCCTGACGAGCGCGTCGCGGGTGCGCTGCTTCTTCCGCTCGCGCAGGCCGGGCACGGACGGTCCGGGTGCGGACGGTCCGGGCGCGGACACGGTCAAAGGAGTCTCTTTTCAGCCGATTACGGGAGCTTCTTCCTGCTCAGCGTACCTGTGAGCTACGTGACAGTTACCGACGCGTGAATCACTTTGTCAATTGTCAGTGACTGTCACTAGCCTCATTCCCATGACTAGTCAGACCACAGTGGAAAAGGCCCCGCAGGGCCAGGGGGGCGCCGGGGAGCCAGGTCCGGCCCCGGCGAAAGGCCTGCGCGGCCACCCCTGGCTGACTCTCTTCGCCGTCGCGGCGGGCGTGATGATGGTCGCGCTCGACGGCACGATCGTCGCGATCGCCAACCCCGCCATCCAGGCCGACCTCGGCGCCACCCTGGACCAGCTCCAGTGGATCACCAACGGCTACCTGCTCGCGCTCGCCGTCGCGCTGATCACCGCCGGCAAGCTCGGTGACCGCTTCGGCCACCGTCAGACCTTCCTCATCGGCATCGCGGGCTTCGCCGCCGCCTCCGGGGCGATCGGCCTCTCCGACTCGATCGCCTTCGTGATCGCCTTCCGGGTGCTCCAGGGCCTCTTCGGCGCCCTGCTGATGCCGGCCGCGCTCGGCCTGCTGCGCGCCACCTTCCCCGCCGAGAAGCTGAACATGGCCATCGGCATCTGGGGCATGGTGATCGGCGCCTCCACCGCGGGCGGCCCGATCCTCGGCGGCTTCCTCGTCGAGCACGTCAGCTGGCAGTCCGTCTTCTTCATCAACGTGCCCGTCGGCGTCGTCGCCCTCGCGCTCGGCCTGATCATCCTGAAGGACCACCGCGCCGAGAACGCGCCGCGCTCCTTCGACGTCCTCGGCATCGCGCTGCTCTCCGGCGCGATGGGCCTGCTCGTCTGGAGCCTCATCAAGGCCGGCGCGGACTGGGGCTGGACCAGCGCCAACACGTGGGGCTGCCTGCTCGGCGCGATCGTGCTCTTCGCCGTCTTCGCCGTCTGGGAGACGAAGGTCAAGGAGCCGCTCATTCCGCTCGGCATGTTCCGCTCCGTGCCGCTCTCGGCCGGCGTGGTGCTGATGGTCCTGATGGCCTTCGCCTTCATGGGCGGGCTCTTCTTCGTGACCTTCTACCTCCAGGGCGTGAAGGGGCTCGGCCCGATCGACGCCGGTCTGCGGCTGCTCCCGCTGACCGCGATGATGATCGTCTCCTCGCCGCTGGCCGGCGCGCTCATCACCAAGTTCGGCCCGCGGGTGCCGCTGGTCGGCGGCATGGTCTGCACGGCCGCCGCGATGTTCGGCATGATCTCGCTCTCGGCCGACACGGGCACGCTCGCGATGTCCCTCTGGTTCGCCCTCCTCGGCCTGGGCCTCGCCCCGGTCATGGTCGGCGCCACCGAGGTCATCGTCGGCAACGCGCCGCTGGAGCTGTCCGGCGTCGCCGGCGGTCTCCAGCAGGCCGCCATGCAGGTCGGCGGCGCGCTCGGCACCGCGGTGCTCGGCGCGGTCATGGCGTCCAAGGTCTCCGGCGCCTTCGAGGGCAACTGGAAGGAGGCCGGGATCCCGGTCCCGGTGGACCCGCGTCTGGAGGAGGCCGCCGAGTTCGGCATGGCCCCGCAGGAGCTGGCGCAGGCGCCCGGCATGACCCCGGACCTCTTCGCGAAGATCTCCGACGTCATCCACGACACCTTCCTGCAGGGCATGGGCCTGGCCTTCACCGTCGCCGGTGTCGTCGCCGTGGTCGCGGCGCTGGTCGCCACCCTCACCAAGCGCGGCGAGAACGCGCAGGCGGGCATGGGCGGCGGGCACATCTGACCCCGAGCTTCCCTAGGGGGCCGTCACCCGTTCGAAGGAACGGGGGCGGCCCCTCTTCCGTTCGGGGGTCACCTCGTCCATGCTCGTGATTACAGAGAGTGACGAAACGGGGGATGATCTGCATGAACGCGAAGACGGCGGCCGTACTCACGGGGATGGCCGCACTGCTCCTGGCCGCCCTCCCGGCGACAGCCGCCCCGGCCGTACCGGCCGCACCCGCCGCGACCGCCGCAGGAACCGCGCTGGGCGCCTGCGGGCCGGGGAGGCTCTGCCTCTGGCCGAAGCCCGACTTCAAGGGCAGGCCGTGGACGTACGAACTGGCCACGACGGACCTCGACAGCTGCGTCGCCCTCCCGGCCGGCGGCTCGGCCCAGTCCCTCGCCGTCCGCACCGGCCGGCCGGTCACCACCTACCAGTCGGCGGAGTGCGCGGAGACGGGCGAGTTCGAGACCTACCCGGGCCGGGGCACCTGGATCCCGCAGGCGCCCTACGAGGTCAGAGCCTTCAAGCTCTGGGAGCGCTAGCGGCCCCCGGCTCGGCCCCGGCCCCGGACGCGGCCTCCGGCACGCCCTCCGGTACGCCTCCGAGCACGCTCCCCGGCGCGGTCTGCGGCGGCACCGGGGCCGAGAGCCGGGCGACCTCGGCGCGGAGCTCGCGGACCTCCCGGGTCAGGGACTCCAGGAGCTCCGTCTGCCGGCGCTCCTGAGCGTCGTCCCGCTCGAAGCGGGAGATGAACCAGGCCGCGATGTTGGCGGTGACCACACCCAGCAGGGCGATGCCCGACAGCATCAGCCCGACCGCGAGCACCCGCCCGAGCCCGGTCGTCGGCGCGTGGTCGCCGTAGCCGACCGTCGTCATCGTGGTGAAGGACCACCACACGGCGTCGCCCAGGGTCTTGATGTTGCCGTTCGGCGCGTCCCGTTCGACGTGCAGCACCGCCAGCGAGCCGAACATCATCAGCCCGACCACCGCGCCCGCCACATAGGTGGTGAGCGTTATCTGCGGGGCCATCCGGGCCCGCCGGCCCACGAGGAGGAGGGTGGAGACCACCCGCAGCAGCCGCAGCGGCTGCACCATCGGCAGCAGGACCGCGAGGAGGTCGAGGGGATGGGAGCGGACGAACGCCCAACGGGACGGGGAGAGCCCGAGCCGGACCGCGTAGTCCACCGCGAAGGTCCCCCACACGCCCCACTCGACCCAGGAGCACAGCCGGTGCACCCACGGCTCGGCACCGGGCGCGACGATCGGCACGGCGTACGCGATGCCGAAGGCCACCGCGAGCACCAGCAGCGGGGTCTGGGTGAGCTCTTCCCAGCGGACCTTCGCGGGGCGCTCCTTCTTCACGGACATGCGGGGCATCGTAAGGAATGCCGAAGGGCGGCGGGACCACCGGTCCCACCGCCCCCCACCAGGCGCTACGCCCCGCCGGGGCCCGTCAGGCGTCGCCGCCCGCCGGACCCGGGTCGGCGGCCGCCACGTCCAGCAGCTGGTAGCGGTCCACCGCCTGCTTCAGGACCGCGCGGTCCACCTTGCCGTCGCGGGCCAGCTCGGTCAGCACCGCCAGCACGACCGACTGGGCGTCGATGTGGAAGTACCGGCGGGCCGCCCCCCGGGTGTCCGCGAAACCGAAACCGTCCGCACCGAGGGAGGTGTACGAGCCGGGGATCCAGCGGGCGATCTGGTCCGGCACCGAGCGCATCCAGTCCGAGACGGCCACGAAGGGGCCCTCGGCGGCCTGGAGCTTGCGGGTGACGTACGGGACGCGCTGCTCCTCGTCCGGGTGGAGCAGGTTGTGCTCCTCGACCGCCACCGCCTCGCGCCGCAGCTCGTTCCAGGAGGTCGCGGACCAGACGTCGGCCTTGACGTTCCACTCCTCGGCGAGGATCCGCTGCGCCTCGATCGCCCACGGGACGGCGACGCCGGAGGCCATGATCTGCGCCGGGACCGCACCGGACTCGGCGCGCTTGAAGAGGTGGATGCCCTGGAGGATGCCCTCCACGTCCACGTCCTCGGGCTCGGCCGGGTGCTGGATCGGCTCGTTGTAGACCGTCAGGTAGTAGAAGACGTCCTCGGCCTCGGGGCCGTACATCCGGCGCAGACCGTCCTGGACGATGTGCGCGATCTCGAAGCCGAACGCCGGGTCGTAGGCGATGCAGGCCGGGTTCGTCGAAGCGAGGAGGTGCGAGTGGCCGTCGGCGTGCTGGAGGCCCTCGCCGGTCAGCGTGGTCCGGCCGGCGGTGGCGCCCAGGACGAAGCCGCGCGCGAGCTGGTCGGCCATCTGCCAGAACTGGTCGCCGGTCCGCTGGAAGCCGAACATCGAGTAGAAGACGTAGACCGGGATCAGCGGCTCGCCGTGGGTGGCGTAGGCCGAGCCCGCGGCGATCAGCGAGGCCGTGCAGCCGGCCTCGGAGATGCCGTCGTGCAGCATCTGGCCGGTCGGGGACTCCTTGTAGGCGAGGAGGAGTTCGCGGTCCACCGCCTCGTACTGCTGCCCCAGCGGGTTGTAGATCTTGGCGCTCGGGAAGAAGGAGTCCATGCCGAAGGTGCGGTACTCGTCCGGCGCGATCAGCACGAAGCGCTTGCCGATCTCCTTGTCCCGCATCAGGTCCTTGAGCAGCCGGACGAAGGCCATCGTGGTGGCGATCGACTGCTGGCCCGAGCCCTTGCGGACCGCCGCGTAGGTCTTGTCGTCCGGCAGGGCCAGCGGCCTCGACCGCACGACCCGGGTCGGCACGTAGCCGCCGAGCGCGCTGCGGCGGTCGTGCATGTACTGGATCTCCTCGGAGTCCCGTCCGGGGTGGTAGTACGGCGGCAGGCCGGACTCCAGCTCCTTGTCGGTCACCGGGATGTGCAGCCGGTCGCGGAAGCGCTTGAGGTCGTCGACCGTCAGCTTCTTCATCTGGTGGGTGGCGTTGCGGCCCTCGAAGTTGGGGCCGAGGGTCCAGCCCTTGACCGTCTGGGCCAGGATCACCGTCGGCTGGCCCTTGTGGGCCTTGGCCGCCGCGTAGGCCGCGTAGATCTTCTTGTGGTCGTGGCCGCCGCGCCCCAGGTGGAGGATCTGCTGGTCCGACATGGACTCGACCATGGCCCGCAGCCGGTGGTCGTCGCCGAAGAAGTGGTCGCGGATGTACGAGCCGGTCTCCGTGGCGTACGTCTGGAACTGCCCGTCCGGGGTGGTGTTCAGCCGGTTGACCAGGATGCCGTCGCGGTCCTGGGCGAGCAGCGGGTCCCAGGAGCGGTCCCAGATCAGCTTGATGACGTTCCAGCCGTTGCCCCGGAAGATCGACTCCAGCTCCTGGATGATCTTGCCGTTGCCGCGGACCGGGCCGTCGAGCCGCTGGAGGTTGCAGTTGACGACGAAGGTGAGGTTGTCGAGGCCCTCGCGGGCCGCGATGGAGAGCTGGCCGAGCGACTCGACCTCGTCCATCTCGCCGTCGCCGAGGAAGGCCCACACGTGCGACTTGGTGGTGTCGGCGATCCCGCGCGCCTCCATGTACCGGTTCATCCGGGCCTGGTAGATCGCGCCGAGCGGACCGAGGCCCATCGACACCGTCGGGAACTCCCAGAAGTCCGGCATCAGCCGCGGGTGCGGGTAGGACGACAGCCCGTTCGGGTACTTCGACTTCTCCTGGCGGAAGCCGTCGAGCTGCGTCGCGCTCAGCCGGTCCAGCAGGAAGGCGCGGGCGTAGATCCCAGGGGAGGCGTGGCCCTGGAAGAAGATCTGGTCGCCGCCGTCGCCCTCGTCCTTGCCCCGGAAGAAGTGGTTGAAGCCCACGTCGTAGAGGGAGGCCGAGGAGGCGAAGGTGGCGATGTGGCCGCCGACGCCGATGCCCGGACGCTGGGCGCGCGACACCATCACGGCCGCGTTCCACCGGGTGGCGTTGAGGACCTTGCGCTCGATCTCCTCGTTGCCGGGGAAGAAGGGCTCGTCCTTGGTGGCGATGGTGTTGACGTAGTCCGTGCTGCGCATCTCGGGCACGGCCACCCGCTTCTCGCGGGCGCGCTCGATCAGCCGGAGCATCAGGTAGCGGGCCCGCTCGCGGCCCCGCTCGTCGACGGCCGCGTCGAGGGAGTCGAGCCACTCCTGGGTCTCTTCCGGGTCGAAGTCCGGGACCTGGCTGGGAAGGCCGCCAATGATGATCGGGTTGCGGTCGGATCCGGGAGCCACGCTGTTCCTTCGCTGGTCGGGGGGAGCCCCAGGAGGGAGGGGAGCCCCGTGGAGGCCGGGATGTCCGAGGCCGGGGACGTCCATCGTGTACCCGGCTGGCGGCACACGTCATCTTTACCGAGAGGTACTCCTCCCCGCGCCCTCCCCGCGCGAGAGGCGTGGTCAAATCGCAACCTTACGCCCAATCCGCGCATGCGTTCCGGCAATGCGTTCGGCAGACTGAAACCGTAGAAGCCCGCCAAGCGGGACGAATCGTGCACCCCTGGTCACGGAGAGCTGTCGAAAGGCGCCGGAAGTTGCGGTGAGACGGCCCCAAACGTCACCGTTTCGGCGGTCTCCACGGCCGGGTACTTGCGCGATCCGCCCCGTCACGTGTGGACTACGGCCAGCGCCGCGCGCATGCGCGGCCCGAGCATTTTCCGATACATGATCAGGAGGCAAGCCGTGAGCGCGACCGCGGACCACGCGGAGGAGCGGACCAACCCGGCGGCGAGGCTGGGGTTCGAGCCCGGACAGGTGGTCCAGGAGATCGGCTACGACGACGACGTCGACCAGGATCTCCGCGAAGGCATCGAGTCCACCATCGGCCAGGAGCTCGTGGACGAGGACTACGACGACGTCGCCGACGCCGTTGTCCTCTGGTTCCGTGATGAAGACGGTGATCTCACCGACGCCCTGGTGGACAGCATCGGTCTGCTGGAGGACGGAGGCAACATCTGGTTGCTGACGCCGAAGACCGGCCGCGACGGCTACATCGAGCCGAGCGACATCAACGATGCCGCGCAGACCGCTGGTCTCTCCCAGACCAAGAGCATCAGCGTCGCCAAGGACTGGACGGGCACCCGCCTGGCTGCCCCCAAGCGCTGATCCCCTGCTGCGCGAAGCCCCCGCCGTCGCCACGGCGGGGGCTTTCGCGCGCCCCGAGGGGCTTCGGCGGGGCTCCCGCCGGCCAGGCCGTAGGGTGGGGTTCACCGGTTCGGCCCAGAGGCCGGGCCCCGTCGAAGGGATGCGTACGCGATGGCGATCGAGGTCGGCACCAAGGCCCCCGATTTCGAGCTCAAGGACAACCACGGGCGCACCGTGCGGCTCTCCGACTTCCGCGGCGAGAAGAACGTGGTGCTGCTCTTCTACCCCTTCGCCTTCACCGGCGTGTGCACCGGCGAGCTGTGCGAGCTCCGCGACAACCTGCCGAAGTTCGTCAACGACGACACGCAGCTGCTCGCGGTCTCCAACGACTCCATCCACACGCTGCGCGTCTTCGCCGAGCAGGAGGGCCTGGAGTACCCGCTGCTCTCCGACTTCTGGAAGCACGGCGACGCCTCCCGCGCCTACGGCGTCTTCGACGAGGAGAAGGGCTGCTCCGTCCGCGGCACCTTCATCATCGACAAGGAGGGCGTCGTCCGCTGGACGGTCGTCAACGCCCTGCCGGACGCCCGCGACCTCGACGCGTACGTGAAGGCCCTCGAAACCCTCTGAACCCTCCGAGTCCTCCGAGCCTTCTGAACCCTCCGGGGCCGGACTCCGGACCCTCCCGGCTCGGGCTCCGGACCCTCCCGGCTCGGACCCCGACCCCTCCGGGCCGGACCCGGAATCGGGCGCTGTCCGCCGACACCCCCCGATTCCCCGGGCGAATCGTCTGTTTCGACTGGGAACCCGTCACTAGGATCCAGTCGTTGATCCGATGCCAACGCACGACCGGGGGCGCTGCCCCTGGAAACCAATGATGGAGGGACTCGTGGGAGTCAGCCTCAGCAAGGGCGGCAACGTCTCGCTGACCAAGGAGGCCCCTGGCCTCACCGCCGTGACCGTCGGTCTGGGCTGGGACGTCCGCACCACCACCGGTACGGACTTCGACCTCGACGCCAGCGCCATCCTGGTGAGCGAGGCCGGCAAGGTGCGCAACGACCAGGACTTCGTCTTCTTCAACAACCTCAAGAGCGCCGACGGTTCCGTCGAGCACACCGGTGACAACCTCACCGGCGAGGGCGAGGGCGACGACGAGCAGGTCAAGGTCAACCTGGCCGGCGTCCCGGCCGACGTGGCCAAGATCGTCTTCCCGGTGTCCATCTACGACGCCGAGAACCGCCAGCAGTCCTTCGGCCAGGTGCGCAACGCGTTCATCCGCGTCGTGAACCAGGCCGGCGGCGCCGAGATCGCGCGGTACGACCTCTCCGAGGACGCCTCGACCGAGACCGCCATGGTCTTCGGCGAGCTGTACCGCCACGGCGCGGAGTGGAAGTTCCGCGCGGTCGGCCAGGGTTACGCCTCGGGCCTGCGCGGCATCGCGCAGGACTTCGGCGTCAACGTCTGAGCCGCACACCCTCAGGGCCGTCCGGGCCGGGCCGTCGAGGCCCGGGACCGGACCCCGCTCGACGACGTCCGGCGCCGCACTCCTCGTGCGGCGCCGGACGTGCCTCATGGCAGCAGCATCCACCGGGGAGGAACCGAACACCATGGGCGTCACGCTCGCCAAGGGAGGCAACGTCTCCCTCTCCAAGGCCGCACCCAATCTCACCAAGGTCCTCGTGGGCCTCGGCTGGGACGCGCGGTCCACCACCGGAGCCCCCTTCGACCTCGACGCCAGCGCCCTGATGTGCCAGGCCGGCCGGGTGCTCGGTGACGACTACTTCGTCTTCTACAACCAGCTGCGCAGCCCCGAGGGTTCGGTCGAGCACACCGGCGACAACCTCACCGGAGAGGGCGACGGCGACGACGAGTCGCTCGTCATCGACCTGACCCGCGTCCCGCCCCAGTGCGACAAGATCGTCTTCCCGGTCTCGATCCACGACGCGGACAACCGCGGCCAGACCTTCGGTCAGGTCAGCAACGCCTTCATCCGCGTGGTGAACCAGGCGGACGGCCAGGAACTGGCCCGTTACGACCTCTCCGAGGACGCCTCGACCGAGACGGCGATGATCTTCGGCGAGCTTTACCGCTACAACGGCGAATGGAAGTTCCGTGCGGTCGGTCAGGGGTACGCGTCCGGACTGCGGGGCATCGCTCTAGACTTCGGGGTCAACGTTTCGTAAAGCCGCGTTATCACACAATGGGGTAGGCAGTGCTTCTGAAAACCTTCGGCTGGTCGTTCGCGATCACCGCCCTCGGCCTCGTCGCCGCGGTGTTCTACGGGGGGTGGGAGGCGTTCGGGATCGTCGCGATCCTCTGCGTCCTCGAGATCTCGCTCTCCTTCGACAACGCGGTGGTCAACGCCGGCATCCTGAAGAAGATGAATGCCTTCTGGCAGAAGATCTTCCTCACCGTCGGCATTCTGATCGCCGTCTTCGGAATGCGGCTGGTCTTCCCCGTCGTGATCGTCGCGGTCAGCGCCAAGATCGGCCCGATCGAGGCCGTCGACCTCGCGCTCAACGACGCCGACCGCTACCAGGAACTCGTCACCGACGCGCACCCGTCGATCGCCGCCTTCGGCGGCATGTT